>CALLMH010000063.1 GCA_938007965.1 uncultured Saprospiraceae bacterium | reverse complement strand
AAACTCGCTTACGCTCAGACAGTTGCAAGTTCTTAACGCCAAAATGAAATCCAAATACCTAAGCCAGCTAAGGTCGATTTAATTTCTGCCACAAATTAATGCTCCTTGTAAGTGATATAATTTTAATATTGTCCTTACTTCTGAATAATCCTATGAAGTGCAAAGTTGTTTCTCAAGAACTACAAATTAAATCAATCTTACTTCAATATTTATTGAGATGAACTTGATATTCGGATTTTTTCCTGCCGAATAAACCCAAACTAGGCAAAAATAAATCTATTTCAGATTGATATTTCATTATTCAAAATATAAATAGTAACTGCTTGATTTTTAATCTGGTTCACATATTTACTTATCGTTATATAAAATAAATTATATTTATAAACATTTGATTTATAATTAATTATGTCAAAGAAAATTTTTAACTAAAATTCAATTATTATGTAAAGTATTTATCAAATAATGTTAAACTTTATAGTTTTCCGCCTAACTATTGCAGGTTTAGTATTTAGTAAACGTACATTTGTGACAGATTAAGGTTCTTATCTTATTCTGCGCATTTCTATATTGTCAAAAAAATATGGGAAATGTATTTTTGAAGAGTGGCTTATTTCACTCAAAAACACCTAAAGAAATGTCGCGGGGCTTCCATACCAGGAGCCCCATTTTCTTTTTTAGTCCTTTCTAATAACTAAGCTCACCCAAAAAAATGTAATTCGATAATTCGAACTGTATTTTATCAGGATAGGAATATCACTATATTGAGGATGTTCAGCAGTAATAACACTTTCTGAATTCTGGTATTTTATAAAGTTGCTTAAACAAGTTTTATTAGCCTTAGTCAGTGATAAAAAGAAACGATTGACTCGAATAAAGTAAATCAATCGCTTCTATTTATTATTAATCAGCTGATGCAGATTTGAATATTCTATCCCAGTTGATCCCATTCGATATATTGCCTTCTTTTGTTGAGAACCATATGAACAATGGCTTACCCACGACATGATCATGTGGTACGAATCCCCATGCTCTGCTATCTTCTGAGTTATGGCGATTATCACCCATAGCCCAATAGTAATTTTGTTTTACGGTGTACTTTTTAAGTGGCTGACCATTGACGAGATATTGACTTCCTTTTTTAGTTACAGTATTTCCTTCGTATACCTTGATAAGTCTGCCATATAGTGCCATATTTTTTGGAGTCATAGCTATTTCATCGCCAGCTTTTGGGATGTATATAGGACCGTAGTCATCTACTGTCCAGTTAGGGAATAAGACTGAGTTATTAGGGAATACACGGTTAGCATCTGGTTCTTGTGACTTACGTTTGATGTCGGCATTTGGATATGCAGCTTGCAGAGATTCTACTTGACTGTCATCTAAAAACAAGATGTCATAGTTTTTCCTACCGTCATTAGATTTGTTCGACAAGAACTTCCAATTTTGATAATAAGAAAGAGCTGAGTCGCCTTCATCAATACCAAGTTTGTCTAGTTTTTTCTTATCGAGAATAGCATCACCTCCAAGATAGACATCATAGCTAAACTGTCTGTGCGTTGGTACTTTTTCGGGCTGTCCATTTATATATATTAATCCATCTATTACCTGAAGAGAATCACCAGCGATGCCCACTGCCCTTTTTATGTAGTGATCTTTCTTATCTATCGGTCGTGTGATTAATTCGCCATTAGTTGGTATGTTTTGTCTTCGTACTTGATTAGCGGTATATGATCTTTGCGGTGTCAGGTATATACTATCACCTACAGGCCAGTTAAATACAAATGGCTTACCACGCTGGATGTCCTCTATAGCTGGAAGTCTGTAATAAGGTAAGCTAGGACTTTCTAAATATGATTCTCCTCCAACGATGGGTAGTCTATTGTGTAACAATGGAAACATGGCCACAGTCATAGGCGTCCTAATACCGTAGTGAGCCTTAGATACGAATAGGAAATCACCTACATTTAATGAGCCTTCCATGGATGGGGTAGGTATCACATATGCTTCGATGAGAAACATTCTGATAAATGCAGCGGCGAATACAGCGAATACTACGGACTCTATCCATTCTCTACCACCACCTTTCTTATATGGATTATCTTCTTGTAATTTTTTGAGTGCATATTTATCTCCTGATTTTTCTGCAGCTGCGATTTGTTCAGCATAGTCATGTTCCATTTCTAGGATAGGACCTTGATACTTATCATTATCATTCGTAGCGACCTTAGCAAATATCGCAGGAGCATATATGACAGAAGCGGCGGTATGTATAAACTTTAGTTTTCCAAATGATCTCATAAGATCAACTGCCATCCCTGTAAATATGAATATATTCACTATTGGCACTAATAATAGTAAAGCATAAGTAGGCTTTCTCCCTATCAGTTTTGCCCATTCCACGAAGTTTACTCCAGGGATTAGTCCTTTTACCGCTGGCACTCCCGCCTTAGGGAATAGCATATAAAGACTGATGCTTAATAGTATGTAGGATATAATAAAAAAGATAAGTATTGTCACTTGATAATTATTTGTTTATGAATTAATCATATCTGTAAGATATACAAAGATAAGTTCAGAAATGGCTTGACATAAGTATTTTGATATAAATACGAAAAAACAGATTCGCTATCTGAAATGTATTAGATTTATAATCTTTTTAGATTGATTATTTTGAGAAGCTCTTCTCTATAGTTTTTACCGATGGGAAGGTGTTTTGTACTCCCTTTTTCAGTAACTTCCAGCATGTTACCCACCACAGCATTTATTTTATGGATATTCACTATATAAGATCTATGGATCCTTTTGAATGTGCTCGTGGGAAGTTTTTTTTCTAGACTCTTCATAGTCTGTAAGGTGATGACCCTGCCCGCTTCTTGACGGATGATTACATAGTCTTTTAGTCCTTCTATGTAGATGATATCATTGAAGTCCACCTTGATAAGTTTCTTATCAGCTTTGACAAATATAAAATCTCCTTCCATTTCGACTACTCCAGATGGATTTTCGATAGTCTTTCCTAGTTTTTCAGAGACTTTATTCACGGATTTCATAAATCGCTCTAGAGATATAGGCTTGAGGAGATAGTCGGCCGCGTCTAATTCGAATCCTTCTACAGCATACTCAGGATACGCTGTTGTGAATATAACCTCAGGCGGATTTTTCAGTGATTTGAGAAATTCGACTCCTGTGATTTGAGGCATTTGGATATCGAGAAACATGAGATCAACATCATGATTTTTTAATGCTTCATTTGCTTCTAGTGCATTCTCACATTTTTGCACTAATTCTATATTTGGCATTTTTTCAATGTAAGTTTCCAATACATCTAGTGCTAGAGGTTCATCATCTACGATTATTGCTTTCATCATTATTTCTGTCGTTTTATTTATCTAAATTAATACAAAGTTTTACAGTATATGTGTTTGGATCTTCTTTAATAGTCAATTCGTGTAGATTGGGGTAGAGTAGATCCAGTCTTCGTCTTACATTCACAAGGCCTATGCCGCCACTTTTTTTACCACCGGCAGCTGGCATACTGGTTGTTTTACTATTCTCTATTATGATATTGACCTTTTGTTTTTCTATTTCTAAATATATATTTACATACCCAGCTGTTAGTTGATTGCTAATACCATGCTTGAAGCTGTTTTCTATAAACGGTATAAACATTAGTGGCGCTATTTTTTGTCCCTCCACTTCTCCTTCCATGATGAAATTGATATCCATTTTTTTACCCTGTCTTATTTTTTCGAGCTCTAGGTAGTTTTTTAGATAGTTTATTTCTTTTGAGAGTGATACTTCTCTTTCATTACATTCGTAGAGCATATATCTCATCATCTCGGACAATTTCAATACGATCTCAGGCGCCTGGTCCGATTTTTTTAGTGTTAGTGCATAGAGCGAGTTCAATGTGTTGAATAAGAAATGAGGATTTATCTGAGATTTTAGAAATTTCAATTCTGATTGTAGTGTTTGGCTTTGGAGTTCTTTTTTTTCACGCTGAGTCTCGAGCCAATCATTCATGATGCTGTACATGGTAGATAATATACCGATCAAAAGCGTCGATGCGAAGAAGTCAAACCTATTCTGCATCAAGATTGCCTTAAAACTGCCGAAATCTGAAGAGATCAAAAGTAGACACAATGTCTTTATCGGAGTGATCAATAAAGCCGTAATCGCCAGACTTAAAAGGTGGTGAAGTAGATTCTTCTTCGATAGATAATTAGGGAATAGAAAGTAGATATTAATATATACCATCATCGCAAAGAATAAGACGTTGATAAATTCTCTAGCCATGATCAACCCTAGACTTCCTCGTGTATCTAGGATTACTAATATTACATATAAGCTGACCCAAAAAAACACATGGTAAGAGCTGTCTTTCTTGAGGATGGACTCCCAAGTCGACTTATTGAATATTGACCATATGCTTTTAGATTGTGTTGACATATGATGGCAAGATAGTTCGCTTTTATCATTTATACCAGTCAACTAGACCAAAGCTATATTATGCATGATGAAACCTCCGTTCGTATTGATCAAGTTATATTATCTCACCTGAGTTATTATTATTGAGGGCTGTCTTTGTTGCTGCTATAGTACCTAATACAGGGGCAAAAAATAGCCCGAGCACTGGAATGATTAATATCAATAAAAATGCACTCCCATTACCCACTGCTTGCCATCTGTGTTGCTTTACATAGGATACACTTTGGGATACAGAAGCTCTTCTTTCTAAAAAATAATCAAAATTTGAAAACCCAATAAAATACGCCTGTACCAAAAATATCAATGGTGTAATAAATATCGTCAATAGTGGTATAAATCCAAGGAGCAAAAGGATGACTGTAATAAATATTTCCCTTACAATATTTCTACTAGCAATACGGAACCCTCTTACCATTTCGTAGCTCATCTGCTTGATACTAAACTTTGATTCTTCCTCTCTATATGTTATGATGGTCTCTACTTTAGCGGACAGTGGTCCCATAAATGGAGATATGAGCACGAGCAGGATATATTTGAATAATAAAAAACCTACCACTAACATGATTCCGCCCGAAACATATTCTAGAAATGTCTTTACATAGCTAGCTCCCCATTCCCATGGGTAGAAGTTAGATAAGAATACTCCTGCATCGTCTGACAGGCCGTATGATGTACTGATGATTACGGCTCCTATCAATAAACTGATGATTCCAGAGATGAATAGGTGCTTATAAAGATTATGTTTTACAATAAAGCCAAATGCGCCAAAGTATGATGTAAATCCTTTTATAAAATCTTGAATCATGGAAATAGTCGTTTCTTCGCCCGAAAGTTAATAAACTATTAAGAATATTATGTATGGCAATAGACAATAGACTCATAATTCTAGACGAGCGAATATTTTCAGGGTAGTTCTTAAGTAAGGAGAGCACTAGAGTTGTGTAATGATGCTGTTTTAAATCGATAGTGAAAAATGGCGTAAAGAGCTGCGAAAACCCTTGTCTTCTATGTTTCGTTTTTATGTCATGATAGAAATGAAAGCCTAGCAGAGAGCGACATGATATGTTTTAAAATATTGCATTAAGAAGAAAGATTGATAAATGTAATTCACGTCATTTATATTACATCTCGACATCAAAGATCCAATGGTTTTAAGTTTTTTTTAGAATTATAAGTTTATTTTCTATAGGAAATAGATAGTGCAAGTAACTGTTTATAAGAGAATTATATATTATAGTTACTTAGTGTTTTAGATGTTTTATCCTATTGGTTAAAAATTAATAAATCCAAATACCCAAGGTCACCCGTACCTACTATGGTTAGTAGTGGAGTTTACTTCTCTATTGATTAATTTTTTAACCTAAAATTTTTTTACAAGATGAAAAAAGCTTATCTACTATTTTGTCTATTGATGTTTTCTGTGCTCGCCATGGCATCATCACATAGAGAAGCGCCACTAATTGCTAGTGATCCATTAGCTGATAATACGGATCTCTACGCATTCAGAAGTCCCGATGATCCGAACACCATAACTATCATAGCTAACTATATTCCTGGGGAATTACCTTTTGGAGGACCAAACTATTACACATTTGGAGAAGATGTTAGATATGAAATCCATGTTGATAATGATGCATCAGTACCTGGAGATGAAGTAACATACAGATTCACATTTAGCCAAATCAATGAAGATCCTACAACTTTCTTCAACATACGATTGGGTAAGCAAAATCTGAAAACTACTTACACTTTAGAAAGAAGTGTGGATGGTGGTCAGACATTTACAGCGATAATCACAGACGGAATCGTGCCTCCTACAAATATAGGACCTAGATCTATCGAAGGTGGTGCAGGTCTATCTACTACATACGCAGAACTTTTCAATGGAGCGATTACGACAGCTACTACTGGCGAAAAAGTATTCGCTGGACCAGTGGATGATCCTTTTTTCGTTGATTTAGGTGGAATTTTCGATCTCGGAGATGCACCTAGACAGGGAGGACCAGCAAGAGACGCGATCGCAAAGTACAACGTACATACAATATCAATCCAAGTGCCAATAGCGACACTACTCAAAGCTGGAGCTCCAGCAACACCGACAAACATACTCGATTCTGATTACGTGATTGGTGTATGGGCATCAGCTTCGAGACCAGCTTTCAAGACACTTAATACAGATGGTACATACGATGTATCTGGAGATTGGGTACAAGTATCTAGACTAGGAATGCCATTGACTAATGAAGCTATCATACCTATCGGAGATAAAGATGCTTGGAATAGATTAACACCTTATGAGGAATTAGCGGAAACAACGTGGGATGAATATTTCTACAATCCTGAGTTGGCTCTTTATATGGATGATGACCAGTTTGGAGGAGCGGTACCTGCATTTGGTCCTTTGAGAATCCAAACAGCTTCATTGGGTGCATTTGACTTTACAAATGGCGCAGATGGAGTATCTGGTTTGGCAGCTGGTGACCTTACGGGGACAGCATTTGAAGCATTCGGTGACCTACTATTGATTCCAGGAAAACCAAGATCAGTAGATCTATGGCCTATATTCCATACAGGAGTACCTAATGCTATCCCATATCAATTGGCTACCGGCAAAGAAGGTAATCCAGTAGCTGCGGGTAAGCCGTTTATCAACAACTTTTTGCCAAACGGTGGAGATATGTTGAGACTTAATATGGCAGTTCCAGTGACTCCAAGAGATGATGCCAATTTTTCTTCTCTAGGGCTAGTACAAGCCGCTGCTATAGGTCTGACTGTAGCACCATTTAATACTACAGCTGATTTAGAGTTTATTCCTAACATGGATGGATTTCCAAATGGAAGAAGGTTAGAAGATGACGTGACGAGAATAGAATTACAAGCGGTAGGTGGTGTAGTATTAGCGGCTGTAGGATTATGGTATGACGATTACGATCCGATGTCTAGTCCGAGTCCTGTAACTGAAGATCTGCTCAATGTTCTTACCTATTCGACAGGAGTAGAAAAGAATGATGCAGAATTCACTTCATCGTTCCCATATATGGCTATGCCATGGAGTGGTACTGAAGTAAGACAATAATGTTGCTATCGAATTCAGATAATAATTTTAAGTCAATTTCTTAAAAAAATCTCTCGTTGAGTGATTTAAATATCGTTTCAGCGATTTCAAAATATAACAATAATGAAAAAATTTAATATAAAACAAATCGTCCTCAGTATGGTGGTTGTTATGATTGCAGTAGCGCACGCTATGGCATCTAGCCACAGGGAGGCACCACTTATTTCGAATGATCCACTTGCGGACAATGTAGATGTATATGCATTCCGTAGTCCGGATAATCCAGATATGGTCACTTTGATCGCGACTTATATCCCATTTCAATTGCCTCAAGGCGCACCAAATTATTATAATTTTGGAGAAAACATCAGATACGAAATACACGTAGATAATGATGCTTCAATACCAGGGGATGAAGTAACATACAGATTTACATTCAATATCGTAAATGAAGACCCAACTACTTTCTTCAATATCAGATTAGGTCAGCAAAATCAGAAAGCAACCTATACATTAGAAAGAAGTATGGATGGTGGCATGACCTTCACTACTATAGTAGAGAATGGAGTAGTACCTCCTAATAACATCGGAGATAGATCTATCACAGGTGCTGCAGGACTTAACACTACTTATGACGCACTATGGGGTGCTGGCATTACTACAGCAAGTACAGGTGAGACTGTATTCGCGGGACCAAGTGATGATCCATTTTTCGTAGATCTAGGTGGTATCTTTGATCTCGGTGATGCACCAAGACAAGATGGAACACCAGTAGATGGAACGGGCTGTTACAATGTAAGTACATTGGCAATACAAGTACCAATATCTACATTGCTAAAAGCTGGTGCACCTGCAACTCCTACCAATATACTAGATCCTGATTATGTGATTGGTGTATGGGCTTCGGCTTCGAGACCAGCTATGCAGACTATATCTGCTACAGGTAATCCAGAATATTCTGGAGACTGGGTACAAGTATCTAGATTAGGAATGCCACTAACGAATGAAGCTGTAATTCCAATCGGTCAAAAAGATTTTTGGAATGCAATCTCTCCTTATGATGAGATTTCAGAAACAACGATGGATGAGTATTTTTACAACCCTGAGTTAGCTTTATATATGGACGACGACCAGTTTGGTGGAGCAGTTCCAGCATTCGGACCACTCAGAATTCAGACAGCTTCTCTTGGAGCATTTGATTTTACTAACGGTGCGGACGGTGTTTCTGGATTAGCGGCAGGAGACCTTACAGGTACAGCATTCGAAGCATTCGGCGATTTATTATTGATTCCAGGGAAACCAAGATCAGTTGATATATGGCCTATATTCCATACAGGAGTACCGAATGCCATACCTTATCAATTAGCTACTGGAAAAGAGGGGAATCCTCTTGCTGCGGGTAAGCCATTCATTCATAATTTCTTGCCTAATGGTGGAGATATGCTAAGACTGAATATGGCAACACCTGTAACACCTAGAGATGATCCTAATTTCAGTTCGTTGGGATTAGTACAAGCTGCTGCGATAGGTCTTACCGTTGCACCATTTAATACGACTGCAGATTTAGAATTTATCCCTAATATGGATGGATTTCCGAATGGTAGAAGATTGGAAGATGACGTTACGAGAATAGAATTACAAGCAGTAGGTGGTATCGTATTAGCGGCTATCGGTCTATGGTACGATGATTATGACCCGATGTCTAGTCCATCTCCAGTGACGGAGGACCTTTTGAATGTATTGACTTATACTACAGGTGTAGAGAGCAATGACAGACCATTTGGTAGTTCGTTCCCATATGTGGCACAGCCATTTAGTGCCACTGGTGGATGTAGTGGTGAGATACAAGAAGAAGTAAACCCACCTGTAGAAGATCCTGATTTCAAATTATTCGTTTCTTCTAATACGGAAGGCACTATCGGTATCTATGGTTTTGATAGCGATGGAAATTCAGATTTCAATTCTTTCATGGCGCAAGGTGACGACGGAGACGGTATACACTTTGACGAAGTAAATGATGTGGTTTATCATCTCAATAGATCTGAAAATGTGATAAATGCATACAGCAATGTAACTGAAAATATCGCTAATGGAGATGCGCCAGAATTGACGGCTACTTCTTCTTCAGACTTTACTAATGGTAGAGAAATCGCGGTAAGAAACGGTAAATTGGTAGTAGCACAAGATGCAGCTGATTCAAACGGTCAGGTAAATTCGTTTGTGATCTATGACGCAACACCTACTTCTATCACACTGGATAAGGTGATAACTTCACCTGTCAACTTATGGGGACTTACATTCATAGGAAATGATCTTTTTGCAATAGAAGATAATTCTAGTAACGTAGCAATATTCGAAAATTTCTTAGATGCTCCAACTGGAGTTATCAATGTGACTAGGAGTGTAACAGTAGAAGGTCTAATAAGAACACACGGTATCGACTACGACGCGGAGTCAGATATTATGATACTTACGGATGTAGGATTAGGTTCTGAGCCAGCAGATGGTGCACTGGTAGTAGTAAGTGATTTCGTAGCGGCGGCTTCTGATGATATCATTACACCAGGTGAGCAGATCAGAATAGAAGGACCATCTACAGAATTGGGTAACCCAGTGGATGCAGCTTATGATTCTGATGATGGAAGTATATATGTAGCAGAAAGAGCAAATGAAGGAGGAAAAGTACTGATATTCGCTTTCCCTACAGAAGGAGGAGATATAGCACCAGCTGTGTCTAATCTATATCCAGGAGCTTCTGCAGTATTCTTATCTGATTGTGTCAATGGTAATGGCGGAGAAGTAGAAGAAGCAGATCCAGTAGGAGTTGTGTTTTATGACTTAGATGAATGTAGAGCTTTCAGTACTGATGTTTCGAACACAGACTTCTCAGAATTCGATGCTGACTATCCAGAATCTTTGGATTGTGCGGATATTACAGCTACGAATGTATTCAGAAGTAACCCTTCTGAAAACGGACACTCATGTACTGAAGGAGTCAATGGCTCTATAGCTATGTGTGTATCAGCAATGGATAATTGCGATTACAATCCTGATAGTGACAAGTCGATTATATTCAATGTGACTATCAATCCTGAAGATGATAGCGATGGGGTTAAAGTTTCTTCTTTGACATTCTTCGAAAAGGGACCTGATATGTATAGTTGGATAGACGGACCGAGTGGAAGTAATAACTATCCAACTCTATATGGTGTAAGAATCTCTGCTAATGGATCAGTAATATTTACTTCTGCGGATCAAGCAACGACTTTAGATTGGACATTAGAAGAATTTGATTTCTCAGACATGGATGATTTTACTTTTACAGAAATGACAGAATTGACAGTCGAGTTGTTAGGATACTGCTTAGTAGGTAATGGAGCTCAAGTATCTGCATGGGATGTAGATAATATCTCTGTAAATGCAACATGTGCTGTGCCTAGCTCAAGAGCAATCGCTGGAACAGTGAAGACTGATGCTGGTATGAGCTTAGTAGATGCACAAGTATCTATCAATGCTTTACTTCCAGAGTATCCGAGAACATTAGATACTGATGAAAACGGAGCGTTTAGTTTCGATTCTCCTATCAATAATGACTACCAATTGACAGTAAGTAAAGATGATAATTATGCTAATGGTGTGTCTACATTGGATTTAGTAATGATCCAGAGACATATCTTAGGGTTACAGAATCTTGAAAATAACTACAAATTACTTGCTGCGGATATGAACGGCGATGATAAAGTGAAAGCTGCTGATCTATTGATCTTGAGAAAATTAATCTTAGGTGTAACTGCAGAAGTACCTAACATGGATAGCTGGATGTTTGTAGATGCAAATCAGGTGCTAGAAAATGATGATTTCAATTTTGCACAAGATATTACCGTTACTGCTTTAGCTTCTGATAGATCAAACGAAGACTTCATAGCTGTAAAACTAGGTGATGTGAATGGTAATGCAGTAAATGGATTAGGTCAGGCTTCAGTAATTGAAACAAGGTCTAGTAAAAGTGTGAAATTATCTATAGATAACACGACTGCAAACAAAGGAGATCTAGTAAGTATCGACTTCAAAGTAAGTGATTTTGATAATGTCAGCGGATTCCAATTCACAATGGATCATACAGATATGAAACTTGTGGACATCACATCTGACGAAATTGAGATCTCTGAGGCTAATATATCTATCTTAGATAATGATAGAATGGTAGTAAGTTGGACTAATCCGAATGGACAAACTCTCGCTGATGACGCTGTACTATTTACGGCATCAATGCAAGCGACTCAGACTAATAATTTGGAAGAGGTAATAGATATCAACAGCCAAGTTATCAACGCTGAGATGTATGCTGGAGATAACTTAGAGATAAGATCTATCGAGTTGAGTACAGTAAGATCTGTAGATACTGAATCAAATGATATGTTGTACAATAATGTGCCTAACCCGTTTAATGCAAATACAACTATCAGCTTCTATCTAGCAGAAAGAGGTACTGCAACAGTAAATATATTAGACATACAAGGAAAAGTATTAAAATCTACGACTAGTGATTATGAAGCTGGAAAAAACTTCATCACATTACGAAAGTCAGATCTTAATGTCGCAAGTGGTGTGCTTTATTATCAGCTAAAAACAGATAATAAAACGATGACTAAGAAAATGATCATTGTTGAATAAACAGTAGATCAATATCATATGTATATAGAGGCTGTCTTTTCGAAGGCAGCCTCTTTTTATTTGATAGAAGTTTATAAGATTGATCTTTTTGATACATTCATATCTTACATAAGGGTAGTTCAAAAGTAAGAAGTGCAATACACTTGTGCGATGATATGGTCTTAAGTCGATAGTGGCTGATGGTCCTAGCTAGCTTGGGTATTTGGATTTAAGAATCTTCAACTGTTTGAGCGTTAGCGAGTTTTGGGGACCTCTGATCTAAAGCGATATTCTACTATCTGGATCAGCATGGAAAATCTCAAACCTTCGTTGGAACACAGAAGCTACGCGCTCGTACATTTCGTCTGTTTTTTCAGTTCCGAGAAAGCCGTAGAGACCATTTCTGTAGAGGTAATAATTAGGAAACGGATTCGGTACGATTTGATCCTTGATTTTGATCTGCCACTCTTGATCAAATTGTTTGATGAGTTTGATAGGAGATGTGTTATGATGTTTTATATCTGGATTAAGCCTGAAATTATCGTCAATGAAAAAGGTCTTATTCTGTCCAGATTCGAAGTCATATACTAGACTATCTGGCATGTATAGTACGGGAGAGAATGTATAGATATCATTGAAAGCCACGATGATCGCTTCCATTTCTACTTGTCGTTCTGCATAGAGATTGATTAGGTTTTGCTTTGCTTTTTTTCTTTCTGATTTTCCTCTTGCAATTCGCTGAGCTGATTTTAGGATTCTTTCTTTATCTTGATATGTTGGTACGACAACTACTAAAGTATCATTTTTTAAGCGGTTAATGATTTCTTTTGCTTTGGGATTCAAAGTAGCTGCATAGTCATGATAATTCACGTATACGCAACTTTGGAATAAAGTAAGGCCAATTGAAATGAGTATGTAAGTCTTGATATTCAATAACTAACAGCTCTAGTTGGGTTACTATAGAATTTTTCTAGTCTTCTATTCAAAGCGTTTGCTATATTAGAAATGATATCTTCAAAATCTTGAATGCCTAATAGTTCTAAAAGACCATTTCTGTATGAAATATAGTTTGGGAAGGGATTTGGAAGCAATTCATTTCCTATTCTTAGGTCCCACTGAGTCTCACTTCGGCTGAGGAACTTGATTGGATTTCTGTTGCTGTATATTATTTCTGCATTTAATTTATTATGCGCCCCTACAAAAAATGCTCGTTCTTCGCCATTTTCAAAAGCATGGACTAATGAGTCTGGGATATATAAGATTGGGCAGAACGTAAATTCTCTATTAAATGCCTTCTTTACATTGGCTAGATCGGTAGCTTGTTGTTTTTTTAGATCACTAAGTCTTTTTTCAAGGTTGATTTTATTTTTTGAATTTGATTTTATTGAAGACCTTAGAATAAGTTCTTTCTCTTGATAGGTTGGGAAAGCAATTAGCAAGGTGTCAAGTTTTAGTTCCTTAATTATCGACATTGATACCTCTGGGTCATAGTTTGCGCCATCATGATAGCTTACTGTTGCGCAGCTTGATAATAAAAATGCTGCGAAGAAAAAAGATATTATTAATCTCATAATTCACTTTCAGTTAACGAATAGTTAAACAAGTATACACAAAAATCTACTATCTCCACTTTCGTTATTTTTGAGGTCATGTTTAAGAGGACAAATAAGCATTAAACTATAAATATAATCCTAGCTTTGTATTTTGAAAAGTTTTTTCATTTTTGTGCTAGTATTGCTAAAATAATCAATCAAAACCAAAATCATCATGCAAGAATCAGTAGATATCGAAGCATTAAACCAACAGATATACCAAGACAGTGAGTTTATAGATCAGATCAGAACAGAAACTGCTAAGGTTATCGTTGGACAAGACTATATGATAGGTAGACTATTACTTGGATTGTTAGCAAAGGGTCACGTGCTACTTGAGGGTCTGCCAGGACTAGCTAAGACATTGTCTATCAAGACGCTTTCATCAGCCGTAGATGCAGGATTCCAGAGGATCCAATTTACTCCTGATCTATTGCCTGCAGATATCATAGGTACGATGATTTATAATCCTGGTAAGAATGAATTCAACGTCAGGAAAGGACCAATATTCTCAAATTTTATCTTAGCGGATGAGATTAACAGAGCTCCTGCAAAAGTGCAGTCCGCACTACTAGAAGCAATGCAAGAGAAGCAAGTAACAATCGGAAAAGATACATTTAAGTTAGAGGAACCATTTTTGGTGCTCGCTACTCAAAATCCGATCGAACAAGAAGGAACATATCCACTGCCAGAAGCGCAAGTAGATAGATTCATGCTTAAGGTAAATATAGGCTATCCGACAAAAGATGAGGAACGACACATCGTACGCAAGAATCTATCGGGTGAGGTAGCGCAAACTATAAATCCTATCATAAATCCATCCAAGATTATCAAAGCTAGAGAATCTGTGAAGAAGATCTACATGGATGAGAAGATTGAAAACTATATTCTAGATATCGTATTCGCGACGAGAGATCCTAAGTCTGCGGGTATTCAAGATTTGGGAGGATTGATCAGTTATGGAGGATCACCAAGAGCAAGTATCAACCTAGCCAAAGCATCAAAGGCAAATGCATTCCTCGAAAGAAGAGGTTATGTAATACCAGAAGATGTACGGTCAGTATGTGAGGATATAATGAGACACAGAATCGGACTAACTTATGAAGCCGAGGCCGAAAGTATCACCCAAGAAGATATCATCAAAAGAATAATCAACGCAGTAGAAGTACCATAGTGGAGTTGCAGGATGTAAGTTTGAATCTATCTATATTTCTGGATTCAACGATTCGATAATTCACTAATTCATCAATTCAAATGGATACAGCAGAGCTACTCAAAAAAGTACGGAAGATTGAGATCAAGACCAAAGGTCTGAGTAAACACATATTCTCGGGAGAGTATCATAGTGCCTTCAAAGGAAGGGGGATGTCATTCAGTGAAGTGAGAAATTATATCTATGGCGATGATGTTAGGAATATAGATTGGAATGTTACAGCGAGGACCAACGATACCGCGGTCAAGGTATTCGAAGAAGAAAGAGAGCTGACCGTGATGCTATTGATCGATGTGAGTGCTTCTGCACTATATGGGACAGAGGGCCAGTTCAAAAGTGAAATGATCACAGAAATAGCCGCTGTCATTGCTTTCTCAGCTACTACCAATAATGATAAAGTAGGTGCTATCCTGTTTTCTGATAAGATAGAAAAATACATCCCACCAAAAAAAGGAAAGACAACCATTCTTAGGATAATAAGAGAGCTCATCTCACATGACAGGCAAAGCACAGGTACGGATTTGAAGTTGGCATTAGAGTATCTAACCAATATCCAGAAGAAGCGAGCGATCGTATTCTGTCTATCTGATTATATCACCTCTGGATATGAGACGGCTCTCAACATTGCATCAAGAAAGCATGATATCGTAGGCATTCATATCTATGATAAGAGCGAAAGAGAATTGCCCAATGCGGGTTTGATCCGTATGAAAGATGCTGAAACTGGCGCTGAAAGAATAATAGATACATCAGTAAAAAAAGTGAGAGAAAATTATGCTCAGTGGTTCGAAAATCACGAAAATACATTCAAGAATTCATTCAATAAATCTGGTTCGGATGTGTTGAGTATCCAGACAGATGAAGATTATGTAAAATCATTGTTGAAATTTTTCAAAAAGAGAGGCCGATGATGAAGTACTTTTTGATATTGTTTTGTAGCATAGTGCTATCAAGTGTATCTGCTCAGCTCAGTGTAGCAGTGGATGCGATACCAGATTCTATCTACTTTGGAGATGATGTTGTGCTGAATTATAAGATGAATGTCCCTACGGGTACACAATTGACTTCTATTGATTTCAGTCCTCTGAAAGAAATAGAAAATGCCGCTTATCAGCAAGATTCCGTGACTTTTGATGAGATCATGGATGTGGATATTGTAGATGGAGGAGCATTCGGTATCAATGATGTCAACTTAATCATAAGCCAACAGCCAGATGGTTCTGGATTGCCATTACAAGGTTCGGTGAAAATAAGAATCAGTACTATCGGAGCATTCTTACTCCCTATTCCAATTATAAATACCACCCCCGCTCAGGCAGTGATGCCATTGCAAAGAAAGCCTCTTTATGTATTGCCAAGAGGTCAGGCAATAGAGCTAAATGAAAATAAATCTATCATAGAAGAAGCGATATCTTGGAAAGATTATATGAAATATCTGTATGGATTATTAACGGCTGTAGGTCTTGTTCTCCTTGGTATATATCTGAATAAGAAATTCAAAGACAATGAAGAAAAGGAAGTAGTCATAGTCCCAGAAGTCAAAAAGCCCGCACACATTATCGCTTTAAAAGATTTGAATGAATTGAAGTCAAAACAACTGTGGCAAAGCGGAGAAGAAAAGCAATATCACACCGAACTCACTCGAGTAATGCGACAGTATGTAGAGGATAGATATGATATCCAAGCCTTAGAAATGACCACAAGTCAACTAAAAAACTCAATGTCAAAAAAGGGAATCGGTACTGCAGTGATTTCTAAGTTTACGGATATTCTTCAAATCGCGGATAAGGTGAAATTTGCAAAAGGTAAAACTGGGCCTGAAATCAATGAAAGATTTATGGAGGATGCCATAGAAATAGTAAATATCACAAAGCAAGTACAAATAGAAACCGAAAGTGGAGAATGATTGAATATCTAAAAAATATAGAATTTGTCAGTCCCTTCTTTTTATTGTTGGGTTTGATTCCACTTGGGTGGTATGCTTGGCGATTTCTTGCGAATAAAAATTCTGATACTACATTTACAATCTCCACATCCGAAGCATTTGATGGAGGAGGTTCATGGAGGACGAAGCTTACTTGGTTACCCGATCTGCTGAGGTTGCTAGGGCTTTTGTTTATGGTGCTGTCATTGGCGAGGCCACAATTATCATTGAAAGAAGAAAAAGTCAATGCTGAAGGGATAGACATCATGCTAGCGATAGATCTGTCGAGTAGTATGCTGGCCAAAGATTTCGAGCCCGACAGACTTGAGGTAAGTAAGCAAGTGGCTGAGGATTTTGTCAGAAATAGAAAGTACGATAGATTAGGGCTAGCAGTATTTGCAGGAGAGGCATTTACCCAATGTCCTCTGACTACAGACCAGTCTATATTGATTGATTTCTTGCAGGCATTATCAGTAGGTACATTGGAAGATGGTACGGCGATAGGGATGGGATTAGCTACTGCTGTAAATAGATTAAAGGACAGTGAGTCAGAGTCAAAAGTCGTAATTCTACTGACCGATGGGGTCAATAATACGGGCTATATAGACCCAGAGACCGCAGCGGAGATCGCTAGAGAATACGATGTAAAAGTATATACGATAGGTGTAGGTAGCGAGGGCAATGCGCTCACACCGGTAAATAGAAGAAGCAATGGACAGTATATATTCCGAAATGCGAAGGTGCAGATCGATGAACGATTACTCCAAGAAATATCAAGCAGTACAGGAGGAAGATACTACAGGGCAAAAGATAGAAATCAGTTAGAAGCAATATATGCCGAGATTGATCGATTAGAGAAGACAGAGATAGAGGTCAATATATTCAAGAGGTATCAAGACGAATTCAGAAGTTTTTTATTGATAGGCCTTGGATTACTACTGGTAGAATTATTATTAAGAAAAACAGTTCTAAATATATTATCATAGGTGTTTAGATTCGAAGACATATCGTATTTATATTGGTTGGCATTGGTTCCGATCTTATTCGTATTGATGTACTTAGTATATCTTTGGAGAGGAAAGAGACTCGCTCAGATAGGGGATGATGCCTTGGTTAAGCGACTGATGCCTGATGCCAGTATTATGAGGTTGTGGTTGAAAAATGCAGCCGTTTTATTGGGTCTTGTATTCTTGTTTGTAGGTGCGGCAAACCCACAATGGGGTACGAAGAAAGAGAAAATGAAAGTCGAAAGTGCTGATATCTTTATTGCGTTTGATATTTCTCAGAGTATGATGGCTAAAGATATCTCACCATCAAGATTGGAGCGTGCAAAGAGATTCACTGAAAAGTTGATCAGAAACCTGAAAGGGGATCGGATAGGATTGATCTATTTTGCCGGGGATGCATATCTCCAGATGCCTCTTACGAATGATTATGCTGCGGCAGAATTATTTGTCAAAAGTGCCAATCCGAACTTAGCTGGCACACAAGGGACAGCCATAGATGAAGCGATTGATCTTGCGATGAAGGCCTATGAAGAAGAAGTACGACATCAACGTGCATTGATCATCATCACTGATGGAGAAGATCATGAAGGAAAAGCAAAGGCGAAAGCCATACAGGGCGCTGAAGATGGATTGGTCATATATACGATCGGTGTAGGTACTGAAAACGGTACTTATGTACCTTATATGAATCGAGGTGTATCAGAATATAAGAAAGACGAAGAGGGCAACCCGGTAGTCAGTAAGCTGAATGTAGAGAATCTGCAAGACATAGCAAGGAGCGGTGGCGGAGAATTCTATCTTGTAAATCAAGGCGAAGATGCCATCAAAGACCTGAAGTCGAGGTTAGATAGATTGCAAAAAAGAGAAGTGGAGCAGAAGTCATTTTCTGAATACAACAGTTATTTTCAATGGTTTTTGGGAATTGCTTTTCTATTATTTTTGTTGGATTGGATACTGCCAAATGGTTTGAGGAAGATATTTTAAGTTTGTTTATTCAAAAAAAATAGCATCATGACAGATATCATATCAGAAGAATATCAAAAGTATTTTAATAAATCTGAAGTGCTATCCGCTTCTAGGATTTTTGTGATATTAAAGATCTTGGTTTTAATAATATTTTTATCATTGATTACAAGTTCATCGTCAGCACAATCTTCCCACGAGCTATTGATGGAAGGTGATAATCTATATAATAAAGAGCAATACGAACTGGCTGAGGACAAATATAGAAAAGCAAGTGAGACTGATAAGTCAGGAAAAGCCAACTATAATCTAGGAAACACGCTCTATAATCAGGAGCGTTACGAAGAGGCGCTTAATCAATATCAAAGCGCACTTACAAGCAATGATCCCAGAGTAGTATCAAATGCATATTATAATCTAGGGAACACCCATTTCCAAAATCAAAAATTTCAAGAAAGTATACAATCCTTCAAAAATGCGCTCAAATATAATGGGGAGGATGAAGAAGCAAAAGAAAATCTAATGCTAGCAAAGCAAATGCTTAAGCAACAACAGCAACAACAGCAGCAACAGCAAGAGAATCAAGATCAAAATAAAGACGAAAATCAAGATCAAGAAAACCAACAACAACAGCAACAAGAACAACAGCAACAAGAAGAAGATCAAGAGCAAAAAGAAGAGCAAGAATCTCAATCCGAATCTCAAGAGTCCGAAGACCAAAAAGAGCAGGAGGCTAAACAAGCCGATAAAAAAGATCTAGACAAAGAGGATGCACGGAAACTATTAGAAATTATAGATAATGAAGAACAAAAAGTGCAAGAAAAACTAAGAAAAATGAAAGGCAATAGCAAAAAACCAAAGAAAGACTGGTAAGAAGTGAAGCCGATTAATGCTAATGTCCTCTTGGGATCAGTGATTCATCTTCGATATCCCATAGAATAGATGAAAGCTAAAATCAGGAAGTTTATTTTTCAAAAGTAATATTAATAAAAGCAGCAAACCATGAGCCTTAAAACTCTAATTTTACTCTTATTTACCATCCCTATACTCGGACAGGAATTCAATGTGGATGTCAGTTCAGATACGATCTTAGCAGGGAATATATTGAATGTTGTCTTCACGGCAGATAATATTGCTGGACAATTCGAAGGGCCAGATATGAAAGATCTCAACATCATAAGTGGTCCCAATACATCCACATCTATGTCTATGATCAATGGTGACGTTACGCAAACTGCAAGATACAGTTATTCAATACTTTGTGATGAAGTAGGAGAGGTGACGATCTTACCTGGTTATCTTGAGACAGTAAGTGAAACATATGAAACTGAGCCGATCACAGTATTGGTTTTACCAAATCCAGAAGGTATCATTGAGCAGCCTCCAAGAAATTCTGGATACTTTGAATTCAACTTCCCAAGTCAGAAAAGAAAATCAAACAAGGAGCCTACAAGCAAAAAGAAAAAAAGAAAGCTCAAGAAAATATAAAGTTGTTATTTAGAGGTATGAAGCGAATCCTAGGCTTATTAATATTCAGTTTATCATTTGTGGTGCTACATGCACAATCATTCAGATTGACAGTGGATGCGCAGAAGGTCGTGCAGAATTCTGCATTTCAAGTAAGATATACTTTGAATGGAGTAAACGGTAATAATTTCAGTGCACCCAATTTCAGTCCATTTGAAGTGGTAGGTGGTCCGCAGCAGTCCAGTTCCACAAGTATCATCAATGGTACAATATCCAAAAAACAATCTATATCCTACGATCTGTATGCCACCAAAGTCGGTAAATACACGATTCCTGCCGGCTCTATTGTGGTCAATGGAAAAAAGATGACATCTAACTCTATCACCGTAGAAGTCGTAAAAGGTAAAGCGGCCAGTCAGATCGCAGATAGTGATAAGGAAAGTTATATAAAACTAGAAACTACCGCTGAAGAAGCCATATTAGGTCAGCAAATCACATTAGAATATAAACTCTACACACAACAAGATGTAAATGGATATGATCTGGTCAATGAACCAGATTATGATGGGTTTTTCTCTCAAGAGCTTCGGAATTACAGATCAGAAGTAACGCGAGAGATCATAGATGGTAAAGAATACTACACTAAGGTGCTGAAGAAAGTAGCCTTATTTCCGCAGCGGACGGGTCGATTTGATTTTACCCCCGTGACAGTTACCTTGGCTATCCCTATACCAGGAGCAAGAAGTAACGGCGGATTTTTCAGTCGACCTCCTACAAGACAGAAGAGGATCAAAACCAATCCACTTACCATCCAAGTTAATGATCCACCCCCTGGAGCACCTATTAGTTTTTCTGGTGCCGTCGGTAAGTATCAGATGGCGGCTAAGATCAATAAGAAGCGGATCACTACAGACGATGCATTTGTCATCAATATGGAGGTGCGAGGAACCGGTGATGGTAAGACATTCTCAGCACCGAATCAGCGACAAGTCGAGCATATGGAGTATTATGATCCTAATGTTGTGCGTGATGAGGATACCTCTAGAGATGGGGTAGTAAGTAACTATAAGCAAATCGAATACCTGATCGTACCAAAGAAACCTGGCACTTATAATCTACAACCGGAGTTTTCTTATTATGATACGGATAGTATGAAATATATGACGATTAGGACGGCACCGTTCCGCGTCCAGGTGACTAAAGGGACGAGATCTGTAATCGCAGATGACAGGGATGTATCCATCTCTCAGAACTTAGAAGAAGATAGAGCAGAAGTCGATTATCTATCGTCTTTTCAATTGAAGTTTTTCGATGGTTTTTGGTTTGTAAGTTTTGGCCTAGGTCTATTGGCTTTTGTGGCTATGGGTTATATGAAATACAAAGAAATACTTCTAGATAACCTGGATCCTGAAGAAAAAAGAAGAAAAAAAGCGATGAAGCTAGCCAATTCGAAATTGGAAAAAGCACGACTACACCAAGAGCAAAATGACAGCCGTAAATTCTATGAAGAAATATCCTCTACTATGAACGGGTATCTTGGCAACAAATTTGGCTTACCCAATTCAGATTTTCAAAAAGAGAAAATAGTAGCCAAGTTATCTAAAAATGGAGTATCACAAGATATGATTGATTCTTATTTGTCAATTTTGAAAACTTGTGAAATGGCTCTTTTTGCTGGTCAGCCTAGTTCTAAGATGGATGAAGTGTTGGACCTCTCTACGAAAGTAATCCTCGGCCTCGAGTAATCGTCATGTACTCTGTTTTGATATGAGTAATTTCATAATAATGTAAATTAGTATGTTCCCTATCCAAATAGTTTTTCACATTATCATTACTTCAATATGAGTGATGCAAAATAATTTATTAATCAATGTTTGTTGGTTGAAATAAAATTTTGTTTTAAGGCTTAATTATAAAACATATCCAAATTCCATATAAGCAAATATGTTAGTAAATATTAACAATTTATTCATATGAAGATTCTCTATATGTAGTGTTTACTTGTACCTTTGTGTTAAATAAAACTAAACCTTAAACAATTTTAACATGAAAAAACTCTACTTCCTATTCATTATGACCTTGATGACGACGTTGTCGTTTGCCCAGGGTGTAACTACTGCTTCTATGAGCGGTATTATTACAGATCAGACAGATACTCCACTTATAGGTGCGTCTGTTATAGCAAAACATACGCCTACAGGAACAGTTTACGGAACCATTACAGACATTGACGGATCATACAATCTTTCTAATATGAAAGTTGGTGGGCCATACACATTTATCGTTTCTTATATTGGATATAGTGACAATCAATTGCCTAGTTTTAATCTCGCATTAGGTGAGAAGAAGAGAACAAATGCTAAGCTTTTAGAGGGAGGTGTAGTACTTGATGAACTTATGATCGTAGCACAAGCGGGATCTGCAGGTACTAACAGTGGTGCTTCTACTCAGATCAATGAGCAAGATATCATCAATATGCCTACGTTAGGAAGAGACCTTAAAGATTTTACAAGATTGACACCTCAAGCAAAAGAAAGCTTCGGTGGAGGTATATCTCTTGCGGGACAGAACAATAGATATAATGCAATCTATATTGACGGTGCTGTAAACAATGATGTTTTTGGACTTGCTTCAAATGGACAGAATGGAGGACAGACAGGCATAGCTCCTTTCAGTATCGATGCAGTAGATCAAATCCAAGTAGTATTATCTCCATATGATGTATCTTATGGTGGATTTGCAGGTGGTGGTATCAATGCCGTAACTAAGTCAGGTACTAATGAATTCAAAGGTTCAGCGTATTACTTTATGCAAAATGAAGGATTGGCTGGAAAAACAAATGGAACACTATTGAAGAGGATAGGAGAAGATGCTGAGGGAGAAAAATTAGATGAGTTTTCTAGTACTCTATTGGGTGCATCACTAGGTGGACCAATAATCAAGGATAAGCTGTTTTTCTTTGTCAATGCTGAAATCCAAAAAGATGAAACTCCAGTGCCGTTCAATATAGAAGAATATGAAGGTGATACTGATGAAGCTGGTCTTAACGAATTGAGCCAGTTTCTAAGAGATGAGTATGGATATGAAGCTGGAACTTTTGGGTCTAAAGCAGATAGATTAGACGGTACTAGAATATTTGGTAAACTGAATTACAATATAAATAAAGATCACAACATATCCTTTAGACATCAATATACTAAGGGTGAGCAGTTGAATGTCAACGGTTCTGGTAGAACTTCAATCAACTTTGAAAATAATGGAGTTTTCTTCCCAACAACTACAAATGCATCAGCAATCGAGCTAAGCTCTAGTTTTGGATCTAAGTATTCTAACAACTTAATCGTTGGATATACGACGGTGAGAGATGATAGAGACCCAATAGGACAAGATTTTCCTAACGTAAGAATCAATGATGGTGATGGACAGATCTTCTTTGGAAGTGAGGCTTTTTCAACTGCAAATGCACTTGACCAAAATATCCTAACTATTACTGATAATTTCAAGATTTATAAAGGTGACCATACATTTACTGTTGGTACTCATAATGAGATCATCAGTTTTTACAACCTCTTTATCAGACAGAATTTCGGAGCATATAGATTTGGATCTGTTCAGGATTTCTATGACGGAAATGCATTTAACTATGATAGATCTTACTCTCTTGTAGATGAAATTACAGGTGATGGATCAGCTGCAGCGGCAGAGTTTGGTGCAGCTCAGTTTGGTTTCTACATCCAAGACGAATGGAATGTATCTAGCAAATTTACACTTACAGGAGGATTGAGATTAGATGTTCCAATATTGCAGGATAGCCCAAATGTAGATGCATCATTTAATACAGAAACACTTCCTCTCCTGGAAGCTCAATACGATCTTGAAGGAACAGTAGGTGGTGAAGCTCCATCTGGACAGCTAATGATTTCTCCTAGAATTGGCGCTAATTACCAATTGTCTGACAAGACTACCATAAGAGGTGGATTAGGTATATTTACAAGTAGAGTACCTTTCGTATGGCCAGGTGGTATGTATACTAACAATGGAGTAACTATTGGAGGTCTTGATGAGAGAGATATCGATGGAGATGTGAAGTTCATAGCGGATCCTCAAGCACAGTATACTAATCCAAATGTCACTATACCTGCAGGTCAAGTTGATTTATTTGCGTCTAATTTCAAGTACCCACAAGTATTTAGAACTAGTTTGGCTGTTGATCAAGAATTTGGTCAGGGATGGAACTTCAGTGTAGAAGGTATGTACACGAAAACATTGAACAATGTATTGTACAAAAATGTAAACAGTGACACTGAAGTTGCTTATAACTGGACCAATGGAGGAGATGACAGACCAATCTATACTAACTCAAGAATAGACGATACCTACACAGCCGTATATCTAGGAACTAATACTAATGAAGGATATGCATATAATTTTACTACTAAATTAGATAAAGTATTTAGTAATGGACTTAATCTTATGGTAGCATACTCAGTAGGAGATGCAGAATCTCTGATTGAGGGTACATCATCTCAGAACTCTTCACAATGGAGAGGATCTTTCAACGTAGATGGTCGTAATAATCCTATGATTGGAAGATCTGACTTTTCACCTGGATCAAGACTTATCGCAGGAGCAGGATACGAGATCGACTGGACTAATAATGGATTGTTCAACACAACTATCTCTGCATTCTATAATGGACAATCAGGTGAACTATATTCATATGTATACAACAATGTAAATCTAAGTAGAGAGTCAGGAAGTACAAGTAGAGAAAGAGATTTGATCTATATCCCAAGTGGTGCTGATGATATCTCTCTAGTAGATATTACAAATGATGCTGGTGAAGTAACATTTTCTGCAGCGGATCAGTGGGCTGCCTTGGATAATTTCATAAATGAAGATTCATATCTAAGTTCAAATAGAGGAGAATACGCTACTAGAAACTCAAATAGAACTCCATTTGTCCATACTCTTGATATTAGAATCTTACAAGATATAGGGACTAACATTGGTGGAAAAACCAATAAGCTGCAATTATCTCTTGATATATTCAACTTTGGAAATATGATTAATAGCGATTGGGGTGTACAATACGGGAATCCATTTGCATACAGAATTCTTAACTATCAAGGTTTGGAAGCTGATGGTACTACACCTACATTTACATTCACAGAGTCTGATCTAGGAAATGAGAGGTTTGGAATTTCTGATAGAATATCTAGATGGAGGGCAAGAGTTGGTTTGAGATATATCTTTAACTAATACCTCGGTTCTTTTGAAATAAATAATGGGCTGATTCTTAATTGAGTCAGTCCATTTTTTCTTATCAGTAATTAACGATTCATAATGGCCATCTATAATTATATTCGAATTTTAAGATCCATAACCACTTGTTGTTTTATTCGAATTTTCCAAATCGGTTAGATCATCGTCATAAAGTGATGTAGTTGGATCAACCGGTTTCAGGATTTGTCAAAAAAATCTATAATGGGAACATTGATTATAGGAATCAGCGAATACGATATCTGGAAATACGTCTTAAATTTTAATTCGTTATCTACGTAGTAATATATTTACTATTTTTATCAAATCAATTTATCAATAATCAACCTAAAATATAATAGAATGAAAAGAATTTTACCTTTCCTTGCCTTTCTTTTGATCTCAACGATGACTTCGGCGCAACTCGTTATATCAGAAATTAGTTACAATCCGCCAGAGTCTGGAGCAGATTCATTAGAATATATTGAATTGTATAATGAGACAGGAGCTACTATTGATTTAGCGGGATATATTATAGAAGACAATGCATCTGATACGATCATAAGTGGTAGCATCGATGCTGGATCATACGCGATCTTAGCGATCAACCCTACAGCCATCATGACTGTACTAGGTGTAGAGGCTATCGAGATAGAAAGAATAGCTACAAATAATGGTGGAGAACGTATCGCAATCTCTAGTCCTACTGGTCAATTGATCGATGAGGTTACATACGAAGACGGCGGAGATTGGCCTGATTTTGATGCAGGGACAGATGGTGCTGGTGCGACAATAGAATTGTGCGATATTACTTCTGATAATTCTATTGGAGGTAACTGGGGTGTTTCTACCAATGATCTTGGTGTTATGGTAAATGGAGTAGCATTCTTAGGTACACCTAATGAGGCTAATTCTTCTTCATGTGTATTCGTGCCTGATCATATCGTAGAGGTGTCGAGTAATAAATTTACACCCGCAGATCTCGTAATCAATGTAGGTGAATCTGTAAGGTGGATGAATGTGCAAGGATTCCATAATGTAAATGGATCGCTAGAAACATATCCTAATAATCCAGAAGGATTTTTTAACGGGATGGCGTCTTCTGGAGATTGGATATTTGATTATACATTCACTATAGAAGGTGTCTACGATTATCAATGTGATCCTCATGTAGGATTAGGAATGGTGGGTACAGTAACTGTTATGGGGCCCGTAGAGCCTACTATTCCAGTGTATGATATCGGATTGGTCAACACGATTGATGCCGACGGATTACCTGACTCTACAGGTGTGCAATGTACAGTAGAGGGCGTAGTACACGGAGCCAATCTAAGTGGCAGTGGTCTACAATTTGCACTTATTGATGAGAGTGGTGATGCATTGGGCTTATTCTCAGGTGGAGATCTAGGATATGCATATGCGGAGGGAGATCTGATTAGAGCTACAGGTTTTATCGGACACTTCAATGGGTTGTTGCAGTTGAGTGCCAATGCAGTAGAATTAGTAAGTAGTGATAATCCACTCCAATTTACAGGAGGAGTGAGCGTGCTCGATGAATCTACGGAATCTAAATTGATAGAGACCGTGCCTGTAAGATTTGTAGATATATCACAGTGGGATGCGAGTGGTGGTTCGTTCAACGTTGATTTTGAAACAGAGGACGGAGGCACGATTACTGCAAGAATAGATAACGATACAGAGATCGCAGGAACGGAAATTCCTATCTATGGGCAGACTGAAGCATACGACCTTGTTATCATCGGTATCGGAGGACAATTCGACAACAGTGCACCACATAATGAAGGGTACCAAATGTTCCCAAGATATATCAATGACTTTTTTACGTTCTTAAGCACAGAGGAATTAGAGGGTAGTTTCCAAGTATATCCTAATCCAGTTTCTGATAGACTGAATGTCACTTCAGATGTGACGATACAGTCATTCGATGTGTACAATCAATTAGGACAAAAGATGATTTCTGGATCATTTAACCGATCAATAGATGTCAGTACTTTGGCAAGTGGTAGATACATACTTGTGCTAAAAAATAATGAAAAAGCGAAGACGATTTCATTCGTGAAATAACTAGATAGAAATAGTATAGGATAGACCCCCATTAGGCGAAGCTTGATGGGGTTTTTTAATATTTAACTTCTCCATTCGCTTGTTTTACCAAATCGAATCTTTATTGGCTCAGTGAGTCTTTTTGCATGACGTAAGACCTCCTTCGATCGTACACCCCATGTACTTGGTCAGTAACACAAAATATGTACTTTATCACATAAAATACTACCGCCAACTTTACTTCTTTTTACCATGTTTTTTGTGTACTTTTGTAAACTAATATTGAAAATAAAAAATTGTATATAAATGGCTAACGATCAACGTATTATACCAATTAGTATAGAAGACGAAATGAAGTCAGCTTACATCGATTACTCGATGTCAGTTATTGTGTCGAGGGCACTGCCAGATGTAAGGGATGGATTGAAGCCTGTTCACCGAAGAGTTCTGTATGGAATGTCTGATTTGGGGCTTTCGTTCTCCAAAGCACACAAGAAATCTGCGAGAATAGTCGGAGAGGTACTAGGAAAATATCACCCACACGGAGATACTTCTGTATATGACTCTATGGTAAGAATGGCTCAGTATTGGTCACTGAGGTATCCACTGGTAGATGGTCAGGGTAACTTTGGGTCTATGGATGGAGATAGTCCAGCTGCAATGCGATATACGGAGGCAAGATTGCAGAGGATATCAGATGAATTATTGACAGATATCAAAAAAGACACCGTCGACTGGGCACTTAATTTTGATGATTCATTAGAAGAGCCAACGGTACTTCCAACAAGATATCCTAACCTCCTCGTAAATGGTGCTTCGGGTATTGCGGTAGGTATGGCGACGAATATGTTGCCTCATAATCTAAGTGAGGTGATTGCTGGAACAAAGGCAGCAATTGACAATCCCGAGATTACCATTCCAGAATTGATGGAACACATAAAAGCACCTGACTTTCCAACAGGAGGGACCATATTTGGTTATGGAGGGGTCAAAGATGCTTTCGAAACGGGAAGAGGCCGTATCGTGGTGAGAGGAAAAGCGGAGATCGAAACCAATTCCAATAATATGGAGTCGATCATCATTACCGAGATACCGTACCAAGTAAATAAGGCGACGCTCGTAGCGAAGATGGCGGAACTCGTAAATGATGGTAAAATCGAAGGAATCAGAGATCTAAGAGATGAATCTGATAGAAACGGTCTCAGAATAGTAGTGGAAGTAAAACGTGATGGCATGGCGAGTGTCGTATTAAGTAAACTATACAAATACACGGCGCTTCAGTCTTCTTTCGGTGTGAATAATATCGCATTGGTAGATGGTAGACCACAAATGCTCAATCTTAAGCAGATCATTGAAGAGTTTATTAAATTTAGACTTGAGGTCATCGTCAGAAGAACACAGTACGATCTCAAAAAAGCGGAAGAAAGAGCACATATCCTTGAGGGGTTATTGATCGCCTTGGCAAATATAGATGAGGTGATTGCCATCATAAGAAAATCGAAAACAGTCGAAGAAGCTAAAGATGGATTAATATCCGCCTTTGAGTTGTCCGAGATTCAAGCAAAAGCGATCTTGGAGATGAGATTGCAGAAGCTCGTAAGTCTAGAAGTGGATAAGATCCAAGCAGAGTACGACGAACTGCAGAAAAAGATCGCGCACTACAAAGAGATCTTAGCGAATGAAGATATGCAAAGAGATATTATCAAAAAGGAATTGGATGATATCAATGAAAGGTTCGGTGACGAAAGAAGAACGGATATCAGCTATGCCGATGATGAGATCAGCATAGAAGACATGATTCCAAATGAGGAGGTAGTAATTTCTATTTCAAATTTGGGATATATCAAAAGGACTAAGTCATCTGAATATAAATCACAATCAAGAGGTGGTAGAGGTTCTAGAGGAAGTAAGACTAGGAATACGGACTCTGTAGAGCACTTATTCGTAGCGGATGCACACAATTACATTCTTCTATTTACAGAGAAAGGAAGATGTTTCTGGCTAAGAGCATATGAGATTCCAGAAGCTAGTAAGACATCAGCGGGTAGGGTGATACAAAATATAATCCAGATGCCGAAAGACGATAAAGTAAGATCTTATATCATAGTCAAAGACCTTACCGATGAAGAATGGTTGAATAATAACTATGTATTCTTCTGTACTAAAAAAGGACTCGTGAAGAAGACCTTAATGGAGAAATTCTCCAGACCAAGAACGAATGGTATCAATGCCATTACGATCAATGAAGGCGACGAGTTGTTAGAAGCTAAACTAAGTAATGGTCAGAACGATATCGTAATAGCAAATAGAAATGGTAGAGCGATAAGATTCCCAGAAGAAAAAGTAAGAGCTATGGGACGATCAGCTGCCGGAGTAAGAGGAATCAGATTAGATGATGATAAGAATGATGTAGTCGTAGGAATGCTATCTGTAAATTCTGCAGATCCAGAAGTGACGATATTCGTAATCTCTGAGAAGGGGAGTGGTAAGCGATCAGCATTAGAAGAATACCGAATCACAAACAGAGGCGGTAAAGGGGTAAAAACGATGAATGTAACCGATAAGACGGGTAAAGTGGTAGCGGTTAAATATGTAACGACATATGATCATCTCATGATTACTACAGTAGATGGAATCATGATCAGAATGGCAGCTGCAGATCTCAGAGTAATGGGAAGAGCTACGCAAGGTGTGCGAGTAATCAATCTCGGTAAAAAAGATAGTATCGCCGATGTAGCCGTAATAAGAAGAGATGAAAACAGCGACGAAGAAGAATAAATCGAATGAAAATTACTTCTTAGATTTTATTAAAAATGGTAGAAATAGGGGAATGTCTATCTGATTTAAGATTCTGATAGAGATTTCACACGGTTGGATTAATATTAATTCAGTAATTTTTAACATTTTTGTGCAGAGTCTTTAACAGATTTTAAACACAAAGTAATGACAATATCCGTCTTCAATATGAATTAACAAAAGCCCAGACGGGTAAAACAATAATTAAAAATGAATATATCTATGAAAAAATTAGCTCTCGGACTACTAAGTTTTATACTTGTAGTAGGATCAATCAATGCTCAAGAAGGTAAAAAGGCATTGAAAAAGGGTGCCAAATTGCTTGCAAAATATGGCCAAAATGCAGTAGCAAACGCAGGTGATCTCGACGAAGGATTAATGCTGATCGAGAAGGCATTCGAAGATGAAGAAGTGAAATCAAAGGCTAAGAATTACAATGCTCTTGGAGAAGGTTACAATCAAGTATTATCAGCAGAAATTAATGCTAAGTTAATCGATCCTAATTACGTAATTACTCACGGAGAATATGGTGCCAAAGCTTTCGACGCATTCAAAACAGCTCACGCAAATGCGGAGAAGGGAAATGTGAAAAAAGATGCACTAAAAGGAATGCAAGCCTTGGAGGGACATATCAATAATCTAGCGATATACTTCTTTCAAACTCCAGACTATGCGAATGCTTTCGATTACTTTAACCAAGCAATAGAAGTGTATAAAGTACTAAGTGCTAACGGTGGAGAATCTAGACTCGATGTAGAGGCAGATAAGAAAGATCATTACTTCTACACAGGAGCATCAGGATACTATGGAAAGAAAGGTCTAGAAGCCGCTCCAGTATTAGAGGAGTTAGTGGCAATGGGTACAGATAAAGCTCTCGTATACGAAGCACTATATAATATCTATGCAACTGAAGATAAAGAAAAAGCTGTCGGTTTCTTAGAAAAAGGTAGAGAAGCATTTCCAGATGATACAGGATTGTTATTTGCAGAGATCAATTACTACCTAACAGAAGGTAAGCTCGATATACTTACTGACAAATTGAAATCTGCACTAGAAAAAGAGCCAGACAATGTAACTATATACACGACTCTTGGTAATGTATATGATCAACTGAATCAAACAGAGCGAACTGCCGGTAATACTGCAAAAGCGGACGAATACTTCGATGAGGCTATGAAATACTACTCTCAAGCATTGGAAAAAGATCCTACGAACTTTGATGCAGTATATTCTCAAGGAGCTTTATATTATAACAAAGCAGCTTCTCTTACTGGAGCAATCAATGAATTGGCCAATGATTTTTCTGCAGCGGGTACTAAAAAGTACGATGCATTAAAAGCTAAGATGGATGGATACTTTAATGAGGCAATGCCTTATTTCTTGAAAGCAGAAGGAATGAACGGTAAAGACTTAAATACACTTATTGCATTAAAAGAAATCTACGCAAGAAGCAGTAAGATGGATAAAGTAGCTGAATATAAAGCGAAAATGGATGCAGCTCAAGCTGGCAATTAAGAATAATATTATAACTACAAGAAAAAAGGGAAAATGCGTAAGCATTTTCCCTTTTTTAATTTCTAGCGTTTTATTTGGAAGTTGAAGTAGGTAGGATATTCGTAAATTACGAAATCCTTTAGTTTAAAGCTTCTATCTTTAATCTATCTGGAATCAAACATGATTATTTTACGAGGGATATTCTGAATACAGAATTCCCTTTATTCAGTAGACTATGACAGCATTACCTACTATCGTTAGGGACAATCAAAAAGTAAGAACATTTTTTTCTGAACTCAAAAACTTTACGGAGTTGTTGACACATAACGTCAAAATTCAATCCAAAGACCTAAGCCAGCTAAAGTTAGTAGCTACTATCGACTTAAAACCATAATCATCACACAACTGTGTGGCTCTCCTTACTTCTAAACTGGTTAAAAGAAAACATCATTCCGTAATAACTAAACTCCACCTAACGAAAATTAGTCTCCGAAACCTTCACAACTAAGCCACTTTATCATGGATCATCAATTGGATGAGCGTTAGCGAGTATTCCTGCATCTGAAGTAAAAAGTCGAGAGGAATGTACACAGGCAAAATTTTATTCAAATGGGAGTTAACTAGGTAAGTAAACCTTGACTTTGATTTATTTTCTGTGTCGATACAGAAATGAAAGCCTAGCGGCGAGCTCAAAGATATACTTGAAAATTATTGCACCATTTTTTACGATTAATCCATCAAAAAAGAGTTAACCCTTCCAGAAGTAGCTGATCATCCTTTAAAATTTGCATCTAGCGGAGGTATAGACCAAATCGATCATCAGGGTTTCAGGCCGCAGTCCATTCATACTTCACTCCATCCATCGATCTATGTTTCATAATAGAGTTATATCACCATTCTGAAATTTACTAGGTTTGATCTAATGTATGATGCATCTATCTATACGTAAATAAAAAAATAGGAGACAAAACGAATTGCCTCCTATTCTATTTCTATTACTTATGTGCTTTTTATTCTGGTTCGAAACCTAGGACAATATTGAATTGAGCATACTGTCCAAATTCTGCATTTTCTGGAAGGTCTCGATCAAACCCTATACCATAATCAAATCCTAAGAGTCCAAACATAGGGAGGAATACTCTCAATCCACCACCAAATGATCTACGCATGTCGAATGGGTTGAAATCAGTGAAGCTCTCCCATGCATTTCCTCCTTGTGCAAATATCTTAGCATATATAGTACTACTTGGATTGAGTGATAATGGGTATCTCAATTCCATGGTAAATTTATCATACACAGCTGCAGGTCTATTGTTATTTATATCAGCGGTTTCATATCCTCTGAGTGATATAATCTCGGTACCCGTCAGTGCATTGTTCTGGTTTGATAGTCCGTCACCACCAAGTTGGAATCGCTCAAATGGCGGTATCCCCGTATCTCCGTATCCACCCAAAAATCCCATTTTGATACTCGTCATAAAGACTAACTTATCTACGACATTGAAGTACCATTCACTATTAAATTTCCATTTGTGGTACTCCAGCCATTCGAATTTATTTGCGTTTTCGACGGATGATATTTTATTTGCTTCTTCAGCTGGGCTAAGAGGATTTACAGGCCCTCTTTCTTCATTGCATATTCTTATTATTTCGGCTTTTTCATCATCAGTTAGACCACCACTTTTACCTACGCCCAATAGTGACCACGGTGGTGTGAGTTGTAGAGAAAGAGATACTCTAGAACCTCGTCTTGGGTATAGTGGATCTGAGATAGAACTCCTAGTAAATGTCTGGGTAAGAGAGAAATTCTTGAAGCTACCATCTCGTATAGTCACGAATACTCCTCTGTCATCTCTTACTTGGAATACACTATTGAGGTATTCATCCAGTCTTATCGTTTCTAAGTTAATGGTAGTCGACGAAGAAAAGAAATCATCAGGCCATCTTAACTGTGTGCCGAGACCAGCAAATAATCTAGTAATATACAGCGCTCCCTGTCCAAATTGGCTATAATCGATTGCTGAATGTACAGCTCCTAAAGTAAACGAATTAGGTTTCTTACCTCCTAACCATGGTTCTGTAAATGAGAAGTTATAAGATCTGAAAAATCTACTATTACTCTGGATCCTTAGTGATAATTTTTGACCATCACCTTGTGGAAGTGGACTCCATGTTTCTTTATTCTTTACATTCTGTAGACTAAAATTATTGAATGTCACACCTAGTGTACCGATCAGACCACTAGCACCTCCATATCCTGCGGATAGCTCCAGTTGATCAGAGGGTCTTTCTTCCAGTACGTATTCGATATCTACCGTTCCTCTTTGTGGATTTACAGGGGTCTGGATATCCATATTCTCAGGATTGAAGTACCCTAAGTTTATGATTTCTCTTTGAGATCTGATGATTTGAGACCTTGAGAATTTTTGTCCTGGTCTAGTTCTTACCATTCTTCTTACCACAGATTCATGGGTACGATCATTTCCTTTGATACGTACTTCATTGATGGTTGCTTGAGGACCTTCGTAGATTCTCATTTCCAAGTCGATAGAGTCGTTTGACACTGACACCTCTGTAGGTTTGATATCGAAGAATAAATACCCATCATCCATGTACAAAGAAGATACGTCTCGGCCATCGAGACTATATGTCAGCCTGTTTTGTAGTAGTTCTGGATCATATGCATCTCCTTTTACTATCCCAAGTACAGCTGCCAGTTGGTCGTCTGTGTAGAGCGAATTTCCCTTCCACGCTATATTTCTGAAGTAATATCTATTTCCTTCGTTTATATTTATAAGCACTTGCATATCTCCATCAGCTTCTCTCCATATAGAATCACTTATGATTCGAGCATCTCGGAACCCAAGAGAATTATAGTATGCAATTAATGACTCTTTATCCTCACTATATTCGTCTTTGATGAATTTTGTCTTTCTAAACCAAGTACCTTTTCTCTTGGTATTTTTCATTTTTTTCCTCAGTTTTCGAGCACTTACTTCTTTATTTCCGATGAATGTTATGTCTTGTACTTTTGCACGATTACCTACTTCGATATTAAAGACCAGTCTTACTGCATTCGCTTTCTGTTCGTCAGGGATCTCTTCTACAGTCACTTTAGAGTCTAGTTTTCCTTGGTCGGTAAAATACTCTACTAGCTTTCTCCTTGCTAATTCTTTCGCCGCATCAGTAACTATACCACCTTTGTTTAAGATGTTTTTCACGATATCATTTAGATCGTCGTGCTTTGATTTTTTTACACCTGTATATGAGTATCTCGCTAGAGTAGGACGTTCGACGAGGACTATAGTCAAGTGTACTACTTCGCCGTCTACCTTGTTTTGTATCACCTGTACATCATCGAATAATCGTAATCTCATCAATGCCTTGATGGCCTTTGGGACTATATCCCCTGGTATTTTTATTTTATCGCCCTCTTTCATCCCTGCGATAGACTTGATGGCATTTCTGTCTCTATCTGGGGCGCCGATTACTGTGATGCTTCCGATTTCATAGTCAGTTTTGACCGTGTAATCCAATATGCCTAGTGTGTCTGGAGACTCCTGTGCAGATAGAGTACTGGCGGTTATGAAGACTAAAAGTATATATTTGAAAATTCTATTCATTATTATTTCTTGATATGCAATATTATAAACGATCGATATTATTGATCTGTTATTTTTCTTTATCGAATGTTTTAATTCGTCGCTAGATTTCTCAGGGCTTTACTCATTTAAGACATATTAGATTAAGTGAGTATTGCACTTGATTTAGTTATAATTGTTCACTTGTTTTTCCAAACCTTCTTTCTCTTCCTTGGTAATTAACCAATGCTTTATACAAATGTACTTTTCGGAAGTCTGGCCAAAAAACATCCGTAAAGTATAGTTCGCTGTATGCGATCTGCCAAAGTAGGTAATTACTTATTCTTTGCTCTCCACTTGTTCTTATCAGTAATTCGGGATCAGGAAATTCTGCAGTTGCCAACCTTCGGGATATGAATGCCTCATCAACATCAGATGGATCAATCAATCCATCTTTGCTCTCTTCTGCAATCTTCTTGATCGTCGTAGTGATCTCCCATCGTGAGCTATAGTTGAGTGCCAATATTAGTGTCATCCCCGTATTTTTGTCGGTTTGGGCTATTCCTTCTAGTAGCGCATTTTGACTCCTTTTGGGCAGTTTTGATAGATCACCTATCGCTTTGAGGCGGATATTGTTTTTGTTGAGTGTGCTGACTTCGCTTCGTATAGTTTCTACCAATAAACCCATAAGAGCAGAGACCTCTAAGGCAGGTCTACTCCAGTTTTCTGTAGAAAAAGCATATAAAGTAAGATATCCCACGCCCAGTTCAGCAGCTGCCTCACTGATTTCACGTACTGATTTCACCCCATTTTTATGACCAAAGACTCTTGGCTTTCCATGTGCCTTAGCCCACCTACCATTACCATCCATGATCACTGCTATGTGTTCTGGTAATCTATCTTTGTCAATTTTGTTAAGATATTCTTGCATATGATTTTTCAGAATGCCTGCAAAAATAACAAAAGGGTAGTGATTATAGGGTTTTGAGATGCTAAATATCCCTTAAAACTTGAAAAACACCATATTTCTGAGTTGTAATATCAATCGAATAAATAGAATAAAAACACATTATATAATTTCTTAATGTGTAATCTATCTGCAAAATAACAGATTAGTCCTATTGATCATAAATCTTTATATCTGAACCCAATATAAAACTCTCTGCCTTTAGTAGGTCCCCAGTTAAATGACGTATCGAAAAATGGGCCAAATGGATCATCGCTACCAAGTATGGGGAATGCTTGACGGAAGTTGGTTATATTTTCTATGCCTCCGTATAGTTCAAACTTTTGCCATCGTTTCGTAATCTGCATATCTATACCAGAGTATGAAGGGGAGTTCTCTGGTTGTTTATATTCGATAGGGAAGTCGTCGGTAATCGGCAGCCTCCTGCTGCTCGTCCATCTATATGTAAAGTCTGCTTGCCACTTATTATCTTCTGTACTGAGTGAAGTTTGTGTGAGAAATTTATGATTCGGAACCAACGGTAGTTGAAGCATCTGATTTTCGAATTTTCTAGCTGTCCACTGATAGTTGTAAGACCACTTAAAGTCTACCTGTTCAGAAAATTCCCATTTGTTTTCCAGTTGTACAGTTCTTGATTCGCTTCTTTCATTAAAGTTATTGATGAATACTTTACCTAAGCCTCTATCAAAATCTGGGAAGACTTGATTTTGAAACATTGTAAGGTATCCATCTGCCGATAGGATAGTGTTGATGCCGCCTATTTGGAATTTTTGAATGAGATTCACACCGAAATTTACCGCTTCTTCTGGTGCTATTTCATCCTCGATGATGATGTCCCTATTGCTCGCTAGTACGCTTACACGCTCAGAAAATAGATGTACTCTACGGAATCCTTTACCAGCACTAAATCTTACATCTGTATTCTCACTAAGTTCGGCACGGATAAGCATTCGAGGTGTTGTTTTCCATCCGAATTCTCCGTGATTGTCCGCTCTTATTCCACCCATTAAGGTGATTCTATCCATATAAAATATTCCTTCTGTAAATATCCCAGGAATAAAATAGTCGTTTTCGTAAGTTCCTGCATATGTCCATGTGAGAGGATTCTCGACGAAATCAACAGTTTCAGTCATATTGTTATTTCTTATGCTAAGACCAGTTTTCCAATTGTGTAGACGCTCACCGAAGTTGTGGTCGAGCACCAAGTTAGAGAATAAGTTTTTTTGATCGCTGGTATATAGTTTTTGACCATAGATGCTATTCTGATCGTGGATGAATCCAGATGTTACCCATATTAGAGATGTAAGATCAGCCAGCTTATAGTTGAGTTTGGTGTAGAAGTCTGCTTGATTGATATTGATTGCTTGACCATATATCTGCCCACTCGCTTCGTCTCTATCTTGATCATAGCTCGTTTCACCGCCTACTCGGTTTTCTGACCAGAATCTTAGACCTATCTGGCTTCTTATTTTTTGATTTTCAGGATTATTATAAACCCATTTATTGAATAGTGAGAATCGCTTCACTTTAGCTACGTCTTGGAATCCGTCACTGTCACCATCTACCTCTCCTGCAGGCAGTGTTCCATGTACAGTACTGAAGTTATTCCAATTTTTCCGCTTATGAATGTAGTTGGCATTATATTGTGATTCGCCAAATGAGTTGACGAAAGCATTTAAGAATATCCTTTCTGACTTTGCAGCTGATTTGGGCATAATATTAATCTGACCAGTGATTCCTTCGTAACCTTGAATTACAGAATTAGCACCTTTGGACACGAATATCTCCTCTATCATAGTACCTGGAATACTACCTGCACCAAATGTGAATGATGCACCTTGTACCAGAGGCATCCCATCGATCAGAATCTGATTGTATACACCTGACAAGCCTAGAATTCTTAGTTCTTTAGCATCAGTGACTACATTAGTGGTCTGTGCATCTACACTGGCATTGGTACTGAAACATCCCGCGAGACTACAACAAGCAGCACGTTCTAATTCTCGAGTGCCAAGTACTTCTGTTTTTATCACATTATCTATAAATCGAGTTGCTTGGCTCTTAGCAGTTATATCTACTGTAGATATAGTGTTGTCTTCTATGAGCTGCATCTTCCAGTCGGTGATAGATCCTGCATTAATCTCATCTGTTTTAAAACCCAAGTATGAAAACACAAGAATACGCTCTCCAGTAGTCTTATCCGCGATGGAAAATTTCCCATTTTCGTCCGTTGCGACTCCTGATTTACTAGATTTCCATTGTACTGTTGCACCAGCAAGGGGCTCTCCGAATATGTTTGTAACAGTTCCCGTGATGTTTTGACCATTCAGTTGACAAAATGATAACAAAGTCAAGATAAATATAATATGTAGTTTCATTGATGTCAGTATTTAATGTAAAAATAAGAAATACTTACGCATTAATTTACTATCCGAAGAACTACTTGGCTTTGTATATTTTGATAAAACTAATTTGAAATTATAATTCAGAGCTTATTTATAGCAATTTCTCAAATTAGTTCTTCTGAAATTCTAATCTAGCGATACTAAATCTTGCCTTCAAATATCATTTGTAATTATGATCATTGGGTTTTTGATAGATTATCGCACTACGTTTCGTTTTATGGGCAATTTGGTGTAGTATTATATAATTTGTTCTTTTCCTCATATTACTGTTTCTTATTGTCTATTTATGTCATAGTGTAAATTGATGGATGTAAACTGCATGCTTAGGCGAAACATTATTCTGATTTCCAACATTTTAGGTTGTAAATTAAATTCGCTCTTTTGTTGTTTTGTGCGGTTCAAAATTTAGTTTTGTTCTCTTTTTGGAATACAGAACTCGACAAAAGATTTTTTTAGCATGAAGAAATATTTCAACATATTCGATTTTTCTCAGAAAGTAGATTATAAAATTGAGATTTTATCTGGACTTACAGTTGCATTGGCATTAGTGCCAGAGGCGATTGCATTTGCACTTATTCCAGGGTTTTCTCCGTTGACAGGATTGTACGCTGCATTTATCTTGTGTTTCGTTACGGCCATATTGGGAGGTCGACCAGGGATGATATCTGGTGCTACAGGTGCGGTAGCCGTTGTATTTATTGGATTGATTGTAGAATTGAAAGATGCATTTCCAGGAATTACACCTGATAATATCCTGCATTATGTTTTTGCCACAGTTATAGTAGCTGGATTACTTCAGATATCGGCGGGAGTTTTTCGATTAGGTAAGTTTATCAGATTAGTGCCACACCCTGTCATGTTCGGGTTTGTGAATGGTCTTGCGATAATCATCTTTATGGCTCAGTTTCCTAATTTTTATAACAAGGCAACGGGGGATTTACTATCTACGACGCCCTTCCTTATCATGTTAGGATTAACGCTGCTCACTATGATCATCATATGGGGACTGCCGAAACTCACGAAAGCTGTGCCTTCCTCTTTGGTTGCGATATTAGTAGTATCTATGATTGTGATTTTTGGCGGCGTTGATACCTTGACGGTTGCTGATACTATGAACGAGGGAGAAAGTATATCGGGTGGATTTCCTCCACTATCCATCCCTCAGATTGAATTTAGTTGGAAAGCATTTAGTATAATATTTCCATATGCAGCGATAGTAGCGGGTGTAGGATTGATAGAGAGTCTGCTTACACTGAATATCATAGATGAGATCACAGACACCCGAGGAAGCGGTAACAAAGAATGTATTGCTCAAGGAACTGCCAATATTCTTTCTGGATTTTTGTCTGGAATGGGAGGTTGTGCTATGATAGGGCAGTCATTGATTAATACTTCGGCTGGTGCTAGAGCTAGATTGTCAGGAATTACAGCGGCGGTTATGTTATTGGTTTTTATCATGTTTGGATCTAGTCTCATAGAGCAATTGCCGATGGCAGCACTGGTAGGACTTATGTTTATGGTGGCGATAGGCACGTTCGAGTGGGCGAGTTTTAAGACATTTAATAAGATGCCAACATCTGATGTTGTGGTTATGGTTTTGGTGACATTGATTACTGCAATCACACACAACTTAGCTGTTGCGGTTATCCTCGGTGTGATTATCTCAGCATTGGCTTATTCTTGGGAAAATGCTACGCGTATTAGAGCTAGAAAACGCGTTGATAATGGCACTAAATATTATGAAATATACGGGCCTTTATTTTTTGGGTCGACGACTAATTTCACCAATAAATTTGATGTGCAGGGGGATCCTGACGATGTAGTTATTGATTTTGCAGAGAGTCGAATTGCAGATATGTCAGCGATCGAAGCGCTCAATAAGATTACAGAGCGATATGCAAAAGTCGGTAAGAAGGTCCACTTAAAGCATCTGAGTCAAGATTGTGTGAATCTACTATCTAATGCCGAGGCGATCATAGATGTCAACGTATTAGAAGATCCGAAATATAAGTTGCCAGTAGATAGTAAATTGATTTCTTCATATAAGTAGTCAAGGATTACCTTCATCATCATATGCATCTAGAGCTGCACGTACACTGCCATGCCTGAGTAGTAATTTTTTCGCTTGATCGTATTCTATTTCAATTTTATTGACGATCATTCTTGTGCCGCGATCTACGAGCTTATTATTAGATAGTTGCATGTCCACCATTTTATTGTCCTTTACTCTGCCTAGCTTTATCATAACCGTAGTACTTAGCATATTCAGAGTTAGTTTTTGTGCAGTACCTGCTTTCATTCTTGTGGAGCCGGTTACATATTCTGGACCTACGACTACTTCCACTGGATACTTCGCCACAGCTGCTAAGGGCGAATTCATATTACAAGAGATACAACCTGTTTCTATATTATTTTTGTTGCACGTTGATAGTCCATTTATTACGTAAGGAGTACTTCCTGACGCGGCTATACCTACTACAAAGTCATGGTCATTTATTGCATATTCAGAGAGGTCTTTCCATGCTAGGTTGATATCATCCTCTGCGAATTCTACAGCCTTACGCATCGCTCCATCACCTCCTGCCATGAGACCTATGACCCAGTCATGTGGCACTCCAAATGTCGGAGGACATTCACTAGCATCGACTATCCCTAATCTGCCGCTAGTGCCCGCTCCGATATAGAATAATCTACCTCCATCTTTCATTTTACGATAGATAGCATCTGCTAGGGCTTCTATTTGCGGTATTGCTTTTTCGACTGCGTCAGGTACAGTTTTGTCCTCATTATTTATATCAGTAAGTATTTCTAAAGTAGATTTCTGCTCGAGATGTCTATACTTAGAGTCTGATTCAGTGATTCTATTATCCATAGTTATTCTATTTTGAAGGGGTAAGTAGTTGCTTGGGCTTTGGTGTTGATATTAATATTAAGCCCAGGTACGTCAATGAACCATTCAATGCGAGAATCATATTGCCCCATTGGAATCCACCGAGATATTGACTGGATAGAGCATTTATTATGTAGCAAATAATCGGTGCAGCTAGACATACATATACCACCCATGAGTTATTGGTGACTCGGTCAGTTAGAATACTGAATAAGAATAAGCCGAGTATAGGCCCGTAGGTGTAGTTCGCAGCTTTGAAAAGTTTGTTTATCACGGAATCATCATTATATGCATTGAATGCTAAGATCACTAGGAGTAATAAAAAGCTAAATCCTATATGCACGAATAATCTAGTACGTGTATTGTCCTTCGATATACTGTCTTTATCCATATCCAAGAAGTCTATGCAGAATATAGTAGTAAGACTCGTCAAAGCTGAGTCAGCGCTAGAGTATGCGGCCGCGATAAGACCTAGGATAAATACGATACCAACGGATGGAGGTAGATGATCTAGCGCGATCATTGGGTATAGTTGGTCTGCTATTTCGGGCAATGTTATTCCTTTTTCTGCGGCAAATGTGTAGAGCAATGCACCTAAAATCAAAAATAGTAGATTCGCAAATATCAGAATAAATGAAAACGTAAAAATATTTTTTTGTGCATCTCCTAATGTTCTGCAGGTCAGATTTTTCTGCATCATATCCTGGTCTAGTCCAGTCATCACGATAGCGATCAGTGCACCACCAAAAAACTGTTTGAAAAAATTATTTGCATCATTCCATCCGTCCTCAAAGTAGAATACCTTGGTGTAGCCTCGATCGGAAATCATAGACCACATACCAGAAATATCTGTATCTAAGCTATTGATTATCGTATAAATGGTCATGCCGACCGCGGCCAACATGCTCACTGTCTGAAAAGTATCTGTGATGACTATGGTTTTTATACCTCCCTTGAATGTATAGATCCATATTAATAAAATAGTGATTATCACAGTAGCAAAAAATGGAATCCCGAGTGGTCCAGTTACAAAGATATCGAGTACCAACGAGACCAAGTATAATCTGAAGGAAGCTCCAATAACTCTCGACAATAGGAAGAAAGCCGCTCCCGTTTTATATGCACCTTTACCTATTTTTTTGTCAAGAAAGGTGTAGATAGATGTCAAGTTATATTTGTAATAAATCGGCATTAAGATCAGCGCTATGACAGCGTATCCTACCAGGTAGCCAAACACCATCTGCATATAAGAGAAGTTTATATTGGCTCCCTCTGACTTGCCTATCAAGCCAGGGATGGATATGAAAGTAACGCCAGATAGACTCGCTCCTATCATCCCAATTGCAACTAGTAACCAAGGAGAATTACGATTGGCGGTGAAGAAAGTTTTGTTGTCTCCTTTTCCTGAAGTTAAATAGGATATCGCTATAAGAACAAGGAAATATCCCATAATGACGGATAGGATAGTAGTAGGCGATAGATGTTCCATAATTTGTGGTTTTTATTGGGTATATTGACCCAATTAGTTCATATTGCATTACAAATGTAACATTGTGTTTTACACTTTATCATTTTTCATTATATATTCATTTAAGCATGATCTATAGATTATTCGAAAATAACACCGTTCTAAATCAATTCGTCGCAGAAATCAGGGATGTGAAAATACAAACTGATCGTCTAAGATTTCGTCGTAATATGGAGCGAATCGGTGAAATATTTGCCTACGAAATCAGCAAGAAATTATCATACGAAAAAGCAAAAGTAGAGACTCCTCTAGGTGTGGCTAAGTGTCAGTTGAGTAAAGATCGGATTGTGCTCACGACCATACTAAGAGCTGGATTGCCACTTCATAATGGGTTATTGTCTTATCTTGATCATGCGGACAATGGTTTTATATCAGCGTACAGAAAACACCATAAGGATGGTACCTTCGATATTAGAATGCAATATGTAACATGCCCCGACATAGACGATGCGGTAGTCATCATCTCAGACCCGATGCTAGCGACAGGTGCATCTATGAAACAGGCTGTCGAAGCAATCTTAGAATATGGCAAGCCAAAACAAATGCACATAGTCGTTGCGATCGCCTCATCGACAGGTTTAGCATATCTGAATCGTTTGTTTCCTGATGTCTCTATTTGGGTAGCCGCTGAAGATGAAGAACTAACTGCTAAAGCATATATAGTACCTGGGCTTGGTGATGCCGGTGATCTTGCTTTTGGGTCCAAATTGCAGGATTAGGATATACTAATAATTCTATCTCTTATACTCTATAGTAAATGTCGCAATCGAGTATTTGTGGTAAACACTAAGAAATGTGATCATGAATTTATGGGACTAATTGATTATATTTAATAAAGGTAAAATATAAGCTCCATGAAGTCAATCAAAATTATATGCTCAGGAATCATTTTCTCAAGTGTACTATTCTTCTCTTGTAACAACGAAGGAAGTAGCCACAAGGCAGATCCAAGTACATCATTAAGAATAGAAGAAAAACTATACCCTGCAGAAGGTCATATATGGGCACAAAATTACCCGGAAGAATCTTTTGCTATACAAGCATATCGCTCTTCGCTAGCTAACATTAAGAAACAAAGAGATAATTCTGTACGAACAGGCAGTTGGGAGCAACAAGGTCCTGGCAATATCGGCGGAAGAGTAAATACGATCGCGGTAAATCCTGAGCAAGCAAATGAGGTGATGTTGGGTTATGCATCGGGTGGAATATTCAAGACAACTGATAATGGAGACAACTGGGAACCTGTATTTGATGACCAAGATATACTCTCTATAAGTGATGTGCAATATGATCCCAATGATCCAGATATTGTATACGTAGGGACAGGAGATCATAATATTTCTGGCTATCCCGTGACAGGAGATGGAGTATATAAATCTCTAGATGGAGGCGCTACATGGGATGAAATGGGGCTCACTGAAGCTGGGGTGATTTCGGAAATAGGTATATCACCATCAAACTCAAGTATAGTATACGCAGCAAGTATGGGACTGCCATTCGAACGGACGGAGGATAGAGGTCTATACAAATCCGTTGATGGGGGCGAAAGCTGGGAGCAGGTCTTTTACTTGAATGATTCCACAGGTGTGATCGATATAGAGGTCCATCCGGATAATGCGGATATAGTCTATGCCGCTACTTGGACTAGGATTAGAAATAATAGAGAATCATTAATAGCCAGTGATCAAACTGGTATTTTTAAAACTTCAGATGGAGGAGAATCTTGGGAAAGACTTACTGATGGATTACCACTAGGAGAATTAGTCAGACCTGGATTAGCGATGTATAGCGGAGATCCAGATATTGTATTTGCTACTTTTGTTTCGAACGAGCCGTCAGAAGATTGCAATTCTCCTTTCAGATTAGAAGGTATCTACAAAACTAATAATGCAGGAGAGACTTGGGATAAAATACCCAATAGTGGCGACTTCGCTCTTCCTTGTGATGTATTTCGAGGGTTTGGATGGTACTTTGGTAAGATCCGTGTCAATCCCATGGATGAAAATGATATATCCATATTGAGCGTAGAATTGTACAATACGAAAGATGGTGGCGAAAATTGGTTTTTAGCGGCACCGACTTGGAGTCAATACATAGTCCATGCGGATAAACATGATATGGTATATACAGAAGATGATATAATATTGGCTACTGATGGTGGTGCGTATCGTCAAGAAATAGGCGGAAGTGAATGGTCAGACATCGAGAATAATATAACTACTCAATTCTACAGGATAGCGATTAATCCATTTGATGATAATTTCTATGGAGGTGCGCAAGACAATGGAACCACTGGAGGAGCGATAGATTCTGTTAATAATTGGCCGAGGATATTTGGCGGTGACGGTTTTCAGATGGTCTTTCATCCTAATGATCCTAATATATGGTATGTAGAGACTCAAAATGGAAATATCAGAATTACCTTAGACGGTGGAGAATCATACACATCTGGAATTTCTGGATTACAGGGAAGTAGAAATTGGGATATGCAATACATCATGTCTGCTTATAATCCTCAAGTGATGTATACGGGTACGAATAAGATCTATAGAAGCGAATCTCCATTTGCTCCGAGTTGGTTTCCAATAAGTGGAGATTTGACAGATACCGTGGATCTATCATCTGCAAGGACGCATAATATCTCTACACTTGATGAATCGACAATCAATAGTAACTATCTATACTGCGGCACTTCAGATGGTCTGGTATGGAGAAGTCTGGATCTAGGAGAGTCATGGGATCTTATCAATGAAGGGTTACCAAGGCGATACATCTCTGACGTAAAGGCTTCTAGAACCAATGAGGAGACTGTCTACGTGACTATACAAGGATATAGGGACAATGACTATACACCTTATATCTATAAATCTATGGATAATGGGGATACCTGGGAATCAATAAGCGGTAACTTACCTCAGATTGCGATCAATGATATACTGTTGAAATCTTCCGCAGATGATGAGAATATATTTATAGGAACTGATGGAGGCGTCTATCATACCAAAGATGGAGGTGTCAGCTGGGAGCGATTAGGGGATGATATGCCTATTATTCCAGTATATGATTTGGCACTTAGTAATGACAATAAACTGGTAGCGGGTACTTTCGCTAGAGGCATATACACTTTTGACTTAGATCAATTGCAAGATGTGAGTAGCGAGGAGATTAGTAAACAAAGGATCAAATTATATCCGACGATCACCCAATCAGAATTTACCATAGATGGAGTAGCAGTAGGAGAGCGCATTGATATTCTCTCATGGGAAGGAGTTTTTGTCAGAAGTGAGACTATTAATTCATTGAATCATATAGTAGACATTTCTGATCTTCCACAAGGCCAGTATTTTATAAGACCTGCTTATGGAAGTGCAAGTAGAGTTGTGAAAATATAATCTGGAGCATTCGTAACTAGGGAAGTTGAGAAATAAGGAGAGCAATCCTATTATGTGATACGATGATTTTAAGTAGATAGTCACTATTGGTCTTGACTGTCTTAGGTGTTTGAATTGAGTTATGAAGTTATGCATCCTCAATTTTTCAGAAGTAAGGCTGTCATATTCTAGTGAATAAGAGGATATTCTGTATTTCGGAATATCCCTGAATACCTCTCGACAGGGTTATTCAGAAGTAAGGACAATATTAAAATTATATCACTTACAAGGAGTATTAATTTGTGGCAGAAATTAAATTGACCTTAGCTGGCTTAGGTATTTGGATTTCATTTTGGCGTTAAGAACTTGCAACTGTCTGAGCGTAAGCGAGTTTTGCAAGTTTAGTCAAAATGTGATCCAAATAGCGTTAAAAGTCAGGTAAAGTCTTCAGATAAGAGATGGCTTGTTTAGCAAACACTCGTTTTTTGTTTCGTTTTTGGGTCAAGCCAAAAATGAAAGCCCTAACGGCGAGTGGAAGTTTAGGTTGAAATTTATTACCTCATATTTACGTAAAATCAAGCGTAAACGGGGTATTCATTTAGCAGTAAGCGGAGTGAAGGGCTATATAAATAAGGATATTCAGATCTACTGAATATCCCTACCTAAGCCAGCTAAGACCATGGTCGACTTGAATCCACATCATCACACACTTATATTGCTCGCCTTTACTTCTGAATTACGCTTCTTAGAAATAGAAGCTAAACAATAACCAAACCAGTATTTCTCATTCTTTGTATATCTTCACTTTCCCAGAATAATTCGAAGTCCTCATAATGATCTTCGTACTCCTTTTTGAGTGATTGGAATTGTAATGGAGCCTCTGCCCCGACGATCATTCTTTTTATTATTTCTAAAAACCAAAGAGAAAATGATTTCTCCATCTCGATTTCTATGGCTTCGTTTTTTAAATGGAAGGTAAGGATGCAGTGTCCTTGATGTGAATTTTCGACCGTAGGAAGATCGCCCAGCCAGTACAACTTAGAGCTCGGTTTTGGTGATACACTCGTATCAGAATTAAGACAATTCTCTATGAAATCAGGATCTATTGTAGTCTTTGGTATCTCTAAGTCAAACCAATCTTGAAGCGGAAACTCAAAGCATACACCGTGCATATAATTGTATAGCGATTTTTTCAGTCCCTCGCTAAATTGAGCGTGATCTATGTTGGTACTATCTGTAAATGCTATGTCGTTATTGGCAAATTTGATCTCCTTCTGATCGGGGACTATACCATAAGCATCAGGGTCTTGTCCCACGGGACTGTGCGCTGTTAGTGCAAACTGATGCCAGAATCCCGACTGTATGATCCCCAATTCAAATAATTGACGCACCATCTCCAGACTATCCACCGTCTCCTGCTCCGTCTGAGTAGGGTAGCCGTACATCAGATATGCATGTACCATGATACCAGATTCGGTTAGATTTCTGGTTACTCTTGCGACTTGGGCTACAGTGACACCTTTCTGGATGAGGTCTAGTAATCTATCAGAAGCCACTTCTAGACCACCTGATACAGCGATACAACCACTCCTTTTGAGTAGTCGACATAGATCCCACGTGAAGCTCTTTTCGAATCGGATATTGGTCCACCAGCTTACGACCAATCTTCTTCGCAGTATCTCTAGTGCTACTTCTCTCATCAGTGCAGGAGGTGCAGCTTCATCCACAAAGTGGAAGCCTTTTTCTCCCGTTTGAGTGATGATCTGTTCCATACGATCCACCAATAATCTGGCAGTAACAGGTTCATATTTGCCGATGTAGTCCAATGATATATCACAGAATGTACATTTGCCCCAGTAGCATCCGTGCGCCATGGTCAGCTTATTCCATCGACCATCACTCCATAAGCTGTGCATAGGATTGGCGATCTCTATGACGGACACGTATCGGTCCAATAAAAGATCAGAATAATCAGGAGTGCCTACGTCGGCTTGTTTATAGTCCTGTCGCAGCGAAAAGTTGTTGTAGACCACTTCTCCATTTTCTAATAAGAATGTACGTTTTAGAAAATTGTAATTAGGATTATTACTGGTCGGATTCAGTACATTGGACACGATGAGCTCCAATGGTAACTCGCCATCATCTAGTGAGATGTAATCCCAATACTCAAACACCCGAACATCTGTCAAAGATCTAAGTTCTGTATTTGGAAAACCACCGCCCATCGCCACTTTGATGTGCGGATGGTGCTTCTTGATATATTGACCACATCGAAATGAGCTGTATAGGTTCCCTGGAAATGGGACAGACAGACAGACCAATTTTGGTTGGACGAATTGGAGTTTTTCTTCTAATATTTGTAGAGTAATATGATCTATGTAAGTAGACTCTTCCTGCAATGCAGCATATATCTCATCGAACGAATTGGCACTTCTGCCGAGACGCTCCGCATAGCGACTAAATCCGAAGTTCTCATCTATCATAGCCACTATGAAATCAGAGATGTCTTCTAAGTAAAGAGTAGCAAGGTGCTTCGCTTTGTCTTGCATGCCCATATTGCCAAATGCCCACTCCATATCATCCAGTTGATCAAATCGAGAAGCGCGAGGGAGGAAATTATCCGTACAGATCTGTCGAGCGATCGTCTGGTTTTTTCCTTGTAAAAATGATATCACATCATCAATCGTATCGATATAAGAGGATCGCAGTGCGTATATCCGATGGATATTTGGAGTTGTAATTTTTTCAGGAGGAGCTTGGGCAAATATATCACTCAACCCAGCCTTAGAAAACAACTGTAGTATCACTTCTATCCCAAGATCCATCTGATACGCAGTGATTCCTTTCATATTCAAGAATCCCTTGATGTATGCGGTAGCTGGATAAGGGGTATTCAGTTGAGTGAATGGCGGAGTGATGAGTAGAAGATCTTGCAATAGTTGATTCTTTTTGCAAAAGTAGTGGATTAGTTGGCATTTTCAATATATACAAGAATATGAAAATACTAAGCTGAGAGCTATCTATTTTGAAGAGGATGAGAAAAATTATGCTATTTCTTCCATTCATCATTAGAGAGAAAGGAGTACATAGATTCTTTGCTTTACGACAATCTCTTAGTCTACTTCCAAATGTGCTCACTGCAACTTTACCCAAGTTAGGACAGATGTTAGGTTTAATATGCCCTAATGCAGAACTCTGCAAAAGTAAAAACATCAAAAAAAGCCCGTAAACACTATGCTTACGGGCTTGAAACGGCGGTCCTTCAAGGACTCGAACCTTGGACCCTCTGATTAACAGTCAGATGCTCTAACCAGCTGAGCTAAAGGACCGTTCCATATAGGATGCTTAGTTTATCTCTAAGCGACGGCAAATTTATAATTCATTTTGATATTATACAATACCGAAAGTCTTTTTTATTCAATTATTTTTGCCTTTTTTTTTATTTCTTTGATTATCAGTGATTCATGATCAAAAATAATTTAATAATTGTCTATGGTGTGATTATCATTATTCTTTTTGTAGCTATTTTTCTGCCACTAGCATCCAGTATACTGTAGAAGTACGTTCCTCTTCTCAGATAGTTTAGGTTAGTGGATAGCTTATTTGAATTAGTATCAAATTCCTTGGACCATAGTTTTTTACCTATTATATTATACAGTACCACACTGTAGTCTCCTTTTGGAAGATTTGATAATTCGAAAGTCACATCTCCGTAAGTAGGATTTGGATACGTTTTCACATCCGCAGTCTTGAGACTGATATCAGCTGTGGAGGTTGTAATGTCTCCTTTATATTCTGCTGTTAGGAAGACTCCATCTTCGTCATAAACTAGATTAGCTAATATTTCTTTATCATTATTTCCATAAAATTGATAGCTAGTAGTCACGGTCTCTCCAAGAAGATCTGCAAAATCTCCTAGTGCAGACGTGATAGGGTTACCTTCTTCGAGTTGAACCCATCCTGTAAGGAACGAGCGGACTTCCAAGGTTGCATCAGTTGTAGTTATTCTTTTCATCCTTAATACTTCACTTTCAAGATTTGGTAGTTTCAGTGTCCCCCAAGAATCTATAATGTCTTCATTTTCGGTGACTACTGTAAGTCGAAAAGAATCTACAAATGCCAATAAATTAGGATCAGGAATAAGTGTATCTGGAATAATTGATGCCTCTGAGGTTACAGAAAAACTAGACTCATTATTGAATGCATCACCAAATGACATTGGAGCTCTTCTCAGTATGGATTCTCCCTCATTTGTAAATGATAGCTCGATAACATTAAGCACAGGGTCAAGGCCGCTTCTACCTACTTCTATGATTTTATTGTTAAATGATTGGTAGTATATTTCTTGATTCTCACTTTTGTCAAGAAGATCAGCATCTGGAAATTGAGCAAATGCATCTCCGTCTGCAGCATTTATATACGTTACGGTATTCGCTACGCCAGCATTGAAGCCTGTAAGATCCCACTCTTGATCTGCTCCGATAATACTAGTGTCAAATCCTCCATCATTAGAAGCACCAATCGTGAATAAGGTATCACCCGCAACAGGAAAAGTTGAATTATTTATAGTAACCTGACTACTTATAGCTAATGGGAATATTATGGCAATGATTGCAAAAAACAATTGTAGATTTTTATTCATAATTTTATTTTTTATGATCAGATGCTATTAAGACGCACCATGAATGCTTTGGTAACGTATATCAAAGATAATTATTAAACTTGTATTCTAAAATCATAAAATACGACGGATGCATCATAGTTTGTCGTTTTAGAGTTAAATCCGAACTAAGCGTTTTGGTGGTTCCTAAGTAAGGCTGTGATAGTCTAGTGAATAAGAAGGGTATTCTGTATTTCGGAGTATCCTCGTTAGTACCAGATCGGTGGCCATACCTTAGTCAGTAAAATCACTTGCGCCTTTAAGACCCAACTCTCTTTGATTCATCTTCGATTCCAGTTTTTCTTTTTCTAGATTTTACGTTTTTATTTCCAAAATTATAACTGATACTTATGGCACCTCTTCTGCTGTCCCAGTTGCCCATTCCTCTACCGATCAGTCCATCGAAGTTAGATTCTCCATCCCATCCCGATTGGAAGAATATGTCATTGGCGCTCAATTTCACATTCATCATATCATTGAAGAATTTCTTTTGTAGTCCGAGGTTAAGCGCCCATGTAGGATTATATTTGAATACACCTCCCCACACGCCAGGGCCAGAGTAATAGCCAGATATCTCACCGGTGAATCCTTTTGGCAGTGTGAATGTATGCTGTTGGAACATTGTATAGGTGAATGCTTGCACATCTACGATAGCGCCGTCACCATAGTCTGCTTGATTGTTGAGAAAGCCACCACTAAGATTGACGAATGCATTCCACCAAGGCTTCACTTGGAAGGGTAGTGCAGCATTGAATCCATAGATCGTTTGTTCTGCGAGATTAGCCCAAGTAATGAATCCAGCACGTGGATCTTCGTCGTCAGGGGCGATCAGTCTCGTGATTTGATTTGTAGTTTTGCTGTAGCTCAATTTGAAATTATATCTATAGTTTAGTGTATATCCGAGTTCTAGATTATTTACGATTTCTGGATTGAGAGACTCGTTTCCTTTCATGAATGATAATTCACTCAGTTGTACTGTGAATGGATTCAATACATTATAATCAGGCCTATTGATTCTTCGACCAAAATTCAATGACCAACTTTTATTACGTGCCTGCTGATATGTCACTCCTCCTGACGGGAAGAAGTTTGTATAATTGAGATTGACAGGATCTTCTTGTAACTCAGGTTTGAAAGCCTGTAAGTCACCTACGGCATCGGTCGTCTCTACCCGCAGGCCCGCAGACATACTCCATTTGGGATTGATTACTCTCTGGAAGTTTGCGTATCCAGCATATACATTTTCGTCATACAGAAAGATATTCGATCTGTTGTCATCTCTTTCTCGTGCGCCGTTTTTGATATCATAGAATAAGAAAGAATTATCAGTAGATACTTTACTGAATTTTGATCCTAATCCGATCTTTCCTCCGAATATATCTGTCTCATAATCTACTTTCGCTGTATAGATATCGATCTCGATAGGAGTATCATATTCTGTCAGTATTTCGGTGAGCAATGTCGTCCTATCTTCTAAGAAATACCTATTTGGTTGTACATAAGCATAGTCATTTCGGAATCTTCCATAATCTACATCCATATTGAGCGAGTGCTTTTTATTGTCGAATGCATAGTTGATATTGTACGTGCTCTGATCTCTCATTTGGTCTGATAAGTTTTCGGCGATCAGTACGCTATCTATCATGTCGACATTGCTGAGTTTAGATATATTGATCACATTGTCCGCCTCATTGTCACTCGTTTGATTTTGTCCTGAGACTAAGAATCCGATCGTCTGATTCTTACCCAAAAAGAAGTCTGTTCCCCACCTATAATTTATGCCTTGAGATGTATTCACTGAGTAGTTGGTCTCATCGAGGAGTAATCCATTTTGATTGTTTATAAATGCCATCTCATTGAAGCTAGATCCACCGTTGTATCCGATCGTCCCGAATGTGTTCAATACTTTATTTCTATAATTCCCAACAGAACTAATATTTCCTTTTCCAAATCGTCCTTGACTTACAGATCCACTTATAGATCCATTCATACCATGACTTTTGTCTCTTTTGAGTCTGATGTCGATGATGCCAGCATTTCCTTGAGCCTCATATTTGGCACCAGGATTAGTGATGATATCCATTCTGTCTATCTGCTCAGCGGGTAGGTTACTCAGGTATGCAGTCAGGTCATCTCCTGTCAGTGGGAGACGCTTGCCGTCCACATAGATGAGAACTCCTGATCTACTGAGTACGGTTATATTATTGTTATTGTCAATGAGGACTCCAGGGGCCTTTCTGAGTAAGCCGAATGCATCGTCACCAGCACTATTAATAGTGCCTTCTACGTTGAATACTGTACGGTCAGGTTTTACCTCTATGAGTGCCCTTCTTGCAGTGACGACCGCAGTTTCTAGTTCTACTGCGTTGGCCTCCATGATGAAGTCAGCGAGCATGATATCCTCTCCTTGCATCGTGAGTGGAGCAGATTTGTAGTTTGTATATCCGATGAAGCTAGCTTCTATATAGTAAGTCCCATCTTCTAAGTTTCTAAAGGTAAACTGACCATTCTCATCCGATGATTCTACCTTGATCATCGTAGCATCAGGAGAAGAGTAAAGTACCACATTTGCAAACATCACAGGCGCACCTTCACTATCTAATAATTTACTAGAGAGATTATGCTGAGCATTGACGGATATGGTGATAAGCGAAAGTAATGTAAGTAGTAGATAGTTTTTCATAAGTATATTTTTCGATGACTTATTAAGTAATTAGGGTCCTTTAGTTTTTTATTTGATCTCTCAAACTCAGCTATCGGAATTTAATTAAAAATTCTATTTGCCTACAAAGGTCGCATTTCACTCGGTGATTAGTTGCATCAAATAGATAAAAGATACTATTTGATCTACGCAAGCTATCGATTATGAATCTATGTAATTGTAAATGAAGTAATAATATTAGAAATCATGTATACTGAAGTTGTACTTTACCTGAAAGATGTCACAGGGATAGATGTCATAGTTCCTGTGTCACCGCAGTCATTACAATTCTTGAAATTGCATTCAAGATCAAAAAAGTCTTAGTTTTGGGTTGTGAAGTTAGATACTGAGATTCAAATCATCTAAAATCGAAGCGGTCTAACGATCTAAAAAAGTATAACCTATGAAAGTCTGTATAGCCGAAAAGCCATCCGTTGCGAGAGAGATAGCTGCCGTCATCGGCGCTAAATCTAGGCGGGATGGTTATTTCGAAGGAAATGGTTATGCAGTTACTTGGACTTTTGGGCACTTTTGTTCTCTTTATTCACCGGACGAATATAGGCCGAGCTGGAAGCGATGGGATTTGAATTCATTGCCTATGTTACCAGAGAAATTTGAGACTCGACTGATTAATGATTCTGGAGTCAAGAAACAATTCAAAGTAATAAAGGAATTGTTCAAAAATGCGTCTGTGGTGATAAACTGTGGTGATGCAGGGATAGAGGGAGAACTGATCCAGAGGTGGGTGATCAACCAAGCAAAATATAAAGGACCAATACAGCGACTTTGGATTTCGTCTCTTACGAATGAAGCCATCAAAGAAGGGTTCGGGAAGTTGAGACCAGGTGCGGACTTTGATAAATTGTACTATGCCGGCAGTGCTCGAGCTATAGGAGATTGGCTGCTGGGGATGAATGCGACCAGACTGTATACGCTCAAGTATGGCGGGTACAAGCAGGTCTTATCCATAGGTAGAGTTCAGACGCCTACGTTGGCTATGATTGTGTCGCGTCATCATGAGATCAATAATTTTGTATCTAAGCCGTTTTGGGAATTACAGACTACATACAGAGATACTTCTTTCAATAGGATAAAAGGAAGGTTCGAGAAAATAGAAGATGGACAAGGCATCCTAGATAAGATCAAAGATTCCCCGTTTGAGATCGTATCGGCAGAGAGAAAAGAGGGAAAGGAGTACGCGCCGAGACTATTTGATCTTACGAGTCTACAAGTGTTTTGCAATAAACGATACAGCTACTCTGCGGATCAGACACTTAAGCTCGTACAGAAGCTCTACGAGATGAAGGTGGTCACATATCCAAGGGTAGATACGACTTATCTGCCAACAGATCAGCACCCAAAGATCAAGGGAATACTCAGGGGAATGAAGTCTTACAGTCAGTATACACAATCAGTCCTGGCTGGACCGATCAAGAAAACCAAACGTGTATTCGATGATAAGAAAATCACGGATCACCATGCGATCATTCCTACTGGAAAGGAATCACACCTCGATGGTGGATTAGCGAATGTGTATGATGTGATCGCTAAAAGATTTATCGCTAACTTCTACCCAGAATGTAAGGTAGCCAATACAACCGTTGTCGGTAAAGTGCTGGACGAAGAATTCAAAGCCAGTGGAAAAGAAATACTCGATCCAGGATGGAGAATCTTATTTCCAAAATCGAAGAAAAAAGAAAAAGATAAAAAAGGAAAAGATGAAGATAAGATACTACCATCATTTACAGTAGGAGAATCTGGTCCTCATGACCCAACACTCGTGGAGAAGAAAACTCAACCTCCGAAATACTACACAGAAGCAACACTGCTCAGAGCAATGGAGACTGCGGGAAAATCAGTCGATGACGAAGAACTACGAGATCTAATGAAGGCCAATGGGATCGGTCGTCCATCTACGCGCGCTGCGATTATTGAGACCTTGTTCAAAAGAAAATATATAAGGAGAAATAAGAAAAACCTATTGCCGACGGATATCGGTGTCCAGCTGATAGATACGATCAATAATACGATGCTCAAATCAGTAGAACTTACTGGACAATGGGAGAAACTCCTAAAAGATATAGAGGCAGGAACTTATAATCCCAAATTGTTCATCCAGAATATGAAGAAGATGGTGGACGATCTCGTAACAGAAGTGCGAATGGAAAAGAAAAAATCATTCATAACGAATGATACGAAGTCGAAATATTCCACAAAAAGTAGTAGATCGAAATCCACTACGAGCGCTAGAAAGGCTAAGTCAACGCGAGCTACAAAAGTGCCTATCACTCAATCTAAATGTCCAAAATGTAAAAATGGCACACTGATAAAAGGAAAGACTGCTTATGGATGCTCTCAATGGAAGTCGGGATGCAAGTTTATGTTGCCATTTCAAATATTCGGCAAGAAAGTATCCGAAAATCAACTAAGAAGATTAATCGTAAAAGGATGCACAACCAATCTGAAAGGTTTTACCATCAATGGAGGAAAAGCGGAAGGTTTAGTGAGATTCGGAGAAGGACATGCGCTGATATTCGAACCTAAAAAGGGAACTGCTCCATCTGCACCAACATCTCAAAAGAATACTCCTCCGCTATGTCCTAAATGTAAAAAGGGATCTATCATCAAAGGAAAGACGGCATATGGGTGTAGCGCATGGAAAACAGGATGTAAATTCAAATTTCCATTTAGTAAGATCAAAGAAGCGGCAGCTGGAAAACCACTTACACGGGACTTAGTGATGGAGATCATAAGCAAATGATAGTCATAGACTAATGAATAAAAGGAAATTCTTCATTTCGGAATATCCCCAAAAAAATCCTAGCAAAACATCTGTCTTGCCAGGATTCCATTCTTATTTTGAATACCTTAATTAACGAAAGAACCTTAAATCTTACGGCAATTGTTCTACAAAGTGTGCAAAGTTTGTTCTTACTTCTGTATTTTGAGAGTAAAACAGTACTTGCTCTAGTACTAGATTTCTATCATCGGATGGTGCTGTGAATTTTGCTCTGCCGTCCATATCGAAGTCACTCTGTAAGTAACCTACAGATCCACTATAAGCCACTCGGTAATCTGGATTGAGATTCATGTCGAACCCAGCCACTTCGCTTTGTAATATGTTTATGTCACTATTATTTGCTACGTAAGTAATAACTCCATCAGCGTCAAAATCTCCACCCCACAGTGCCATTATTTCTGTATTACCCAACAATATGTTTTTCTGCGCCAAACCAGAATAATTGAACTGATTATCAGAGTTTCCGAAGTCAAATATCGGTGTATCCACAGAAGAGAAATCTATAAGCGTAGCCATATCCTCAGAGGATACAGGGAACTTAGTCATAGCGCCGAGGTGGTTTCTGTGTCTTATTACAACGAAGTAGTAATCTGGGTTTACATCATTAAAAAACAATGAGCTGGTCCCATCTAGATCAACAATATCCCCATCTCTCTGAAGTAATCCTCCTCTTGTTGCGATGACGCTAGTGAAGTCATTTTTATCTCGTAGCTCGACAAAGATCCAATCGATGATGGCATTTTCGCCAGTTACTGCAAACACAGAAAATGGGGAAGGGATCGTTTGATATTGTGATAATAGACCACAGCCTACGTGTGTATATTTTTCTGTGACATCTACTTTTGTAAAGCTATTTACGATATATGGAATCTGATATATATCTTGATCAGGAATCACTCTTTGATTGTTATGAGGATTATTTCTGAGGTTGTCTCTCATGAGAGGTCGTGCGTGTGTTTCTCCAATCTCAACACTATTACGAATAGCACCATCGAGATATACCCGAGCATTCAACTCGATGCCCTGTCCGTATGATGTTGAAAATGTAAAGAGTACAAAAAGAAATACCGAAATTCTAAATGAGAATATGGCTAGTTTCATGAGTAGTTATTTTATGATTATTATGTAAAAATTCAATTTATTTCTACGGTACTATCAGCTGATCACCGTCTGGTAATACTGAATAATCATTCTCATGAAATCTTTGGCACGATAGGCCAGATTAATGGTTGGTCACATTAAGGAAAACAAATATATAAAATAGTTTGCATCTGTGCTATTTATATATATAAAATAATCATAATTAATAGCGGTCGATAAAAAGAAAATTATCTGGATGCGTCTTCTTTAAACGATTTTCGGATTTCAAAAACCTTTGTTTGGTCAATGCCATAAAGTGATTCAGCCAACAAAGCCCCTCATTTGATTGACAAATTTATACTGAGCATATAGTATATTCATTAATCATCAAAATCGACATCTTGCAATGTATCTATGCCGCTTCCAAATTGATTATCGATGAGTTTGCCTTTTTCTTGTCAACGCTGAGATATGTCATGCACAATATTTACGCCTGCGCCGTTGGGGTAAAGTTCATCGGAGGGAAAGAATTATTATTGTTATCAGGTTCACTGATTTTTCCGTGTTGAGACTCATATTTTTTGACATTGTCCACGAGTGCTTTGAGTAATCTCTTAGCGTGCTGCGGTGTAAGTATGATTCTAGATTTTACTTTGGCTTTTGGTACATTGGGAAGGATCTTGACGAAATCTACGACGAACTCTGATTGAGAGTGCGCTATGATCGCTAAGTTAGAATATATACCTTCTGCTACTTCTTCAGATAATTCGATATTCATCTGATTGCCTTTTTTAGTTTTATGTTCTTCTGCCATAATTATTTATATTTTTTCTATTCAAAAAAGACTTCCCGTTTGTGTAGGAGGTACGATTCCGATATGTTTATATGCTTTTGGTGTTGCTTCTCTGCCTCTTGGTGTCCGCTGAATATAACCTTCCATGATGAGAAAGGGTTCATGTACTTCTTCGATCGTTCCAGATTCTTCGCCTACAGCGGTTGCGATTGTACTTATTCCCACAGGTCCACCTTTGAACTTGGTGATGATAGTACTAAGTATTTTATTATCCATTTCATCCAATCCGCCATCATCTACATTCAGTGCTTCGAGACCATATCTAGCTATCTTCTTATCGATGGATCCATTGCCTTTTATTTGAGCGAAATCCCTAATTCGCCGGAGAAGTGCATTGGCTATTCTAGGTGTGCCTCTGCTTCTTCTAGCGATTTCATTAGCTCCTTCTGCATCGATAGGCACTTCTAGGATCTCGGCACTTCTGAATATTATATTTTCTAATGTCTTCACATCATAGTAATCCAATAGGCATGTGATCCCGAACCTAGCTCTCATCGGAGCGGTCAGAAGCCCCATCCTCGTAGTCGCTCCTACTAGTGTGAATGGATTTAGAGTCAGCTGTATACTTCTAGCATTAGGTCCACTATCGATCATGATATCGATCCGGTAATCTTCCATTGCGCTATAGAGGTATTCTTCTACTACATTATTCAATCTATGAATCTCATCAATAAACAAGACATCACCCTCGTCCAGATTTGTCAATAGACCTGCAAGATCTCCTGGTTTTTCGAGGACTGGTCCAGATGTCATTTTGATATCAGTTTCCATTTCATTGGCCACGATAAATGATAAGGTGGTCTTACCCAATCCAGGAGGGCCGTGTAGTAGGACATGATCTAGCGCTTCTTCTCTTTGTCTTGCGGCTTGTATGAATACTTTAAGATTCTCTACAATCTTAGGTTGTCCGCTAAAATCACCTAGTGACTTGGGACGCAATGCTTTCTCTACCTGTTTTTCTTCACTGGTAAATTGAGATTCTGATGGATCGAGATGTGGATTCAAATTGTAAGTTACGTATTATAGAAAATGTAAATATATGGTTTTTTCATTTAGCCTGTCACGATTCATTCTTTTCAAGTAAGTTTGTAGTATAAATAGCTTCTAAATTAGAGAATGGTAATTACACACTTAGGTATTGGATTTTTCTTGGCATTTGTGGGTTTTATAACTCCTGCGATGTTGAATATGACTACAGTACGTACTTCCATAGAGCAGGGGCGATTTCAAGGGATTCTCTTCGGAGCTGGAGCTGCATCTATTAATGCTATACATGGCCTGCTAGCATTTACTTTTTTGAGAAGTCTTCATGCTAATCCAGATATCATATTGTGGCTCAAGCGATTAGGGGTTTTTGTGCTTATCACGCTTTCTGTTTTTTTCTATAAAAAATCAAAACGGATCATAACTGCAAAGGATAAAAAAGGGAATATTCCTCCTTACTTCGAAGGTGTGATTATGTCATCTATCAATATGTTAGGACTGCCTTATTATTTTACAACTGCATTGTTACTCGATACGCAATCATATATATCTGCGACGGTCCCTTATGTCTACTATATGGCATTCGGGGTATTTCTAGGAGGGACAGCTATGTTTGCTATTTACTCCTTTGCGGCGGAGGTTATAGCTAGAAAATCAGAATACGTCACTAAGAATATAAATCTTATTTTGTCTGGGTTGTTTGTTGGGTTAGCGTTGATCGTCTTAGGAAGTTTAATATTTAGTGGGCTTTAGGACTCTGGTGGGTGTATGAGTCACCCGATTAATCCTTGTAAATATAAAGATCCCAATATTTCTAATTATAGAAATATTAGGATCGACTGTAAGTATATCTTACAAATTACATGGAGATTTGATTCTATGCATCATCATAAAATCAATTTGACGATTCTATCCATTTGGCGAATCAAGTATTGTAGATTTATAATGATATGAGATTCTACTCTTATAGAAATCATAGCTATACTAATGAATTGCTATACTAATGAATTATCAGTTTCTATTGCTGGCATTTGCTTTTTCAACCCATACCAATCCATATTCCTGCTCAGGTACATTGATATAGCCAATACTACAAATAGACCAATCGTCCCCACCAATAATGCAAATTTTTCCATCTGTAAGAGGATATATATATAGGTATATAGTCCGGCGAGTATTGTCGTTAGTATCATCACGTTACTTCCTTGTCTCAGCATAAACTTTCCGTACCAACTGATAAGACCGACTACGGCACTGGCTGCGATGAGATACGCTGGGCCGAATCCTACATGCTCTGAGAATGATAGCAACAAAGAGTAGAAAATAGAAAGCGCTAGCCCGATGAAGATATATTGCACAGGATGAATTTTATTGTTTTTCAGAATTTCGAAAAAGAAGAATACTAAGAAGCTTAGGCTAATGATCATAAGTGCATATTTGGCACTGCGCATGTTTTTTTGATAATGACCTACAGTTTGGACGAGGTCTACGCCAAATGATTCATTTCTATGAGATAGGTTGACTTCTGTATCCTTCCAGGTATCTTTGAACGGCCTATTGTACTCTGTAGAATTCCATGTAGCTGTGAATCCACCTTCTGATATTTCTCGTTTAGTAGGAAGTGGTAAGCCGACGAAACCTGGAGAAGGCCAATTACTATTTATGGTTACACGAGTATTGCTAGCAAGAGGGATATATTTGATAGATTTACTACCATTTACGCCTATTTCTGCTTCGAAATTATAGGTGTCTATTTTTGGATTTAGCTCCACTCTAGTATGGATGGCAGATGGGAATAATTGGGTGTCTGATGAGCCTGACTGCATTTTATATTTGTCATTGTTCCATTTGAGTGTGACTATATTGCTGAGGCTAGAAGAAGCGGAGAATCCCATGTCTATTGTAGCATCAGCCCAATGTATCTTTGATAAGTTCTTGCCGAATTCTGCGGTGTCAGGCAGCTCGAAACTTCCGCGGATATCATGGTGAGCATTATATAGGATAGCTTTATAGATACTCTTTTTCCTTTCTTCAGTTGTGAGGTCTACCTCTGCACTCAGCGATTGGGGTAGGATGCGTAAAGTGTGATCGAATGACGTGACTGTTCCATCTTTAGAGGTCTGGGTTGTAGTATACGGGATACTCAGTATCGGACCCATTACTTTCTGGCTAGGTCCCCAACTGGAGGCGATCTCTCTTTGGGTTTGACTTTCTAGGGATTGTCGTTCGTAGATCAGATTTTGAATGAGCGCATTAGGAATCATCAATAAGAGAATCAAAACTAGAATAAATCCGATTTTTAAGAATAGCTTTCGTTGATTCATTTTAGAGGAGTGAGTTGTCATGATTTATATTTTTTAAATTGAATAATGATGTAAATATTAAGCGATGGATGTCCCGACGACTAGGTGATCTATTATTCGTAGTGGTTTATCTAGTATTAGAGTATAGGCATTAGGTATTGAGGAGGATTGTCCAAGACAGTCTGCGTAATAGATTCTGTTATATCTGAGTAGGTTGAATGAAATGCATCTGTTGAGCAAGCGGTAGGTAAAGACTCGTAATAATTGTTATTTTTGCAATTCATTTTAAAAAAATAACAATGAGAATATTACTATTTCTTCTTTTGGCATGCGCTGTTTTTTCATGCAAACCTGACGGGAGTTCTTCTGGAGTGAAAACTACGCCTTCGGAGAGAGCATCACAGCTTAAAAAAACTACCATAACCAAAGAAGAAGGCATGAAGTCAGCCAACGAGGCGTCTTCTAGTCTTGTACAAAAGGAATCCGAGCCGAGGACTACCCGAAAAGGCAATGTAGAAACGAATTTCAATAAAAATGGTATTCCTGACGCTTGTGATCTGCTGAAAGAAGCGACTATTGCTAAATATTTGGGGATTCCAGCCGAAAGCATAAATCTTGCGGATGGATCTAGTTCGAAAAGTCAATTGCAGAGAGCATGTTTCTTTAAGTGGGATGGTACTGCATTGAAAAATGCGGGAGTCATGGTACAGATACAACAAAATCCAGTAGCCGATGATGTGCCAGAATATTTTACGTATATGGTACAAAGTCTTAAAAAAGATGGAGAGAATTCCTTGAATGGGGGAAATACAAAATTCTATGATTGGCCTGGTTTCGGAGACGATGGAGCATACTCTACAGAAGCGGGGAAGTACGTGTGGAGAGTTGGAAATGATTGGGCGTTTATGGTAGCATTCAATACTGAGCTAAAAGGTAAAGATCAAGAAAGGGCAGCGAAGGCCTTTGCTCAAGAGGTAATGGACCGAATGACCTTCTAAACTAGTGGTAACTGAATAAAAATTAATATCTTTGCGCTTTAAATAAATTATAAATTAGAAAAAACTATAATATGTCATATTTATTTACATCAGAATCTGTGTCAGAAGGGCACCCAGATAAAGTGTCAGATCAGATTTCAGATGCATTAGTAGATCATTTTTTGGCTTTTGATCCTAATTCTAAAATTGCATGTGAAACACTCGTTACGACTGGTCAAGTAATATTAGCGGGAGAGGTAAAATCCGACACTTATCTAGACGTACAGCAGATAGCTAGAGATGTAATCAATAGAATCGGATATACAAAATCAGAATATATGTTCGATGGAAATAGCTGTGGTGTGTTATCAGCGATCCATGAGCAATCTCCAGATATCAACCAGGGAGTAGACAAGAAGAAAAAAGAAGAGCAGGGAGCCGGTGACCAAGGTATGATGTTCGGTTACGCTACCAGCGAAACGGATAATTATATGCCGTTGGCATTGGATCTATCTCACAGGATCCTACAAGTCCTTGCGGATATCAGAAAAGAAGGTAAGAAGATGAAATATCTTAGACCAGATTCTAAGTCTCAAGTGACGATAGAGTATTCTGATGATAATAAACCACAGAGAATAGATAGCATCGTAGTATCGACTCAGCATGATGACTTTGATGTAGACAAGAAAATGCTCAAGCAGATTAAAGATGATGTAATTAATATCGTAATCCCAAGAGTAAAGAAACAACTCAAGTCGTCTCTCAAAAAATTATTTACAGATAAGATAACATACCACGTAAATCCTACTGGAAAGTTCGTGATCGGAGGTCCTCACGGAGATACAGGTCTTACAGGTAGAAAGATAATCGTAGATACATATGGGGGGAAAGGAGCACACGGAGGTGGAGCATTCTCTGGTAAAGACCCAAGTAAAGTAGATAGATCAGCTGCATATGCTACACGACACATTGCTAAGAATTTAGTAGCGGCGGGAGTTTGTGATGAGATCTTAGTTCAAGTATCATATGCCATAGGTGTAGCGAAACCGACTAATATTTATGTCAATACTTATGGAAGCTCAAAAGTAGATATGAGTGATGGTGCTATTGCCGATAAAGTATATTCTATTTTTGATATGACTCCGTATGCAATCGAAAAAAGATTGAAATTAAGAAACCCTATCTATTCAGAGACTGCAGCTTATGGACATATGGGCCGCGAATCAGAAACGAAGACGGTAACATTCGTAGATGGATCAGGTAATAAAAAGACTAAAAAAGTAGAAACTTTTACTTGGGAAAAATTAGACTACCAGTCAAAAGTGAAAAAAGCTTTTAAAATCAAATAAAGAGACCTTAGGTTCTACATTAATAAAAAAGCCCAATCGTATTTGTTATGATTGGGCTTTTTTATTTGACTTAAGAGCGTATGTATATGTGATATTAGCTATATTGGTTTTAAATTAGAAAATAACTTAATGATGAAACATTTTTATATCCTTGTTGCTGTAATGATTAGTATAAGTAGTTATGCTCAAAAAGAACATCTCTCGCCGTGTGGTGCGCCTGCTGCAAAATCATATTGGTTGAAAAATTATCAAAAAAATCCAGATAGCTATGATAAGCGGAGTAATGAAGTTCTATGGGTGCCTATGGCAGTTACTATAGTTGGGACTAATAATGGTGATAATAATATAAGGTTGGATGCTTTGATGGAAGCGTTTTGTACTTTGAATAATGATTTTTCGGATTCAGATATTCAATTCTATATGGGGACTCCAGTAAAATATTTGAAATCTACAGAATATTCTGATCATGAATCAGTTATCCAAGGGGCTGAGATGATGTTCGCTCACAATGAACCCAACATGATAAATACCTATGTTGTAGAAAATCCTGCTGGTAATTGTGGATATAATTTGCCATATGCTGGCATAGCAATGGCCATCAATTGTATGCAGCCAGAAGATCATACATGGGCGCATGAAGTGGGACACAATCTCTCACTACCACATCCATTTTTAGGATGGGAAGGAGGAGTGAGCCACGATGGTTCTGTTAGCCATAGTTTTGGAGATCCTGCTCCTGATAGGGTAACCTACGATTATACTTATTTTCGAGATACACTCATTTTAGATACCTTGATTATAGATACTGCTTTCGTCGAGAGAATGGATGGCAGCAATTGTGATTTTGCAGCCGATGGATTTTGTGATACTCCTCCAGATTACTTGGCTATTAGATGGCCTTGTAATGAGACTACTCTAGAGAGTACACAGACACAAATGGATCCGAATGGTGAGGTTTTTCGTTCAGACGCTACATTGATCATGTCGTATGCGTCAGATAACTGTAGTAGCCGCTTTTCTCCAGAGCAGATAGCTGCAATGAGGGCCAACTTAATAGATGAAAAATCAAATTATCTTGGAAATGATGCCCCAATAAGTAATACCTCTGATGAGGAAGTAGACGTCATCGTTCCTGACTTCCTTGAGGAGGTGTATTATAGAGATGTTTATTTAGAATGGGAAGAGGTCGAAAATGCATCACTGTATATGATACAAGTTACTCGACTGCCGAGTTTTGCAGGAACAGTATTTGATACTATAATAAACACGAGTTTCGTAACTATCCCAGAAATGAAATTCCAAGATCATAAACATTACTTCAGAGTTATAGCCTTCAATGAATATAACTTTTGTAATGAGTTTGTGGCATCGGGAGCATTCGAAACGACAGATATAGAGACAAGTATTGAAGAAGAAGATTTAGCAAGTCTAGAAGTGAGACCAACTTTGCTGAATGGTGGCGAACCGCTGTCCATTCGAAATGATAATGGAACCAGTATAGATGTCAATATTACAAATCTACTTGGAGAATCAGTATATCAAAATAAGACCTCTGACAAATCGCTATCTATACAGACAGAATACTGGGAAAGTGGAGTTTATCTAGTAACTTTTCGAAAAGGTAGTGCTGTGATCACCAAGAAAATAGCACTTACCAAATAATATTCAATTGAAAGAAATAATAGAAGCTTGGAAAACGAATGCTAGAACTGATTTTGAAAAGAATAAGGAATTTCTGCGTTCGTTGCCAAAGGGCAGATCTACAGATAAGGCTGTTTCTGAATTGCATGAGCAAGTCTTTAATGAGTCGGATTGCTTGAAATGTGCAAATTGCTGCAAGACTACACCTGCCCTCGTTACTAGACCAGATGCAAAGCGGATCGCCAAACATTTGTCCATCCCCCCAAAGACTTTTATCAGGAAATATTTATTGGAGGATATAGATGGGGAGCTTATGATTGCACGAGTGCCCTGTACATTTTTGAATGAAGACAATACCTGTCAGATATACGAGGTGAGGCCACAGGCGTGCAGGGAATATCCTCATACGAATCAGTCAGGATTTAGCCGAAGGGTAAAAATGAATGCAAACAATACCATAGTGTGTCCAGCCGTACATGAAATCGTAAATCGTCTCAAGGCTATCGATCTATAGCGAACTTGTTTTTCTTAATAATTAATAGTTATGATATTCGAATTTAAGAAGTTTATACCCGTTGTCCATGAATCGGCATTTGTGCATCCACAAGCAACGATCATCGGCAATGTGACCATCGGGAAGGATGTATATATCGGTCCTCATGCGGTGGTCAGAGGAGACTGGGGAGAGATTATAATAAAAGATGGCTGTAACGTCCAAGAGAATTGTACAGTGCATATGTTTCCAGGGACTACTGTCATATTCGAAGAAGGAGCTCATGTAGGACACGGTGCGGTTATCCATGGAGCTCATCTCAGAGAGAATTGTATGATAGGTATGAATTCAGTGATCATGGATAATGTGGATCTCGGTGCGGAATCGATCGTAGGTGCCATGGCATTTATAAAAGCGAATTCGATTATTCCTGAGCGAAGTTTGGTAGTGGGCAATCCTGCGAAAATTATAAAGCAAGTGACTGATGATATGATAGCTTGGAAATCTAAAGGGACTCGATTATATCAATCATTACCCAAAGATATGCATAACACTCTAAAAGAGGTGGAGCCATTACGATCTCCTCAAAAAGATAAACCATCACAAGAGGCTGTTTTTAGCACTTGGAATAAAATAAAAACCAGTTGATATTTAGATTTTATACTGCACTTGTATGAAATGGATACTATTAATCATAAGATATTAAGAATATTAGATAACAATCAGATATTGTAATTTCTGAGAAGTTTGTCCATGTAAATCAGTCTATTATAAATGCATTTTTATTTTAGTTTTTAGGTTACTCTGATAATAAATTATTTTGTTTAAGTAAAAGTTGAACAAAAATTGAAATGTTCACGTTTATCATCTTGCGTGCTGATTGTAGCATGATAAAATAATAAGATACCAATGTTAAAAAAGACAAAGAATGCCTCAATAAGAAATGATGAAGAGATAGGAGAACAGCACGTGATGACCTCCATCGAAACGCCCATGAGAGAGGACGCATTTGACTTGAGCGATAACGAGAAAATTGATATTATTGCTGATCACTTCAAAGTTATAATGGAAACAATAGGCTTGGATCTAGATGATGATAGTCTTGCTGGAACTCCAAAAAGGGTGGCAAAGATGTTCATCAAGGAAAAATTCAAAGGCCTAAATAAAATGAATAAACCTTCGATTTCATTGTTTGATAACGCCTATCAGTACAGTAAGATGCTGATCGAGAAGAACATTAAAGTAGAGTCTACTTGTGAGCATCATTTCTTACCGATTACAGGTATGGCACATGTAGCATACATATCTACGGGTAAGGTTATCGGGCTATCTAAGATCAACAGGATTGTAGATTTTTATTCGAGAAGACCACAGGTACAAGAAAGACTAACAAGACAAATAGTAGAAGCACTAAAAGAAGCACTTGATACTAATGATGTAATCGTAGCGATGGAAGCTAAGCACCATTGCGTATCTAGTCGAGGGATTGAAGATCCACATTCTACTACTGTAACTTTAGAGTATAGCGGAGAATTTGAAAATCAAGATAGAAGAAATGAATTTATGGATTACGTGCGAAATAAGATGTAATCGATCTCTTATAAAATATTTGATAAAACCTAGTTGATTAATTTCATCTAGGTTTTTTTGTTTTATGGGAGTATTCAGGAATATTCCGAAATATAGAAAATCCTATTATACACTAGACTATGACTGTCTTATTACTATCTCTGAAAACGGATATCTGTAAATGACGAATACCTTATTCCATAACAGTTAATCTAACTACTTCTGAGTACCCCTATATCATCACACAATCGTATTGGTCTCCTTGCATCCTAGCTACCCTTAATAGGATGCAAAGTATGTGCACAAAAAAGGCGCGGACTGGAATCCGCGCCTTTTTTGTTATTTTATATTAGAGTATGAGTTACTTCTTACTTAGCCTCATTGCTTTTATTAGCTCTCCATTCTCGTTTTCTAGTCTTACAAGATACATACCCGCTCTAAGGTTAGAAACATCGTGTCTAGCTCCTTGGCTATGAATATTAGAACTAATTTGTCTACCTACGATATTGAATATACTAACCGTCTTAATATTTGCGTCGTTCTTAATTTGAAAAACATCAGTAGTTGGATTTGGATAGATAACTAGATCTTCAACTTCTACGTTATTATTAGAGACTAGGCATGACGTTTCGAAGATCGGATTTGTAAAATCACTGTTTTCAAATAATCTCAGTGTTCCGAAAGAGGATCCTGAAATCATAAAGTTCTCGTCAGGAGTATTTGCTGCATTCTGAACCTTCACTGTGAACTTGCTCACAGCTCCAGCAGTAAGATTATTAGCTAAGAAAGATGACGTTCCTGATCTAGTGACATCCCAGTTATAACAGAGATTCAAATCACAAATTTGAAACTTCCAATCTTCTGGAAAATTATCAGCGGGAATAAATTCCCAAAATACTAGAGATGCTTCTGATCCATCATTTGTGATGTTAATGTCATAGTATATTTCTTCCACTTCATCTGCATCTAGTGATAAGCAAGCAGGTTCAGTGGATAACTGTCCTGAAGCAAAACTAAGTATTGCAAAAAATAATATATTCGATAGTAAAAATCTCATCATATGTAATTTTATTTAAACCTTTAAAAACAAATATAGAAAACAGCGAATATATTTTCAACTTATTGATCCGCAATATTATAATTTTAGGAGATATTTATGATAATTGGTATAATTAGCGACAGTTTGCAAGCGTTTAGCAATGTTTTATTCTTGATAACCTATTGCTGTAGATCATTGTGATAGACGATAGATTGCCCCAAATTGTCTATTTGAATTGATTTTCTACGGCGTATTTTATTAAGTTCTCGAAGCTATCTCTTACGCTAATCATGGGGATTTCATCCATCAATTCTTTGAGTGTTTTATTATCAAACGTAAACGCGTCATCGTTGATGTAAGGTTCGAATGATGGAGCTATTTTAGATTGGTATGCTCGCTGGTATGGACTATCGGGATCCGAATGTTTTTCTACGAAGTGATAGTTCTCATATCCTACGATTTTGAGCAGAAGCTGTATGTAGTTTTCTTCGAGCCCTCTTTTAGGAATGATGTTTAATTGATGAATCTTATCATTGGTAAATGCTCTTATTATTGCTTTTGCAACATAGTCTACACTGACTAGATGTAACGAAGTATTGTGATTTACTTTTATATTGATCGGTGCGTTTACTTCCCGTTTTTTTAAGTTGTAAAAGAACTCTGCAAAAGCATAGATGACATTATATTTTGGGAGAAAATAGAGCGGCTGATCAATGAGGCGTCCTACGACTACTCCTGGTCGTAAGATCTGGTATTTTATCCCGTTTTCAATACATCTTTCAGCTAATGCCTTTTCAGTTTTTGATTTGTAGCGTTCATATGGATTTCTGAAATCATTGCTACGAAGTTCACTGTATTCGTTTTCTATGATTCCCGATAGTCGGCCACTCGCATAGACCGTACTTATGTATATGAACTTATGTATAAATCTCTTACAGGATTCAAATAGATTCAATGATCCCTGATAGTTGATTTCTTTATTTTCTTGTTCTGCATTTTTATCGGTAGCCAAGTTGGTAGTAGCTGCAGAATGGATAAGGTAGATATCAGTTTGCTTTTCTATTTCTTTACAAGCATTAGAAAGGTCTACATTACTAAATTCGCACTCAATAATTTGTAGATGCTGGGTCAGTTCGATTAAAGAATACGGAAGGAGGTATTCTGGAATGATGGATTTGTGAAGTAGATTATGAATACGCTCTATTGCACTTAAGTTTTTCTTTTTATCATATCTGACTAATAATATTATCCGTCCATTGAACTTACCATTCAGTCGCTGGCGTAATAGCTCATATAATACATGAGATCCTACGACCCCTGTAGATCCAGTAAGTATTATTGTTCGCTTGTAATGTGGAGATGTAGTATAATCCAATGAGCTGTTTTAATTATAGTAGTCCAAAATTAGGATATTATATGGTTTACATCAAACATATCAAATACATTTTATGTAACGAAGACCGCTGAGAGAAAAGTTAGCTCAATTGTAATATTATTAATTCTGGAAAAATGTACGGACATATTATTTGAACCTCAATTTGATGTCCTGATATCGTAAAGTATTTTTTTGGGCGATATACTGGCACATTAAGACAATCTTGTGTCGACAGATGGGATTTCATTTTTGGCAATCGATTTTACACTACAATTTATTTACTTTGTGAGGCGTTCATTTTATCTAAACGGTCAACTCACATGCGGATATATTCCCTTTCTAAAGTATTAGGCACACCGATAACTCTTGGTACCATCGCCCTAGCTTACTATCAATATTCTAATGGTATCACGATAGGGTTATGGATATTAGTGCCTATATTTTTGATGGTTATATTATTTATATCTCACGGGTATATTGACTATTGGTACCATACGAAATATCCTGTGCCTTTGGACAAAGAGGTGAAGAGATGGATAAATAGGTACGATACTTTTTATCAAAATCTTAAGCCATCCGACAAAGAAAAATATGAATACAGAATGAGTCTCTATCTAGAAGGTAGGAGTTTTATGTCTGTGGGGTCAGAACAGAAAGAACTGCCAGAAGATATCAAAGCGATCATCGCTACCAATGCCATTCGCATCAATTTTAACAAAAAAGACATACTGATCGGTGACTTTGATAGAGTGTTTGTATATAAGCATCCATTCCCGTCTCCCAAACATCAATATCTACACAGCGTAGAGACAGATGGAGAGGATGGGGTTATTATCTATTCCTTAGAGCATTTGATACCTGGAGTAGTAAATCCTGAGACTTACTACAATATAGGAATGCACGCATATGTGGAGGCATTTACATTAGCGTATCCTACTTTGAACTATCCATGGAATCTTGATGCTGACTGGTCAGATGTTGAGTCTGTAAGCGGATTAGAAAAGGATTTTATTCTATCAACCCTTGGTGTGAAGTCTGTAGATATGTTTGTCGTATTGGGCACTTGTTATTTCACCTATCCTAAGGAGTTTGAACTTAAGCTTCCAAAATTAAATCAAGAAATGCAGCAATTATTCGGAGTGGAATAATCTTGCGATAATCCCGATTAAAAATAAAAATAGTCCAACACAAAATGGTGTGTCAGACTATTATTTATACGTTTTATTAAATCTCTTTTTTTAAGATTCGCGTATTCAAAAATGCTACGGTTAGCTAAATCCTATACGTAACTATGAATTTTGAGATACCTATCTTCCCAAACTTCATGGGTTACTATTTTTTGAACACCTCGATATTTTTTTTCTCGACTGTCAGGTCGGTGAACTTTCCTTTGAATCTTGTCGCTCTTACGATATGATTATCTATCCAATGGTAGTTGCCACCACGAGGCTTTCCCATAACCATACCATGATACTTGAATCCATGCTTGTTGAGCCATGTTTCAGTGATTTCTCTATGCTCCTCCGTTCTAGATGTGAAGAAGTAAATTATATGCCCTTCGTCGTACCATTTATTGAGTGTTTCTAGTGCATCAGGATAAGGCAGACAGGTAACCATTCTTTCTGGTTCTTCGTTGGGTACATCATCGGTAATCGTACCATCGATATCTATAAGGTAGTTTTTTACACCATCGGCTAATGTAGGACTAAGTTTTTCACCTTTTTCGTCGGTGATTTGTTTTAAATTGTGGCTCATACCATTCATCTTTTCTTGTTGTAAATTGTAATTCTCGAAACAAAGGTAAGCGAAAATAAAACTTTATTTGAAGTTGATGAAGTTTTCTGGATTTACTGCAGTCCCGTTATACCACAACTCGAAGTGAAGATGTGGTCCATCGGTCAGTTCTCCGGTATTTCCGATAATGGCGATAGCTTCTCCAGCTTGTACTTTTTCGCCTGATTTTTTGAGCAATGCGCTATTATGCTTATACACTGAGATTACGTTGTTGCTATGTTGGATCGACAAAGTATTTCCATTATCTAGGGTGAAGTCACTGCCGATGACAACTCCCGAGGATATCGATTTTACAGGAGTATCTTTTGGCGCTAAGATGTCTGTACCTAGATGACTAATACCTCTGTCGAAACGAGCACTTATTACTCCCGATACTGGGGGCACGAAGTACTGACGATTTAGTGACTGGGTGATTTTCGATTCTTGAAGATCTGAATCAGATAGTACTTTTGTTGTTTCTTCTGATTGATTGTTTAGTGAGGTTTCGGAGCTTGGTATTTTATCTATACTTCCACCTGCGAGCATGTTTTGTAAGCCTTGAGTATATACAACTTGTGTCTCCAATTCTTCTTCAAGACTTCCTAATCTTTTTCTGAGTTCTATGAATTTTGAATTTTCTTCTATGTCACCATATCCAGGCATGAGACGCTTGAGTGGTGTAAATGCAATGAGAGAAACCAGTAAGAAAGAAAACAAAATGATAAATGCAATGATATAGGAATATATCCGCGCCATCGAAAGTTGATAGTTACCTACTTCTTTTAGATCTTCAACATCGATGACTATGATACGATAATAATCGCTTAGTTTTTCCTTAAATTTTTTCTTGTCATTTGCGTCTACAGACATAGATTTTGGATCTTAATTTCATTTACAAATCCGAATGTGGATTGATATTTACCAAAGATACTATTTTGTAATTTACTCCACTATTTTACGCTTGATATATGTTATAGTGTAATATTTAAAATAAATTTGTGTAAATCTAGTTATATAAGCGGTTTCTAGGGTAGAGAATGTTCAAAAAAAACATACTCTATTGATGCTAGAAGGCTAATGTTTTCCGTTCTAGTAGGTATGTCGATAAGAATACATATCTACAAAAGTGTCATGGTAATGGTATAAAAGCTATAAAGCATGATATAAATGGCTCAATTTTAGCTATTATACACATATCGAATTCTTTAAATAAAAGTAATACTTTGAAATACATATTTAAGATAACCTTTTTACTGATTTTATCAATTGCGATATTCTCAGGATGTGCGTCCAAAAGAAAGAAAAAAGGAGAAGAACCATCGAAACTTAGTAGGTTCTATCATAACACCACTGCATTGTATAACGGATACTTCAATGCGAATGAGTTGATAGAAGAAAGCTATATGACCCTAAAACAGTCTCATAAGGACAATTATAATGAATTATTGCCACTGTACGACTATGTGTCTATTGATGACCCGAAAGTAGTATATGCGAATCTGGATAAGGCGATAGAAAAAGTAACTACTGTAGCGGCACTTCACGAACCAAGTAAATGGGTAGACGATTGTTACGTGCTCATGGGAGAGGCCCAATATCTCAAGCAAGAATTCGAAACAGCTGAAGAGACATTTGCTTATTTCAAAGATGAATTTAATCCTAATAATCCATTTGGTAGAAATTATAAAAAGAAGAAAAAAAGTTCGAAGGCAATAAAGAAAGAAAGAGATAAAGAAAGAAAAGAAGAAAAGAAAGCTAGAGAAGAAAAAAAGAAAGACGAAAAAGAAGCCAAAGAGGAAGAAAGAGAGGCTAAGAAAAAAGCTAAAGAGGAAGCGGCAAAACAAAAGGAAAAAGAGCGAAAGGCTAAGAAAAAAGCAAGAGACGAAGCGAGAAAGAAGAAAAAGAAGAAAAAAAGCAAGAAGAGGGGAGGTAGAAAAAAGAGGCCTGAGAAAAAAGAAACTATAAAAGAAGAGACAAAAGAGGTTATTGATGAGTCGAAAAAATCTGATGACACAGACATGGCTCCGGAAGTAGTAGAAAAGAAGATCGAAGAGAAGAAAGTAGAAGAAAGAGAAGACGAAGAAGAAGAGCGAGATATCGCTGATAAAAAAGAAAAGAAAAAGAAACAAGATAAAACTGCATATTCTAAAGGGATGATGTGGTATGCTAAGACACTTGTGCAGAGAGATAAGTTATCTAATGCTTCTTATATGGTGAAACGGATGCGGGAAGACGGTGAAATGCCAGACGAAGCAAGAAGAGAAGTCCCTGTAATATTGGCAGATATAAATATAAAAGAGGAGAACTATGGAACAGCCATATCATATTTGGATGAAGCCATAGAACTGGCCAAGGACAAAAGCTTGAAAGCAAGGTATGCATTCGTCCAAGCGCAGTTGTATATGAAATCAAATGATTACAAAAATGCTTCAGAATCATTTAGCAAGGCAAAGAAATGGGCAAAGTCATTTGAGATGGAGTTCATGGCAGAATTGAATGCTGAGAAGACGAATATGATGGGAGGTAGTAAAACCGACGCAGCTGTAATAGCTAAGTTGGATAAAATGATCAAGGAAGATAAATACTTAGAATATCTAGATCAATTGTACTTTACCAAAGGTGAGATTTTATTAGAGAGAGGGAGTTTTGACGAGGCACTACAGAGTTTCTCCCGATCGATAGCTAATAATACGAGCAACATCGCTCTAAAACAGGAAACTTACTATAAGCTTGCATACTTATTTTATGACAAGGAGATGTATGTAGAGTCTAAGTTTTATTTTGATTCTACATTACAAGTAATCGACAAAGAAGATGACAGATTCAGAGAGGTTACCAACTATTCCGAAAATCTTGCAGATATTGCTCAGAATATTATGACCATAAAGCTTCAAGATAGCTTGCTGAATATGGTTGCTTGGTCTGATGAAAAGATACAAGAAGTAGCCGAAAAAATGGTCGAAGAAAATATAGCACTTCGCGAATCTACTGGCAAAAAGGGTGGTGCTCCGGCAAGAAAAAGTCCTGCACTGCTTAATGGATTAGGCGGAGGTCTGAAGACCTCGAGTTTCTTCGCATACGACCCTATGGCGAAACAAAGAGGTCAAAAAGATTTCAAAAATAAATGGGGTGAAATAGAATTAACTGACAATTGGAGAAGAAGTGACAAGTCAGATATTTTTGGATCCAATGACGAGGAAGATACGGAAGAAAAAGTAGCTGAGGATGGATTTCAAGAAGACGAAATCACTCAAATGATCAACTCTATCAAGAGTCAGATCCCGTATAGTGATGAAGCCAAATCAGGAATAAACTCTAAGTTAGAAAAAGCATATTTTGAATTAGGAAAAGGATATAGAGATAAAATACAAAAGTATGCAAAATCCGCTTCTACACACGAAGAACTTTTGACCCGGTTTCCCTCATTCGCTAATAAGTTAGACGTCTACTATTATCTGTATCTATCATATTTGGATCTGAATAACTCAACAAAGGCTAACTATTATAAGGATAAAATAATGTCGAAATTCCCTGATACAGAATTTGCTAAAGCCATATCAGACCCTAATTATGGTGCAGATAAACTATCAGCGGAAGAAAAACTGAACAAATATTACGAAGAGACATATGCACTATTCGAAAAAGGTGATTATCAAAGTGCATATACAAAAGCAGAACAGTCTGAGTCGATTTTTGGAAAGCAGAATAGTCTACGTCCTAAGTTTGCATTGGTGAAAGCTATGTCTACAGGAAGTGTAGAAGGTAAAGGTCCATACGTGGCGGCATTAAAAGATGTAATCACGAGATTTCCTAATACGCCTGAGAAGGCAAGGGCAGACGAGATCTTGAGATTCCTACAGGGAGACAAAGATGCATTTACAGGCATAGATATCGAAGAGGTAGATGATTTGTTCTCTGCAGAAGATGATAAGTTACACTATGTAGCAATCGTACTCTATGGCGTCACAGCCGCGAAGGTAGTAGAGGCCAAAATTTCAGTAAGTAACTACAATAAGCAATATCATAAACTCAAAAAACTACAACTCGGAGAATCTCCTCTCAATAGAGAGAAAAAATCTGAGGTAGTACTCGTCAGAAGATTCGAAAACAAAGCTAAAGCAATGGAGTATTATGATGAAGTATTAAAGTCAAAAGAGGAATTTATCTCAGGTGAGATAGCTGGGTATACGATATATCCGATCACGCAGAGAAACTATAGGAAGATGATCATTGAGCGAAGTGATGCCAGATATAGAGTATGGTTTGAGAAGAATTATCTTGGGAAATAGTGTGACGTAATCGTACTTCTTATTGAAGTTCTTTTACGCACTAGACCTAATATATTGTCGGCTCTAATTGCTTAACAACATCGATTTTCATATACAGTAGACAGCTATATTTTATGAGTGCTTTCTGGAAATTAATACATCGTATACAGAAGTACAAAGGGTATTTTGCACTTAGTATCTTATTTAATATCCTACTTTCGATATTTACGGTAGTTAGTATACCCGTTATTATTCCTTTCTTTCAGATATTATTTGATCGGATTCCTGCTACATCTGAGACCAACTCACTAGAGGGTGTTAACTCCTACTTTCAGAATCTCATCTATGCACAGGGTAGAGAGACTGCCTTACTGATCGCATGTGGATTGATATTGGCCATATTTTTTCTAAAGAATGTATTTCGCTATCTGGCCATGTATTTTATTGTGCCAATGCGCACAGGTATAGTAAGGGATGTAAGAGCCGAATTATTTGATAAGTATCTAAATCTACCTTTATCATACTACAGTAGTCAGAGGACTGGTGACTTGATCTCTAGGATCACTCTGGATGTACAGGAGATAGAAGTGAGTATACTCAAAGTAATCGAGGTAGTATTCAAAGCTCCGTTGATTATATTAGGCAGTATTTTATTTATGATCTATGTCAGTCCGCAACTGAGTCTTTTTGTATTGGTCTTACTTTTATTTACCGTTTTTGTCATCGGCGGTATAAGCAAGACCCTTAAGAAGCAGTCTAATAAAGCACAACAAAGATTGGGTAATATTACCAGTACAGTAGAAGAAAGTATCGGTGGAATCAAGATAATAAAAGCATTCAAGGCTGAGGAGAATCAAAGAAGTAGATTCGCAAATGAAAATGAAGGATATAGAAATACGCTCATATCCTTGATGAATAGACAGAATCTTTCTTCTCCATTATCCGAATTCTTGGGGATATCGGTGGTGACCGCATTGCTATGGTATGGATCGAAGTTGGTCTTTGTAGATAGCCTACAACCAGAGACATTTTTTGCATTTATATTTGCATTTTATCAGGTGATTGAGCCAGCAAAGAGTTTTAGTAGCGCATATTATAACATCCAAAAAGGGATGGCTGCCGTCGAGCGTATAGATAGTCTGATGGTAATGAAGCAAGAAAACCCTAATGCGATAAATGAAAAGCTTCAGTTCGAAGATAAGATCCAAATAAATGGGCTCAATTATCAATATGAAGGCCATGATAAATCAGTGTTGAAAGATATCAATCTTACCATCAATAAAGGGGAGGTTGTAGCTCTCGTTGGTCCATCAGGATCTGGTAAGACGACATTGGTGGATCTAGTGATGGGATTTTATCCAGTGAGAGAAGGTAAGATCTTGATCGATGATAGGGAAATATCCCAAAAAAATCTAATGGATGTAAGATCTATGTACGGCCTAGTAAGTCAGCACGCAATCCTATTTCACGATACGATAGAGCATAATATCACGTTTGGCAAAGAAAATGTAAGCAAAGAAGATATCATCAACGCTGCCAAAATAAGTAATGCTCACGAATTTATTTCAGAGTTGCAAGATGGATATGATACCATAATAGGGGACAAAGGAATGAATCTATCCGGTGGTCAACGTCAGCGCCTTACCATAGCAAGAGCTGTATTACACGATCCACAGATATTGGTTTTGGATGAGGCGACTTCTTCATTAGACTCAGAGTCTGAGAAACTAGTACAACAAGCATTGGATAATATACTACATGATAGGACTTCTATCGTAATCGCACATCGGCTATCTACCATCAGAAATGCTGATAAGATCATTGTCATGGACCAAGGGCAAATTATAGCTGTAGGCAAACACGACGAACTGAATAATATATCGCCACTTTATAAGAAGTATGTAGATATGCAAGGCATCAATTAATTCTCTTGTGACCGAAAACGAATTTAATTAGGGTTATTCAGAAGTAAGGACAATATTAAAATTATATCACTTACAAGGAGCATTAATTTGTGGCAGAGATTAAATCGATCTTAGCTGGCTTAGGTATTTGGATTTCATTTTGGCGTTAAGAACTTGCAACTGTCTGAGCGTAAGCGAGTTTTGCAAGCTTAGTCAAAATGTGATCCCAATAGCGTTAAAAGTCAGGTAAAGTCTTGAGATAAGAGATGGCTTGTTTAGCAAACACTCGTTTTTTGTTTCGTTTTTGGGTCAAGCCAAAAATGAAAGCCCGAACGGCGAGTGGAAGTTTAAGTTGAAATTTATTACCTCATATTTACGTAAAATCAAGCATAAACGGTGTATTCATTCAGCAGTAAGCGGAGTGAAGGGCTATATAAATAAGG
>CALLMH010000062.1 GCA_938007965.1 uncultured Saprospiraceae bacterium | reverse complement strand
GAATATCCTTATTTATATAGCCCTTCACTCCGCTTACTGCTGAATGAATACCCCGTTTACGCTTGATTTTACGTAAATATGAGGTAATAAATTTCAACCTAAACTTCCACTCGCCGTTCGGGCTTTCATTTTTGGCTTGATCCAAAAACGAAACAAAAAACGAGTGTTTGCTAAACAAGCCATCTCTTATCTCAAGACTTTACCTGACTTTTAACGCTATTGGGATCACATTTTGACTAAACTTGCAAAACTCGCTTACGCTCAGACAGTTGCAAGTTCTTAACGCCAAAATGAAATCCAAGTACCTAAGCCAGCTAAGGTCGATTTAAATTCTGCCACAAATTAATGCTCCTTATAAGTGATATAATTTTAATATTGTCCTTATTTCTGAATAACACGAAATACAGAATATCATTTTATCCACCAGTCTCAAGAAAGCAACTCAATAAATCAAGAAAGACTGCAGTGGACTTTTTCATCATTTATATTGTCCAACGAAACCATGACAATCTCACCCTCGCTATATTCATCTGACTCTGGGAGTGAAACTTTGATGTAGTTATCTGTGAATCCAGTTACCTTGCCTTCTTCTTTGCTGTGCTCGATTAAGACAGGTTTTTTATGACCGACGAACTGTTCGTAGAATGCGCGCTTCTTTTTTGTGGATAGGATACGAAGCATTTCATTTCTTCTTCTACGTTCGCCCATGTCAACGGTGTCGCCCATTTGTGAGGCAGGAGTATTTGCTCTTTCGGAATAAGTGAATACATGGAAGTAGGAAACATCCAAGTCTTTTAAGAAGTTATAAGTGACAAGAAAGTCTTCTTCTGTTTCGCCTGGAAAGCCAACGATCACATCAACCCCGATACAGCAATGTGGCATCACTGATTTTATCTTTGCGACTCGACTAGCGTAGAGGTTACTGAGATATCTACGACTCATCAGCTTCAGTATCTTATCTGACCCTGACTGAAGAGGAATATGAAAGTGAGGAAGGAATCTATTTGACTCTGCTACAAAATCTATGACTTCGTCCGTACAGAGATTTGGCTCGATACTAGATATTCGATATCGATCAATGCCTTCTACCTTATCCAATTCTTTGATCAAGTCGATGAACATTGCTTCTTTTTTGGGCTTGGTACCTTCGATTACAGCTGTACCATTTCCAAAATCACCTAAATTAACTCCCGTAAGCACTATTTCTTTAACTCCACTTTCAGCTATTTTTCGGGCATTATCTACGACGTTATCGATTGTATCGCTTCTAGACTTCCCTCTCGCTTGTGGGATGGTACAGAACGTACACTTGTAGTCGCACCCATCCTGTACTTTGAGAAATGAACGCGTGCGATCTCCTATACTGAAAGAGTCGATGAAGGTTTTCGCTTCAGTGACTTCTCCTGCTTTGATCAGCCCCTTGCCATGTGTATGGACTAGATCATCTATATAATTCAGAATATTGAATTTCTCTGCTGCTCCTAGCACTAAATCTACTCCAGGAATCTCTGAGATTTCTTTTGGTTTCAATTGAGCATAACAGCCAATGATGATCACTTTAGCATCAGGGCTATGTTTCAATGCTCGACGTACTTCGTATCTACATTTTTTGTCTGCAAAGTCTGTCACTGAGCAAGTATTGATCACGTAGATATCGGCACTTTGATTAAAATCTACAGTGGAATAACCCGCTCCTTCGAATTGTCGACGAATACTCGATGTCTCGGAGAAGTTAAGCTTACAGCCGAGTGTGTGGAATGATATGGTGCGTGGTGTAGCCATGTAAGTACCTTTTATATAAGGGCAAATGTAAGAGAAAATGACTAAAAAGATGACATCGCTCAAAGTGATTCATCTTTTCTCATAAAATCATTTTGGTCTATCATAATGAAATAAGACCGACTGGTAAAAAGAGCTATTTCGCACAGTTTTGCGGATGCTAGATTAGAGTTGATATCAGTATTGAAGAGGGAATTGGAAGTGTTAGATGCAGAAACAGTTCAACGATTTTCCTTTAAAATATTTTCACCATCAATTTCACAATAGGATTTTATTCATTTCCGACATGGTCATTAGAGATTTCCTTATATGACTAGAAATGTGAGTTAAAAATTTCAAATTAATTAGATATATTATTTTTATCCTTCAAATCGTTTGATCAAATAAGTTTTTAGAAAAGACTTCATTATTGGGAATTGGTATTTAAGTAATTATAATTTGATTAATAAGAATACGCCTATATCCTGTATAATTAAATAGTAATATCCTGGATTAAGATTTGATATATTGAGTTCTAATAACCCGGATTGATCTGTAATGAAAGTAGTCACTCCTCCTATGGAGATTGGTTCTCCTGATGTATTAACTATAGATATATTTTGGCTTGGAGAAGACAATTTGATGCTAACCATGTCCGATGCTGGATTAGGGAAGATAGAAATTGATTCTAAGTCTACCGTATTATAGTTTTCATCATATTGAAGTATGAGGGAGTCGATGAGGCTGCAGCCTGTTGTAACATTAGTCGCAGTTATAAAGTAAATCCCTGGCTGTGAAACTAAGGTAGTAGAGGTTACATCTTCATTACTCCAATCGTAGGCAACATTGGTTTCGTCTGGAAGAACGTTACCGTTTGAATCAATATTTCCAATTATAATTTCCGTTCCAGGCACTATTATCTTCAATGAATCAATATTGAGCATTGGCAATGGATTTACAATGGTAGAATTGGTTATGGTATTGAAACATCCATTCACATCTGTGTACATATTCTGTATGGTGTAAATTCCAGGAATGATTGGGTCGAAAGTATACTCTAGTGAGGTGGTCGTGACGGTTGGAATTGCATCTGAAGAAATAGTAAATATTGACTCGCCTTGAGAAGACTGATTTATTGATAATAGATCGGATTCTCCTAACTCGCAATACGTATCATCTAATCCTGACAGCTCAAGGACTGGTTTTGCATAGATTGTATCTACTATGTCAGTATAGGTATCTGTACAACCAAATTCATTCGTATACATAAAAGTAACTAATACGTCGCTGTCCTCCATCGTGGGTGCGAATACAGCAGTTCCGTCTCCATTTCCAAAAATGTAATTTCCAGAAAATGTACCTGCGGCAACATTAGCTTGTAATGTTGTAAAGTCTTGATTTTCGCAGTATGCATCAAGCAAGTTTTCAAAACTGACATAGGTAACCGAATCTACTAAAACAGTGAAACCTGCTGTGTCAATACATCCATTTGCATTTTCAACTACCCCTTGTAATGAATAACTTCCACGAGCAATGGTATCGTCTAAAATAAATGAAGAATTATTAAATGACAATGATTGGCTATCATAGCTGAATGAATAGGATGCATTTTCAATATTTTCAGATAGATTATTTATCTGTAGAAACTCATTTTCACATACTTCTTCTCCAGAGAAGTCCGCAGTTGGTTGTAGTAAAGTACTAATGGAAAAATTCTCAGCTGCTGTACATGTTCCTTGTGTGATTATAACTTCTACCGGATAAGTTACTCCATTGTCTAAGAGAGACGGACTTATATTTATGATTTCAGCATTGTTATTAATCTCACCAAATAATGATGGACTCGTATAAATAACTTCTGCAGTGTTTATATCAAAATCAGAATTATTAAATATAAAGGTACTGTCACCAAAGCAAACTGAATTGGTTTCAATGTCAAGAACAGGTTTGAATAATGTAAAAACAGTATCTGAGAACAAGGTTTCTACACCACATCCACTATGATCATAGGATGCTGTAAATATTAATGTGTCTCCATTGTCAATATCAATTAATAAAGTATTGGCTATTGATTCTAGAGATTGGCCATCAGATAAGCTGTAGTTGACATTAGTGTACGTAGAGTCGTAAGTGGTATTTTCTATTATCTCAATAGGATTCCCATCAAAACACATCGGATCCGGAATAAGAACGTCAGGATTGGCTAAAAAACTAAGTGATACGTAGATAGAATCTATATAACATGTTCCTATTGTAGCTACAGATTCACTATATAAAATGATGCTGTCTGATTCTACAAATATAAATGAAGTGATAGAATCAATAACTGCGCCATCAAAACCCAACCACTGAAAATTATACTGCGTGGTATCATATGGTACTTCGTAGGTAAATGGACTACCGCCAATCGTACACACTACTGTATCAATTCTTGATGCTATTGAATCTTCAGAAGCTAAAAGCGATACAGAAGAAATAAGCTGAACAACAAGTATTAGTATCCAATTTTTCATATACATGATTCAGTAAATTCGTCAATAAATGTGGCACCTTCTTCGTCGATACGAACCAGCTGGATATAGTAATTTTCACCATCCTCTACTAGTCCCAAGGCGCTGATTCCTTTCCCCTGATTTTCTGTCAATCCGAATGTTTTTATATACTTGGTGTCGATATACCTATGGCACCATTGGCTTCCAAGATCATTCATTTCAGTGATGAATAAATTGTCCACTCCTCCAGTCTGTATGCCTGCTACTGCCCACGAATCTCGAGATAATCTTAATGTACTGAGCTCTCTGACAGGAAATATTTCTGATTCTATGATGTAGGAAGAATTATTGTCTAGATCAATCCTTATGATCCTTCCAATATCATTATTTACTCCTGATACAATGATGGAATTATCTATTTGATCTAACTCATCTCCAAAGTATATCTGATCAAAAGAAATACCAGCTGTATTAATTTTTTGATAGATGTCTCCTTTTTCATTATCTCTGATAAGATCACTTCCGTTGTCATTGGTATGTATCATCAATAGCGTATCGCCATTGGTATTCAAAATGCCATCTATAATACTGTCTTCGAAATAGGTCTTAATCCATTGTGGCGATAGCTGGCTATCAAATTCCATCACAAAGGAATAGGTTCTGCCAAAAGAAAATAGTTCACCACCTACAAAGTAAGAGAGGGAATCGTTAGCCAATGTCAGACTATGAATCTCTACACCGTCGACTTCATTGTAAGCTGTGTCAATGTAGGATTTAAAATCATCGAATCTGAATAGCTCATTATCATAATCTTCAAGTAATACAAGTGTCTGCTTCTCTACATTGTCATAGGCAATAAGGCTTATATCATCAACTTGGATGAATCCACTAAGGTTGTTACCCGCTAAAGAATTCAATTGCGATGATTGTACATCCCATTCATCTGAAGCGAAGGATTGAGTTAGCCGTATCGTGTTAATCGAACCATCTGCAGTCTCTATGCACGTGATGAAGTTATTGTCATCTTCTTGATAGAGTGTAGTCAGCATGTCAGGTGATACT
>CALLMH010000061.1 GCA_938007965.1 uncultured Saprospiraceae bacterium | reverse complement strand
TTTAATACATCCAATCCTTCTTCTAAATATTACATTTAAGAAACTCAACATCTGAAAGCATATTTACTTTATCAGTTAGTATGAAATTAACGTACCAACGTCACCAAATAAGCATTGATTTATCAAATTTCATAATAGCATCTGTTGATGGAGCAAGGACTTCAGAAGACTTTCCCTCGTAATCATATAGAGATAAAATGTACCTCATCGCCTGAATTCTCATCTCCTCTCTTTTTGCACCCCTTACTATAATCCATGGCGAATTATCAGAGTGTGCATTGAGAAACATCGCTTCTTTGTACTTAGTGAAATCCTCCCACTTATCTTGTGCAGCCAAATCCACTGGACTTACTTTCCATCTTTCTAGAGGAGAGTTCAGCCGCTTTTCTATTCTACTTTTCTGACCTTGACTGTCGATAGAAAACCAAAACTTTACCAGTTTGATGCCATCATCTATTATCATGTCTTCGAAGAGATTAACTTGATTCATGAATAGATCATATTGCTCAGAGGTACAAAAGCCCATGACAGGTTCTACCACAGCTCTATTGTACCAACTTCGATCAAAGAAGACCATCTCCCCTGCATTAGGAAGTCGCTTGATGTATCTTTGAAAATACCACTGTCCTTTTTCTCTTTTTGTCGGTTTTCCTAATGCTACGGCTTGATAGTGCTGAGGATTAAGAAACTGAGTGAATCTAGCAATCGCTGCTCCCTTTCCAGCTGTATCTCTTCCTTCAAAAAGTATCGCAAGTCGCAATTTCTTGTTACTTATATACATCTGCAATTTGACGAGCTCTGACTGTAGAAGAAACAATTCATCTATATGCTCTGGATTTACACTATAGTAATCTCTAATATTCATATCTTAATAATTTTACCAACCCAATATCCAAGCAAAGACCAATGGTGCTACAATAGTAGCGTCTGATTCGATGATGAATTTCGGTGTTTCGATTTCTAATTTACCCCACGTAATCTTCTCATTGGGAACAGCTCCGGAGTATGAACCATAGCTTGTCGTACTATCGCTTATCTGACAGAAATAAGACCAACAAGGCACATGATCCATCTCTAAGTCTTGATGCAACATCGGTACTACGCAGATAGGAAAGTCACCAGCAATTCCACCACCGATTTGGAAGAATCCTACTCCGTTTAATCCTCCATTATCTTGGTACCATTGCGAGAGCTCCATCATATACTCGATACCGCTCTTCATGGTACGAGGATTCAACTTACCTTCGATACAATACGAGGCGAAGAAGTTGCCACATGTGCTATCTTCCCAGCCGGGCACTACTATAGGAATATTCTTCTCGGCTGCAGCCAATAACCAACTATTCTTAGGATCTATTTGATATTTGTCCGCCAGTTCCCCACTGAGTAATATCTTGTAGAAAAATTCATGTGGTAAGAGTCGATTTCCATTCTGTTCGGCATCCTTCCATGCTTTGAAGAGGTGATCTTCGATTCTTCTCATTGCTTCTTCTTCTGGGATGCAGGTATCTGTTACCCGATTGTAATGTTGATCGAGTAGTTCTTGCTCCTCTTGTGGAGATAGATCTCTGTAGTTAGGTATTCTTTTGTAGTGATCATGTGCTACAAGGTTAAATACATCCTCTTCGAGATTCGCACCAGTACAAGTGATGATATGTACTTTATCTTGACGGATCATCTCTGCCAATGACAGCCCCAACTCAGCAGTACTCATAGCACCAGCAAGGGTAATCATCATCTTGTTTCCTTTCGCCAGCTGATCTTCATATGCCTTGGCAGCATCTACTAGTGACGCAGCATTGAAGTGACGGTAGTGATGTTCTATAAAGTTAGATACGGGTCCTCTTTTCATGATAATTTTTATTGAAGTCTTTTCTAAAATTGTTAATTATAAAATCTGATCTATGATTACGTGGATCACTTCAAATAAGATGAGCCATATAATAATCCACTCCAGGTTACTGCTATGCTGATGCATATTCATGTCTTTGAATAGATCGAGATTTTCTTGGATAATATTAAGCTGTTCTTTGATCGCATTGTACCGATATTTGATCTCTAGTTCTTCATTGAGATGAGTATCGATTTTATTTATTTTTTCATTTTCATAAGCGAGCATCGGTGTGGCAAATACATACAAGTTTTCTGATATCTTATTTTTTAGATTTAGTGTTGATCCTATATATTTCATCAGCTTCTTTCGCTTGAGGGATACTGTACCTTTTTGCTCTAGCTCATTTGTGTATTTTCTAGTATTTTCAAGTAGCTCGTCAGAAATAGATTGATAGTGAAACAATGCAGCTGACTGAGCCACATTAAGACAGATAATATGCGCAGCTTCTACGGTAAGTTCATCTACATTGATTTCACCATACTCTTCTTCTTTAGAAGATCCTTCATTGACAAGTAGCTTTTCTGATACATCAGATAGTTCGAGTCCTAGATCTTGGACCAACTTATCTAAAATATCTTGATACTCCTCTTCAAGAAAACCTAGAAATGCAATACCACCATAATCTTTAAAGTACAAGTAGGTATTCTCTGCATATTCGAATAATAGAAAGCTATTCTCTCTTTTGACGATCTTACCCAATCCCTCCATGCTCATGATGTCAACAAGTGGAAGTCTTGTAGTACTAAGCCTAGCCTCTATTACAAACTGATTTTTCATCATTTCAAGAAAATTTGTAGGATAGCATTTTGTAATAAAGCTTAGCCGCTAAGAACTCTGATGCTCTATGTCCTTCGATCGGTGCCAGCTCTACAATGTCAAATCCGACTACATTCTTCAGCTCGAATATCTTCGCCAAGAAATTTATCACTAGATACCATGGCAATCCTCCAGGCTCAGGTGTACCTGTTGCTGGTAATATTGATGGGTCAAATGCATCTAAATCAAATGTGATATAGACATCGTCCGTCATACTTTCAAATACTTGGTCTTCCCATCCATTAGTGTATTTCATTTCGTCAGCGAAGTACACTTTGTCATAGTCCATATGCTCTTTCTCTGAGATATCCATACTACGGATGCCTAGTTGTATCAGGTTAGTATTCTTACTAGCATCGTGGAGTGCACAAGCATGGTTGTAAGGAGTGCCTTCATATTCTGGTCTCAGATCTGCGTGTGCATCTATTTGCAATACGGTCAAGTCTTCAAAGTGCTCGTAGTGTGCCTTTATCAAACCAATACTTACACTATGCTCGCCACCGAAGAATGTCAAGAATTTATTCTCTTTTAGCAGCTCTTTAGTCGTTTCGTAAGTATGCTGATACATCTCCTCGGGAGATACAAAAGCAGGTGCCTCTGGTAACAAGTGTATACCCTGCTTGTATACTTCTGTATCGGTTTCTATGTCGTATAGCTCCATATTAGCCGCAGCATCCATGAATGCTGCAAAGCCTTTATCAGCACCTTTACCCCAAGTACTAGTACCATCGTAAGGGATGGATTTTAAGTATATTTTGGCAGAATCTCTTTGGGCATATTGCTCTTCTATACCTGCAAATGTTTTCATCTACTTCTATTTATTATTTGAATTAATATCCGAGAATATCTAGCATCTCATCGACAGTCTGTTCGTTGCGATATACTCGATCTACATAGTTTCCTGTCTCATCTCTGTCTATGATGATCATCTTAGGTGATGGGATCAGACAATGTTTGATCCCACCATATCCGCTGATAGAATCTTGATATGCACCTGTATGAAAAAAGCCTATATACAGAGGTTCTTCTTCCTCATCGGAGTACTTGGGCAATACCAGTGACTGGTTCATATCTTCTGAGTTGTAATAATCCGAATGATCACAACTGATGCCACCGATATTGACCTTGGTATATTCATTGTTCCACTTATTGATTGGCAGCATGATGAATTTCTCATTGATAGACCATGCATCAGGAATAGTATTCATCAGACTATTGTCGACCATGTACCACATCTCAGCATCATTCTGAGCCTTTTGCTCTAGCACTGAGAAGATAGTAGCACCACTCTCTCCTACTGTATACTTTCCGAACTCAGTAAATATATCGGGTTCTTCAATGTCAGCTTCTCGGCAGGCTGAAGCAATGTTCCCTACTAACTCATGTATGATGTATTCATAATCGTACTCAAAGCCGAGATTATTTCTAACTGGAAATCCTCCACCTAGATCTATAGCCTTCATCTCAGGGCAGATCTGTTTCAACTCCACGAAGAGCTTCATCGCCTTCTGGAATTCACCCCAGTAATACATATTATCCTTGATGCCAGAGTCGATAAAGAAATGCATCATTTTGAGACTTATGCTATTATCGCCTTTGATTTCATCATTGTAGAAATCTAATATCTCGTTAGCTCTTATGCCAAGTCTAGATGTGTAGTATGCTGTCTGCGGCTCTTCATCGATAGCCATACGGATACCTATTTTCAATGGCTTCTTTAGCCCTTTGGCATATTGCTTTACTCTCTTCAGTTCTGACTTAGAATCTAGAATAAGGATAGAATTATAGAATCCATCTTTATTTAATCTTGCTATCTTTTGCAGGTAGTCCTCCGTCTTATAACCATTGTGAATGATGATGATATTCTTATCAATCTCACCTTCATCCAGCAGCTTATAGATCAGATCTATATCAAATGAAGAGGAGGTCTCAAGTTGGATGCCTTCTCTTACAGCAGTCTTCACTACATGCGAAAAATGACAACACTTAGTACAATAGGCGTAGTAATACTTTCCCTTGTACTTGTGTTTTTTGATGGCTCTTCGAAACAAGTTCTTCGCTTTCTTAATTTGCTCACCGATACGCGGCAAGTACATAAGTTTGAAAGGTGTTCCATATTTCTGTACTAGGTACTTAAGAGAAACTCCATGAAAAGTGAGATATCCATCTTTCAGGTCAAAACCTTCTTGAGGAAAGTAATAACTCTGATCTATCAAATCGAAATACGTGTTTTTCATGCCCCAGCTAACGCTTTTTTTTCTTCATTCTGTAAGGCACTATCTCTTCCATCTCAGCTTCTAACCAGTAATTTTTGTGGTTGTATTTCACTTTGTTGTTAGAAGGTTTTGCATGGTAAATAGTATCACCAATCTGGTCTTTCATCTTAGGTTTTAGATCTTTCTTATGCATCTTTCGGATTGACATAATATTCGAATTTGTGTGGTTAATATGATTAATTTACAAAGAGAGACGCATCTCCTAATTTGGTCACATAAAAATAACAAGCATTTTCAAAATTTACTAGACATCTATGTCATCAGATGCATCACTGCCTTCGTCCTCTACATCATCATCCATATCATCGATATTGATATCGCCGAAGTCATCATCTTCTTCCTCACCATAATCGTTATCATCATTACTATTGAACTCATCCAAGTAATCGTCTTCATGCTTATCTGCCAATCTAGATTGCACTCCAGGCTTAAGTCTGCCATTATCATCGTAGTCATCATCATTAGCAATGACATACACAGCTTCTTCGGCTGTCATTCTTATGAGGTAGAGCTTCTCCTCAGTTTCGAATGGTAGACCTTTTCTCTTTTTACCATCGATACCAGAAAATTCTACTAGATGTTTTCTAAATCCTCGCGGGTAGACCAGCTTTATCTGCTCTAATATCTCTGGGGCTAATTTGTCGTAGTCTTTTATTACTTTGGGTTTATTTATTGGTGTCATAATATTAATTTATGGTGCTATTTTTTAATGATTCCTAGATGTAGTATTCGGCCACCTGTCTGATTGACTGGGCTCACACTTTTTCCTATTACGATTCCGTCCTCCGGTGCGAAGTACTCTTTTATTTTATTGCCAAAAATATCTCTAAGAGAGGCGATTAAGTCTCCTTTCTTGACTATCTGTCTTAGGTCTACTGGTATCGTAAGAAGGCCTCCTGTATCAGTATAGATCCAGATACTCCTATCACATAAAACCGTATTTTTCTCAGTTGTGATGATTTCGTCATCTACCATCCCAAGGTCACATAGTACGTTATGTACACCATCTACCCCACTACGGATGAGCTTCTTTTGGAATGTACTTGGGTTCCCTACCTCGAGTGTAATGGCAGGTATTCCCATATCATCTGCGGCGCCTCGTAGAGTTCCATCAGATGGAGGATTGTGTACGATAATATCAGCATTTTGTAGTTGTGCCATCTTCCTTACATCAGGCTTGTCCATATCAGCTCTTATGTAGTAACTATTGATCCTCCCCGTACTTGCAGTATGCAGATCTAATAGGTAGTCGATGTGTCTCACCAGTCTATTGATAAACCTATAAGCATATACTTGACTGATATTTCCGTCTTTTTTGCCAGGCATGATATGATTGATATCTACACCATCATTGAATCTTCTCTTCTTACGTACGAATGCGGGTACATTGACCACAGGTACACCTACGATAGTTCCAGAAAGTTCATCCACTTCAACTTCATTGAATAATCTTTGGATGACGGATATTCCATTTAGCTCATTACCATGAACGGCTGCCGTGACACCGAGTACAGGACCATCTTTGAGCCCTCGCATCACCATTACTGGGATACAGATTGGATTAGAAAATCCATCAGATATAATTTTTAGCCAATAGTGTTTTCTAGTTCCTCGCGGAGTATCCTCTATATTGAAATCAAGGATTATCGGTACATCACTATTTGTGTTCATCTGCATATTTGAATATTTTTTCTATTGTTTGTTTGATTATTGGTTTGCCAGTCTGAGCTTCCGCCTGAGGAAATCCGCCAATGCTTAAAGTATTAACTTCTGAGAGTACTCTCTTGCCACTATCATCTACGAGTGTATCAGCACCGTAGATCATTATACCTTCTTTGAGTAAGTATGGATTGATGTACTCTATAATTTTTTCTTCTTCTTCAGTGATAGTAGTACTTACTGATCGACCTCCTTGTGCTACATTACATAACCAAGATCCCTCAGCTGGCAATCTAAGTGAAGCTGCCATGATCTCTCCATCGACGACCAGTATTCTTTTATCTCCCTGACTTACATTTTTGAGATACCTCATCGATATACAACCCTCTAATGCTATGTCATCAGCCATCGCTTGTAGATAATGATCTGTGTCATGCTCATCATTGCCATCATCCGTCGTGTCTCCGTCTATCCTTATCAGTCCTTTACCTCCATACTCCTTGAGCGGCTTGATTACGATCGGGTACTTATTGGCTTCTGCCTTGATGTCTTCTACTGTATAGCAAAGCTTTACATCTGGACATATTTCTGGAAAATTCACCAAATATTTCTTGTTACTCGTCTTGATGATTCCTTTTGGATTATTGATAATAATCGCATGGCCAAAAACTTCATCTAACCATATCAGAAAGTCGTCTGATATCGGTCTAGGTAATCTTAGAAAAACGATATCATAATCTCTGGGCTTTAGCTTCTTTAAGCCAGTCTTGTAATGAATCCCTTCTGCAGTGTACGAAAACGAAGGCGACACCTTACAACCCAATAGTCCATCTCTCTGCATCGCATCGAAGAACAATGAATTCTCCTTCAGTCCCCTAGAAGCAATATCTATATGACTGCATTGTGGGTGACCTTCCATTTGTAGCATAATGGAATAGATAGAATTTTGATCACTGTGAGCACTATGATCTGTAAGCACGAGTACTTTATATTTTCTCATTAGTTTTTCATTATTTCGTCCAGCAATGTAGGATCGTTGTTCAAGGACTTAAATAGCTTCATTCTAAATTTGCCTTTGCTATTAAAGAGTTTCTTACACATCTTATCGATGGCAATAGTAGAAAGTACGGTTTGTATATATCCTTCAATGAGATCATCTAATCCTAGCCCCAGTTTATTGAAGTCTCTACGGTCTGTAAGCATAAGTCTATTGGTATCTGATCCCCATTGATTATTCCCTTCTCTGATAGAAAGATTTGTTCCTAGCATCGCCCAACTATCAGCCGCCTTGTCTAGATCGTCGGTCAGTGGCTTTTCGGCTCTTCGAGAATATACTACTAGAGGTTTGATACCAGTCTCTGTGCTACTCAGCATCATTCTGAGGTCCGTCACATAGGTCTCACCTTTAGCATTAGGGATCGTACCTACATGATAGTACTTACCTGTAGAACTTGTAGAAGACCAGTTGTAATTACCGATCAGACTCTGTACAATAAATCTATCGTATTCGATATCCAAATCCATGAATGCTTCTAGCTCAGATTCGTTGGTAATCGTAAATACTCCCTGTCCAGCATTGCTGTAAGGAATCTTAATTACAGCTTGTCCTCCCATCTTCATTACCCACAGTGGAATTTCGGTTTTACTTACATCCCAGATTGTCTCTGGAGTATTGATCTTGAGACCAAAAGCTTCTAGCTCGGTATTGTAGATATCGTATGCCTTGGCAGCTACCATCTTATTCCGACCACCAGCGAGACAGGCTACGATTGGATTGAGCACCTTAGTCTTGGTGTGCAATGGGATACGTGTCCACGGCTTCTGTGTGACATAGCGAAATACAGCTCTCATCGGTTTCCACTCTCCTTTGTGGAGTACACAGATGAGGTCATTTTCTACCTTGATATGGTCGTTGTCTTCACCAGTGAAATATGGAACGAGCAATACATCTTCATCCATCAAATCGGCTATTACTGCAGCATATCCTGATGTCTCCATGAAGTTTTTGTCAAACAAGACAGCGAGTTGCCCTTTCAATGCCGGTACACCTTTACGTGGCTTTAGCATAGGCTTGAATGTCCGCTCGATAAGTAGCCTGTAGCTACCGTCCTCCTTATTATCATCTACCAGAGGCATCGACTTTTGCCCAGATGGACAAGAGTTGTTTTCTATTACAACCATATTTCGCTTACCTCCTGCAGAGGTTGAGTTGATCAGGTCGGCACCTCCCCACAAGAAGTACTTACATTGATAGCTGAGTATCTCTTCTAGCTTAGCTCTATCTACCATAGGGTGTAGATGGCAATATCTAGTGATTATTCGTTCCTTCGATAAGTTCAAAAAGAAACTCACCATGGGGTGTATAGTCGCATTGAGAGCTTTTGGGTACCAATGGTTTTCACTTGCGAATGACCCTGGTTTTACGTTTTCGATTTTGTATTGCATTTTATGATTTTGCTATCCTCAAATAGGGATATGTAAGTATGTTTTGACAGAGAGTCTTTCTCTGCAAATTGGTCACATAAAAATAAAACTCTTTTTTCAAATAATCTCCTTTTTTACGCCAAGAATATAGTAGTTGGAAGGGATCTAATAGCGATGTATTGTACTATTAGATTTTGTAGATTTTAGCAAAATAAAGTATTGGACTTTTTATCAAAAAGTCTATCTTAAAGTATGCATATAGATTCTGAAATTATCCATTATCGCCTGCCAGCCTTCTTGCTGTAGCTCTAATGTATTCTCCGATTCTGGATCGAATACTTGGGTAACTGTTACTTTACCATCTTGCTCAGCGAACGTAATCCTACATACTCGTCCGTCTTCCATGTGATATTGGATGGTTTTATGGTTCTCTACGATATCATAAGTATTGTTCCAGTCAAATCCTGTACTCCCATCTTTGGCTTCCATCCTAGTACTGATCTTGCCTCCTACTCTTAGATCATTTTTGGCTTTGGGAGTATGCCAGTCTGGATGAGCACTACACCATTGACAGATATGCTCAGGATCATTCCAGATTTTCCAGACTTCTTCTATTGTGGCATTGACTGTAGTGCTTACTGTTACCTTATGTTTCATTATCGATTAAAGTATATCTTGCTTGCTAAGTTAATACTTATTTTCTCCATCGTCACTATCCAAAGTGGACTACATAGTAATGTCAATGAAATCAAACAAATGCCTATATTATACCCAAACTCTGTGATGATCTTAGAATTGTAGGCAGTAAAGCAAACCAAAAAACTCATCTCACCTATCTGAGCCAGTAATGCTCCTCCGATGATAGCCTCTTTCCAGCGAGATCCAAAGACTCGAAGTACTGAAGCATTCACTACTTGATTTAGAATGAATACCAATAACATCAATCCGAGTATGATTTGAATATTTTCTTTCAAGAACACAAGATCAATTTGTGCTCCCACCGAAATAAAGAATACTGCCACGAAAATAATCCTAAATGGATGAAGATTAACGTGGATCCAATCAGTCTCCCTTGCAGCGTGTACCACTATACCTCCTACGAAGGCTCCAAGTGCAGGTGATAGTCCTAGTACACCCATTAGTAATGCTCCTGCTGCACAGAAGACTATAGCCATGAATACTTGCATCTCATGATCTTTCTCTAGTGAATCCAACCATGAAAACTCGATTTCCTCTTTTTTATAAAGAAACAAAAAGATAGCTACTATGATCGCCGCTCCCAATATCTGCAATGTAATCTCAGGGGTAGATTGCGACTGACCACCTAGCAAGGTGGTAATAATCAAAATCGGTGCAATAGCTATATCTTGGGTAAGTAATATGCTGAGTACATCTCTACCAACCTTGGCGTCTAGTAAGTTCTTTTCTTCTAGTAGCTTGATTACTACGGCAGAACTACTCAGTGCTATCACAAACCCTAATACAACCGATCTCGCAAATGTCCAATCTGCATAATACCCAATCAATAGCATCACAGCAACACTTACTATGATCTGCATCAGAGTACCAAGGATAGCCACTCTCCACTGCTTCACAAATGTGGGCAACGAAATCTCCATACCAATGAAAAAGAAGAGAAGAATAATTCCAATCTCACCGAGAAATTGAATTTGTTCTTCGTTTCTAAAGACGTCAAATCCATATTGCCCTAGACAGATACCAATAATAATGTATCCAATAAGATAAGGCTGTTGCAGTCTTTTCAATACATAGCCAATAACTACGGCTAGTATCCCCACAAGGAATATATTCGCTATCGAATCATTGATAGATGCCATAAATGGTATCATGAGTATTCGTTTATAATAGTTAATTAAGAATAGACGAGACAGTTTTTAATTTGGGCTCGTCTACTTCATTTTATGTATTCCTCCATATATACAGAGGAACTCTTATGTGATTCAACACCTCAGAATCAAATGTCTTTTGCAGTCCAAATAGATCCCAATGTTTTTTCTGTGATTTCAGTCCGATTAAATCAACGTCCATATCATTGGTGAGATCATCGATAATATCACTGATTTTACCAGACTTTAAACTGAATGATATATAAGGGTGATCTTCATCATTGAGAAACAATCGTCTGTAGACCATAATATTCTCTTCGATTTTGGTCATCATTTCTTCGGTGTCCATGATATGTACAAAGCTGAGATGAACGTCATTGTTCATAGCTACTTCGATCATATCTTGAATCATGGTCAATTCATTAAATTCAAAATTGATGAACATACACATGTGATCGAGATTTCTGTTACCATAGGTGCTTGGTACTACCACGACTGACTTCTCCGATCTATCGATTATTTCCTTTGAGAGATTTGATATAGATAGATCCTTTCGTTTGAAGTCTACATGTGCTCCTACCACTATCAGGTCAGCTCCTATTTCATTACTTTCGGCTAGTATACCAGGTACCGCAAAATCAGATCTCACATTAGCTGAAATTGGATGATCATCAAGATCCATTTTACTACGTACGGTAAGTACCATTGATCTCAGTTTTTCTAGATCGTCGCTCATCATTTTTTCTAAGTTGACGTGTAGGTCTTCTTGCTCTATAGAATCATATTCATCGACTAGTAAGCCAGATTCGTCCTTTACGATCCTATTGGCCATTGGTCTTGTTACATGGAGACATCTGACATTGGCATCCAGCATAAGGCCTAGAGTAATCCCATATTCCATCACACTCAGTGATTCTTTATCCAGTTCTACCGCTACTAAGATATTGTTAATCTTGTTCATTATTATATTGAAAATTTAGTTATCAATTCACTATTTCGTAATAAAGAGAGTCAAAAACTATGTATAGGTCACATTCTGTATTTGACCTTGTTAAAACTAGTAAGTCTAAGCCGTTGGAAAAAATATTTACAAAATTCTTCTCATTCTTTGTGACCAATTCTTCACACCTGACTCTCTAAGCTGTCCGATCACAAAAGCAGTAAATTTTGATCCGGACACAGACTTAAAATACATTTAGTTAACCTTATTAATTTTTGAAAATCATGGCTCAATCAAAAGCTCAAAAAAGAACGGCAGCTAAAAAAGTAGCTGAAGCAAAATCTCAAGCAAGAAAAGCGATTAGATCGGCAAAACCTCAATCCTCTTCTGGTGGTAAAACAGTAAAAGGTAAAAAATCTCTAACAGCAGGAAAAAAGAAGTAAGTACCAATTAGTAGATACTAAAGTTGAGATGGGCTGTGCAGTTATTATTGTACAGCCCATTTTGTTATATGACAAAAAATTCAATTCCATTCCAACACACAATTAAAGTACTCGTATCATCAGAACTCAATGAGGAACTATAAACTCGGTATTTGAGAAAGAGATAATCAATTGTTTTTTATAAAAAGATAAACCATTCCCTTCAAGGTTGGTCTTTTTTAATAACTACTTTTGTGACCAATCACTAATTATAGACTCTCTTTACTAAATAATATAACTAAATGGAAAAACTCATAGATCAGCTAAAAGAATCGTTTTCACTACTAAGCGGTAAGATATGGAAATGGATGGATAACATGGTCCTCTCATTACCCAATCTCATACTGGTTTTGGTCACTCTATTCATCGGCCTCAAGCTCATGAAATATGCCAATAGACTTATAGCTAAAATAGTAGCTAAAAGCTTCCCTGGTAGTCAGAGTGTACAGAACTTGGTGAATAATGTAGCTGCTGTATTTCTATATCTAGTTCTGTTCGTCATATTACTTACTATCCTAGGATTACAAGGACCGATTACTACGGTGCTTGCATCTGCAGGTGTTGCGGGCTTAGCATTGGGTCTAGCCTTGCAAGATCCTCTGATGAATCTATTCTCAGGGATAATTATGAGCGTCAAGCACGTCTTTGACGTAGGCGATTTCATAGAGTCGAATGGATTTCTTGGAGAAGTAAAAATGGTCTCGCTCAAGTCAACTGAACTAAGAATGCTCAGCGGAGAAGAGGTTAATATCCCTAACAAACTAGTCCTCCAAAATCCTGTCAAAAACTTCACTACCAATGGGAACAGAAGAGTGGAAATCATCTGTGGTATATCTTATGGTGATGACCTAGAGAAAGTAAAAGAAATAGCTCTAGCTGCGGTGAGACCATTGGCAATAGATACCGTAGAGAGGCCTGCAGAGTTTATCTACACAAGCTTTGGTGATAGTTCAATTAATTTTCAACTTCGATTTTGGATCAATCCGCCTACAGTATGGGAATTCCTTAATACTAAAAGCATAGCCATCATGAAACTTAAGGCGGCATTTGACAAAAATGATATTACTATACCATTCCCGATCAGGACATTGGATTTTGGGATTAAGGG
>CALLMH010000060.1 GCA_938007965.1 uncultured Saprospiraceae bacterium | reverse complement strand
GTAAATCATGGCGTCAACATCATGAAGCGATTAAGCAGTTCAAACGATTAAGCAGTTCAGCAATAAAAACTATTTCACAATCACCACCTTACTTTCCAAACCTCTCACCCCAAGATCAATATTCAACACATAAGAACCAGATGCAAAACCACTAGTACTCACCATATTTATACCACTAACCATCTGCCCGAGATGTACTGTCCTGCCTTGCATATCAATCAACTGATAATCTACACGTCCGCTGACCTGAGAACTAACCTCTACTTGCAGATTTTTCCCTGATATCACAGGGTTTGGATATACGTTGATGTAGCTTCTCTGGAATATTTCTTCTTCGATGCTTACGGTTGTTTCGCCGCAGTCACCATCGCCTAGGCAACCTTCGCTGTTTGTTTTTATGACCCATAGGTCGTTAGTAATGTTTTCTACATTACCTGTGGCTATTATGTCTCCGTTTGGGAGTTCTTTGACATCGAACAGGAAGCTGCGGGTAGGTTCTCCTGTGCCATTATGATAATGCTTGTATTGACGCACCCATTCTAATTCTCCTTCTTTGTCTACTTTAAGCAACATGCCATTTAATTGAGATTCATCATCGGACATAGTTCTGTCTATATATTGACCTGAAATCACGAAGCCACCATCATTGGTGCTTGTAAGATTGTAATGAGTGCTCACATCGGGGAAAATCTGGTCCCATATGATAATATCCTGTAGGAAGTCTCCTGAAGAATTTAATATTCTGATGGTTCTAGACGTGCCGAAGTCAGTCTCGTCAGTCTTGAAAAATGCAATCCTTCCGTCTGACAAAACTTCCAATGAAGGATTGTCTTTTATACCTGTTTCGTTGGGTACTTTTACGTTATATAATTCTATACGAGAACCATCTGGCTGAATTTCTTCAATAACATAATCTCTTTCGCTTGAGTAGTCAAAATTTCGTCTTCTAGAGATAAATACTAATGTTGTGTCTGAGTTATTTTGCAAGTCATATATATCTACATAAAAGTTATTTCCGTAGTCGAAGTAGTCTAATTCATCCTGATTTGTATTAATATCATGAGAAACAATCAAAGCATCTACATCAATGCCTGTTGTAGATAGAAATTCTCTAGATGTACCAAACATATAAAGTACATTATTATGTAAATAGCTACCTAAAGTAATATTACTTTCATATGGAAGGGGATGTTCAATGAAATCTAGTATTTGACCGTCAGTGTTTACAGTATGATGGTAAAATGCCTGCTGATCATTTAATGTATTATTTCTTCCGACAATGATCAATGTGCTATCGTTTAATATATTTATTCCATTTTCATTTGACTTCCTAGTTTGTGGAAAGTACAAAGCCCATAAAAGATCTAAATTTCGATCAAATTTTCTTAACAGCGCACATGACTGAGCATCTGGTTGGCATTTTGTTAAACTCATGGTGTAGAAATAATCATCAAAATAAACAATATCATGACCTCCCTCAGTGATGGTATCGTCTATCATGACAAATGACTTATACTCCTGTCCTGTTAGATTGAAACACACTAGTATGAAACTCGTTACAAATAATAATAATTTCATTAATTAGCCTTTATAATCTTGTGTATTTCAATATTTCCAATCTGCATCAGCTGTTTTAAGAATTAGTAGACCTTTATAGTCAGTTTTCACAGTGATTATATGTTCAGATAATTGTAGCAAACCCGAGGACAATAGTATAGCTTCAGACGTAAATAATTCATAAGTTTGTTGTGTTTCACTACTTCGTGAAATAGTAAATTCATTACCAGAAAAAGGATTTGGATAAACATTGACTTCTTGGTTACTTTTGTTTGCGCCAGCTGATCTATTTATAATCATCATTTTCGGTTATATTTTTCTTGTTTTTTTTTTGACAAACAAAAAGCCAAATCAGATCACTCCGATTTGGCTTTACTTATTTTAAAGTCTCAAGATTTCATTATCTAGAAATCTCGATATCTATTTCAAATCTAATCCGTAATAAATGGATAATCTTTCTGTACATAATTATCATCATACAACTCAGAACCTAACGGGTAATCTGACTCATCTGCAAACTTCATTGCCGCTTCTATCTCATTATCGATTTCAGTTTTGATCTTATCGATCTCCTTTTGAGTTGCGATTTTACCATCTATCATCTTGTTTACGATTACTACGATAGGGTCTTTTTCTTTGTACTCATTCAGCTCATCCTTCGTTCTATATTTCGATGGATCTGATACAGAGTGTCCTTTATATCTGTAGGTATTAATCTCCAGGAAGTAAGGTCCTTTGCCTGATCTGATGTGCTTTGCGGCTTTCTCCAGTGCTTCATGTACCGCTTCTGGGTCCATACCATCTACAGGCTCACTTGGCATATCGAATGCTGATCCGATCTTGTATAGCTCGTGGACATTACTCGTACGCTCTACAGATGTTCCCATTGCATATTTGTTATTCTCTACGATATAGAGTACAGGGATCTTCCAAGTCATAGCCATGTTGAATGATTCATATAACGCACCTTGTCTTGCAGCTCCATCACCGAACATAGTCACACATAGGTTTTTAGAACCTCTGTATTGCTCTGCGAATGCGATACCTGTACCGATCGGAATCTGTGCTCCTACGATACCATTACCACCGAAGTAGTTGTGCTCTTTTGAGAAGAAGTGCATAGATCCACCTTTTCCTTTTACACAACCTGTAGACTTACCATACAGCTCTGCCATACAAGAATTAGAATCTAATCCCCTAGATAGCGCTATACCATGTTGTCTGTATGCCGTTACTACTTTGTCATCTTTAGTGATGCCTGAAGTAAGTCCAGCGGCTATCGCTTCTTGTCCGATGTATACGTGACAGAAACCTCTGATCTTTTGTTTAGAGTAAGCATAAAGCGTTTTCTCTTCAAATTTTCTAATTCTGTACATGATCGTAAACCAATCAAGATATTGCTTCTTACTATATTTAGCTTTTGCTTTTGCAGGAGCTTTTTTAGTAACTTTTTTCTTTTTTTCTAATACTTCAGCCATTATACTTTCTTTAGTTTTATATTATCAGACCGCTAAGATAAAATCCTAATGGTATTTTTAAGGTTGTTCGATGAATTTTTAGAATACTTTATTTCTTTTAAGTCCATTTTAGGTCTTTTCTATTCAATAATTGCAAAACATATCACCCTATTTCAGATTATATAACGCATCAGTCCCGATTTTGATCAATTCTTATTTTCTTTGTTATTCGAAATCAATATATGCATATCAAAGAGTTACAACTTATCAATTTCAATAATTATGAAACTGCACACGTCAGATTTCATAAAGAAGTAAATGCACTGACGGGAAAGAATGGAGCGGGGAAGACTAATATCTTAGATGCCGTATATTATTCCTGTATAGGAAAAAGTTATTTTTCTAGTGGGGATAAGTATGTAGTGCGCAAAGGAGAGACTGTTTTTCGTTGTCAGGGCGAATTCGATGGTGACAGAGGTAAGGAAAAGGTAGAGGTCAAAGTAACACCTGGTAAAAAGAAGGAAATCATCCTATCTGGTAAGAAGCTTGAGCGTCTATCGGATCATATTGGGAGATTTCCGTGTGTGATTATCGCGCCGGTAGATATTCAGTTGATGCTGGAAGGAAGTGAAGAACGGAGGAAGTTTCTAGACAATACCATCATGCAGTTCGATAGATCTTATGTAGATGCGATTCTGGCATATAATCGATTACTCAAGCATAGAAATGCCACGCTTAAGGGATTCGCTGAGAAGCATTACTATGATCAGCGGATGATCGACTCCATCTCAAATGGTATGTATAAGCCAGCCCAAAAAATCCATAAGATGAGGCACGCATTGATTAATGATCTGTCCCCATGGTTTGACCATTATTATGGATTGATATCGGGGGAGAGCGAGAAATGCAGCATCAGTTACAAGTCACAATTAGTAGACAGTTCACTAGAAGAACTATTTCAAAAGAATATAGATAGAGATAAAATATTATCAAGGACGAATTCGGGAATTCATAAGGATGATATCACGTTGAAGATGAATGGAGAGGCGTTGAAGAATTTTGCTTCGCAGGGACAGTTGAAGTCTGTGATATTGGCACTGAAGTTATGCCAGTATGAGATATTGAGCCGAAAGAATGAAAACCTTCCTATCTTGATCTTGGATGATATCTTCGATAAGTTGGACAGAAGTAGGGTAGAGCACTTGCTCTCTATTGTAGCATCGGATAAGATTGGTCAAGTATTCATAAGTGATACAAACGAAGATAGGATTCCAGAATTATTAACTAAAATAAGTGTAGCGCATAAAGCATTCAGAGTAGATGGAGGACAATTGGAAGAAATACATAGTAAAACATAACGATAAAAATATCAGAGATGTACTAGGGGATCTGTTGGGTGACAATAAAAAACTCAACCGAGGCTATGCATATATCCGAATTCAAAATGCCTGGAAGGTAGAGATGGGGGAGATGATCAATTCTTATACCAATAAGTTGTATTTCAGCGGAGGTAAATTGACGGTCTATCTTACATCAGCACCACTTAGAAATGAACTAAGCATGTCGAAGGCCAAAGTCATCGAAGTCATCAATGCTGCATGCCAAGAACGATTGATCAAAGAAGTAATATTTAGATAGTAGAACAGTATTTTACAATAATGGATAAAGATTTACGCAATAAGATTATAGAGCTTTTTGAATATCGAGAACTGCCCAAGTTGATTGCATATGGAGGTCAACCATGGGATAGTAAGTTTTATGAAGATCTCATACAACTGCAGTACGATATCTACAAGCTAGATCACGAATTAGAGACCAACTGGAATGTAGATATGTCCATTATAGAAGCTAGATGGCAAGAGATACATAAAGACCTTAGCGTACTAGGGGTATCATCAGACTACTATGATAAGTATAGTAACCATATCTACAAATATCAAAAACATGAACTTGGTATCAGAGATGGAAAACTACCGACTAGACTATCTATGGAGTATTTTTACTTTTATAAATCCTGTGACGTCAAGTTACTCCGTAGATTGATATATGATAGAAACGCAGCGCTTGCAAAAGTAATCAAACCATCAGAATGGAGGACATTTGATCTGGTAACGGAGGTCAATGATGACGTAGTAGATCTCCAAGAAGATACGACTACTATAAACGGTAATAGATTCCTCATCAGTTTGCTTCAGTTTGGTAAAAAGAAGACCGTGCAGATATTCAATGATTTCTTAGATGAGATGGATGTGCGAAATCGAGCACTAGATGTGAAGTCTATCGAAGGGGTAGAGTTTATAGAATGGACGGATACTCAGATCAGGGAGACGAAGGAGTTGGTTGTTTCTCAGGCGGCATTGGTGGATGGGTTGGATTTGGGGATTTATGAGCGATTTTTGGGAGTTGAGATAAAAGTATAGGATAGATCTCGAGAAAATTCCCGTTTCTCTTCCATAATGTATAACAGTTCATTTTTTATATGAAATGTCGTTTTTTATACCCTTTGGGCGTTATGTTTTTTACCTTCTTGAATATACGATTGAAGTTAGAAACATTATTAAAACCTACTCTATAGCAGATCGTTTCTATATTTTCTTTCTCTTCTAATAATAGGGTGCAAGCATTTTCGACTCTAAGTTCATTTAGGAACTGTACGTAGGATTTTCCTGTATGAGTTTTGAAATATCTACTAAATTGAGATTTGCTGAGATTAGCTTTTTGAGCTACAGATTCAATATGTATTTTCTGATCAATATGCGAAAAAGTATATTCTAATATTTTATTCAATCTACTTCCTACATTTTCATCGAGAGAAAGATTATAGATTTCATTATTGATGTAATCAAGTCTGGACTGCTCTATAGATCGTAATACGTCTAACAGTAAAATTACAAGATCTTCATTTTTTAGATTTACAGCGGATGCTATCTTTTTATTGAGGTTCGGATCATTGAGGACGATGCCTCTTGTTGCATTATCAAGAAGATTAGATATGTTGGCCATTTCTCTAATTTTGAATAGGCCGCCCCCGAATTTATCTTTATCAAAAAACAATGAATAACTTAATACTCCTGGTGAATCATCAGAATAATATGAACTTCCGTTTTTAAGGAGATGGGGTATCTGTGCACCAAAAACTATAATATCTCCAGGCCCAAATTTGCACATATTATTACCTCCATATACGATGCCAGTCCCCTTGAATATGGCAGTTACTTGTACCTCTGGATGGTAGTGTAGTTTGTCATAGAAATAGGCCCCTTCGTCTATCTGTACCTTTATAGAATTGTGGTCTTCTTTAGCTATTTTGAATGGGATTGCTTTCACCTTTTATCTACGTTCGATATTGAATAAAGAAACATCAATACTGGTTTCTTTGTGATCGATCAGTTCACTCACTAGCTTACCAGTAGCTGGTCCCATACTCATTCCCATCATCCCATGTCCTGTAGCTACTACCATATTCGTCAGTGAATTACTACGGCCGATATATGGCATGCCGTCCGCACTGCATGGGCGATATCCTAGCCATACGATTTCGACATCTGAGGGTTTGATATTTAGTTGAGGATAGTACTTAGGTAGACTCTTTATGATGCCACTTAATCTCTTCTTATTGATGGTAGGTGATAGACCGCCAAGCTCTAGTGTGCCACCTATACGTAGGTCATCTCCCATAGGGGTTACTGCTACTTTCGACTCCGTCAGTATAGTAGGGATATTAGGTTTTACATTTGCGTTTTTGATTGTGAAACTATATCCCTTTCCATCCTGAATATGGATTTTTATACCTAGTTTTTTTAGTAATAACCCTGTCCATGAACCACCGGCTAGTACGATCTGATCTACACTGATGCTAGTATTATTTGATAGATGTAGCTTTTTGACTTTGTCTCCCGCGCAGTCCATATCTATCACCTCAGTATTTGTGATGAATTTTGCGCCTCGGGACAGTAATTGTGATTGTAATTGACTGATAAATTTATTAGGGTACAAGTGCGCATCCCCTTTGAAATAAACGCCACCTAATACCTCCAAGTCGATATCAGGTTCTAGTGACTTCAGAGCATCAGCGGTATACACTTCGGCAGGAATATCCAATTCATTGGCCTTTTGAGCCATCTCCCTTTCTTCTTGTTCTTGATGCTGGGTTTTGTAAAGCATCAAGAGTCCTTTTTCCTCAAAGCAAAATGAAAATTTTTCATCTTCAGAAAAAGATTTGTATAGCTGTTTACTCCATTCGTTAAACTCATAAAGAATTGGCATACACCGAGCAACATGAGATGCATTACAACTCCTATAAAAACGCCATAGCCAGCTGATTAGATCAATGTTGATTCTAGGTTTTATATAGAATGGACTACTGCTGTCAAACATCCATTTGATACCTTGAGATATAACTCCTGGAGCTGCCATAGGGACAAAATGACTCGGCACGATCATGCCTGCATTGCCATGTGATGTACCATCGCTTAAGTCACCTTTGTCTATGATAATGACATCGTGGCCTTCCTCCATAAGATACCACGCTGAAGTCAGTCCGATGATCCCAGCACCTATTATATGTATATGTTTTTTCACGATTATTATAGTTACATTATATCACTTGAAAACCAAATGCATAAGGATCTTCGATATCGTCGATAATAATATTGTTATGTCCTGTGATCACAGCCCAGCCCTCTATACTCGGTATGATTGCATTATAGCTGCCTACAGAAGTGAGACCCTCTACCTTACCTATGAATTTGGATCCGATAATACTCTCATGTACGTATGGATCTCCTTCTTTGAGCTTCCCTTGAGCGTGTAGTTGGGCCATCCTTGCTGAAGTGCCAGTTCCGCATGGAGAGCGATCTATAGCCTTGTCACCATAGAATACCGCATTCCTTCCATCCGCATTGTCAGACAGTGTATCTCCAGTCCAAAGCAGATGACTCAGACCCTTGATATTAGGGTTTGATGGGTGTATGAAATCATATTCTGCATTCAATCTATCTCTTATGATCGGGGACCAATTGATCAACTGTGCAGCGGTATAATCTTGGATCCCGCTGAAGTTTTCTTGAGGATCCACTATCGCATAAAAATTACCACCATAAGACACATCTACTGTCAGTTGGCCAAGATCTGGACAATCTACAGTCAGTTTTTCTCTGAATAGAAAAGAAGGAATATTAGTCAGTTGTACTGTTTTTATCTTTCTGTTTTCTTCAGTGTATTTTACATTTACTATGCCAGCGGGAGTTTCTAGTTTTAAGATTCCTTTGGTTTTAGGTACGACTAATCCTTCTTCTAGCATTATAGTCACTGTACCTATCGTACCGTGTCCACACATCGGCAAACAACCACTCGTCTCTATGAATAGCACACCTATATCATTGGCGGGATCAGAGGGGGGATACAGTATGCTTCCCGACATCATATCATGTCCCCTAGGCTCGAACATGAGCCCTTTTCTAATCCAATCATATTCGCGCAAAAAGTGAAGTCTTTTTTCCATCATCGTATCACCCACAAGATGGGGGCCTCCGCCGACGACAAGCCTAACAGGGTTGCCACAAGTATGCGCATCTACACAAAAAAATGTCTTTCTCACTTCTGTTATTTATAGTTGAATAAATGATTAAATAACTTCTTTCGTTTGAGCTCCATCTACCATTCTCCAAATTTTGAGAGGGTTATGATCTTTAAGCGCATCAGGTAATATGGACTGAGGTGCATTTTGCAAACAAATAGGTCTAACAAATCTCAATATCGCATCAGTTCCTACTGAAGTATATTTACTAGAAGATGCAGAAGGGTAGGGGCCTCCATGATGCATAGCGTGTCCTACTTCTACTCCCGTAGGTACTCCGTTGAATATGACTCTGCCAGCTTTTTCTCTTAGTGTCTCAATTATTTCTGTATGTCTTTCGATCTCCTCAGATGTACCCATCATGGTAGCTGTAAGTTGACCCTCTATATGTTGTGCGACAGCCTTCATCTCTTCGACGGAGTCACAGACTACGGCCATAGAAAATGGTCCAAATACTTCATGATGCAAATCAGGATTCTTGACGAATTCTTGAGCAGTAGTCTTCGCTAATGCTGGCTGAGCTGACCATGTATTATCTGTAGACTTACAACTGATAGAACGTACATTTTGATTGGCTATCATTTTAGATTTTGACGATTCATAGTTATTGTAGATACCTTCATTGAGCATTGTATGGCTCTTGAGCGCGTCAAATGATTGGCCTAAGACTTCTAGAAAACTATCTTGATTTTTGGAAGGTGGTATCACTAATATTCCTGGATTGGTGCAGAACTGTCCCACACCCATGTTGATAGAGTTAGCCAGTTGGTCTGCGACACTATTTTGATCACCATCGAGTTTGCTTGGTAATAAAAATATAGGATTTATACTACCCATTTCTGCATACACGGGGATAGGTTCATCTCTCTCATAAGTCGCTTTCATGATAGCATTTCCACCAGCAAGCGAACCCGTAAATCCGACTGCTTTTATTGCTGTATGTTTTACTAACATTGAACCTTCATTCGCTCCGCCGTTGATTGATGAAAATATACCATTGGGCAGACCGCAAGATATCACGGCATCCGCAATCGCTTGTGAAACCAAAGCATGAGTTCCTAGGTGAGAAGGATGACCTTTGACTATGACAGGACACCCAGAGGCAAATGCTGATGCAGTATCTCCACCGGCAGTGGAGAAGGCAAGAGGAAAATTACTAGCGCCGAATACTGCTACTGGACCTATAGACTGATACATTTTTCTGATGTCAACTCTCGGTATCGGGTTGCGATCTGGCTGTGCAGTATCTATTGTGGCTCTTACCCAACTGCCTTCTTCTACCAGTGATGCGAATAATCTTAGCTGTCCGCAGGTTCTTCCTCGCTCGCCTTTGATACGTCCTTCTGGGAGTCCAGATTCTGCCATTGCTCTGTGTACTAAAGTGTCTCCAAGATTTTCGAGGTTATCGGCAATGGTTCTAAGAAGTTTTCCTTTTTCAGCACCGCTTGTATTTTTAAATGTTTGCCATGCTTGCAGTGCACTCTCGGCTGCCTGATCGATCTCTTCATCAGTAGCAATGACAAAATTTCCTTCCAGCTTTGCTCGACTATTCGGATCTACAGCGTATAGATGGTTTGTACCTTGGGCACTTTCTTTACAGGCAATTATATTTTTAGTCTTCATTATGCTTTTAGGCTTTTGTATTCAGGTAATTGAGGTCTAGTTTTTAGACCATCTTTTATTATTTTCAATACTCTTTCTCTCTCTGCTCCAATGAGTGGTTTACGAGGAGCTCTTACGTGCTCTGTTCCTATGCCTGTATGTACGGCAGCTAATTTGATATTCTGTACAAGTTGTGGATTAATGTCTAACTCTAGTACAGGCAAGAACCATCTGTAGATATCTATGGCTTCAGATATTCTACCTGCTTTTGCCAATCTACATATCGCTACGGTCTCTTCTGGAAATGCATCTACTAGACCAGCTACCCATCCGTCAGCACCCATCAATATCGCTTCGAGTGCTAAGGTGTCTACACCACATAGAATCTTAAATCGATCTCCAAATCTTGACTTCATTCTAGATACATTAGATATATCTCTTGTGCTTTCTTTACTTGCACATATATTTGGTACATCTTTTAATTGATCAAACATATCCATCGTAATCTCAATCTTATAATCGATAGGGTTATTATACACGATAATAGGCAGTGAAGTACTACCTGCAACGGCAACAAAAAAGTCAACGACTTCCTGATCCGTAGGCTTGTACATCATAGGAGGTAATACCATAAGTCCATCAGCTCCATTTTCTTCGGCTAGTTTAGCTAGAGCGATAGCTGCACGAGTGCTTCCTTCTGCGATATTGACTATCACATCTACCTTATCTCCTACACTGTCTAGCGTTGCTTTCAGTAGATCTACTCTGTCCTGGTGAGTTATCGTACTACTTTCTCCAAGAGATCCGCCGATGATTATGCCTTGTACGCCTGCATCTACTTGTGCTTTTACATTTTTGAGGTACATATCGAAATCAATATCACCATTTTCATGAAACATGGTGAGTACCGCTGGGTATACGCCTATCCATTCTACTTTTCTATTCATAATTTATTTTTTCAGTTTATGCAAATATTAGATGAAAATGAACATAATATTAATACCAATATAGCCAAAAGTGATACTATTATGCTGTTTTTTTTGAACACCTACTTTTTATATGGATCTGTTTTTTGCATAAATAAAAATAATTGAAAGCCGGCAGTGCCAAAAATGCCTACGCGCGTTTGCTTCTTCGTAGCAAGCCTCTCTTGGGCGAGCGGCTTATAATATTGATAAAAAAATAGCAACGGTGATTGCGTATACTCTAGTAGCGAGTTTTTGATTGAAGCTATATTAGTTTATTAAATTGAACATATGGTTTCATGCAAAAATAATGAAAGAACCTTACAGCAAACTCTCCCCATTCTCATTAGTCGTCAGCACATCACTCATAAAGTTAAAGAAAGGTCTCATTGCACGGAATGTATCATTCACCTGAACTACGAAGTCTTTTGATTGTGCTTCTTTATCTGTAAATTCTCTACTGATCAAAAACTGTTTCATTCTTAACAAATCGATATCGGGATGATCTTTGGCAAATCCTCTTGGTGCAGTCTTGAGCGCATCTCCTCTGAGTATTCCGAAGTATTCTATGAATTCATCAGACGATAATATTTCTCTAAATTCTCCAGCATTCACGGCAAATTCATTCCTGATTCTTTTGAGATCTGGTCCATTGGGTGCCCAGAATCCTCCACCAGCAAATGTATTGCCTGGTTCTATATTAAGATACATGCCACCACGAAGAGCATCTGTAGCTCTGGTGATTCCTATACCCATGTTGGTCTTGTACGGAGTCTTATTCTTTGAGAATCTTACATCTCGATATATTCGGAAGACTTTCGGCCCTTCTATATTATCGTGGGTTGCCATTAGTTTTGCTAATTCCGCCGCAAAGGCTTTGGTATCAGTCGTAGCCAACACATACTTAGGCTTATTTTCTGTAAACCACTCACGATTGTTGTTCTTTCTAATCTCTTTGAGAAATTTGAATGTATCTTTAGATATTGCCTTCATTGCTAATTGTTTAACCCTATTATTTTCTTGATTTCACCATTTACTTCTAGAACCAAAAGGTCTTCTTTGGTGAATCTGTCGACCTTCTGATCACCCAATAGTTTTTTTAGTGTTTTTGTTTTGCCATGCATGCGCTCAGGTTTGAATTTGTCACCCGGCCTTATGGATCTTATGATGATAGAGTCATTATCCTTCATCGGATATGAAATATTACAGTCATCTTGCTCGTCTTGATCAGTAACTAGGCTAAATTTGATGTCTCGACCATCTTGTAAAGTGTATGTACCAGCCTTACTTAATTGAATGTGGTTTTCGATTCTTTCTTTTCTAGGACGGATGATTAATGTACCTCTATCGTAGAGTGCTTCATGTGTGATAGAATAGAATAGGGCTCCAGTAGATCGGGTATTGATAATATCATATGCATCAGAATGCGTAAATCCATCTGTCGATATGAGATAGTAGAGTAGGTCTACAGACGAACCATTTGCACGTACTCGCTCAAGATCTAACATCCGCTTTTGGTTGACAGTACTCACATAGCCACCTGATAGTATTAGATTATCTATCATATTGTTTGTTTTATCGAGATTGGATATGGATTTGTTTACGTTTTTTATAAAGTCAGGAAATATTTCTTTTGCCGCCTCTGACATATGATGTCGGATTTTATTCCGCGTGTAATCATCCGTATGATTAGTAGCATCTTCTGCGAATTTTACATTGTGGTCCAGGGCGTATTTTTCTATTTCTTCCTTTGTGAAACATAACAATGGCCGTATTATCTTACCAACTTTTGATTTTAAGCTAGTAAGTCCACTGATTCCAGATTTTCTATTGAGATTCATAGCGAAAGTCTCCCATCTGTCATCCATATGGTGGGCTGTGGCCAAATAGTCTATATGATTCATATCGATTATGCTATCGAAATATGCATATCTTGCTTTTCTTGCATTGGCTTGGAAGTTACCTTTTGCGAGTTGTTCATATTCTAAGACCTTAGTATGACACGGGATAGCGAGCTCTTTACAGGTTTCTATGACGAATATTTCATCTTGGTCCGACTTCCCATTTCTGGTAGAATGATTGATATGAGCGACTTCAATATCAAAATCGGATCGGAAGAATAAATCTAACATAACCATAGAATCTACTCCGCCACTGATAGCCAATAACAATTTATCTGCTTTGTTTATTGATAAATCTTCAAGTATATATGATAAAAAGTCTTCAAGCATTATATTTGTGCCTTGGTAGTTATTCACAAACATAATATCTATTTGCGAAACACCTGCGACTGATATAACTATAACTAAATATTTATATACACTAAGAACACTATTCTTATCATAATATGGATCAAGTCAAAGCCAAGAAAAATGTCTTAAAAACGAAAAGCGGAGGCAAGCATGGCTTGATAAAAGTGAATGCTTATAATCCTGTAATCTAAAATTCTAAAAAACAATAAATACATGAAACATATACTATCTATCGTATTATTGATATCCATAATGATATCCACTACAAGTTGTAAGCAAGATAAATCGACCGTATCTAATAATGGGTCGACAGAACCAAAGAAGCCAGAAACGACAGTGATAACTAAAGATAATTCTTTATTGACCATTGTGAAAAACATGGGAAAAGTAAAAGCCAATCAAGTTCCTGATATGAAAAGAGAGGCGACAGTGATTATAAATCATCGATACAAGCAAACAGAAAAGAAACCATATATAATCCTCGATAAAGATATGTGGGAGTACGAATTTGTATTCACAGGAAAGACGATGACTAAGCCGGGGCAACTTGCGGGTATGTGGATCGACTTCAATGAAGATCAAACATATTCTTACGGATATTATGAAGAAAATATGGGAACAGGAATCTATACTTTTGATCTGACGAGTGGTCTATTGTTACTTATTGATGATAGCGATGATGTGAAACCACAAGAGTTCGAGGCTAAGTTATTTGACAAATCCTTGATTATGGACGGAAATGAGATCTACAGAGACAACAACTATAATGCTAAACTGAGGAGAATCGAAACTAAACCAGTGAAAATCGGTTAACATAACGTTTAATTATGTTCGTGAGCTTTAACATCTCATTGGCCAAAAGCGAATTTATAGTTTGTTAAATTTGCTATTCTAAACATGAAATATAAATAGTGGAACACACACTTACACAATATCAAAAAGCTACTGATTTAGCTAAAGATATATTTATAAAAAAAACAAAAGATTACGGAACAGCTTGGCGAATACTCCGCCCATCGAGCTTGACGGATCAATTGTATATCAAAGCTTCTCGGATCAGAAGTATTCAAGAAAAAGGCCATGCAAAGGTAGATGATCCAATCGATCTAGAATTCGTAGGGATTATCAATTATAGTGTGATGGCACTGATCCAACTGGAGCATAAAGATCTCACAGAACTAGAGATGCCCGTGGATCAAGTTGATGAACTATACGCACACTACATCCATGTTGCGAAGGAGCTTATGACAAGCAAAAATCATGACTATGGAGAGGCTTGGAGAGATATGAGGGTAAGTAGTATTACAGACCTTATTCTTATGAAATTATTGAGGGTAAAAAAGATAGAGGGCAACGATGGTCAAACGATCATCTCCGAAGGGTTGGATGCGAACTATCTTGATATGATCAACTATGCAGTATTTGCAATGATATTAATCGACGAAGAAAAACAAAAATAAATATGTCAATCACATTATCAGGTCTACTCATCGGAGTCGGCGTTGCCGCTATCTTACTAACAGTCATCACTGGTCTCATATTTAAAGATGGTCACAAATCTTGGTTGATGACTTACTTACAGAATTATACGGGAGCTTTGTTTATATTCTCAGGTCTTGTGAAAGCCGTGGATCCTTTGGGGACAGCTTATAAGATGGAGCAGTATTTTAGTGAGTTTGCATATACATTCGAACCTACTTGGTTTGGGTTTCTAGCGCCAATATTCCCATGGTTTAGCAATTATTCTGTGGTGTTTTCAGTAGTGATGATTGTATTTGAAATTGTACTCGGATTGATGTTAGTGATGGGCGTGAAGGGAAAACTTACGAGTTGGTTATTTCTTGGTTTAGTGGGATTCTTTACTTTTTTGACAGGATTCACATACTTGACTGGATATGTACCAGAAGGAGGTAATTTTTTCAATTTTGGATCTTGGAGAGAATACAATGCCAATAACATGAAAGTAACGGATTGTGGGTGCTTTGGTGATTTCTTGAAGTTGGAGCCCAAGGTGAGTTTTTTCAAGGATGTAGCCTTGTTATTTCCAGCGTTTTACTTTGTGTTAAGACATAAAGATATGCACGAATGGTTTTCTGATAAAGTCAGATGGTCTATCCTCGGTGTGTCGACTGTTGGACTCTTATTTTATTGTTTTAGCAATTATGTATGGGATCTACCTCATGAAGATTTCCGCCCTTTCAAGATCAACACTGATGTTGCGAGCATAAGAGAAGCTGAAGAAGATGCAGCTGCTAGTGTACAGATTACGGATTGGACATTGGAAAATACAAATACAAAGGAGGTCATCACTATCCCTACAGCTACTTATTACGCTGGGTTGAGTTCTGAATATGCAAAAGAAAAAGGCTGGAAGGTTTTGGATCAGATAAAAACAGAACCATCATTAAAGCCTACAAAAATAAGTGATTTCGATATTAAAGATTATGAAGGATATGAAGTAACTTACAATTACTTGGATCCCGAAGCTGGACAGAATTTCATGATCGTATCACACAAAACTTATGGTCATCCAGAGTTTTCTAAGATAACGGTACAGGACACGACATTCATCACAGATACAGTAGAGGTAGCTGGAGTAGAGCTTCCTCAGATCGTAAGAAGCATCGGTGAGATAAAATCAGTGGAAAAAGAAGTAGTAGATTATATTTGGGATGCGGATTGGAAAGCGGATTATGTAAATCAAATCAAACCATTACTAGAGCAAGCGCAGAAAGATGGTCATGCGGTAAGTATAGTCTTCGGAGGAGCCGATAAGGCTATGGTAGATGATTTTGCAGCGGAGACAGGGATAAAGGCCGATTATTACAATGCGGATGATATACTCCTAAAGACTATCGTAAGATCAAACCCTGGTATAGTACTCTGGGAAAATGGAAAAATCGAATACAAGTGGCACAAGAATAAATTGCCAAATTACGACGAGATAAAGTCGATATATCTGAAGTGATGAAAGTCAAAAAACTAATGTAAAAGGAGAGGAAATTGTTTCTCTCCTTTTTTATTGACAGAGTTCTTATACATATTCTTTTTTTATCATGGATAATTACGCACCGTTACCGAAAAAATAGTTTTCTTTGTATTATAATTAATGTTAATATGTAAATTTTGATGATTACAAACTATCCTTATTGTTTTGAATAAATTGGGATTTATCATTGAATCAGTTTTTAGAAAAAAGTTAATTTGAAATAATGCTTAGCAGACGTAGTGTAAGAATAAAAGTAATGCAATTACTATACGCCAAGAGTACTGATGAATTACTGACTCAAAAAGGAAGTGAACAGAGGTATAATCGTATGATCGAACAGAGCTATGATGTGTTCTTATTTACATTGTTTACGATAATTCAGGTAACGAAGATTGCCTCAGAAGACGAAACCAAAAAGAAAGCCAAGCACCTTCCAACAGAAGCCGATAAATTATTCTCTGCAAAATTATGCGACAATGCTCTCATAAGAAGCCTAAGAGATAATCCAGATTTGAACAAAAGATTCGAAAAGAAGTCTTTCAATGCGATCACAGATAGAGACCTGATAACTAAGGTGTATTTCCAGTTTGCTAAAGAAGAAGCATATCAAGAATATCTTGGTAGAACATCCACAGATGAAGATCATTTGGAGATGTTATTAGAGCTGTTTAGATTTTGTCGAAAAAGCGAACTGTTCAATGATATAATTGGTGACCAGTTTTTAAATTGGATTGATGATAAATCTTTGGTTATAGGTTCTATCAAAAAAGTCTTAAAAGCTCTTCCAATCGAAGGGGATGAATTCCTCAAAGAATACTATCCAGACGACGAAACGGTCAAGGAATATGGCGAAATGCTCCTAAAGCGAACTTTTTTAGGAGATGCAGCGTTATTAAGCCAAATACAACCTATTCTTACGAATTGGGATCATGAAAGACTCGCCTTGATCGATATGATATTATTGAAAATGGCAGCTTGCGAAATGCTGGAATTTCCCACAATTCCCGCGAAAGTCACTCTAAATGAGTATGTTGAGGTTGCGAAATCTTATAGTACTGACAAGAGTAAAGAGTTTGTCAATGGTGTTCTCGATAAGTTAATGAAGGAATTAATGAATTCTGGAAAACTGAACAAGGAAGGCAGAGGATTAGTTGAGTAAATGAATCTAATTGGTTGTCTATTGTATTTTAAGCAAATTAAATAGTGTAACCCAATATTAGTTCATAACCAAACTAATAACTCATGAATAACTCAAAGTATCTATGTGCTATATTTGTAGCACTCCTCTTTTCTGTTTCTGTTATAACAGCTCAAGAAACTTCTATCTCTGAAAATAATCCAGATAAGGTAATCTTATACAATAGCCAACCTGTAAAGGTGAAGCTAGAAGGAGATAAGATCAAATCTTTTATAGGTGAAGCATCAGCGGATTACATGGAAGGCTATACGCTTGTCGATAA
>CALLMH010000059.1 GCA_938007965.1 uncultured Saprospiraceae bacterium | reverse complement strand
TCCCATCTTTCACCCAAAACGGGATTCCTTGAAAAAGGGATTCCGTTTTTTTTTGTGGATCGTATCAGATTTATCTTCTTCCTCAACCAATACACAGTTAATATTTTCTGCCTTAAGAACCTTCTCCATACGCACTATCCTACACCTCACGGACATATCGGAGATGCAGTTTGTGTAGGGAAAATTAATTGCTTGAGGATCAGTATAAATTTTAGTTCTAGTTAAGAATCCGAAATGTTATTTATGAAATCATAGTACATTAGCACGATGAAAAAACACTTAACAGTCTATTGTGGGTCTAGTAAAGGCTTTGACAATAAATATACAGAGCAAAGTAAATCCCTCGCACATGAAATGGTAGCCAATAATTATCACTTAGTCTATGGAGCGGGTAACGTAGGACTCATGGGAATCATCGCGGATGAAGTTCTTTCTCTCGGTGGAGAGGTATTGGGTGTCATCCCTCAACATCTCATGGATAGAGAGGTCGGACATACCAGCCTCACCGAGCTAATCGTCACAGAGACCATGCATGAGCGCAAAATGATCATGGCCGAACGTACCAATGGCTTCATCGCCATGCCTGGTGGTATCGGTACACTAGAAGAAATCATCGAAGTGATGACTTGGTCTCAGCTAGATCTTCACCCCTACCCTGTCTGCTTTTACAATGTAAATGGCTATTATGACAAGCTATTCTCTTTTCTTGAGCATATGGTATCTGAAGGTTTTCTCAAGCAAGTTCATATTGATAATCTAATCCTTGAGGAAGATCCTAAGAGATTGATGTCGAGAATTAAAAACTTCAAAACCAATTCTGTCGAGAAATGGATCTAATATAAAAAAAAGAACCCCTATCAAATCAGATGATAGGAGTTCTGTGTATATTTATTGTCTTTAATGTACGTTTAATCATTCAATTTAAGCACCTCTAAGAATGCTTTCTGTGGCACCTCTACATTTCCGATTTGCCTCATCTTTTTCTTTCCTTTCTTTTGCTTCTCTAGCAACTTACGCTTACGGGATATATCACCACCATAACATTTAGCTGTTACATCCTTTCTAAGTGCTGAGATCGTTTCTCTTGCTATAATCTTAGCACCTATAGATGCTTGTATGGCAATCATAAATTGCTGCCTTGGTAAAAGCTCCTTCAGCTTCTTGGCCATTTTTCTACCAAAACTCTCTGATTTAGAACGGTGTACGAGCGATGAAAGTGCATCGACTGCCTCACCATTAAGCATCATATCTAATTTTACCAAATCTGATTCTCTATATTCGATCGGTGCATAATCAAACGACGCATAACCTCTTGAGATTGACTTCAACCTATCATAAAAATCAAACACTATCTCTCCCAATGGAATCTCAAAAGTCATCTCAATCCGTTCTTGGGTAAGATAATTCTGCTTAGTTAGTGATCCACGCTTCTCCATACAAAGCGTCATGATCTGACCGATATATTCTGGCTTAGATATGATCTGAGCTCTAATATATGGCTCTTCAACAGAGGAGATCAAAGTAGGATCTGGTAAGTCATTCGGAGTATTTACTTTGAATCTCACTCCTTTTTTATCTGTCGCGAAATATGACACGTTTGGTACCGTAGTAATTACTTCTTGATCAAACTCTCGGGACAATCTTTCTTGGATAATCTCTAAGTGAAGCATCCCTAAAAACCCACATCTAAATCCAAAACCAAGCGCGATAGATGTCTCTGGCTCAAATACCAACGAAGCATCATTCAATTGAAGCTTCTCCAGACTATCTCTCAAATCTTCAAAATCATCATTATCAATCGGATATACACCTGCGAATACCATCGGCTTCACATCTTCGAATCCATCGATACCCTCTGCACAAGGATTAGCGACAGTCGTAATTGTATCTCCAACTTTTATCTCTTTACTCTCCTTGATACCGGTAATGATATAACCTACATCTCCTGCCTCTACGATTTGCTTGGGAAACAAATCCATCTTCAGCACGCCTACTTCATCAGCATTATATTCTCCACCTGTATTGAAGAATCTGACCTTCTCGCCTTTCTTAATGGAACCATTCAGTATACGATAGTAAGCGATTACACCTCTAAATGGATTAAAAACAGAATCAAAAATCAAGGCTTGCAATGGCCCATTTGGATCCCCTTTCGGAGCTGGCACCCTATCTACAATAGCTGCCATGATATCATCTATTCCAATTCCAGTCTTACCACTTGCGTGAATGATATCTTCAAGATCACAACCAATCAAATCAATAATCTGGTCTGACATCTCCTCTATCATTGCAGATTCCATGTCTACTTTATTGAGGACAGGTATGATCTCTAAATCGTGACCAATCGCTAAATATAGATTTGATATCGTTTGTGCCTGGACCCCTTGAGATGCATCTACCAATAGTAGAGCCCCTTCGCAAGCAGCTATAGATCTAGATACTTCATAACTGAAATCTACGTGCCCCGGTGTATCGATCAAGTTGAAAGTATATACTTCTCCATCGGTATGCGGATAGGTCATCTGTATAGCATGACTCTTAATCGTAATACCCCGCTCGCGCTCCAAATCCATATCATCAAGTGCTTGATCTTTCATCTTTCGCTCAGAGATGGTTTGAGTAGATTCCAGTAATCTATCTGAAAGTGTACTCTTCCCATGATCAATATGGGCAATAACACAAAAATTTCTAATGTTCTTCATATGCTGCAAATATAGTCAGTTTGATTTTATAAATATGCGGAAGTTTGTTGTTTGTTTGTAAGGATTCTCCTAATCGAAATTATTAATTTGCAATTTCGGAATTACTGAGCCGGATTATTATAAACTAAAACCATGTCCAACAATCTCAGAGAGTTCGACTGGAGCTCATCTCGATGAGTCTTTATGGTAATTAATTAGGGATATTCCGAAATACAAGATGTTCTTTTATTCCCTAGACTATGACAGCTTTACTTCTGAAAAGATTACCCCTTTTTTAATGATTCAATCTTAAAAATGAAGCAATGTTTTCAAACATATCATTTCGCTCGCCGCTAGGCTTTTATTTCTGTCTCGACACAGAAACGAAACAATAAAGTCAAGCGTGGTACTGAACACTCACGCTATACCATGCTATCAATAATATTGTGATATAGCAACAATAGTTTCCAAACATTAGAATAATAACCTCGATTTATATTTTTATACAAACCAATGGAGCTAGCAAACTAACTTTTTTCTTTACTTTACGGTCAAATTAACACCTATGACTACATCTTCTATATCTAGATCTCTGATTATTTGTTGCTTATTTATATATCTAGTAGCTCCTAACTTATCCGCTCAATACAACTTCAAAACAGAAAAAAAAATCAATTGTACTGAGATCAAAAGTCAAGGTAGAACTGGTACTTGTTGGAGTTTTGCTACGGCATCATTCCTGGAGTCTGAGTTGATCAGAATGGGGCATGATAATATAAATCTGTCTGAGATGTTTATCGTAAGAAACATCTATAAAGACAAAGCACTCAACTATATATTGCGTCAAGGAAAGGCAAACTTCAGCCAAGGAAGTCTAGCTCATGACTTAATCCGAATGACCGAGAAACATGGATTAATCACTGAAGAAGCTTATACTGGAATGCTAGTAGATGAGACAAAACATGATCACAGTGAGATGGAAGCTGGATTAAAAGGTTTTTTAGACGGAATCAGAACAAGCAAAATACTTAGCACAAAATGGAAACTTGCATTTTCAGCTGTACTAGACGCTTACATGGGTTCTGTGCCTTCTCAATTCGTACATGATGGTAAGAATTATACGCCAAAATCATTTGTAGAATCAACCAAATTGAATACAAAGGACTATATCTCAATCACTTCATTTATGCACCATCCATTTTATAATGATTTCATCCTTGAAATTCCTGACAACTACAGTAACGGATCATTCTATAATGTTCCGCTCAAGGAGATGATCAGCATCGTAGATTATGCCTTATTAGCGGGATATTCTATCGCTTGGGATGGGGATGTAAGTGAGAAAGGCTTCTCGGCAAAAAATGGACTCGCTATACTACCTGAAAACTTAAATCGAGACGACCTATTCGAAAAACCAGGGATAGAGCTCCCCGTCACACAAGAATCTCGACAAGCAAACTTCGAAAATTATAGTACGACAGATGATCATCTAATGCATGTCGTAGGTATGGCGCTAGATCAAAATGGAACAAAATATTACATTATCAAAAACTCTTGGGGAGAGATATCCGATTACAAGGGATATATATATATGTCAGAAAACTACTTTAAAATGAAGACTGTATCTGTAATGATCCACAAAGATGGACTTCCATCTGACAGTGCGAAGAGATTGTTCGATTCTGAGTAGGACATAAGATTGTCCAATCTCTGTTTGTTTTTTCTCAAATAGACAGCGTATCAGATTTGCATGCGTTCTATTACGGATTAAATTTATCATAGGATTTTATGAAGGTTATAAGAGGGTTATATTTTTTGATATTGGGTGTACTATTTTGTCTTATATTTCCATCGTGCGAAAGCAGACTAGAAAACCAAAGCTTCATCAATCTTCAAGATCAATATGAGCTTATCATTACTCAAGAATTATCTACAAATGGAGGTCTAGCGGCTATGACGATAAAAACCGTCAACGAATTAGAGTGCAGTAATTATTTTATCCCAAGTATCATCGATTTAGAATCCGTTGATATTAAAGTAGAATTGTATAATGTCACACTCGAAGATAAATGTGTATCTACTCCAAGCTACATCAGTCAAACTGTAAACTTCGGATTAGCAACTGGCGAGACCAATCTGACAATCTTACTCCAAGATGTAATCAGTAACTCAGGCAAAATATCTGTTACTGATGATGAAATAGCCATTAACCTTGATAGCCACGATGGAATAAAAATAAGTAAACACAAGATTAATAGAGTAAAGAAAAATATGATGTGGGGATCAGTCAAAGCTGGTGCACCTTCTTCAAAAGAATCGATTAAGGAGTTTTTCTTGTCGATAGACAGTGGGACATCCGTAAATACTGGAGATTATGGATTATTCCAGGTGCCCATTAATGCAGACTTAGAAGATTATGGCTCTAGTCTATTTCCTGATGAGCAATTTGTATTAATCTCCGAATCCTCACGAGAAGACATAGAGTCCAAAATTCAAGAAATTAAAGAAAGTGACCCTTCACTTGTTTTCGAATTGACCTTATTCGATGGTCAGACCATAAATGTGGAGTAAGTTTATTATTATTGTGTCAATAATGTTTCAGAAATGGAAGACTTCCATTTAAAGAAAACATGTTAACAACAAACAATAATAAATGAAGTTATTAAAACTCTTATTGGCGGCTGGAATCTTTTTTTTCGCAGTTTTGCCTAATTCTGATGGTCAAATATTCAAAAAGAAACCAAAAAAAACCGAAACGCCAGACAAACCTAAGAAAGGCAAAATGAAGCCTTATAAAAAGGTAATCACAAAAGATGCAGAATCTCAAAAAGGCCTCTTTTCAGTCCACAAAGTAGATGAAGATTGGTATTTTGAAATTCCTGATTCGTTGCTGGAAGAAGAGATTTTAGTCACTTCTAGAGTATCTGGATTTGTAAAAGGACTAAACTTTGGTGGTGCAGGTGTAAAATCTCAACCGCAGCAGGTCATCAGATGGCAAAAAAAAGAAGGCAACTTATTATTAAGATCTGTATCGTATAACAGTGTTGCTAGCTTCGAAGATCCCATTTACAAATCTGTCAAGAATAACAATTTTGAGCCTATAATTAGCTCATTCCCAATCGATGCGATGCCAAAAGATAGCTCGAGTTATGTCATAAAGGTCAATTCATTTTTCACCTCTGATGTCCCGATGATCAGCGCTATGAATAGCCGCCAAAAGAAAAACTTTGGTATCCGAGGCGTGGATGGAAAACGATCATTCATCAATGATATAAAAGTATTCCCAACAAATATCAATGTGAAACACGTACTCACATATACTGGTAGCAAACTGCCTGACAATGGGAATACAGGAACGATGACCCTAGAGATGACACAATCTTTCATCTTGCTCCCCGAAATACCGATGCAACCTCGTCACTATGATGCCAGAGTATCATACTTCAGTCTCGGACAGACAGACTATAGTGCAGACGAACATAAGGCCTTCAAACAAAGATTCATAACAAGATGGAGGCTAGAACCCAAAGACCCTGAGGCGTACTTTAGAGGAGAATTAGTAGAGCCGACTAAGCAAATCGTATATTATATAGATCCAGCAACACCGAAAAAATGGGTCCCTTACCTAATGCAAGGTGTCAATGACTGGCAAGTAGCATTCGAGGCGGCAGGTTTCAAAAATGCTATCGAAGCCAGGCTAGCACCTACCAAAGAAGAAGATCCTGACTGGTCACCAGAAGATGTGCGGTATTCGGTCATCAGATATGTATCCACTGATATTCAAAATGCAATGGGACCTCATGTGCACGACCCTAGAACGGGAGAGATTCTAGAAAGTGATATTATATGGTATCATAATGTAATGAACCTCCTCAGAAACTGGTATTTCGTACAGACTGCAGCTATCAACCCAGAAGCTCGAAGTCCAAAATTCAGAGACGAGATAATGGGTAGATTGATAAGATTCGTGTCTTCTCATGAGGTAGGTCATACGCTAGGCCTGCCACACAATATGGGATCAAGTGTTGCGTACTCCGTAGATTCTCTTAGAAGTCCATCGTTTACTCAGAAGATGGGAACTGCGCCGAGTATTATGGACTATGCTAGATTTAATTATGTAGCGCAACCAGAAGATGGGGATGTAGGGCTAATGCCTAATGTAGGACCTTACGATAAGTGGTCTATCGACTTCGGATATAGGAGATTCAAAGACATGGATGAAGACGAAGAGAGAGTTACGATCAATAATCTGATCAAAGAAAAAGCAGATGATCCGATATATAGATTTGGTCGTCAAAGAAGATCTCCTACTGACCCAACCGCACAGACAGAAGATCTAGGAAATAATAGTATGAGAGCATCTGAACTCGGCCTGAAAAACCTCAAACGAATCGTACCGAACCTAATAGAATGGACCTCTGAAGAAACGAAAGATTACAGCGAACTAGAAGAATTATATAACAATGTATTCGGCCAGTATCGTAGGTATGTAGGACATGTCATCGCCAATGTAGGCGGTGTATATGAATACTATAAATCTAGTGATGAAGAAGAAGCTGTGTACACTCATGTAGAAAAGGCGAAGCAGAAAGATGCAATCAATTTCTTGAATAAAAACGTATTCGCCACCCCAACTTGGCTCATCGATAAAGAGATATTATCGAGAATAGAAGAAACTGGTATTACTGAAAGAATCCGTGGACTTCAAGATAGATCACTCGCTCAATTGATGAATCCTGACCGACTCAATAGAATGATAGAAAACAATGCTGTAAATGGTCAAAATGCTTATTCTATCAATGAGATGTTCGATGAATTAATCGAAAGTATATTCTCTGAAGTAAAATCTAGAAATGCAGTGTCACTATACAGAAGAAATCTGCATAGAACATTCATCGAAGGTCTAGAAAGGACACTACAGATGGAAAGTAATAAGTATGAGCATAGTGACATGAAAGCCATCGCGAGAGCTAAGCTAAAAAGTCTGAAAACAATGCTTTCATCGGCTGTAGGAGCGGACGATATGACAAAAATTCACTTTGATGATCTAGTAGAAAGAATCAACGAAATATTCGAACAGAAGTAAACACATGCCTCGTACGTACACTTGGCTGACATGACTGTGTGTGTGTGTGTGTGTGTGTGTGTGTGTGTGTGTGTGTGTGTGTGTGTGTGTGGCAAAGCTTACTTTACTGAATGATAAGAGCATCAGCTTTAGTAGATACCATTTGCTCGAATCTTTAGATCGCCAAATCGCTTTTTGATGTTGACCATTCGAAGACATTCAAAAATTTCGAGCATTTCGTCATACAAACACGAGTAGTGATAAAAGTAAAGATGCTTAGAATTTTAACTAAATTCGGGCATCTTTTTAATATATGTTAACGACTTATTCGAATGCCAAGATTCTCATTAAAAGAACGACTTTTCAGTTTCAAACATGCCTTTAATGGATATAAAGTAGTATTTCGATCTGAGCATAATGCTTGGATTCATATTGCTATGTCATTTGCGGCTATTGCTTTGAGTTTCTATTTAGAAGTATCTAATAGTGAATGGATTGCCGTCGTGCTATGCATCGGTATTGTAATCTCAGCCGAGATATTCAATACTGCGATAGAGCATATTGCCAACTTCATACAGCCAAATCAAGATATCAAAATAAAACACATCAAAGATTTAGGTGCAGCCGGTGTATTTACGACGGCGCTGGCATCGTTCATCGTTGGACTTATCATCTTCCTCCCAAAAATAATGTTACTAATCCAAAATGGTAACCATTGATTTATTACTTTGCAGAATAACTATACAAACATGAAAAAACTAGCACTTCACTGGCAGATAATGATCGGAATGATCGCAGGTGTCCTATTTGGAATATTATTCTCCTACTTGGGATGGCAGCAATTTGTAGCTGACTGGATCAAGCCTTTTGGTCGTATTTTCATCAATTTGTTAAAGTTGATCGCTATTCCGTTGATCCTTGCGTCTCTGATAAAAGGTATATCCGACTTGCAAGATATCTCTAAGTTCAAAAATATGGGATTGAGGACGATCCTGTTCTATATAATCTCTACTGTCGTAGCTATATCCATAGGACTCGCAGTAGTGAATATCATACAACCTGGCGAATATGTATCTTCTGATACCGTAGCGGAACTCACCCAATCCTACTCAGCAGAAGGAGAAAAAAGAGTAACAGCCGCCGGCAATCAAAAAACAAAAGGGCCATTACAATTCATAGTAGATATGGTACCTCAGAATATATTTGGAGCGGCTTCTAGCAATGGAAACATGCTTCAAGTAATCTTCTTCGCCATCTTCTTTGGGATCAGTATGTTACTGGTCAAAGACGAACAAGCGAAACCCATCAAAGACTTTTTTGATAGTCTTAATGATATTATTCTAAAGATGGTAGACCTGATCATGTTATCGGCGCCATACGCTGTGTTTGCACTATTAGCGTCCTTGGTCGCAGAGACCACCAATCCTGATCTTTTTGTCGCATTGGGTTGGTATGCAGCAAGTGTGGTGATCGGTTTATTGTTGATGATGTCTGTATATATCGTGGCGGTTTACTTTATGACTGGTGTGAAACCTGGATTCTTCTTGAAGGGGATCAGTCCTGCACAATTGCTAGCATTCTCTACCTCATCTAGTGCCGCTACCCTACCTGTAACTATGGAGCGAGTAGAGGAGCATCTCGGCGTCCACAAAGAAGTGACCAGTTTTGTCCTTCCAGTAGGTGCGACAATCAATATGGATGGAACGAGTCTCTACCAAGCTGTAGCCGCAGTCTTCATCTGTCAAGCATTGGATTTCGATCTTACATTTCAGGATCAACTTACGATCGTACTTACCGCTACCCTCGCCTCTATCGGGTCTGCAGCAGTACCTGGTGCAGGTATGGTGATGCTCGTGATAGTCCTAGAGTCTCTAGGTCTTCCAGCAGAATCTTTGGCGATTGGGTTGGCCCTCATATTTGCTGTTGATAGACCACTAGATATGTGCCGTACAACTGTAAATGTAACTGGTGATGCATCTGTAGCTATGATTGTAGGTAATTCGCTCGGTAAATTGGGCGAACCAAAAGTGAAAAACTGGGATGATAATAAGGAGCATTTTTAGGGGATTAATGCTCGCCGCTGCCGGCTTTCAATTTTTTATTGATAAGAAACTAAAACAAAAAAATAAGGCTTTACTCAGTACTTAATGCCATTTGTATCAAATTGAGACTAAACCCTGAAGACGCTTTTTCCGCTTGCATTGTACAACCATAGAAACAACTTAGCGATCAAGATTCCTAATATCGCTCCTGATATGACATCTATCGGGTAATGTACACCTACGTAGACTTGCGCGTATGCGATAGATAAAGCCCATACTATCAATGCCCATCTTACTTTATGCCTTCTCAACCCCAATGTACCTAATAGAAAGAAACTTACTGCAAAGTGATTTGCCGCGTGATTACTCGTAAAACTGTAGCCACTACCACATCTTACCAAAGTCCTGACCTCTACTAATTCGGTATCATTGCAAGGTCTAAGTCGCTTTACATTCTTCTTTATCCCTTCGCTACTAATAAGATCCGCAGTGCCCGCAGTTGCAATGAGAAATATAAGAAACCAATATGCTTTCTTACCATAATTGAATATCGTAAAACTTATAATGAATAGATAAATGGGCAACCAAAAATACTTATTCCTCCATATGGGTAGAATGGTATCAAACAAAACATTCGTCCATTCCGCATTCAAAAGATGAAATAGGGATTGGTCCAATTCTACAAGACTTATGAGAGGGATTAATGCCATACTATACAAATGTACAATGAAATATATAAATTGATAATAACTTTTAGGTTAGAGGTGCATATAACCCGTACAAACCATGGGAAAATCATGTTCAGCTTCCAATAGCATCAAAAATAGGGCACTTTGCTTGATTTCCTTCATTCCCCGCAGCGATTAAGTATCAGTCATTAAAACTTATTGCCTCAAAATACAAGCAGAACCAAGTCCTGTTTTATGCGTATTTGATCAATCTAATATTGATTCTTCAAAAAGAAAGATAAGTAAGCTTATATTTACATTTTTTGTTATCAAAATAAATACCATCGATAAATATTTTCCAATAGTAAGTACACTCCGAAAGTATAATAAGAAGATACTAAAAGCTGATATACCTGCCGGTGTGATGGTTGCTATACTACTGGTACCGCAAGCAATAGCGTATGCCTACCTAGCGGGCATGCCACCAGAATATGGATTATATACCGCTTTGGTGCCGTGTATTTTGTATGCTATATTCGGGACATCTCCACACCTAGCCATAGGCCCCGTAGCAGTATCTGCACTATTGGTCATGGCAGGAGTGAGTCAGGTCGCAGAGCCTTTTTCAGAGAATTATATAGGGCTTGTTGTTCTTTCTGGTTTACTGATTGGGATATTGCAGTTGCTGTTGGGTATACTGAGACTTGGAGCTTTGGTCAATCTTCTCTCTTACCCTGTCATCACGGGTTTTACGTCCGCAGCATCTATTATAGTCATAGTCAATCAGTTGAAAGATGTATTTGGTTTGCAAATACCAAAGTCAGATTTCTTATTCGATACGGTTATTCATATCATAAATAATATATCCGCTATACATTTACCAACGCTGTCCCTCGGTGTGATTACATTTATTATCATCACTGTTATAAAAAAAATAAACAAGAGAATACCCTACGGACTTATTGTGGTATCGGTAGGAATCTCGCTCTCCTATCTATTAGATTTTGATGGTTTGGGAATAGCTATTATAGAAACTGTTCCCTCTGGTCTTCCTTCATTTTCGCTTCCATTACTCACCTTAGATAATATAATCGCAGTGTTACCGACCGTCTTATTAGTAAGCCTCATCGGAATCATAGAGGCAGTAGGGATAGCAAAGGCGATCAGTAGTAAACATGAGTACTACACCATAGATACTAATCAAGAGCTAAGAGCACTTGGCATATCCAAAATAGGCGGTTCTTTCTTCAATTCGATACCTTCGTCGGGTAGTTTTTCTAGATCAGCATTGATGAACGAATCGGGAGCACGATCAAGTATTGCCTCATTAATCACAGTTTTATTTGTAGTATTAGCGTTATTATTTCTTACTCCTTTACTCTACTTTTTACCTAAAGTTATCCTTGCGGTAATTATCATATTTGCAGTGAAAAACTTATTTGAGTATGCCTTGGCAAAATCATTCTACAAGACTAACAGACTAGACTTAATAGTCATGATTTCCACCTTTATTATTACCTTATTGGTCAGTATTCCGATTGGGGTTCTCGTAGGTTTTATTATTTCTATCCTTGTGGTCTTGATGAGTGGTAAAAACAAAATTCGGTCAATGAAAAGACTATTTCTCTTTCGAGATACTGATGGAATCGAAACATTAGAGCATCACGAAGACTTAAGATTTGCCATCGATGGACAGTTGAATTTTGGCAATTGTGAATATTTTAAAAATTGTGTGAAACAGAAAATCATATCCACTGATGATTGCGATAAGGTCTGTATAGATCTATCCTGCACTGATGATATAGATAGTTCTGGTTTAAAATGCATAAAGTCCCTCGTCGAATATGCAAATCGGGAGAATATAACTTTCAACTTCATTAATTGCAATGAGAAAGTAAAGAGTAGACTACAGAGAGGTAGAATGATCAACAAATAATCACTATCTTTTTATCTCTTTTTCGTATATGCTTACCCAATCTCCGACCGTCATCTTACCCATTAATTCAGTTATAAGATCGTACGGTATATGATCTACTTTCTTAAACCTGATACAGCTCTTACCCATATCCAATTTATACTTCGAGTGATTAGGATATTCAGTGACAAACCAATCATATAGCTCCTGATTAGCGTATAAGCCCATATGATACAATGCAATAAATCCCTTTTGATTGGCTATACTGATAAACGGTAACGGAAGCTTAGGGTCACAATGGTATCCATCCGCATAAATCGTATGTGGTACGACATAGCTAGGCATACCATAATTTAAACATTCTTCAAATCCTGTGGGAAGATTATCCTCTATGATCTGTTTTAATTTCATAAAGGGGACGATTCGTTCTTCTGAAATATTTGCTAAGTATTCTTCTATGTTTTTGTGCTTGGGCATTGTTGATATTTTAGAAATTATAATTTCGTCCTATAGACAAGTACAATTTTTCAGAGGCAATATACTATAAAATATCATAATGATTAATGGTAATCAAAAGTCCTAAAAACACAAAAGCACCTCAAAATTGAGGTGCTTTTTTTATTTTTTTTTAATTTACTTGGGTCTACATCGCCACACAATATATAATCATATATGCGCCCGTACTTTTTAGATAATTAAAGTATTTATGAGTCATCTCGATCGGTGTATCCAATGAAGGCAATAATACATTCACTGACTTCTTAGTTCGACTGATCACTCTTAGAGTCTTTTTTGTAAGATTATTTTTTAATGTTTTCTTGCTCATTTTTCGATTCTTTTGGTTAAAAAATACTTCTTCAGAAAAATTATTCAAACACCTATTTGTGCATCTTCCCATTTTGCATATATCTTAAACAATAAAATGATAAAAAGGATTGTACAAAACCCAATAAAAATTTAATATTTTGGAAATCTGCAATAAACAAAACATAATGTGATGATAACTAGCTAGTGTAAAATAAATATCAATTTCACATTTAAGGATTATTGGCTGAAATGGACATTTATTTTTACATTTTTATAAATAAATCATTCCAAGACGAACTAATACTTACATTTGTACCTTTATAGATTGCTAAATCAATTGTATCGCATAGGCGATACAGGCACATATGGGGCTGACTGGTATCGACGGGATCGATAATTTTATAGTAAGCATGCAGGGGGAAGGTTGTATACTCCTTAATCATTTTCAATCACACATTAATTGGCGAGAATAACTTCGCAATGGCTGCATAATCTAGGATTATAAAGCTTTTAGTCAATACGCTTGACGCTCAATACACAGCGTAACGACTTAAACAACTTTGAGTAAGGAAGAGAGGATGCTTTGACTCTAGTCCGAGATTAAGAAGATAAGGTGATAGCGTCGCCGTTTTTATGCCTGCTATCATTCGAAAATCTGAATATAAACTAAGCATGTAGAAGGCTGTGAAGTGCTTTCTCCGGACCAGGGTTCGACTCCCTGCAGCTCCACCCAGAAATATTAAGCGTTCGTATCTATAAAATACGAGCGCTTTTTAATTTACAATAGAACTCTAAATATAAGCAAAAATAAAATAGATAAATAGAGATCCATATTTCAAAAAATATCAAAAATCCAATGGGACTTACCAACAACGACATATTCAAAAAGCTAAGAGTAGCGCTTCAACTTCGTGACGATCAGATAGTGGAGATACTCAAACTTGTAGACTTCAAGACGACCAAAAGCGAATTGGGAGCATTCTTCAGAAGTGAAGACCATCCTAAATACATGGAGTGTGGTGATCAGATACTCAGAAACTTCCTGAATGGTCTCGTGATTCATCTTCGTGGACCGAGAGATAATAAAAAACCTAGAATCGCTGGCAAATCCACACCTAAAAAAAGTATCAAACCTAGTCCACTAAAAAGACCACGAAAAGATTGACCGCTAGTATTCTTGATTCAGATGTAGGGCTAGATGGTGCCCCATACTGAAACACGCTTGCAGTAAGTATCCACCTGTAGGTGCATTCCAATCTAGCATCTCTCCTAATACGTAATTTCCGCTGAGTTTTTTCAATTGAAAATGGTCATCTATTTCACTTAGATCTACACCTCCTGTAGTCGATATAGCCTTATCGATGTCGCATGCTTGCTCCAATAGGATTGGCAGTTCTTTGATATTAATAGCCAACACATTGATATCCAAAAACTGTTCTTTAGTGAGTGTTGATTTTAATAATTGCACCTTTACCTTTTCAAGTTTAAGGTCTTTGATGAGACAGTCGGTCAATTTTCTTTTCGAGTTTTTTATTCGTTTTACTATTTCTTCAATAGTCAACATTGGTTTCAAGTCGATATGTATTGATGCACAACCTTGATTAGACAATTGGCTCTGTATCTGATCCGACAGTGCATATACAGCACTTCCTTCTATCCCTAGATCGGTAATCATAGCCTCACCGATGGATTGATGTCCTGAGTTACTTAGTGAGATATTCTTTAGCGGTCGCCCTGATGCTTTATCTATAAAATGAGAAGGCCAGTCTACTTTATATGCACAATTCGAAGCGAGGAATGGGAGTACCAAGACGCCTCTATCACGGAAAATCTCATTCCATAATCCGTCTGATCCTGTAACTTTCCAACTCCCTCCACCCATGCAAAAAATAGTAATATCCGACTCTATTTTTCCTCCATTTTCAAATAATAAATTGCCGTCAGGCGACCAACCTACCCATTTGTAATCATAGCGTATCTTATGTCCTTTCGTCGCGATATATTCTTTGATCACGGTTAATACTTCTATAGGTTTGATGCCTTGGACAGGGAATACTCTCCTACTCGACCCTACGTAGGTGGGGATCCCAATATCTGCTAACCAAGCTCTAAATCGCTCATTATCAAACTCCGAAAGCGCTTGATCGAGAAACCTTGGCGGGCTATATCTCCTCATCATATCTCCGACACGCTCAGAATGGGTAAGATTGAACCCACCTTTTCCCGCAACTAAGAATTTGCGTCCCAAGCCTCTGTTTCGTTCATAGATCGTGACATCATACTTACCTGCATCCAAAAAAGCAGCCACTGACAAAGCAGATGCACCGCCACCTATTATCGCTATGGTTTTCCTAGAACTCAACAGATATCTAATATTGAAATTATCCGATTATTCAACTGAATTTGATCGCCGACTCTCTTACCAAATAACAATTCGCCAATAGGACTCTTTAGAGAAATGGCGAAATACTTAACACCGTCCACAGATATGCTTCCATAACCGATAGACATATAGTATGTACCGCTATCGCACATAACTAGGCTACCTAATTTTATGCTTGCATCTACTTGAGTCTTCTTCAATTGATTCAAAATTTCCAATGAATAATAGACTTTGTTCAATTGGCTTTCCGTCTTATCTAGCTCCACTTGCATCATCTCCCTACCCGTTTCAAATTTATCTCCCGCCGAGCTTTTGGTATCATCATTTTTTGACACTTTGATAGAAGACAACACCTTCGAAAACTCAGCTATCTGAGAGTTCAATGCTGATACTAATGCTTGATGTATTTTGGTTTTTAGATCTATATTATTCATCCGTCATCTTACTAATAGGAACAAAACCTCATGGTACTATTCAAAAAAAGTGTTGTAAAGGCAAATAAACAACATAATTTCCCAAACATACTTGTTCATATACCATTTATAGAGCTGTAATTTACGATATTTGCACGCTGGAATTTAAAATTGACATATCACCGTGTACATCTAATCATAAGATTACAATATCATAGTGCTCTAAATTAAGTTTTCAAGAAAGATGACAATAAAAAACGCAGAAGAGTTAGAAGGACTAAAAGCGGCAGGTCATGCTGTAGCAGTTACTCTAAAGAAGATGAAAGAATTTACCAAAGTAGGTATGAGTACTCGAGAAATCGATGACTATGGTGGGCAATTATTATCTGAATTTGGAGCTTTTTCTGCGCCTATCAAAGATTATGACTTTCCTGGTCACACATGTATCAGTATTAATCATGTAGCTTGTCACGGCATCCCCTCTGAGGAATTGATATTGAAAGAAGGTGACTTAGTGAATATCGATGTATCTGCCGAGCTGGACGGATTCTATGGTGACAATGGTGGCTCTTTCGTAGTAGGAGAAGATATACATAATCATAGACCCCTCATCATAGCCTCGCAAGAGATCCTACAAATCGCGATGAATAACATAAAGAACGGTGTAAGAATATCGAATGTCGGCGGCATCATAGAGCGAGAAGCAAAGAAAAGAGGGTTTCAAGTAATCAAAAATCTCTGTGGTCACGGTATTGGAAGAAAACTTCATGAACCTCCAACAGAAATCACAAACTATAGAGATAGATTCAATACTGAAAGATTCAAAAAGAACTCCGTAATAGCTGTAGAAACTTTCATATCAACAAAATCAAAATATGTCCACCAACAAGAAGATGGATGGACGATGATGACAAAAGACAAAAGTTTTGTAACCCAACATGAGCATACACTAGTCGTAACAGATGACTACCCTATCGTACTGACAGAAGAGAATGGTGTCTTTGAGTTTTAGATTTTAATGTTCTCATAAGAAGTATCAAATAAGAGCTAGTATGGAAGAACGTCCAATATCATTGAGACACTTTATTATCCTTGGAGTTCTGAGTTTGGTATGGGGCAGTTCTTTTATCCTGATCAAGAAAGCCTTGATTGCTTTTCACCCTTTTGATCTAGCTTGTATGCGCTTGGCAGTATCTGCACTTGCATTCACTCCTGTAATCATATACCATAGAAAACGAATCCCTTGGACCAGATGGAAACTCTTCCTCACGGTCGGACTTTGTGGGAGTGGTATCCCAGCATTCATGTATTTCCTAGCACAGACCAATATCAATAGTATGGTGTCAGGTCTGCTCAATAGTCTAACACCAATCTGGACGCTGATCATCGGTATTATGGTATTCAAAAACCCCATGGATAAGTATAAGACCATCGGTGTGACGATAGGTTTCATAGGAGCAGCATCACTTATGATTTTCGGAGAACGAGAAGGGTCCAATAGTAACCTTTGGTACGGTCTATTTATAGTAGTCGGTACACTGTGTTATGGTATGAGTGGTAATCTGGTAAAGCATTATTTACAAGATATAGATAGTATTATCATAAGCGCGACGTCTTTCTTTTTGGTGGGTGTTCCAGCTTTGATTATGCTCATATTACACGGGACTATTTTTGATGTAGTCTATTCTACGCAAGTTATTTATTCTTTTGGTGCATTGCTTTTGCTCTCATTGATCGGGACAGTCCTCGCTACCATTATCTTCTACAAACTGATCCAAGAAACCAATGCCGTCTTCGGCAGCTCAGTAGCATATATTATGCCTTTGGTTGCTATTTTCTGGGGATTTATAGATGGAGAACCTTTAGGAATTGTAGTGATGATTAGTATGACGCTTATTCTCACTGGCGTATATTTAATAAAGAAAGAAACAAAAAATTAAGTCAGATGAATCAAATACCTGGACTATACATCACTTACTCAGAAGGAAAAGGAAGAGGTGTATTTACGAGTCAAGACGTAGAAAAAGGTGCAGTAATAGAAGTCTGTCCAGTCATTATAATCCCAAAGTCAGAATTGCCCATAATACATAAAACCGTCTTACATGATTACTACTTTCTGTGGGGCCATGATCTTGAAGATTGCGCCATTGCGCTCGGGTTTGGGAGTATCTATAATCATGAACTGATGCCCAATGCTAACTTCATCCTAGACATCGAACAGCAGACCATAGACATAGAGGCGATCAAAAATATAGCAGCTGGTGATGAAATCACACTGAACTATCATGGCGAACCAGGCAATAAGGATAAACTTTGGTTTTGATTCTAGTAAAGGATATCCGATAGTAAAGAATATCCTTATTCCATAACAGTTTTTCTAGGGATATTCAGTAGATCTGAAAATCCTTATTTATATAGCCACAAATTAATGCTCCTTCCTTACTTCTGAATAACCCTTTCTAACTACTTCTGAAAAGATTACCCTTCTTAAAGTTGTTTTAGCCTAAAAAACGGTACTATTTTATTAATATTATCAGCGGTGAGCGAAATGATATGCTAGAAAACATTGTATCATTTCTACGATTACATCATTGATAAATAGGTAATCTTTACAGAAGTAAGGCTGTCTTAGTCTAGTGAATATCCCTGATTATTTCCCTCCATCACCTTTGAAATGATCTTCCTTATATTTAAATAGTACATTAAACGATGTCAGACTACCATAGATCCTAGTTATATATTGTTGTAGATTTACTTTCCCTTCATCGGTCAACTTACTACTATTTATTCTTTGTTCCATAACTCTGAGTCGATCTCTGACCATTACGATCTTATGAAAGAATGTATCGATAGGTATTTCCTTTGACTTCAATGATTCATCGCCTGGCTTGAGAATCATAACTCCGTCATCCCATTTATCTCCAAGCTCGACTTTTTCTGATACACCCATCCATGATTGGAGTATTTTGGCGAGTGACTTTTCTGCCTCAGTAAATGATACACTTGCAGTATGCTCTATGGCTTCGATGACTTCCCAACTATCGTATTCTTTTCCTACATGCTTCAGCCCAAACTGCATAAAGCAGCACTTATATGCTGCCACATCTACTTCTAGTATCACACCATCTCCGTATGCAGGGTGCTTTACTCTAGATCCTATTCCTAGTATTTCACTCATCTGATTTGTTTTAATATTCTCTAATTAATTATTCGCTACTTGATCAGCAGTCGTCTCTGTTGGTTCACTCGTTAGCAGGGTTGCGTCATCCATATTGTCGATGGGCTTGCATAATACAGCAATGAATATAATAAGCAATAGGGTGAAACCTAGTAAGAGTCTTTTCATCAGGTTGATTTAGAATGTACGTAATGGACCAAAATCGGTAAGACCAAAACGAAAAACTAAATTAGAATAATATTTGAATATGCAATGCTAAAATTAAATCTTTTTGAATGGAGGATGTCCTGTCATCGCATAGCATTACCTGCAGCACTTCATTTTATGCTTATTCTTTATTATCTCTCGATTCATACTCTCTAATGAAGGCTGTCTACTGCATATTAAACCTGTCGCTTAGTTTTTGTAATCATCTTTTTCTATTGTTCCGTTTATAGTTTAATATTTCAGTGATAAGTAGTCTTGAGACATTTAATTCTAGAGCAAGTTCAGCTTTTGTGAGATTGTTTTCACCCATAAAGTAGCTAAGGATTTTCACAGGTTTTAAATCTTGTTTTGCTTCAATAGATTCAATTATACACTCATGAACTTCATCTTCTACATTGACTTGATCGGGTTTCATAGTAGTATTTTTTTGATTATTTAATACTACTAAGGTAGAGCTATAAGTGGATATTACATTGATTTACTG
>CALLMH010000058.1 GCA_938007965.1 uncultured Saprospiraceae bacterium | reverse complement strand
TTTAGGGTATTTTAATAATACTCCCCTTAAAGACTTAAACAATTATTTGTATTGTTTTATTTTGTTTTTATAAAATATTATACTTAAATCGTACAATATTAAAACAATTAACATTGTATATTAAATCCAATTAGTACTATTTTTTTAAACAACATCCTATCAAGTAGAAGGGGATAATTCTGATTGTTGCAATGCCAATGTTACTGGCACAGCATACGAACATACATGGATGCAACAAAACAGCGGTGATTGGCAAATAGACAGTACCTCCAAAATACCCGCTTCAACAGCTCAATCAAATTGTTGTAATAATGGTACTTAATTTAAGTATTAACTAATAATAAAACCTATTATGAAACATTATATTTTAGCTCTATTAGTTGGAGCATCAACATTAATGATTAGTTGTAATGCTGACCAAGCTGTAAAAACACAGCTTACCTCTGAAAAAAACTTATATATGATAGACATAGAAGATGAGTTCTATGATATCGTCTATAATGATGGTGGTTATAATCTCGAGGATTTAGATAGTTTTTATAAAAAAATAAAGACTACTCGTAAAAATGATTTAAATTATAATAACCTGCGTAAGATTATAATCAGCACAATGTTACAATCAAAAAACTTATTGGAAGTAGATGATATATCAACTTTAGAGTACTACGTAAATGAATTAATATCAATGCCCTATATTTCAAATATGAGTGAATTACATACAATGCTTAGTGGTTTGGCAGGCCATTGGAGTAATAAAGAAATAAGTAAAACAGCGTTAATGTTAATTAAACGTAATAACGAGTACATTAAAGAAAACTTCCCTGACCCTAACAAAGTGCGCAACTTGCCTCACCAAGCACAGGGGGCACAAAATATGTTGTATTTAGCTCTATTAGATTAAAAATATAGCAAAAAGCTAACCCATTATAAAAGGCTACTTGATTTTTTAGGTAGCCTTTTTTAATAGTATTTTTTTAGCAAACGCTTAACCGATGTTTTTTGGAATTTTTTACCACTTGAGCTAAGAAAACCGTTTTCGTTTAATTCGTTCGCTATCTTCTGGAGGCTTAACCCGCTTTTTCGATACTCCCTTATCATTGGAATAGCTCTTTTATTGTTGGGGTTCTTTACCGCTTTGAGCTTTAACGTCTTCCCTCCTTTTACTCTACCCTCTTGCGTGAAATTTTGAGGCATTCCAAGCTTTATCCCTTGCCTTTTCTTTTCTTTGATTGTGATTTTTGATTATTAATCAAGGAAGAATAAAACAGAAACTGAAGGTTAATATTTACCTTCTAGGTATCAATGTAGTAGGATAAGCAACCACACTTTGATGTCCATCCTTACTTACTGAAGATACCCCAAAGAGATAATTATCTATCACTATATTCTCTAGAGTGAACTCAGTTACATTTCCTACATATCTACTATATTGCCATTGCGGAGCTGTGGTGTCTCGCCAATGCACTATATAACCAGTAACATGAGTGTCAATACTAGCATCCCACTTGAGTCTTGTAGATGGCATGACAGCACCGCCTATCATAAGACCTAATGGTGGAGCCGGAGACCAAGCTATCGCCGCTAGATTGATCGCATTCACTGCAGTCAATTTGGAGCAATACTCAAAATCTACCCCTTCCAATACATCTCCATAAGAGATGCCATCCTCGACTCTTATATCTTGATGCTGCATATTATAGTTCTCATGAGTTTCCATGATTCTAATCCCAGGAAATCCTGCATCATTGAATGGGCGATGATGACCGCCTCTACCGAATCTATCCAATCGGTAGATCATCTTTGGCTTCATTTCTGGCATATATTGGGAAGTAGTCATGTGTACGTATCGTGCTAGCTGCCGACTAGGTCCATCTACCTCACCTCCATAGAATCGCTTCCATATTCTTTTCTGCTCATCCTCATCAGGAGTATTAGCCTCAGAGAAAATCCTAAAGCTTCTATTGTCTATGACTCCATCGATGCCTTTGATATTACCGATCATATCATTATTGAGTATTCCTATGATATCCCATCCATCTTCTTTTGCTTGAGTTGCCATGATCTTACCGCCGAATAGGCCCTGTTCTTCGCCCGAAAGGCCGACGAATATGATACTCGACTCGAACGAGTACTTGGATAAGACTCTCGCCGCTTCCATCACTCCCGCCATTCCAGATGCATTATCGTTTGCCCCAGGGCTATCATCCGTAGCATTAAGCGGATCACTAATTCTAGAATCTATATCACCACTCATTATGACGTATCTATTCGGATATTTTGTTCCTCTTTTGATAGCCATTACATTTACTATCCAGGTATCTTCAGGGATTCTTCTTGATTCTCCTTTTTTTACCAATCCGCGTTGAAATTTAACCTCTAAGCACCCTGAGCAATTGGATGATATTATGTCAAATTGATCTTTGATCCATCTTCGTGCAGCGCCTATCCCTCTTGTCTGAGAAGTAGTGTCTGACAATGTGTGTCTAGTACCGAATCCAGCTAATTTTGTAATGTCAGCAGCTATTCGATCTGCAGATACTGACTGTACGATATCATATATCCTATCATCCTGAGTAGTGGGTGACTGTGCTATACTGAGCGAAATAGCCAATAAGAAAAATGCAATTATGTATAAATTTTTCATCTCTTTATTATTTAAGGATAAGATAGGGATATATACTCAATGATCATAAATCACAACCAATATTTGTTTTCTAAGCATCCATTCACAGCAAAATAAAAAAAGAGATCGAAAATTGTTTCGATCTCTTTTTGGCTTATTTCATAGTGTAATTTTCCATGATATCGGAAAATGACAACCTGAACTACTTCCTCTCTCTTGTCCAGATTTGGATTTAGATTCTTGTTTATTCTACTACTATCCTTTTTGGGATAGAGTATTCTTCATTTTTTATGTTTATGAAGTATACACCTGATGGCAGTGTACTTATGTCTACTGATAGTGCTGTAGCGTCTATCTTTCCAGAGCTTACTACCTGCCCATTTATACTTACGAGATTATACGCAGTAAATACTTGTGACGATTTAGAAAGATCAATTGTTAGTTTGTCGGTCGCAGGTATTGGGTAGACTGATATTTCGTTGGCTACTCCTGCATCAGATGTACTGTTGGGATCGCTTACTTCAATATCAAGACTTGAGATTCCTAAAAATCCGCCTTCTCCGTCTATCACAGTAAACAAGAATTCTGTTTCATAATTTGAAGTTCCTGAAGCATAGTTAATATTACCATTGTCTATATCTGCTTGAGTGAACTGATCCCCTACTGAAAACGGGAATGTATTGTATTTTATCTGCCCTCTTGGTAATTTTACAACTGTATATATTAAATCAGAAGCTACATTATTATTATCATCTACCATAAGATCGTCTGGAGTGATTACTTTCGTATCTACCCATGGTAGGATAATTTTATTATTATTTACTAAAAAAGGACTTTCGACTGATTGGGCAGAACATACTTCTAGTTTGAATGAATTGAGACTACCGCCACTACCTGGAGAGGTATCATCGACTTGTAGTTTCCAAACCCCATTCGCCTGTTCTTCATTGAAAGCATCCAACATTTCTTTTGGTCTATAAGTTAATCCTCCAGCATTTAGTGGACATTGTACCGGTGTATTAGAGTTATCATCGAATGTACAATTGAAGTTAGATTGATTACAAATCTTACTAAACAGTACAACTTCTGTTCCCGCTGGAGATATCAAGGTCACTACGAGATCTTTATTGTTTTCATGTTGTCCTGTAAGCTCAGTAACATTCACATCAGCTATGGATCCACCTGTCACTGTAACTTCTGATGTTATAGTTGGCGATCCAGATTGAGAAATATTAATCGGCAGACTTGATTCCGCTGGAGAAAATTCCACACATGCTAGTGCTTCCGTACTAAAGGCATTTATACTACTAGGTTCTCCCTCTTCGCACACGTTAGTCGGTATAATTCTCCAATAGTATACTTTCGTTTCTTCTAATAAATCAGAAACTGCATATGAGGGATTTATCAAATTAGACTCCCTGATTACTGTAGTATTTCCAAATGCTGGAGAAGTTGCGATTTCGATTGTATAGGAATCGGCGTTAGGTGATTCGCTCCATGTGAAAACGGGAGCAACATTTACACCAGATGCGCCATCTATAGGATTGATTCCCGCCATTGCACTATGATCGGTATTACTGACAAATAATATAATTTCTCTTTCAAAATCATCTTTTCCATCAACATTTGCATTGATGATAACATCGAATCTTTCTGAGGGAGTAGACCCGTCATAATCTATAGTTAGTACAGAAGATTCTCCTACTGGGACGGTTGATGGATTGAACTCTGCCGTAGCACCGTCAGGTAATCCTGACACTACTGACAACTCGACATCCCCCGTGATTCCTGAGAATCCTTGAGTAGATATATCCACTGTAGTAGAATTAGGTAAGCATACAGCCTGAGAGACTGGACTCGGGGTGAAGAATACTGTTTCTGAATCTGTTTCTTCTATTCTGATATTATTTCTATTGATAGAGAAGAATATGCTATTTGATGCTTTTACTATTATTCTTCCATCAAAGGTGATCATATCTGGAGCGTATACTCTAGCTGATCCAGTATTAGGTATGCCCTCAGCCAGCAGTTCCATGTTGTCAAAGCTGAAGTTGTCCGCATTTCCAGCAAAGAAGTATATATCTACATTCGGTGCATTCACAGGCGCTTGGTCTGTACCGGCTACGTTCCAAGTGACATCGATTGGATCTCCATACTTATAGCTTGCGGCACCAGATGATTGACTTGTTATTTCAAACTTTTCGTTTGTTGCTCTTGTTTTAAATCTTATTTCCTGATATACAGCGGTACCCGCTTCTAGGTTATTATCTCTTGCGGTAAACATGAAATTCAAATCCATATTTCCTTCTGGCATTACTTCTCTTCTGTCGGTGGTACCTGATAATATAATCGCTGGATCTGGAAAGAATCTGAATGGCTCCGCTCTAGGAACAAAAGATCTAAATCTAGGAGCCGTAGATATTGGCGAACCTAGCGGACTTTGTGGCCCGGCATTGAATCCATCCCATTGGTATGTAAGAATATCATTTTCATTGGCGTCTGTAGCGCTTCCTTCGAGTACGAAATAGGTATCCTCAGGAATGGTAAAGTTATCTTCATAAGATAGGCTGATTACTGGCTCTACATTTGATGTTTCAATTATTTCTGCACAGCCGTCCGCTACGCCCCCATCTCTTGTATGATTATAAATCTGCATAAGAGAAGCTACGTGAAAATAGATACCTCCGCCATCATTAAGATTTAGTGATCCTCCACATAGTCCACTGTATGACATAATGGAAGTTCCACTCCCAGGCTCGTATCCATTTCCTAATGATTCATTTCCGTTACAATTATTGAAAGTATGCTGGGCAGACATTTGATGACCTATCTCATGACTGGTTACATTGGCTGCCATAAAATCAAGATTATTAGAATAGTGGCAAGTGACAGCCCCTCCTTTATTTCCATTATTACACATAGATGATAAGGCAGCGATTCCTCCCGTATCACAACTTCTTCCATATACATGACCTAAATCATAAGCGTCGTTTCCTACTCTATTATTTATCACACTTGTATTCACATTGAGCATGGCTTGTCCTGACTGAGAATTTATATAAGGATCTGAAGCCCCATCAAAATTGAGTAATAAATCATTGTTCTCTATGAGTATCACTCTCATAGATATTTCATTCTCGAATATCTGATTAATTCTATTTACACCTGTTACGATATCAGCCATGGCATTTTCTACAGTTCCCCTTACCGCTCCCCATTCTCCTGTGCACGCAATAGCTATCCTGTATACTCGCAGTGGAATCTCACCGTCTACACTTCGAGTTTGGATAGCATCTTCAAAGTGAATATCCTTCAAGTCATCTACTGTCCCACACTTAGGTACACTATGCTCTAGTTGAGACAATTGATCAGTTACATCATACACTAGATACTGATCTTTATTTCCTTTTGCATACGGATCTATATACTCTATACCGTCGACTCCGTGGATAGCCGCATGAAAACCATACGGACCTACATCGAGTCTAATGTTTTTATTTCTATCTGAAGTACTATATCCTTTGTAAGATCTGATAGTTGAATATTTCTCTGCGAGCTTCGGCGCCATCACTGGAGCATAATATACTTCAAATGTCTCAAATCCACCATTGGCTACTGGTAGTGAGATCTCCAATCCTTGCTCTGACCTCGAATCCAAATTCTCTTTCGGAGCATTATAAAGTTCTGATACTATACCTTCAAAATCTAACTCGTATGCATGGTAAGCAGCTGGAATAACTAACTTGTCTTCATCAGATGCAGATCGGTACTGATCTATATTTGACTTCTTCCACAGTGATTGACCATTTGCAGAGAAAACGGTCATTCCTAAAATCATTATAAATAGATGCTTCATCATATTAATTTTAATTCTTTTGATTCGGTGATAAATATACGAAGGTATATCCTTTGAAAACGAATGTCAATATTTTAAGTTGACTAACAAACCAAAATTCATATAAAAAGGCAGTAAAATAACTTTTTGCGGACGATTCGTTTACTGGTTATGGGATTCTTTTGAAGAATTCGAGATTCATATATTTCTAGATTACAAGATTAGGCGTGTACGTCTTGATACATATGATTCATTTTGTAATACTTAATAGAACTATATGCGCTCAGTCTTATATTACTCATCTCAAAAAACAATATAGGCCCAAAGTTATCTCACCTTACGTCTCTTGTGTCTATTGAATGAGCTGCCGTCATCAACTGGATTCGCTATTTTCTTTCTAGGCATATTGCTCAATACCTCTCCGGTAACAATAAAGTACTGAGCTAGCATGTATGTGATCATAACGAGCATCTGCCCATTAGGTAGTGATCCATTAAACTTATCAATAGCTAAAAGAGTATCAGAGATAAGAAAACATACTACCCCGAGCAACACTATGCTGTATCCTCTAAGTTTTGGATGACGTAGATAAGCATATATGGTCATCAATACAATAGCTATCGTATAGAAGATAACTGGCGTCCTGATGCTACCCAAGTCATGCCATAGAAAACCGAGTACAACTATACCTACTGACGCGATAGCCACGCAGATAAGATAATCTTTATTCTTTGGGATTCGTCTCTTTCTATTGAATGCTGCTGCATAACATAATTGCATAATCAAAAAACAGATCAACCCGATTACAAAAAATTCTACAGTAGAGAAAAGCAAAAAACAATCTCCCAATAGAGCAAATATAAGCCCCGCTAAAAAAGCATTGTTTTGTCTCTTCTCGACCAAAATATAAAATCCAATCAAGCCTGCCATTATCAGTGCCTTGCTGACCATATGGAAAGTAGGAATCACTGTAAGTCCAGCGATCTCAAGCAACATTAAAAAAATAAAGAAAACAGTAAATTTTGGAAAGGTCTTGAAAGAATCCATGCTTGGGTATTACGTACTTATGTAGATGAAATCAATGCAAGAAAAAAATAATCTAAATGGTATAAAATACTTACCTCTTGATCATTTTTAAGACGTTGAATCTATTCTCTGTCTCTAGTATTACATTGTAAAATCCTCGTGGGCAAGATTCTAGATTAATATTTAGGATATTGTTCCCCTCGTGTATATGAAGTGAGCTCTTCACTACCATTTTACCCATGTAATCTATAACCGTTACAGAAAGATCTTGTTCTATAGATCCGTATACTTTAAGTTGTAAATCATCTAATACTGGATTAGGGTAGATTTCCGCTTCTAGAGGGAATGGTATTAAATCTGGCCCTGTTTCAATATTGTTATGAGGCATAGCTCTGAAAACATCATCTTGCATCAAAGATATACTTGTGTTTCTCATAAGTAAATCCCTCATTGATACTGAATTTATCTCTTCTAACTCGATCGCTGAAAAATCCATGTTTTCATAGTAAAAACGATCACCTTCTCTCAATGATTGGAATTGTTTCTCAAAGATAGTCGTCACCAAGTTTCCAAATAACCCATCTTCTACATGAGGCTCAGCTAACATACCAACCCATGGATCTACATTATCTATAGTACCATATAATTCTTCCATAGCAGTTGCATCTTCTGTATTATCAGTCAACTCATCGAATGAATTTAATCTAGGCATTCCTAGACTAGACCTTAGGGTATTATAATCCGACAGGCCTCTTTCTCTTCCTCTATTGATATTGATCGCAGCTAGATCTAGACCTCCTTGTCCTGGAGCTCCAAAAAGAAAGTTTCTTACATCATCAATCACTTTACAATCGAATTCCTGCTGAACCTGTGTTGCCATTCCTTTAAAATAAGGATCTAATCCACCAGCATACTCTACTACTAATGGGTTAAAAAATGCATCTCTAAGAGTGATATTTCCACTTTTTATTTCTTTTCCATCATTGTCCATTCTTATTAATGTACTATTGATGAGAGTGTGACCCATTCTAAAAGCCGCAGTAGAAAATTCATTGGTTATCTGAGGATTTACAGATTCTTTGTATCCTACATATTGTGGCAGATTGATTCCTAGCGCTGGTAGCCAGTCTGTAAATATTATTTTTTGGTAGAATGCAATAAGTTTTTTTCTTGAACTTTGATAAAGTCTCTCATCATTCCACCCTGGATGATCTTCTTTTTCCTGTTCGCAGATTCTGTTGTGTTCTCTTACGAATAGTGTATGAAAAGCTATCAGAAGCGGATTCTCATTTGCTCGGACATCACCTGCAACATACATTTTGATCAATGATCTGGTATCATCAGCCATATGTGGTGCGCTTGGATCTATGTTGCCATTAAAATTACCATCAATAGTATTCCATGGAAGCATATTTCCCTCTGAGACTTTCAGTTTTCCATCCTCATATGATCTCAACCATGCTGCTCTCTCGTCATCTGATCCGTATACGCTTGATAAATCAAGATAAGCGGTAACATTATTGAGATGCTCTCTAGGTGTAGTGATTCCCGTCCCCTCAGCTACCTCACTCCTCTCCATTCTGATGATGGTCCCTGGAGTAAAATGCTCGTCATCTTCCGGTACCACTATATTCTCTAATAGTTCTTCTGAGTTCTCAGAAAGAATAATGTCATGGTCTACAAATTGTCCGAATACCCATGTGAAATCGCTTAGAGATAATTTAGAGTTAATTTGTTCTGTTTGAGCAAATAATTTATTAGAAATTACCCTTGGATTTTCTTTATTGAATTCTGGGCCTGTCTTAGGTATTGAGATGCCATCTGCGTAATCTGCAGGACTTAATCTTGGTTGTACGTCAAAAGTTGACCCCCAACTTGGATTAGATTCGTTATAACCAAAACCATCTATAGGACGCTCCGATTGCCCGCTCAAAAAAGCGGCAATAGTCAACGTACAAGCGGCCGTCAAGATGTACCGCTTAGATTTTAAAAATAGGTATTTGCTCATGGATCTGCGTTTTTATGCGCATTCTGATTGCAAATATAGTCTGTTTATTGTTATCTATCTCAATTTTTGAGTTAAATAATTTAAAATAATTGACATACTTTCTCGCAAAAAGATGTTTAGACCTGAATTTTCATATGTAATTACTATGCAATATGTATGTATTTAGGCATCAGTTTGTAAGTGTGCTTTTACGATAAATTTACATTTTACACATAGTATATATTTAAGAATATTTTTTCGTAGATATCAGTAAACCACGACCCTACACTTTATCAATTATTGTACTATGAATTTCTGATGTCTAATCTTAGAGATTATTGTTATAAAACAGGTCCTTGGTTTAATATCATTTTATAGATATTGACCGATTTTTACTGTATTTAATAAACTTGCGACACTCCCATCAAATAGAAAAATCAATTCAATCTAGTTCAAAAACGAAAAATAGTCTAATAGACTAAAAATTTCAACAAAGGAGCGATCGAAGATAAGTAGTAATATATTAGGTGTTATTCTTGATTAGTACGCTTTATATCTAGCCAATAAGCTTTCATCCTTCTCTTTACTTATAACATCACTGAGCACGCGATTGACTGATTCAACGGCAACCATAATTTTCTTTTTTTCATCTTCATCTGTAGTGGATTCCGCGTCTTGTGCAAACTTATTTTTTATAGTGTTGAGCATATTGGTGGCTAGATACCTTCGGTACATGTTATCATTTTCTATTCCCATGGATTTGAGCATAGCTACTCTAGATAGTATGGTGTCACTGTCTTGGCTGAACAGTAGCTCACTATATCTTCCAAAGACACTAAATAGCTGATACACATCAATTTTTGAAATATTACTTTCTATATAATCTAGGTATTTAGCCTCTCCAGTCTCAGCAAAGAAACCTGATAACTGACCAACGATTGCCGAAGATTCATCAGACATCATCTGCTCAGCGTACTTGATTCCCTTCTCTGGAAAATAGCTGTACACGATATCGAGTGCAGGTTTTAATGGACTATAAGCTTTTTCATTTTTGAGCACAGACTCAGCTAATGCGACTGACTTCTCTCCAGCTTCTGTACTGTATTTCATAAGCGCGTTCGCTCTTACAGATGAGTGAGGGTCTGATGTTACTAGGGCTTTAAGCTTTTCTGTCTCTTCTGATCCCGAGTTAGCAATAGCAAAATTTCTCAAAATGTGATGCTTATCATTCAATAGTTTATCTACCAATTTAGGAGCATTTATATTACCATTCATTCTATTAGCGGCTACTCGCTTATCGAAGTGATTGGGAGAGTAATACAGTAGTGATGCTAACTCCGTACTGTCTCTTTCTTCTACTATTTCGCCCAGCATGGTTGACTTTCCGTCTAATACGGTAACTAGGGGCTTCTCGTCTATGCCACTGATTATGATCGTATCTTTTCTTGCATCCACTACTACTGAGTGATATGATATCTTTCCGTTTTGATCGTATACTGCTGCTTTCAATGGCAAAATAAATATCGGCCTATGGTTGTCCGCATCTTGGACCTGATCTGTATAAATTACGACTTTATCGTCTTGATAGTCATAAGTTACTTCCACTATAGGGTGACCTTGATCTAGATACCATTGATCAAAGAACCAATTCAAATCCTGTCCTGTAGTTTCCTCAAAAGCCATTCTGAGCTCGGCTGTCTCTACGGCGGTGTATTCATTATCCTTTAAGTACTTACTCAATGAGGCAAAAAATGCATCATCTTCTACGATTTGGCGAAGCATATGAAGGACAAGCCCGCCCTTATTATAACTGTGCGCATCAAACATATCCTCTTTGTCAGAATATCCATAATGAATAAGCGGGTGTGTACCTGACTGCTGTGCCATATACATATAACCCTCCATTTCTGACATCCGTATTGCATCTGCGGCATCTTTACCATATTTATGCTCGTACCACAAGTATTCACTATAATTGGCAAAACCTTCATTGAGTGTAAGGTTGGCCCATGATTCGCATGTCACAAGATCGCCAAACCAGTGATGAAACATTTCGTGTGCTACGATCTGATCATTTTCATTATCTATCAGTTCTCGTTTGGTTTTCTGAACGAAATCGCCGAATATCACTCCTGTTGTGTTTTCCATCGCACCAGACACATAATCTTCTGCAATTACTTGACTATACTTATTCCATGGATATGGGTAATCCAATAGATCTGAGAAAAAAGTCAACATTTCGTCCGTGTGATTGAATATCTCCTTCGCATCTTCTTTGTAAGGCGGATCTACCATGTATTCTAGCAGTTTACCATTCCATGAATCTTCGACCCTCGCAAACTCTCCGATCATCATCATAAATAGATAAGGTGCGTGTGGCTTGTCCATCTTCCAATAGTCTGTTTTAGTCCCGTTGCCATTCTTTACAGAAGATACAAGTTCACCATTGGACAGTGTCTCTAATTCTTCCTCTACAGTGATGTAGATTTCTTGTGTGCATCTTTCATTGGGCTTATCGAATGTAGGAAACCATTTGCTGTTATTTTCTGTCTCTCCCTGAGTCCATATTTGCCTCGGTTTACCTGGAATCTCATTCATAGGATTGATAAAAAACAGACCTTTATCCGAAGTAATAGCTGCACTTCCTCCGATAGGTCCTTCATTGGGCTGAGCAGTATAGTCGATGTATAGTTTGATTTTTTCGCCTCGGTTATAGAACTTATCGAGTGTTATTGTAAGCTGATTACCATCATAGCTGTGCATAAGAGGCTTTCCGTTTTTACCCATTTTTATATCATGGATTACAAATTGTTTGGCGTCGAGTACAACCTGATTTATTGGATAGAAAAATGGTTCTAAATCGAGATGTGCTATGCCCAGTACGTGTTGTTTTTTCCAATCAAATGATACCTCCAACTTCGTATGAATCAAATCATAATATCGAGTCGCTTCAGGATTATAGGGTAATAAAGTAAAATCTTCTTCACCCTCTACATATACGGGTGCAGAAACAGTAAGCGTATCTAATAATTCTTCTTCATATTCGAATGGGGCTTCATATACTACCTCTTTGGTAGTGCCGCAAGATGCTAGCAGTAGTACGGTGGCTAGTAGAAAATGTTTATTCATAATAATGAGCTATTTGTAGTATTTATAAGACGAAGGTAGCTTAAAAGTTTTGTGATATTCAGTTCAAAACTAATTTAAGCTGCATTTTCGATTTCGTTTTCGGGGTTTTACAGAGTTTATGTTATCGACATATATTTCAGCGAATTAGCTTTAAAAGAGTTGGCAAAACAATATTCTATATCGATAAACTAAAAAGCAGACCAGTCGAACTACATTTCTTGGTGTGATATTCTTAGAAGAAAACCAAAGTTTGCATTAGTTAAAGCAGCCATATGTAACCTGACTACAGTAGTAATTATGTAATCATTTTCACTTTTGACTGTAAAATTGCATCATACACCTTTAATTAGTAATTTCGCATCTTAACAGTTGACGTTATTTAACAACCAAGGTTAAGATGATAATAGTTGTGCCTAAGATCAGCGTTATGTTCTAAATCACTTCATTAACTAAAATCACTACAGTATGGCATTTTTCAGTTTTGGTGGAAGAGTAAAAAACAAGAGATTTGACTATATACCTCAGCACTATGATCCATCTGTCGAGGATCTGAAAGCTAGGATGGCAAAATATGGAAATCCAGAAATTTCTGATGCCGACCTTGCGAAAGCAAGAATAAGAACAGGATTTAGAATAAAAGCTAGAGGAAACAAAGAAGCGTTGAAAGATGGTAACAAGAAGTCTAATATAAGGCTCATGATTGTCGCTGTCACCCTGATTGTGGGTACATTATACCTACTTCAATCTGATGCATTTTTCAAATTTATCGATGGTATATTGACTTAAAAAAAGGATTACAAGAAGGATTACCAACAAGAAGAAAAGAATTACAAGAATTACAGCATGCAATTATACAGTACAAATAACCAAGATAATATCGTCGATCTAAAAGAGGCGGTCTTACAATCGCTACCTAAAGATAAAGGGCTCTACATGCCTACTCACATACCTAAGTTATCGAACGAATTCTTTGAGAATATCGAAGATTATTCATTTGCGGATATTGCATTCGAAGTGGCAAAATCATTAATCGGTGACTATATTGAAGTGGGAGCATTACGCGGAATAATCGATCGAGCGATAAACTTTCCCGCACCCGTAGTAATGCATGATGAAGCTGTAGGAACACTGGAGTTGTTTCATGGACCATCTCTCGCATTCAAAGATTTCGGCGCACGATTTATGGCAGAGTTAATTTCTCACTTTATCAAAAGAGAAGAAAAACACGTCACTATCCTAGTCGCAACAAGTGGTGACACAGGAGGAGCTGTAGCAGCTGGATTCTACAATACTCCTGGTATCGAGGTCATCATACTCTATCCAAAAGGTAAGGTAAGTGATCTCCAAGAAAAACAACTTACCACATTAGGTAATAACATAACTGCTCTGGAAATTGAAGGAACATTTGATGATTGTCAAGCAATCGTGAAAGAAGCGTTTCTTGACCCACAATTAACAGAAAAATATAATCTCAGTAGTGCCAATAGTATCAATATCGCCAGGTTGATTCCGCAGTCCTTTTATTACTTCGAAGCATACAAACAAATTAAAAAACGGGGCAAAAAAACAGTTTTTTCTGTTCCAAGTGGAAACTTCGGAAACCTAACCGCTGGTCTCCTCGCCAAAAAAATGGGCCTACCTATTGATCATTTTATTGCAGCTACGAATATCAATAACATAGTGCCAAAATACCTCGAAACTGGAATATATAAACCCAAACCGTCAGTAGCTACTATATCCAATGCCATGGATGTAGGTTCTCCGAGTAACTTCACCAGACTACTCGCTCTATATGATAATGATTATGAAGCACTGAAATCGGATGTATCTGGTTTCTATATATCAGATCACGTCGATAAGATCGTAATGAAAGATATTTATGACCAATATAGCTATGTAGCAGATCCACATGGTGCTATCGGCTATGCTGCCATCAAGGAATTCCAAAAGAAGAATGATGATTACATTGGAATATACCTCGAAACTGCACATCCTGCCAAATTTCTTGATGTCGTCAATGACGTACTGCCAGTAAAAGCCAAAGTGCCTGCACGACTACAAGCTGTCGCTGATAAAGAGAAAGTCGCTCACCTACTGAAACCAGAATTCAAAGGTGTAAAAGATTGGTTGATGAAACGGTAGACTGACCACGCTGCGAGATTCTACTTCTTAGTCCAGACGGATCTCGTATTCAACAGTACCGTAACTTCAGCACCATCCCTCTGAATATTTTTCTCCTGCGTATTAGAAAATACTACTTCTTCTGCTGTTATAGATTCGATCGTAAAAGTTTGTTCTCCCGCCATTACACCTAGATTAGTATCTACGATGAAGACACCTATAAATGGACCCTCAGCCGTGATCTCCATATCATCCAGATCGTAAGTTCCACTTCCTGTAGCATTGGTATAACTCACAGGTTCGAAAACCTTACCTCCGTTACTATCTATGGTCTCATTTGTCAAGTCATATGATCCTGCCGTTACATAACTACCCTCCGAAAATGTAATCACATAGTTGACATCGCCACTCGACACTGCAATATCAGTAACCGTCGTGGTACCGTCTTCATCTACAGAAGCCGTCCCTTCTCCAGTTACTTGTGCTAGTTCCCATCCACCTAATAACATATCTCTAGTATCAGAATTGCTATCTCCACAAGAGATCAAAAACAGAAAAGAAAGGAATGTGAATAGATATGATTTTTTCATGGTAATGTTTTTAATGTTAAAGTTTAGAGGCTTTAGAAGGTGATACAAATATACATACACATCTCAAATAAACTTTTGTTCATAATAATCTAAAACTAATTGTATCCGCTTAAAAACAAACAATCTCATTAACATCTAGCAATTGTAAATTGCTACAGAATGTGATAGACAATGAAGTGATTTTAAAAATCTACGGTCCAAATGATTTATAAGTGACTGTTTTACAACAAATAAAGCCCTTTTGTCCAAATATTTTTGAAAAACGCTTAAGGATTGTCACAAAATTGTAATCAGATGCGTTTAATTATTGGAAGAAATCTTATCTTGTACCTAAACAATAAGGAAATGAAATATTACACTTTAAAGATTTTGAGCTTTATTCTTATTTTGATAATAGCCCAATCCTGTAATGACGACAATAAATCTACTTACATAGATTACACAGATGAAGAATATGAATTGATATCACAGAGACTCAATCTTCCATCAGAATTATATGATTACAGCCCAGAGTTTAGCGATGACTTCTTTAATAATCACCTCGAAGAAGGAAATATACAAGCTAGAAGATCAAGTCATAAAGCGACATTGGGTAGGGTACTATTCTATGATACCAAGCTATCAATCAATGGGGTGATATCTTGTGCATCTTGTCATAAACAAAGTCTAGCATTCGCTGATGATGTTGCATTTAGCGAAGGATTCGATGGAGAACTGACGACTAGGAACTCTCTACCATTAGGAAATACAATAGGCTTCGAAACATCATATAGAAACGGAGAAAATTTTGGATTTGGAAATCAAGCATTATTCGCTTGGGACGAGGCCAATGAAGACATAACATCACAGACAGAAGCAGCAATCACTAGCGAAATCGAAATGGGACTTAATATGCCCGAACTTGTAAATAGACTAAATCAAGAAGCGGATTACAAAGTATTATTTAAAAAGGCGTATGGTGACGACAATATCATGGAGCATAGGGTCCTTGAGGCTATTGAAGAGTTTGTAAATAGTATCGTTTCTAATAACTCGAAGTTTGATCATGAATCAATGAAGGAAGAACTCAATATCTTCGACAACTTCAGTGGTTATACTGTAGAAGAAAATCAAGGAAAAAAAATATTCAATAATAACTGTGGTAGTTGTCATTCGTTTGATCACCAGTTCACAGAGTTGGCTATTGCGAATAATGGATTGGATATGATCTATGAAGACAAAGGGGTAGGCGAACATTCTCAAGACCCATCAAAAAATGGAGTGTTCAAGGTTCCGTTCTTGAGAAACATAGAGCTGACAGCTCCTTATATGCATGATGGTAGATTTGCTAATTTGGATCAAGTGATTGATCATTACAGTGAAGGAATTCAGAATCATGAAAACCTTCACCCTCTACTCAAAAGTGGAAATGATGCAAGAAACATGAATTTTACCAGTGAAGAAAAATCAGCTTTGAAAGCATATCTATTGACGCTGACTGATAAAGAAGTAATCGCGGATGTGAAGTTTTCTGATCCGTTCAAGTAGTGACTATTGACAACGAGATAATAGAAAAAGGGTGCAATTTTGTATCCTTTTTTTTGTTTGTGATCCAGACATCAAGAACCGAAACTTACGCACTGTAAAAGCCAACTATTTTTATTCAAAGAATAATCATTGCTAATTAAACAGCGGGTATTTGCTCAAAAAGTATTACGTCATAGGCAGAAAAAAATACACAAAGATTCAAAATAAACTAGATGAGGCGGATACTATTATTTTCAATTGTGATCTTGAGTTATCTTTCTTGTAAAGAGACAAAACCAAAATCTCTGCTGGAAGAAATACTTGCATCAGGCAGCTCAGAATTCAAGAAGATAATTGATGATAAAGATAAGTATGAGGTTCAAATTCTCTTTTCTCCGATTTCTCAAACGCAGAAAGGGAAGCATGTAGAGGATCATTTTTTTAACTTTAGACCTGACGATTACTTTTATCCAGCGAGTTCTATAAAGATGCCCGTAGCCTTTCTAGCATTACAGAAACTCAATGAACTAAAAAAATCAGGTGTAGAAATAAGCCTCGATACACCATTGTCATTTGATTCATTGCGGTCAGCACAGACTCCATTATTGTACGACTCTACGCGTGTGACAGATTATCCGTCCATTGGTCATTTTATAGATCAAGTATTTGCTACAAGCAATAATGAAGCATACAACCGACTGTATGAGTTTGTCACTCAAGATTATATCAATAGCAATCTCAGGAACAAAGGCATCTTTACCAATAGTAGGATAGTCCATAGAGTAGGCGTAAGCGGATTTTCTTTTGATGAGAATAAATGGGTTCCTGCTATCAACTTCTTGGATAATAGAGGAAATACCTATTATAAGCGCAATCCGTCTTATGCTCAGGGATTTTGGCTCACGCCAATATCTAATACTCAAAAAGGTGTCGGTCATATAAGTCCGGAGGGGACATTGGTAAAGAAGCCATTTGACTTTAATCAAAAGAACTTCATTAATATTAGAGATCTACAAGAATCCTTGAAAAGAATGATTCTGTCCGACCAATACTCTAAAGGTATGAGGTATGATATAAACGAAGAGGATAAAAAATTCGTACTAGCATCTATGGCTAGATTGCCTAAAGATTACCCTTATTTACAAGATAAGTTAGATGAATACTATGATAGCTATGTGAAGTTTTTCTTATTTGGAGATGATAAGTCGCCTATTCCAGACCATATAGTCATAAGGAATAAAGTAGGCTACGCATATGGATACCTTACCGATTGTGCATATATCCAAGATACGAAAGAAGACATTGAATATTTCCTGACGGCGACTATCCATGTGAATGATAATAGGATCTACAATGATGGCATATATGAATATGATGAAGTGGGTATACCGTTTCTAGCGGAATTAGGCAGGCTAGTCCATCAGTATATGATTGATGCTAAAAAGGCGAATGATAAAATATAGAGAGGATGATTAGTCTTTTGCAGATAAAATGACAAAATATCTGCTACAATATCTACTATTTTAGAAGATAAGACCAAACAATTCCGCGACTTCATAGTTTTGAATATCTTTGTAGTCAAGAACTAACAACAATTAATGAATCCATTAAGTCTATTATTTCATTTTGGAAAGTTTATGGACTGGCAGCGTCAGATATATCGCAGACCAGAAAACTTAGGTATGTATTACAAAGAGCTCGTCAGACAGATGTTTGATATAGGTCTTGGATCATTGCCCATTATTTTTCTAATATCCATTTTCCTAGGAGCAGTTACGGTAACTCAGTTTTATTATCAGATGGATGGTCAGTTCATTCCGACTTCATTTATTGGATATATTGTAAGAGATATGATGATTATCGAGTTGTCTCCTACATTCTCGTGTATTATTCTTGCTGGAAAAGTAGGATCTAATATGGCAGCAGAGATTGGTGGTATGCGGCAAAAAGAACATATCGACGCGATGGATATTATGGGTGTAAATACAAGTGCATACTTGGTTATGCCCAAGGTGCTTGCGGCATTAGTGATGATCCCTCTATTGGTAGTCGTCTCTGCATTCGTAGGTATCGCAGGTGGATATCTAGCGAGTGTACCATTAGGTCTATTTTCGCACAATGATTATATTACTGGATTGAGATTGTTCTTTGAGCCACATAATATATTCATCATGTTGGTGAAGGCAGCTACATTTGCCATCATACTGACATCAGTCAGCTGTTATCAAGGATACTTCGTAAAAGGAGGAAGTATAGAATTGGGTGAAGCAAGTACGAGAGCTGTGGTATACAGTATCATATTGATCCTAGTAGCCGATTATATTATAGCATTGATATTGACATGATAAGAGCAGAAAACATAAGAAAATCTTTCGGAGATCAAGAGGTACTTAAAGGGGTCGATTTTACCTTCGAGGCAGGAAAAACCAACCTTATAATAGGACGAAGTGGCGCTGGAAAAACTGTATTATTAAAAATTCTAGTTGGACTATTTGCTCCGACATCAGGCAAGGTATGGTACAATGATCGTGATTTTAGCGCACTAGACAAAAAGCAGATCAGAGAACTCCGCATGGAAGTGGGTATGCTGTTTCAAGGCAATGCACTATTTGATAGTATGACCATAGAAGAAAATATCCGGTTTCCCATGGACATGTTTACCAAGATGACATTAAAAGAAAAAAAATCAAGGGTAAATGAAGTGCTAGAAAGGGTAAGCATGGAAGGAATCAATACTAAGTTCCCGTCTGAGATCAGTGGCGGTATGCAAAAAAGAGTAGGAATAGCACGTTCTATCGTGTTGAACCCAAAGTATCTGTTTTGTGATGAACCTAACTCTGGTCTAGACCCCAAGACATCTATTACTATAGACGAACTGATCTCTGATATTACTGATGACAACAACATCACAACAATAATCAACACACACGATATGAATTCCGTGATGGAGATAGGAGAGAATATCTGCCTTCTTCATCAAGGTAAACTGGCCTGGAAAGGGGATAAAGATCAAGTTCTACAATCTGATAATGAAGAACTACACAACTTTATTTTTGCTAGTCCATTCTTACAAAAGCTGGTCGACCGAGTAGGTGCAAAAAATATATAATTCGTATAGCACTTACTTGATAGTCGATTCTTCTAAAACATTTACAAAGTATAAAAGAGGTCGTATTAATTTATCGTCTTTGTCATAGTCTAGTGAATAATAAGATATTCTGTATTTCGGAATATCCCTAATCATTGGATTGATTATTGCACTTTTATCCTTTTGATCTAGCGCCTCATTTTAAGCGCTAAAAATATATCTTTGCACTATCAAATTAATCTCAATATATGAGTAGTACAAATAAGAAAACCGTCTTGTCTTGCATCCAACCTACAGGAGATATGCACCTGGGTAATTATTTTGGAGCTGTGAAGAACTGGGTAGATCTTCAAGATGATTATGATTGTATTTATGGTGTAGTCGACTATCATGCCATGACGATGCCTTACGATGTCAAAAAATTGCGCGTCAATACATGGGATATAATAATAAATTTAGCTGCGGTAGGTGTAAAACCTCGGAACCTTTTTATCCAATCATTGGTGCCCGAACATTCAGAATTGGGATGGATATTTAATTGTTTCTGTGGAGTTGGAGAACTTATGAGAATGACACAATTCAAAGATAAATCCCAAAAACAAGAAGAAGAAAAGTCAAACAAATTTATATCCGTGGGACTATTAGACTATCCTGTATTGCAGACCGCTGATATACTTATATATAAAGCTGATTATGTACCCGTAGGTAAGGATCAAGAACAACACTTAGAGCTATCTCGAAACATAGCTGGCAAGTTTAATCATCAAGTAGGTAAAGAATATTTTGTACTGCCACAAGGTCTATATACGGAGACACCTAAGATTATGTCTACCGCAGACCCCATGCGCAAAATGAGTAAGTCAGCTGGCGAAAAACATTATATATCTGTATTTGGTGATGCCAAAAGAATAACTAAACAAATAAAATCTGCAGTTACCGACACAGGAGAACAAACGGATGCAATGAGTCCAGGTGTCGAAAACCTATTCAGACTTATAAAGGCTGCAGGAGATCTAGAAAACCATGCTCAACTCATGGACGCATATAAAGACGGAAATCTGAGGTATGGGGACCTGAAAGTTACGGTCGCGGAAGCAATCGTGAAAATGACTGATCAATTCAAAGAAAATAAAGAAATCATCCTCCAAGATAAAAGAGCACTCAAAGATCAGATAAAGGCTAGTTCCTCCGAGATCCGGAAAAAAGCGCAAGAGACACTAAGAGAAGTAAAAGATTTAGTAGGATTATTAAATGTAAAATTCTAAATGAAGATCATAGCTACAGATATTACGAATCTTACAGATGCCCGATATTTTGCTGCGTGGGGAGTAGACATGATGTGTTACAATATAGATCCCAGCATAGAAAAAAGCCTCTCTGTAGATAAACTTAAAGAGATCATAGATTGGGTAGAAGGACCTGAGACAGCCATAAAATATGAAGGCCTGACTGTTCCTAATATTGAAGGGTTGTCGGAGTTAGAAATCAGCAGTGTTGTGATTGGTCCATTCATCGATAAATCAGAACTTAAGCCAAGTATCAAGAATATCTTTCGTATATGTACCCTCAATGAAGGATGGAACGATGATGAAAAATTAATACTGACTCTCTCTAAAGCAGTCAATCAACTTACCGTTGAAGAAATCTCTCAAATCAAAAAAATCTGTAAAGAAAAAGAAGTATATCTAGATGGTATATTTAAAGCAAAAGATTTGGCTAAGATTGATTCTTTTGGAGTGGCTGGTATAATACTCAAAGGCGGAGACGAAGAAAAAGTAGGTTACAAATCGTTTGATGATTTGGATGAGGTGCTGGAAGAGCTGTTTGATTAAATAAGCGGTAGCTAAGAGTACCGCTGGAATAATAATTTAGGGAATTTACTTTTGAAGAGGTCGCAAGCCCGAAATTCTTTATGAATTTCTACACTCGCTCGGTTTTACTTTCATAAAATGAATTTTATGAGTTTACTTTCATAAAATGATTTCTACGAAAAGGTCGCAAGCCCGAAATTCTTTATGAATTTCTACACTCGCTCGGTTTTACTTTCATAAAATGAATTTTATGAAAGTAAATAGCTGTGAGAGAAGGATTCGAACCTCCACGGAGCGCTTAGCTATTAGACAATTATCTTTTAAGAATTGGGAAAAGCTTATGTGGTCAACCCTTATCTAATGTTTATCGCGAACTCTCCACCCCCGAGACAGGAGGGCATGTCTGCCAATTTCATCACCTCACAATGATATTATGTTTTTGTCAATGATCTGAAATTGAATCAGGTTTCAGCCCGCGATTTCTTTGAATTCGCTACACTGAAACGGTACGCGCTTTTTGCAAAAACGCTTGTCTGCCAATTTCATCACCTCACAATGATATTATGTTTTTGTCAATGATCAACAGTTAACATAACTGCAAAACCGCTTTCGGTAATTTGATAATACAAATATAGAACGATAATATAATATACGCAACTATTATTCAGTAATATTTAATAAATCTGTAATGTTGTTCATATTTACGATCAAATATTGATTATTTGTTCATTTTTGATAGTTGTTTTCGCTATCAACTGTACACATTTTTAGGTTGAGTTGTCGATGTGCTATGTTTATATAGTTTTGAATGCAAGAAAACTATAGAGCCTGTATACATCCCGAGTCCCATTCTAAATAAAAAGCCCTCACAAGGATCAACTTATGAGGGCGTATACCATTAAAGGATATCGCTGGGCCAGGCTCGCAATTATTTACTATTGTAATAGTCTAATCCACAATCTAGATAGTCTTGATAACCTTTTATTCCTCCCTCATAACCTCTTGGGTGGGTGATTACTTTTTCATCATTTGTCATCATGATATATAAAGGCTGACTATTCTGTGCGAAATTCACTACTTGAAAGTCTGCCCATTTTAGTCCTACGTTTCTAAGTCTTGTGTTTTCTCTAACCGAAACCAATTTCTCTTCGAGCTTTTCTTTGTCATCTGTATATAGGGATACCAGCACTACATCATCATTTAGTGTCTTTCTAACTTTATCGTCTACCCATATATTATCTTCTGTCCTTCTACAGTTCTGACATCCATGTCCTGTGAAATCAAGAAAGACTGGTTTATTTACTTCTTTAGCGTATGCTAGACCTTCGTAATAGTCTTTGAAGCAGTCTATATTGTTTGCACATTTAGTAAATGAAGGAAATCTTTTTTTGATTTCTGGATCTACTTCTCCTTTATCTAAGAACATATTATACATTACAGGAGGTGAGAAACCACTCGTAAGCCAGAGTGAGTTATAGATGCCCGTATCTTCATTGACTGAGAATCCAAAACCTAGGTAAATAGCTAGTGCTGTAAATGCTCCAGCAAGTGCCTTTCTTGGCACACTAAGTTTTTTGATAGGACTATCATGGGGAAAGCTTATGAATCCAAATAGATACGCTGCGATCAATAGACACACAGTAACGAGTATAAACATAAAAGTCTCATACTTCAAGATGCCCCAGTGTTGTGTCAAGTCAGCCGTAGAAAGAAACTTGAATGCGAATCCAACTTCTAAGAAACCCAATACCACTTTCACACTATTCATCCATCCTCCAGATCTCGGTAATGAATTAAGCCATGCTGGAAAAGCTGCAAATAAACCAAAAGGTAGAGCAAGTGCAAATGAAAAACCAAACATTACTACCAATGGACCTACGAATCCACCTTTGGCGGCCGCTACTAGTGCTGACCCTACTATAGGACCAGTACATGAAAATGAAACCAATGCCAAAGTCGCTGCCATAAAAAATATACCAATCAGACCACCTTTATCCGCCATCTGATCACTTTTCGTAGACCAAGAACTAGGTAAGGTCAATTCATAATACCCGAAAAATGATCCCGCGAAGAATAAAAATATAAGAAAGAATGCTGTATTGGCAATCCAGTTAGTAGATAGTGCTTGTAGTGCTTCAGGACCTAATGTAATCGTAATGATCAATCCCAATACTACATATATTACTATGATAGATGCACCGTATATCAACCCGTTCATCCATCCTTTTCTCTTTGTATCCTTCGTGAAGAAACTGACAGTAATAGGAATCATAGGGAATACACACGGCGTCAATAATGCCGCAAATCCACCTAACATCCCAGCGACCAATAACCAAAGTATACCACTATCTTTGTCTCCCTCTGTTTTACCGCAATCACTGAGAGGTGATTCGTATGTTTCCACGATCGAAGCTATTCGTTGATCTACCTTTCCATCTGAGGTTATTTTCATCCCAGCAATTTCAGAATTTGGCATATTAGAATTTGCCACATCATTCTCTGAAGTCCCGAATCCGAAATCAAAGTCTATATCAGTAGGGTTGAGGCATCTGGTATCATCACAAGTCATGAAATTTAGGTAACCTGTAAATGGTTTTGAAGGATCTGTTATTTTCACTTTTTGAGTAATGATATAATCTTCTCCACTTTTGAATTTAATTACCTTATCAACATCATCTTTCCACATTTTATCATACCCCTCTTTTTTATTTCCGACTTCCACAGCTTTTTCTATGAGCTCTACCCCTTCGGCATTTTCGAAGTTGATCGTTGTAGGTATCGGCCCACCTTCTTCTTGGTATACAGAATATACTGCCCATCCTTTATCTATGGACGCTTTATATATGAGTTCATATTCATCATCAGATAATTTTTTCTTGCTTATATCCCACTTTACAGGTTGAAGTAATTTTGCAGGCTTTTGGTCGTCAGAAGCAATTAGAGAAGAAGAAGAGGTGGATTTATCAGCAGTAGCATTATTACTTCCACCTTGTCCTGCATTTGCTCCTGAGTCAATCATAAAGGAGAAATCTATATCAGTAGGCGGCAGACAGGTCTTGTCATTGCAAGTCATGAATGTGAGGTAACCAGATATCGGTTTGCTACTATCCGTAACTTTTATTTTTTGTTTGATGACAAAATCCTCATCCGCTAGATATTTTATCACATTTACGTCAAACAGTTTATCAAGACCTTCTTTTTTGTGACCTGTTTCGACTCCCTTTCCGATTATTTCGGCACCATCATTAAATTCATATGTGATCAGTGTGGGCACGGGTCCATCATCAGCTGTAAACTGAGAGTAGACTGTCCATCCATCATCAATGGCAGCAGTGAATACGAGATTATGTTCTGTATCAGAAATCTTTTCAGTAGAGAATTTCCATTTTACTGGCTTAAGTATCTGCGCACTTAGTGACGTAGTAGATATTACTAGTAGTACCAATAAGGATTGTAATAATTTCATTTGGGTTAGTTTGTTCTGAATATCGTATGAATAATATAAACTGTCATTCATATCAATACCAGATAAAAGTTAGTTAGCATTTAAAACAAAAAACGAAAATATGCAATATTCCTTGAAAATGTATATCAAAGTTCAATATCAAATCGCACATCTGTCGGTGGCAGACATCTAGATTCGTCACAGCTCATAAACCTTACCTCTCCTGATAGGTTTTTCATTCCTTTTTTCTTAGAGAATTTTTGTTCGAAAATCGCCTGCTTTTTGAATTTTATGACTTCTACTTCAAATAGTTTACTCATAACCTTTATCGGTTCTGATATTTCCTCAGTCTCACCGATCAATGTGGATGGATCATCAAAAGTAAATGATAGTGCAATCGGGCCTCCTTCTCCAGTATGCTGAGAATAGATAGCCCATTTATCTTCGATGTCTGCGGTAGCTCTTAGTGTAAGATCATCACCACTTTCTATCACTTCGAAGGACCAGTCCACAGGAACTATACTCTTTTGGCTATATGATAATAAGCTGATTAGCGAAAAGCAAAAGGATATAATAAACTTCATATTTGATTGTATTTAAATGGTGCATAAAATGGTCGTCAAAAATACTTCAAATAATGAGCCATAATTAGCTCTAATCTATATTTAATTGATATTTAACGGAATACCCACGAATACACAAAATAAGTGTTAATTATAAATCACCAAGTTGGGGTCTCAATGTTATATCTTCAATAACTGCAGACGGGCTCATCTCTAGCGCCGTCCATACTATCTTAGCGATGTCATCGGCTTGCATTAATCTACTTTCTGGTAGATCTACCCCAGCCCAACTCGCCGACCAAGTCGCACCTGGCATGATGGAAGTAACTTTTATATTTTTGGTTTTGAGTTCTTCGCGTAAGACTTTGGAGAAGCCCAACAATGCAAATTTTGAAATGCTGTATGATCCGCCATTAGGATAAGCTATTTTACTAGCGATGCTGCACATATTGAATATATGGCCGTGACCATTTGCGATCATATTAGGTACTAGCGCTCTAGATAGATGATAGGCACTATACAAGTTGGTCTCTATCATCTGCTCTAGCGCTCCATCTTCTTCTTGTGTAAGTTCGCCAGGTAAGAATACACCAGCATTATTCACTAGAATATCTATAGACTCAAATTCCGAAAGCACGAAATCAGCAAATGAGGCCACTTCTGTTTTTTGTCTCATGTCTGCAGCCTTTCCTATGATACGGACTTTAGGATTTTTATCAGAAAGTATTTTTATACATTCATTTACATCTTCAATACTTCTTGAGCATATGGCCACATTGATTCCCTTGGATACTAAAAGATCAACGATAGCCTTGCCTATGCCCTTTGTACTTCCTGTTATTACTGCATTCATCTAATGAAATAATTTATTATTTTTTTAAAAAAGTGACTTATTATAAAATCATACGTCTCAACCACAACAATGAGAATTACATCCTTATAATTTAAGCACGTTCATAAACACCTATGACGCCTTATAATCTGACCTGCGAAAAACAGGGCAGATTTTTTTTTGCATTTATTTGAGCATTGAGATTAATAAAAGTGTGCGCACTTCGTATCAACACAATTCTCGTGGCTCGGTCTATGTCCGAATTATCCAATCGCTCTGATTCTCATTTTTTCCATTTGATAATATTCTCTGAACGATATCATCTTTTGTTTTTCTTCATCCCATAGTTTGTTTGACATCAGTTTGAGACTTTCCCAAAAGGTCACTACAGTTACGTACTTATTTAGTATGGTGTTTTCGCGCATACATTTTTCTAGATTATAATTCGGGATCAAACTACTTAGGTGATGTATATGATGTATGCCTATATTTCCAGTCATCCACTGAAATACTTTTGGCAATTTATAATAAGAACTTCCTCTAATGGCACTTACTACATAGTTCCAGTTGTCTTTCCATTGCTTATAAGAATGCTCGTGCTGATGTTGGATATAAAAGAACCAAAATGCGATGATACCAAAGACAAAAACTAAAAAAAACTGAACGAATAAAAACTGCTTCCAACCAAGCAAATAAGCAAACAATACATAGACACCTACGATAAGGATGTTATTCTTAAATTGATTCCAAACCTCTTTCTTCCAATTGTTAAACTTGAATACTGGAAATCTATTGGACAATCCTATATAGTATGCTGGCGCTATTACAAAAGTGACGAATGGATTTCTCCAGGTCTTGTATTTGAGTTTTCCCCACTTTGATAGTTTGCGAAATTCATTGACAGTGAGTGTAGGTATATCCCCGATATCTATCGTCTCCAATACACCAGAATGTGCGTGGTGGAAGTTATGTACCCGTGCCCAGTACTTATATGGTAGACCACTAAATACACTACATGTATATCCGACTATGTTATTTAGCTTTTTGGACTTCATAAACGACTGATGTCCACAATCATGCTGGATAATAAAAATCCTCACTAAAAAGAAGGCATTTATAATTCCTAGGCCGATGGTTATTAATATTGACCAATTGAGACTAAAATACATCAACACCCATAGCCCCAAGTAAGGTAAGAATGACGTCAATAGCTGGATGACAGCTTTCTTGTTATTCGGTTCTTGATATTTTTTTACTATTTCTTTCCAGTTTTTTAAAGATTCCGCGATCTCCTGATTTATTTTTAAATGATCCATTCCTTTAATAGTTTTTTACCTGTCAATTGTAAGGTATAGTATAAAATCGATTATCTGATTTTAGTAGTTATTATATGTTCAAACGAATCTAACAGATACTCTATTTGATCCTTCCATTAAGTTTATTGAACCCGTTCGTACATTTTAAAAGTATACGAATGTTCATTTTTATCATCGGGTTGGTGAGGTTCTTCTGATTGTAGATTCCACTTCGAATAATCGATCTCAGGAAAAAATATATCCCCATCTACATTTAGGTCTACTTCTGTGATATAGAGTTTGTCCCATAGATCTTTGGTCTGGTCGTATATGGTACCTCCGCCTATGATCATAGCTTCCTCTTCTCCATTGTCATATGCCATCTCTAGTGCTTCTTCGATACTATGGGCAATGAGGCAATTACTAGCAATAAAAAACGGGTCTCTGGTTATTATCACATTGGTTCTTTTGGGCAGAGGACGACCGATAGATTCGTAGCAGTTCCTCCCCATAAGTATATGATGATCAAGCGTTATCTTCTTGAAATACTTAAGGTCTGCGGGCAAATACCAAGGGATATCATTGTCTTTTCCTATTACATTATTATTGGCTACAGCTACTACACAAGAAATATTCATTCTACACATTATTGTTGTGCGCAATGTAATAAGTATTGAATCATTTTTTAAAATAGTAGCCAATAAAATCTAGGCTATTACATTTTACAGACTTTACTGATAGGACTTTAATATACCTATAACAAATCGAAAGTAAAACTCACTAGGGTTATCAACTTAAATGTGATAAAGCATCCATAAAAAAGACTACGAGAAGCAAGGTTTCAAAATTAAGGGTCCGTCTATATTTTACCATCTCGCTAGATCTTATTAATTTAACTAATCGCTATATAACCATAGCCAATCACCATTTTTAAATTCGAAAAACGGCAAACTGAAATCCTCTCATTATCAATACAAACAATATCGTAGGTGTATCGACTTTTACTACCGACTAAAGCGCCATCGGTAATAAATTGATGTTACTTACAACTCAATAGCCTATAAGTTTGTATTAATCTATACATTTGTCCATCAAATAGAAAAGATATTTTTGAAAAACCTTCAACATTTAAATAAATACTTTTACAAATACAGAGTCCGATTTGGCTTAGGTATTCTATTTGTAGCCCTATCCAATTATTTTGGAGTACTGATTCCACAAAAAATAAGAGAAGCTTTGGATTTTGTCCAGGATAAGATCTTGGCTTATAAAAGCGCAGAGGCGAGTCTTCAGGAAGGATTATACGCAGAGCTCGGTGAGGCATTGCTTCTATTCGCAGCGGTCGTCATAGGTTTCAGCATACTCAAAGGAATATTTATGTATTTTATGAGGCAGACCATCATTGTGATGTCTCGATTGATAGAATATGACTTGAGAAAAGAGATTTTCACACATATGGAGATGATGGACTTAGCCTATTTCAAAAGAAATAAGACAGGTGATTTCATGTCTCGGATCTCGGAAGATGTTAGCAAGGTAAGGATGTATATAGGACCTGCAGTGCTATACGGAATCAATCTGGTGACGCTGTTTTCTCTAACTATCTATGCTATGTTTAAGGTCAGTGTCACACTATCATTGTATACATTGATACCGCTGCCATTGCTATCGCTCACTATATATTATGTAAGTAGTAAGATCAATTTTCGATCTAGTCTGATCCAGAAACAATTGTCCCAATTGACCAGTACTGCACAGGAGGTATATTCGGGTATTCGAGTAATAAAGTCTTATGTAAAAGAAAATCAGTTTTCTGAATATTTTGAAGAAGAGTGTGAAGATTTTAAGAATAAATCGCTGGATTTGGCTAGAGTTTCTGCCTTTTTCTTTCCTGTGATGATATTCTTGATCAGTGCTAGTACACTTATCGTAATATATGTAGGTGGGTTAGAAGTAGCCGCTGGAAACATCACAACGGGAAACATTGCAGAATTCATCATCTATGTGAATATGCTGACCTGGCCAGTGACATCTATAGGATGGATCGCCTCACTCGTACAACAAGCCGAAGCCTCGCAACAACGAATCAATGAGCTGCTCAAAGAAAAATCAACACTAGACAGATCGGGATATTCGGCGGAAAACCTTGAAGGGGATATTCGATTCGATCAAGTAAGTTTTACCTACCCTGACACAGGTATACAAGCCCTCAAAAATGTATCTTTTCATCTCAAAAAAGGTGAAAAAATGGCAGTTATCGGAAAGACCGCTTCTGGAAAATCAACCATTGCAGATCTCATACTTAGGATGTACGATGTTACCGAGGGAAAGATCATGATAGACAATCAGAATGTAAAAGCGATCAACCTTGATAATCTTCGTAGAAAAATAGGTTATGTCCCGCAAGATGTATTCTTGTTTTCTGATACGGTGGCCAACAATATAAGCTTCGGTATAGGAGAAGTAGACCAAAAAGAGACTGAAAAATATGCAGCCCATGCTGCAATCCACGATGAGATTATCGGACTGCCCGAAGGATATCAGACTATGATGGGAGAACGGGGTGTTACCCTATCCGGAGGGCAGAAACAGCGCATATCTATAGCCAGAGCATTTATCAAAGATCCTCATATAGTAATCCTAGATGATTGCCTCTCTGCGGTGGATACAGATACGGAACAGCAGATAATGCAGTACCTGAATGTAGCACTCAAAAACAGAACATCAATAATCATAACTCATCGTATCCATAATCTAATGGAGTTTGATAAAATATTAGTTTTGGAAGATGGTCAGATCGCTGAGATAGGAACACACGAAGAATTGCTCACTAGCGGTGGTTACTACAAAGAGATGCTAGACCAGCAGAATGTAAGTGAAGAGGTATAACCTGTAATTATAAAATCTATCAATCGATGATTCATAAAGTAATATCAGCCATCTATATTCTTTGTGCCGCAGTTCAGTACAATGATCCCGATTTCTACATATGGATTCCTGTATATGTAATTCCAGCGGTGGTGGCTATTTCATATGATCGAGGCAGGAGAGATTCGAAGCTGATTTTGATTCTTTGTGGAGTGTACATTATCTCTATGCTTTGGTACATTCCTGATGTTATTTCTTGGATTACTAATGGTCTGCCTACGATTACAGGTTCCATGCATGCCGAAAGTCCATTTATCGAATTTGTAAGAGAGTTTTTTGGATTAGGAATATGCTTGATTGGTTTGATTTGGTACTATAAGAAGTCTAGTCTGAATTCTATTAATAAAGGATAAAATGTCACAGTCAATCGAATAAGCGAGGTATCTTTTCAGAAGTAGTTAGAAAAACTGTTGTGGAATAAGGATATTAGTTATTACTGATATAGGGTTATTCAGAAGTAAGGACAATATTAAAATTATATCACTTACAAGGAGCATTAATTTGTGGCAGAAATTAAATCGACCTTAGCTGGCTTAGGTATTTGAATTTCATTTTGGCGTTAAGAACTTGCAACTGTCTGAGCTTAAGCGAGTTTTGCAAGTTTAGTCAAAATGTGATTCCAATAGCGTTAAAAGTCAGGTAAAGTCTTGAGATAAGAGATGGCTTGTTTAGCAAACACTCGTTTTTTGTTTCGTTTTTGGGTCAAGCCAAAAATGAAAGCCCGAACGGCGAGTGGAAGTTTAGGTTGAAATTTATTACCTCGTATTTACGTAAAATCAAGCGTAAACGGGGTATTCATTCAGCAGTAAGCGGAATGAAGGGCTATATAAATAAGGATATTCAGATCTACTGAATATCCCGATATCCCTATCCAAAAAAGTGGCCTATAACTTTACGCTATAGACCATCTATATATCTTATCCCACCTGACTATTTACAGAGGGGATTTTTGATTCTTTGTAAGAGGAATTATTAGTTAAGGTTTACATCCTTTACAAGAGCATTCACGAAGTTCTCATGCTCCGCATTACCAGCTAATTCTTTTTTGATCACTTTCTCAGCGATACTTATTGCAATAGCACCTACTTCATTCTTTACTTCCATCATGGCAGCTTTTTTAGAATTTTCGATATCTTGATTGGCTTGGATCATAATCCTAGAAGCTTCAGACTTCGCTGTTTCTTTAGCATCATTGATGATTTGATTCTTTGTATCTTTTGCCTCTTTGAGCATTTGAGATCTTTCTTCTCTAGCTGTTGCTAGTAGTTTCTCATTTTCTGCTTTCAGGTTCGACATCTCTTCTTTGGCTGTCTTCGCAGAATCTAGAGCATTTTGGATGTCATTCTCTCTTGTTTGTAGCGCATTGGCGATAGGGCCGAAAGCTACCTTCGACATAATACCCCAAAACAATAAGAAGATTAATAGTCCCCATATTGCTAATCCTGGAGATGGCTGAAACGGTGTAAAATCTAATAATAAAAACATATTTTAAGTTTTTTGCTATTTATTAGTCCCTTACGGGAGTTTGATATTTTTAATTTTAAAAAAAGAAGTAAAAAAGAGAAAGCCTGCTCCGCCAACCGCATTGCTAGCTCTCTCTATTTCTTCTGACATTCAGTCTTGAGACCAGTAATTACTGGATAAAGATTGAAAGTAGGATAGCGATCAATGCTGCACCCTCGATGAATGCTGCCATTAGGATCATACCTGATCTGATGTCTCCAGATGCTTCAGGTTGTCTTGAAATTGCCTCCATAGCTTTTCCACCTACTGTTCCAATTCCGTAACCTGCTCCGATTACTGCAAGACCTGCTCCGATTGCTGCTAAAGTTCCTGTCATGATTATTAAAATTATATATATTAAAAAATAAAAAAATTCAATACTTAATTAATGATGGTGATCTTCTGTCGCCGCACCAATGTATGAAGCTGTCAAGATCGTAAATACAAATGCCTGTACAAATGCAACAATAATCTCAATAGCCATCATAAATAATGTAAGGGGTGTCGCTACCGCTAATCCCATACCACTACCAATACCTCCGAAAAGATCTCCAAAAATGAAAATCAAGCCAATAAAACTCAATATCGCAATGTGACCAGCAGAAATATTACCCGCTAACCTCAGCATCAATGTCAGTGGCTTGATAAAGATACCCATACCCTCTACTACAGCCAATAATGGCTTCACAAATGTAGGCACTCCTGGCATCCAGAATATATGCTTCCAGTAATCCAAGTTTCCATTTAAACTCACGAGAATCAGAACGATTATCGCCAATACTGCGGTGATCGTCAAATTACCCGTTGCGTTTACACTTCCTAATAATGGAATCTGGCCGAATAGGTTAAGACCCAAGATGAAGAAGAATAATGACAATAGAAAAGGAAAGAACTTCATGTATTTGTCTTTTCCTATAAATGGAATAGCGACTTCATCTCTGATGAACACGACCATGGTCTCCAGCATTCCCTGTAGACCACTTGGTGCTTTGTCTGGGTTTGACTTATATTTTTTTGCAGCACCTCTGAATAAGAAAAATAAGATCAAACTAGATAGAAACATAGCGATTACGTTCTTCGTAGGTGAGAAATCCCAAAAGTTTGTGATGCCTCCGCCAAGTACTCCTCCGTCGAGTGTTGTTCTTTGCTCTATTCTATAAGGTGTGTCTTTATAACATACATATTTGACGTCTCTTTCTTTGCCATCTACCATCTCAGTACCGTGGGTAAATGGTCCGTGATCTACAGAACCTTCCATTGGGAACCCTGCTTGATTGACTCTATATGCACTTCCTTCGTGCATTACATATCCATTATATGATGAGTGTCCATCTTCATGGTGAGCAGCGTGTACGTGAAACTTACTAGACATAAACACATCTAAACCTGCATCTGATTTTAAAATCATAGGTAACGGAATCGGATATTCCATGATGCTCCAGATATTCGCATCACTGATGTGATGGATGGCAGTAGCAGCTGGATCATATTTGTGATCTCCGTGTGGTGCACAACTCGGTCCGTGCGCACCATCTGCATGTGCAGCATGGTCATGTCCATCATGAGATCCATGATCATGACCACTATGATCATGACCACTATGATGGTGTCCACTGTGATCGTGTCCAGAATGATCATGTCCACTATGGTCATGTCCATCATGATTATGACCTTGAGCCATAGCTGGAAACGAGAATAAGATTGCTGCAAAAATTAACAGCGCTGAATATATATTTCTAGACATATTGCCTTATATTTTAAATTCGCCACAAAGGTAGTGAATTAAGATAATATGTCAGAGCTAGAAAGGCTTTATTTTATTAGTCTTCACCACTAGTTATATGTAGATGAAAACCAATTTTGATTCTTCCTATTTCATTAAGCTTATATTTTGGAAATGTCCGTCTCATCGGTATGCGATTTGGAGATTTATTTAATTTCAAATTATTATTATAAATCTAGATATAGATAGATTTATCAATACAGAGGTAACTATTATCCACTATAGATTTGATTTTGGTATATGAAGCATCATAATGTGATGTTTTCAGTAGGATTAAGGCTCAACCTTTTGTGTTTCTAACCCGCTCTTTATTGGCTATGTACCCTTATTCTCTGAATATATCTAAAAAAATAGGCGCAGTGTCATCAAATACACTGCACCTATTATAATTTTTCAACTTTTGCTTCAAATAGACGTCTCTAGGCTTCTTTCGTTTCCTTTACCTCTTCAACTTCATCATTATAGATGGCTCTGATTTTACCCTCTATTTCTGCAGTCACCTCAGGATTGTCTCTGAGGAACCTTTTTGCTCCCTCTCTACCTTGGGCAATTTTTGTACCTTCATAACTGAACCATGATCCACTCTTACCCACTACATCTTGCTCTACGCCTAAATCTAAAATTTCACCTATTTTGGATATACCTTCTCCGTACATGATATCGGCCATAGCGATTCGGAATGGAGGTGCAAGCTTATTCTTCACCACTTTCATCTTCACGGCATTACCCATGACGTTACCTTCTTTATCTTTGATGGCAGAACCTGATCTTCTGATGTCTATTCTTACCGACGCGTAGAATTTAAGTGCATTACCACCAGTTGTAGTTTCAGGATTACCGAACATTACACCGATTTTCTCTCTCAATTGATTGATAAAAATACAACAACATCCTGTACGACCTATGGTACCTGTAAGCTTTCTCAATGCCTGTGACATCAATCTTGCTTGGAGACCCATCTTAGAATCTCCCATCTCTCCTTCTATCTCAGCTCTCGGTACAAGTGCCGCTACAGAATCAATCACAAGGATATCTATCGCACCTGATCGAATAAGATTTTCTGCAATTTCTAATGCTTGCTCTCCATTATCTGGTTGCGAGATGAGAAGATCTCCCGTATTTACACCTAAGGCTTCAGCATAGAATCTATCAAATGCGTGCTCTGCATCTATGAATGCTGCAATACCGCCTGCCTTCTGACATTGTGCTATAGCATGGATGGCTAAAGTAGTCTTTCCTGATGATTCAGGACCGTATATTTCTACAACCCTACCTTTTGGAAATCCTCCTATACCCAGTGCAATGTCTAATCCCAATGAACCAGTTGATATTACTTCCGTCTCCACTACTTGTTTGTCACCAAGTTTCATTACTGTTCCTTTACCGTATGTCTTATCTAATTTGTCAACGGTAAGCTTCAGCGCTTTTAGCTTTTCTTCTTTTTCTTTTGACATGGTTATATTTTATATTGAAATTTTAGCGATTGATTACTCCTTTGTACCCCATTATTTTGACTTGGGCGGAATAACATATTAAAAGAAAACAAATATAAGAAAAGAATCGATACGTCCTTTCTTTATCTGTTAGATATGATGTGACTAATATAAAGCTGTGACAGGCTCAATCTTTTGGATAATCTTGCCTGGTCACAACAGCTTCATATATCAACACGAGTCGCGTATTTCAATTTAGAATGGTACCGCTTCTTTTTCTTGTCGAGAAATTTTCATGAATTCATTCACCTTTACTTCGGAGACATATCTCATATTTCCATCTTTATCTTCGTATGATCTATGGACGAGTTTGCCTTGGATGGCTACCTCGCTTCCTTTTGATAAGTTGTTGGCCATAAATTCTGCTGTCTTACCCCATGCTACTAGATTGTGCCATTGGGTCTCTGTGACAGGTTCGCCTTTGTTGTTTTTGTAAAAGTCATTGGTTGCCATTACGATTCTAGCTACCTTATTTCCATTTGATAGTTCTTTTAATTCTATCTCTTTTCCTAAGTTACCGATGAGTGTTACTGAATTTTTTAATGTATTCATTGTGTGTAATTTTTATATCCCTATATAGTTAAGCGGGATGAGTAATAAATAAAAATTAAATGCCGTGTGGCTGTTTCAATTTGTTGACGATGCAAATATGAAGGGACAATGATCGGATAGCCGTATTTTAAACGGGTATACACGGGTATACGCATTTCTATGCAGATATATGAGCTTTTAAATAAGTAATATTTTAGTATTAGTTATTGTATATCAATACATTATGAAATAATTTATAAATATGTAAATTAATGTAGTTTTTGGTGTATTTTTGTTGCTGTGGGTGTTGATTTGTGTGGGGGGTATAGATATATACAAGTTATATTTCACCAAAAGAAAACTATAGGTAAATATGAAAAGAAGCCCCTGCAAAATTTATAATAGGAAGTCAAAATAGGAATGTATTCAATTTTACAAAAAATCAATATATGAAATCAATTATACAAATTACAATATTGTTTTTATGCCTACTGCTGACCATTAATATTTTTGGTCAAAATCCAGAATTAGAATGGACAAAAGGAATTGAAGGTGCTAGAAGTATTCATGGGAATACAATAGGAATAGATGGTCTTGGAAATATTTATATCGCAGGTGTGTTTGATAAAACTATCGATTTTGATCCTGGTCCAGAATTCGCATCTCTATCACCCTTTGATACGGACGTCACGCCTCCGATTCAATCTGGGGATATATTCATTTTGAAACTAGACAACAATGGTGCTTTTGTTTGGGTACGTCAAATAGGTGGTGATAGATCTGATTTAGTTAACGCTTTGAAAGTTGATCAAGAAGGTAATATATACACTACTGGATCTTTTCAAAATCAAGCTGATTTTGATCCAGGTAGTGAATCAGTCTTCCTAAATTCAATTAGCGAAGCTACTCCTTACAATAGTGATGCTTTTATTTTAAAATTAGATACTGATGGAAATTTTATTTGGGTTAAACATTTAGGAGGAATCGATGGTACATACGGTGGCGATTCTGGATCAACTATAGCCTTTGATAACGAAGGGAACTTGATAGTAGGAGGAAACTTCGTTGGAAAATTGACAATAGATCAATGCGGAGAATTTGAAGCGAGCCCGAATAAAAGCAAAACTTTCTTTTTGAAAATTGATTCAGATGGAGCGTGTATTTGGGCTAAAGAAATAGATTCGAGAGGAATAGGACAAATTCAAACTAGTTCTACTAATGATATATTTATTAATGCATACTTCACTGGAACTATTGATTCAGATCCTGGTGAGGGTATTAATTTAATAACAGATGAAAGTGATGGGAGTATTTTTTATGGGAAATTAGACCCCGAAGGGAATTTGATTTGGGTGCATACATTCGATGCACACACCGAAGATGAGATATTACTTGTTGTAGATTCAGAAGATAACCTATATAACATTGGGGAATTTTGGTCAGTTGAGGATCTTGACCCTGGACCTGATGAATTGATCTACCAATCTACAGGTGAATCAGACACCTATATTCAAAAATTTGATTCCGAAGGGAATTTACTTTGGGTAAATGTAGAAAGCGGTGATGGGCGTTCTTATATTCATTCGGCAACTGTTGATGAGGCCAATAATTTATATCTAACTGGCCATCTCAGGGGTACAATGGATTTTGACCCTGGGCCTGACTCCCTAAATATTTCATCAGTTATAAATTTTTCAAATAATAGTTCATCTGATATCATAGTTCAAAAATTAAGCCCAGACGGTAATCTACTTTGGGTGAAACGTTGGGGGAATAAAGGAACGGACAACGGAAGTTCTATTATTACTGAACCAGACGGAAATGTTTATACAGTGGGTAAGATGACCGATGAAATCTACTTTGAAGAAGATGTTTTTGATTTTACTGGTCTATTTGTGCAAAAGATAAATCAGTGCAATAATCCAATCAGTGGAATTATTTATGTCAATTCCTCTACTATTTCAGTACAAAACACGACTGCAACTTCATATCAATGGATAGATTGTGACAATGAATTCAGTTTGATCCCAGGTGAAACTAATTCTTCATTTACGCCCACTGTTAGTGGGAATTATGCGGTGGAATTGACCGAAAATGGATGCTCTACATTATCAGATTGTATAGCCATAATTTCTACGGGACTAGATAATGAAATTTTTGAAGATAAGATTAATGTTTACCCCAATCCAACATTAAATAATGTCTCCATCTCTTTTAATGAAATCCAACAAGATCTAACGATTCGAATCAAGACACCAGCTGGACAACTACTCGAAGAAAAGTCCTTTAAAAATACAGACCTAGTCGAACTGACTTTAGATGTACCAACGGGTCTATATTTCATCGAACTTATCAATCATGGAAGGAACAAAGCAATTATTAGAATAGCAAAGAATTGAAAAAGGATCAGATTTAGGAAGAAAATCAACTATGGGGCACCAAACTTATGGTTAATTCTAGTTCTATATAATGAATTACATCACAAAAAAGAAAAGGCGAAAATATAACACTGCATATCAGATCAGCCTCCCGTTGGTCAGCCGCTCGATATGCTTGGACGTTCGCTGCAAGCAGAAAAAAAGAAAAGACCATGAAAAAAGGTGATTGCATTATTTTAGAAGATGAAAAAGACCAAAAATATGGTTTAATACTTCATCATTCAATCACCGAAAATGACAAGACGGAATTTGGGTTTATAATTATGGGCGAATCTTTTGAAAACATTCCGTCAAAGTCTGAAATCGAATCAAGTGGAATTTTAGGGGATAAATACCAAAACGATACAGCAGATTTATTAAATAGTGGAATGAGAAGTAGACAAAAATATGATAAATCTACTTTTTATACAGGAGTCAAATACGACATGATAACAATTCCGAAATCTTTTTTTGACAATGAGCAATCTCGAATTAGGATTGTTGCAAACGTGAATTTGAATCCTGAATTTTACCCTATGCCTAATTTTTATTCGAGACAAAGTGAATATTATAAAATATGTAAATTAATTGCTGAACGGATTTCAAAAAAAGACCCAAAAACAATAAAATGGAGTACAATTTATGATGCGTACCCATTGAAAGAAATATTAGAAGAAGGAAAATGAAATCAGAAGAGATAACTGCAAAATTTGTTTGTTTTGATTGTCGGAAATCTTTTGAAAGAAATTGGATTCCAAGAAATAATTTTCTACTTGTCCAGAATGTGGAAATCAGACAATAAGATATGACCACAAATTTCGACCACCAAAAAGAAATGATGATAGACAATGGAGAAAAATCGAATTTTTAAGAGACCATGGATTTTACTTCCAAAGAGTTTACGACCAAATTGGAAAAGGAACTTTTATGGATGCGAAATACCCGAAAGATTTAAATGCAGCCAAAGAATTTGTGATTAAATACAAAGAACAGTCAATTAAATTGGAATAAAAAAAGAAGCCAGCAGCGAACAAAGGCTAAAATGTCCATCCGCCCTATGCGGGCGCACGGCATTTAGCCAGACCGTTCTCTGCAATTAAAATAAAACGTGAAAACCTCGAAGAATAGAAATAAATCTTTGAGAAAAAATAAAACTAGAATGATTCCTAAAGTAAATAGATATTATTTTTATCTCTATCGAGATTTTAGAGATGGTGATAATCCTCTTTCATTTGTTCAACTAATTGCTCATGCAGAAGAGTTTGTTGATTTAAACGATATATCTATTGAGCAAAAGGATGTAATTCGAAATAATATTAAATTATGCCAGATGTTCTATGAAAATGCATGGAGTTCCAGAGATGGTTTGGTATACTTCATAAAGAATGAATTCTCATCGCTTGACGATACTACCAAGTACTATACCAATTTACTTGAGTGGGCGAAAAAATATGGTTTGTACAAAACAATTGAAAAAATAGAAAAGCTTTTTCCGTTGATTAACCAACACTTTACAAAAATTAAATCTTTTAACTGGGAGCAACAAAATGAAATTGATAAAATCGGAGAACTGTTTTTAGATTGTGATTTTAGATCAGATGTTTTAAAAATAATTTTGCAAAAAATAATTAGTGATCCTAACTCCTTTTGCCGTGATGAGAATGGAAATGAAATTGATTTAGGGTTTTCAGGAACGTTAAAGTCATTTTATGGAGATTCTATTATTGACAAAGAATATACGGTGCTTAAAGGTAAGATATTGGGAGAGTGTAAAAACTATTTTAAAGGGCAATTACAATCAATTGTTATTCAAGATGGATCTATAAATCAGGATACTATTAAGAGGTGGCACTCCAATGGACAATTAGAGTTTGAGAAATCATACAACGCTGTAAGGTACTGGCATAAAAATGGACAATTGAAATTAGAGAAAATTAATGGTGATACTACAGTCTGGGATGACCAAGGAAATGTAATCAAAACGTTTAAAAAAGCAGAGAACATTAGATAAGAAGGAAGAGTTCCTTCGTCACACCTCCTCTTATCATTACACGTTATGATGCATTAAATAAATACAAATGAGAAAAAAACATGTACCGTTTAGCGATGAACTTTATGATAAAATATGGAAAACAAAAGGTTCTCGATTTAAAGCTTATAATAGGTTAAGAATGACTAATGGTTTGTCGTTTTTAACGAGAAGCTTGTTAACTACATATTTGATAATTATTAACCTAATTAATGCATTCAACCTTTTTCCTTCAGGTATAAATTCAAATTTTATATCATTTCTTTTAATATCTATTGCAATTGTACTTCTTGTATTTGTAATTCTTGAAAACTCAAATGAATACAATTTGAAAGCAGAAAGATATCATGATTGTGCGAAGCAGTTGGGGCGATTATATAATAGATTGGATGAACACAAAGAGGATATATCAAAAGATTCAATTGATGAAATTAAATCGTCTTATGAAACCATATTGGACAAATATGAAAATCATATCCCAATTGATTACGAAATATTGAAAACTGAACATTCTGATGTATTTATTATGAGTGAAACTAAACGATGGAGTATTCGAGCAAAATCATTTATATTAACTAAAATGAAATACTATATATTTATAGTTATTCCTCCGCTCATTATTCTTTGGCTTTTGAAGGATAATTTTACAGCAGGTTAATGATAGGATATAAATCGTTTACTAACTGTTTTCCCGATTCTTTTCCGGCTAAATTACTGGAAAGTATAGTTCCTTTTGATGCTCCAATTGAGCATGAATTAATACTTAGAGAATTATACACGAAAATTCACAATTTTACTTATCACCCATCGCCGCCAAGAGATTACATACTAATAAATAAATCAAAAGGTGTTGCTCGAATAAGTCCAACATTTTCTGCAATCGATTACTACTCATACTATTTTTGTACCAGAATATTTGAAGATGAGATTGCAGTGAACCATACACCTGGCACTTTTGGTGGTTGGAGAATAGGCAATCAGTTATTATCAAAAGAAAAAGATGGAATCCTAGAAATTTTAGGTTCAGCTCCTGACAATAGTTTTAATCCATATAAATGGAAAGAGGAATGGTCGAAATTTCAGCGTGAAGCAGCAAAAACAATAAGAGGAGATTATAAATGCGTCGTGAAATTAGATATTGCAAATTTCTATGACTCCATTAATTTACATCTTCTAAAGGATAAGATGTATTCCGTAATTGTGCCTCAAAAGCTAATATACCTAAATCTTTTAATTCATTTCTTAAGTCATTGGAACAAGAGAATTGAGGGCTACGCTACTAAATTCGTAGGCATACCACAAGATGAACTAAGTGATAGTTCAAGACTTTTGGCGAATTTCTATTTACAAGATTATGATGCTCACATGTTCAAGTTATGCAATAATATTAATGCACAATATTTAAGGTATGCAGATGATCAAATTATTTATGCGAACAATCGAACAGAAGCTGAATACTTAGTATTCGAATCATCAAAGTACTTATCAAAAATAGGATTGAATCTCAATACAGCTAAAGTGAAATATTTTGAGAATCAATTCGAATATAGCACACATTGGGCATTCGAAATCTTTAACCTATTGACTAACAAATCAGATTCAAAGCATCTTAATGCCGCTTTTGAAAAGTACCTATTTTGGAAAGAGAATAAATATGATTTTAAGGAACAGTCTTTATTAAAAGCATTCATTAATTGTAATTTTAGTCTCTTCAAGAGCAATAACAGGACAAGGTTAATTGAACTACTATTTCAAGACGACTTCATTCAAAAGATGAATAATTGGCAGATGAAAAGATTGTATGACAATTTAAGTGAGGAGAACAAAAAGATATTTTTAAGCAAAACATGGTCATTAATACCTTTATGTAATTTTAATCACTATCACTATAATCTGATGAAGTTTTACAACAAAGCTAACTTAGAATTCAACGAAGAATATTTGATTAACAGAATAAACGAGCTGAAAGTAACGCATCATAACACAGTATGACCACAGCATATCCTCCTTCGTCGGAGACGCTGGGTATACATATTCCGTTGAACATCCCCAATCCATATTTTCAACCATAAGTCTCAGTAAATCAATGTAATATCCTCTTGTAGATCTATCTTAGTAGTATTAAATAATCAAAAAAATACTACTATGAAAACCGATCAAGTCAAAGTAGAAAATG
>CALLMH010000057.1 GCA_938007965.1 uncultured Saprospiraceae bacterium | reverse complement strand
ATAGCGTTAAAAGTCAGGTAAAGTCTTGAGATAAGAGATGGCTTGTTTAGCAAACACTCGTTTTTTGTTTCGTTTTTGGGTCAAGCCAAAAATGAAAGCCCGAACGGCGAGTGGAAGTTTAGGTTGAAATTTATTACCTCTCATTTACGTAAAATCAAGCGTAAACGGGGTATTCATTCAGCAGTAAACGGAATGAAGGGATATAAATAAGGATATTCAGATCTACTGAATATCCCTAAATAAATCATGCCCAAATAAATGGGACTATTAATTGTCCAGTAATATTTATGGTATTTTATTCTCCTTTCTCCTCTATCTCACCGAGCTCTAATCTCAGTTCTGCTAGCTGCGTCTGATCTACAGGACTTGGTGCGTCGATCATCATATCTCTTCCTTGATTGTTCTTAGGGAAGGCGATGAAGTCTCTGATACTAGATTGACCATTCATGACAGCACATAATCTATCGAAGCCGAATGCTAATCCACCGTGTGGAGGAGCGCCATATTCGAATGCGCCCATCAAGAATCCAAATTGCTCCTCTGCTTCTTCTTTGGTGAATCCTAGAAGATCGAAATTCTTAGACTGTAGCTCTCTGTCGTGGATTCTGATAGATCCGCCACCGATTTCTGCACCGTTGATGACTAGATCATATGCATCAGCTTTGAGTGATTTCATAGTTTCATGATCGCCTGTAAGCATCTTTCCTATTTCATCTTGCTTCGGAGAGGTGAATGGGTGGTGCATCGCGTGGAATCTTTCTGATTCTTCGTCCCATTCTAATAGTGGAAAGTCAATAACCCATAGCGGCTTGAAGTCTCCTTCTTTCATCAATCCTAGTCTACGGCCCATTTCTAGACGAAGCTCATTGAGTTGTTTTCTAGTTTTCTCCGCTTCTCCTGACATTATGAATAACACGTCACCAGGTTTAACCCCGAATTTTTCACCCCAAGACTTAAGTTTTTCGTCATCGAAGAATTTACCGACTGTAGATTTGATACTTCCGTCAGCTTGGAACTTGACATAGACCAATCCTTTGGCACCGATCTGAGGTCTTTGCATCCATTCTGTAAGCTTCTTCATATCCTTATTAGAATAATCGTCCGCTATACCCTCTGCACAGATTCCCACCACTAATTCCGCATCATCAAACACTGAGAATCCAGCATTCTGAGCAACATCATTCAATTCTACGAATTCCATATCAAATCTAAGGTCAGGCTTATCTGATCCATATCTCTTCATTGCTTCGTCGTAATCCATTCTTGGGAAGTCACCTAATTCTATATCTAATGTATGCTTGAATAAGTGCTTAGTCAATCCTTCGAATGTATTCAAGATGTCCTCGATCGTTACGAATGACATCTCGCAATCTATCTGTGTAAATTCTGGTTGTCTGTCAGCTCTTAAATCTTCATCTCTGAAGCACTTTACAATCTGAAAGTACTTATCCATACCACCGACCATCAAGATCTGCTTGAATGTTTGTGGAGATTGAGGAAGTGCATAAAATTGGCCCGCATTCAGTCTAGAAGGCACCACGAAATCTCTTGCACCTTCAGGAGTACTTTTGATTAGAAATGGAGTTTCTATCTCTACGAAACCTTCGCCAGATAAGTATTTTCTCGTTTCTAGACCCAACTTACTTCTGAATATCAAGTTGTCTTTGATTGCGTCTCGCCTGATGTCTAAGTATCTGTATTTCATCCTAAGATCGTCACCGCCATCAGTATCTTCTGTAATGGTGAATGGTGGAGTCTTAGCAGCATTAAGTACCTTTAGAGCTGTCACTTCGATCTCAATATTTCCCGTTGGTCTGTCAGGATTTTTACTTGATCTCTCTCTTACCTTACCAGAAGCGGTAACTACGAATTCTCTACCTAGCTTCCGAGCTTGCATACATAGATCAGCATTGTCATCCATATTGAATGCCAGCTGAGTGATCCCATATCTATCTCTAAGGTCTATGAAAGTCATGCCTCCAAGATCTCTTCCGATCTGTACCCAGCCACTTAGAGTTACCTCTTGACCGATATGGTCCATTCTTAATTCTCCACAATTATGCGATCTATACATGTCTATTTAATTTCTATTTTGTAAAATTTGCAGCCGCAAAGATAATGAGAAATGTTGAGTAGTTGATTTATAATTGGTCGAATTGTGGAGTAGGCGTATATTCCTCGAATCAGTCTAATGGAATCCCAGATATAAAGATACAGATGGTTATTTTGAAGATCATTGCAAGGTAAGAGCGACGTGTATTTGTTCTTTTCATCTAAAAAAATAAATAAGATTAATGATCTTCCTTTGTTTCATCGCTGTGTCGTGACAGAAATAAAAGCTTAGCGTCAAGTGAAATGATAGGCTTGAAAACATTGCATCATTTTTACGATTAAGCATTAAAAAAAAGGGTAATCTTTTCTGATGCAGATATCGAGTAATTATCCGTTATTATCGTATAAGTTACGGCTAATGTAGTAATTGATAGATAGCTTTATGTAATATGCGTTTTTGTTGATTGTGTATTTATTGTTTTGCGAAAACCCAATTTTGGTGTCGATTGGTAAATAAAAAATCTTTTAATTGGATGCGTGGAAACGGGACAAAGCAACTCAAAAAACTTATAATCAATGATTTGAGAAAATCTATTTTGCCACTACAGTCGCAAGATAACTAAGATCTGTACCCATGTACCCAATATCAATAATTATGTAGTCAGGTCTCTACCGGATAGGTATATAGATAAGATGGAGAAGGAAGATAAGTAGTGTTGCTAAAGCGGAAGTATGTAGAATTTTTGTACCCAAATTAAGCATTGTCAGGCAATGCGAATTACTCACAGTATGTCGATCTGGTCTGTATAAACCAGTGGCCGGGTTTTAGTTCGGTATGTGGACAAGTTAGCCATAAGCAAAAAAATAACCTATTATTTAGATTTGTCAAATAATGTCTATACGTGAATTGGACAAAATGAGATTTGGAGAAAAAATACGTCAACTAAGAGAATCAAAAGTATTGGTACTCAGAAAACCTGCAATGCTACTAGATATTGATACCGCAACACTGTATAAAATCGAAAAAGGATATAGACAAGCAAGACTCAAACACATTCAAATATTAGCTAATTCCTTAGAAACGGATGAAATTGGACTAAAGACACATTGGATTGCTGATAAAATAGTTCAAATATTGGAAGAAGAAGACGTAAATCTCTTGAATTACTAAGAAAAGCGGAAGAAATGATTTAAAAAAGAAACGCATCCTAAAAGGATGCGTCGACCTCAGGATACTATCCAAAGGGATGTTCTTTGTGATGTAAAGATAGTAATATTTATTTTAAAATAAAAGTTCCATATGGCTTTAAACGAAAGAGTTTGTGTGTATATCGATGGTTTTAATCTCTATTTTGGCATAACGAGCAGTTATCCAAAACTTAAGTGGTTAGATGTTGAAGCTCTTTTCAATAATTTATTGAAGGATAACCAAACACTAATAAATTGCAATTATTTTACAGCGAGGGTAAGAAATAATCAACCGAAAGAAAGAAGACAATCAAAATATTTAGATGCTTTACAGACTACTGCAATTGAAATTATATATGGGAAGTTTTACTCTAAACCAGTTTCATGTCGTCGATGTCAGAATACTTGGAAAGGAAACGAAGAAAAAATGACTGATGTAAATATTGCAGTTAAAATTCTAACTGATGCTTTAGAAGATAAATACGATACTGCAATCATAATATCTGGAGATAGTGATTTAACCCCTCCAGTTAGAGCAATTAAGAAATTTTATCCGGATAAAAAGGTGGTCGTTGCATTTCCCCCAAATAGATCATCGTATGAACTTAGAAACATTGCTCATGGTTCATTTACAATCGGACTTGCAAAATTACTAGCCTCACAACTACCTAAGTCAATTGAAACTAAAACGGGATATATAATTAACAAACCAAATGAATGGCTGTAGCGAAAAGAATTGAGTCAAAAGCTTGCACAAGAGTATCTTCTACATCGAGTACAAAAAGGGCGATCATGGTCTACGATCAATGCAGATTATTCCTCTCAGAAGATATAAAGTGATTCTGGATTATGATTGGCAGCTAAAAAAGTTGCCCATGCCCAAGCGTGACAATGCACTGCCACCTATACTGAGCAAGGAGGAAGTGGCCCGTATGGTCAGTCGTGCACCTACATACAGCATCAGGTATTCTTGACATTTCTGAATACGACAGGAGTACGTCTTAGTGAAGCTACCAATGTGAAAATCATCGATATCGACTCAGAGCGTATGCAGATCCATTCCCATCGTGGTATACAGTGCAGAATTTTTGCACTCCACCTCCATATATTTGGATTGTCAAGCGCATGATCGGGACATTCTCTGAACCGGTTGAACGTAGAGATCAATTATAAATTAAATAATTATTTTAAGTTTAAAAGATTATAGAGAAATGTTATTTTCTATATTTGAAGGGTCTGAAGTATTTAAATTGTCTAATATTATGGGAGGTGCAAGATATCAGATATCATCATCAAAAGGTATTCATGGACAAAGTGCAACTGACTCTGCGGATGAAATACCAGGGCCAGGTGAACAAGCTAGTGGAGGCATAGAACCTGGAGAGCCAATGTCTTCTGGTGGACAATGGGATAATGTGACGTGGACTCCTAACCCATAGTAATTATATTAATATAATATGAGAGTATTGGGAACAAAAGTTTTCCAATACTTTCTTTAAAATAGGTTCCTTAATGAGAAGAAAAATTTTCTTTATTTTTTTATTGATAAGTTATTTAGTGCGTGACACTTCATGTCAAAATTTGTTTGTGGATCCAGGTTTTGAAGAACCTATTCCAATACCAAACTCCCTTCATGATTGTCAAGTTTACAATGGAGAAAGATTTGATAAGACTACAAATGTTTGGCGTAGATCTAATGATGGATCTCCAGAAATTATGATTTCAAGAGTGTCGGATTGTTACAATCATATGGATAAAGCATTTTTTAGCTCTCAATGCGTTGGTTTATTTTTAGGATATAACAATATAAAAAATGGCACTAAAGGGAAAGAACCAATTGAGACTACCTTGTCTCAAAGTTTAGAAAAGGGAAAGAACTATAGTTTAAGTTTTGATATATTGATCAATAAAAATGCGACGAATAGCCATCCAGGTTTCTCAGTTTATAACATTAAGCATGTTAATATTATCCTCAAGGATAGTAAGAATTCTGTTACTGATACTCTATTATTAACAGTTTCTGATGATGCTAATCTTCAATGGTCGAAGTGTTCTTTAATCTTTGAAGCAAATGAATCTTATGATGTTGTGCAGTTTGACTATATATCAAAATACTTTTACGCACGAGATCAAAGTTGTTTAATTTATGCATATCTAGATAATTTTAATCTTGTTCAAACGACCCAAAAGGCTACTGTTTTCAAAAATGAATTGCGGAATAATGAAGCTGAATTGAATAGTATTAAACTTACGTACTATTTCGATAGTGACAATTCTCAATTATCAGAATCCGAGCATCAAAAAATGTTATCAGATCTTGGTAAATTAACTTTACAAGATATGATTGAAGTTACAGCACATGGCTTTACTGATGATTCTCATACTTCCAATTACAATGCTACACTTTCTAAAAAGAGAGCCAAAAACGTACTAGAATCTATACGTAAATATTTTTCAAATAATTCAATCAAATATATCGCTACTGGTGAAGGAATAGATAAAAGCATGAATAAAAAATTAGCGAGGAGGGTTGATGTTTTGATAAGTTACAAAGAGTTTGACGTCGCTCCATGGTATCAGACATCAAATAATCCTCAACGTGCTATCAACTACAGTTTTCTGCATAATACAGGCATCGCTCAGAAAATGAGTAATGTTCAGAACTCATTGCAAATAATTAGTGGGCAATCTCTCAAATTTGACAAACGCCCATTTGATAGTGACAAAATGATTTTGGCCAAAGCTAAAAATGCTAAGATTCTTATTATCAATGAATCACACACATCACCATCACATAGAGCTTACATAGCTAATTTATTACCAAGATTGCAGCCTCTTGGTTATAATAAACTTGCAATAGAGGCCTTATTGACAGACAATGATGAGCATAGTTTAACCATTAAGGACCCTGTGTTTTTGAGGTACTTGTTAGAAGCTAAAAGACTTGGTTTCGATCTCAGTTCTTATGATAATAAAACTAAAGAAGAGCCAGATTGGGATAAAGAAATAAAGAAAATGGAAGGAATCGAATATAAAGAAGGGTTCCAAAATATGGCTAAGGATATGAATATAAGAGATTATAATCAATTCCTAAACCTAAAAAATGATATTGACAATCTCAGAGATGGCGAAAAAATAATCATTCATGTAGGACATGGTCACGGTGAGCAATTCCAAAAAGGAGACTGGAAACCACTAGGAGCTTACTTAGCCGAAAAATATAGTGAAGAATTAGTATTATCAATCGATCAAGTGACATTGAATAACTGTATTTATAGAGACAGCAATTATTATTACAACCAATACAAACCAAAAAAATCCATAATCTGCAGTACTAATGGCAAGCCATATGTACGTGAGGAATTCAATCCTATATCAATGTCATATATGGCAATGGTTGACCTGCAAATTTTGCATTCTGATGATAATTTAGATATGAATTCAGATACATCAATTATACATGTTAGTCACGGTCAATTGGAAACTGCAAATTATCCACTTGCAATAATGATCTATCAATCATCCGATGACCCCAAAACAGATATAGCATATAGTGCGATAGAAGTTAAGCATGCAGAAGATTGGAAACCCTCAATTGTTCCTAATGATTTCAAATATAAAATACTTATCAAAGATGCAAATAATCAAGTAATATTATATGATACTGATAGTAAGTGATAAATATGATAATTCAACATCAAGAGTGATGGGATATCAAAGATGTAGACTTTTTATTTTCATTAAACGGATTTGATTTTCGATTCCACGATGCTACACGAATCGAAATGAACGAATCTCTTTTGTCACAATATGTTATTGGAAAGAAAAACCCCTCAAAAAAGCAGATGGAAAGAATAATTGATGGACTGCATGAAATTGGGAAGGAGTTAACTGAATTAGTACTTGTTTAATGAATGTAGTTAGAAAATCTGTTATTGAATAAGGATATTCGTTATTTACGGATATCCCCAATTACAAAATCGTAATCGACATCGTATCCTAGCATCCTAATATCTCAATTTCTCTTGCCTTGTAGCGTGCTTAATAAAATTAATGTAGGTCAGAAGTAAGGAGAGCCATACACTCCCGCGATGAAGTGATTTTGAGTCTCCTTATTCCATCTATTTCTCAAATCTCAAATACTCTTCCAAGTCAGGATACACATCCTTTAATACTTCCACTTGTTCTTTACTAAGGTTGACATCGTTCATACATGGGATGATGGTTGCATCTTTGACTCCACTTCTTAGGAGTGTACTCTTTGTTCTTTTAGCTTCACTATAGGCATCGAATATGCCGATTGTATACGTGTATTCATCGTCTATCATATTTCTTTCTACGGTGCCACTATCGTATTGACGAATGACATCTGCTTTATACATCTGCTTTGTTTTGGCAACTTCAATTTTATATGCAAGACCTTGAAGCGTATTGTAGTAGTCGTCTGACGCACCGTCTTTCATTGCTTCTACTACAGCTGGCATCTCGTTTACTATTTTTAATCTATTAGAAGGGACCTTGATGAATGAGACATCTATTCTACGATTATTCTTCTCTGATAATTTATTACTACCAGTTAGATTGTGTTTTGTGTGCGGGAAATTAGACCCCAAACCCCGAACTTTGATCCTGTTTATATTTATTCCATTATCTATAAGGTATTGAGCGGCCTTTTCTGCACGTTTTATCGAAAAATATAGGTCAAATTCTTTACGACCTTCAGGTATAGAATGCCCACTTAGTACGACAGATACTTCAGGGTATACGATTAGAATGTTTTTAATCTGCTCCAACTTCGATTTATTAGTAGGATTTATGATTATTTCATCACTACCGTAGTAAAGCGGTTCGTTATAAAACTCTTTTTTGACGATAGGTTTGTCGATTGGAGTATTCTTAATAGGGGCATTGACTTCTGGATTACTGACTTCTGCGACAGCTGTAGTATCTTGTGTATATGTTATGAATGGCAACTCCTCGGTATACATCAGCTGATCCATCAATTGATCTTTGTAGTATGCCAGAAATAGATCATATCCACCTAATGTACCAATCCTGTCCGAAGAGAAAATAGCTGTCATCCCATCAAACGAAAAGCTAATGTTCGTATCATTCATCGGAGAGTTTATTGGTGTGCCAACGTTTTTTGCTATTCCCCATAATCCAGCTTCTGGTCGATAATTTGATTCGAAAATATCAAGTCCTCCAAAACTTTCTATTCTATCAGAGCTGAAAAATATCTTGGTCCCACTCTTCGCGAGAAAAGGAGACACTTCATCGTAAGCTGTATTTATTTCTGGACCTAGATTAATAGGTGAAGTCCAATTGTCATCGCTATAGTAAGTGACGTATAGATCATAACCACCATATCCACCAGCCCGTTTACTTGCAAAAAGCATCGTATTATCATTGAATATTTGTATATCCTTATCCCCTAATTCGCTAATGATAGGCGACCTTAAGAGCCTAGGAAAGGCTTCGGGGTCTTTATCTATCGAAAAAGTATCTGCAAAGATTTCTCCAGCATTACCATCCTGAGTCTTAAGGAAATATAGTACGGATCCACTTGGATTGAAACCCTGGATAATATCATTTTTAGGACTATTCAATATCGGGTGAAATGCACTTACGGATGTCCAGTTGCCATCATTTAGCTCTACTGCATACATATCTGCAGAATACTTGCCGTATATCTCATCTTTATATCCGCTTTTATTCCTTAGGCCACCATTAGAGCCAGTTCTATTTGATGAGAAATAGTATTTGTTCTGAGAGGTAGGACTTTGTACTGGGTTGACCTCATCATAGATTGTATTGACTCCAGAACCTAGATTTTCAACAAAAGCCAATTGGTCATTAAATTGGTTGTTGTATCCAAACATGCATCGCTTTATTTCCTCGATAATGACAGCTTCCTTTTTTTTATCATCTACATACCTCAGATAGTTTTTGTAGAATTGGACTGCATCTAGGTAAGAGCCTCGACTGTGAAGTGCTTTGGCAGTATAGAGATATATCTCATTTTCTTCAAATCCCATACCTTTAGCCATCGTAAAGTCTCTGATTGCATCATCTGCATTTTTAGAGTAGTAGTTAGCGATTCCTCTTTTATACACTAGGTTCTTATCATCATTGACATCTTTGACCTGGTCGTATAGATCTAGAGCTTCTTCGTACTTCTCAGCTTCGAAGAACTTGTTGGCTTGTTTTTTTATTCCTTTTTGGCTATACCCAAGATGAATAAATGTAAATATGAAAATAAGTATACCTAGATTTTTCATTAACTTGATTTTATAATTCTAGAATGATTGAGAAGTATCAAATTCTTCTAAGTAATCGGCTACCTTTCTTAAAAATGACCCTCCCAGAAATCCGTCTACTACTCTATGATCATATGATAGAGATAAGAACATCATATGTCTGATCGCTATTACGTCTCCGTGCTCTGTTTCTAAGACAGCTGGTTTTTTCTTGATCGCTCCTACTGCCATGATGGCTACCTGGGGTTGATTGATGATGGGTGTGCCCATCACATTTCCGAAGGTTCCCACATTAGTCAATGTAAATGTACCTCCTTGGACGTCATCAGGTTTTAGTTTGTTTCCTCTTGCTCTTGTCGCTAGATCATTTACCTGTTTTGTAAGGCCTACTAAGTTGAGCTGATCCGCATTCTTGATCACAGGAACGATTAGATTTCCAGAAGGCAAGGCTGCTGCCATTCCAATATTGATATTTTTTTTCTTGATGATGTTGGTACCGTCGACCGACACATTTATAAGTGGGAAGTCATTGATGGCTTTTGCAACAGCTTCCATGAATATTGGAGTAAAAGTGATTTTCTCTCCATGTTTCTTTTGAAATTCTACTTTAATTTTATTTCTCCAGTTGACCAATTCTGTGACGTCAGCTTCTACGAATGAGGTCACATGGGGAGATGTATGCTTACTCATGACCATGTGATCAGCTATCATCTTTCTCATCCTATCCATCTCTATGATCTCATTCTCACCACTTGATTGGGTACTGGCTCCAGTTGATTTTGTAGCAGAGGGTGGATTGGTAGAAACTGCATTTGTCATTGTTGCAGGTTGTGCAGGCGCTGATGTTCTCTTAGATATATAGTTTAGGATATCTTTTTTAGTTACTCTACCATTGGCACCACTGCCTGGTATATTATCTAGTTCTGCGGTAGAGATATTTTCTTGTTTCGCTATATTCTTTACCAACGGACTATAGAATCTATCAGATCCAGAAGTATCTAAAGAAGCGTTTGCGGGTGTAGGCTCAGGAGTATATGGCACTTCAGCTACCGTTTCTTTTTTAGGTTCGGATGCTTTAGGAGTTTCTACCTTATCTGCTACCGCGGGACTAGGGGAGACATCTTCTCCTTCAGTGGCGATGATTGCGATTACATTTCCGACTTCGACTACATCGTCTTCTTTGTAGAGGACTTCTACTATCTTGCCAGCGACAGGAGATGGAATGTCAGAATCCACTTTATCAGTCGCGATTTCTAATATTGTCTCATCGAGCACTACGGTATCACCTACATTTTTTACCCACTTGAGGATGGTTGCTTCTGTAATACTTTCGCCCATTTTAGGCATTATCAATTCTACTTTCGCCATAAGGTATGGTTGTTTATTTTTATTGACTTTGAATTCAGATCACCGTCTTAAAAAACAGAGATCTTTTGATTAGGTGGTGTAAAATTAACATAGTTATTGAGCCTGTAAAAATTTTCTTAGTACATTCATTGCATAGTTGCTTGCGTATTCGATGTTTTTTTGTCGATTTTTGCCAGCTTTTATTTTTAGAGTCACCGTTTTTTTCTTATTTCCACATGCGATCCAGACTGTCCCTACGGGCTTTTCTTCAGTGCCGCCACCAGGTCCTGCTATGCCCGATATCGCTACGGCTACATCTACTCCGAGGTGATCTATCGCGCCCGCAACCATTTCATTTACAGTCTCTTCACTCACGGCCCCTTGTTTATTTAGTGTGTCAGTATTCACATTAAGTAGTGTTTCTTTGAGCTTATATGAGTAAGTCACTACGGAACCTTCGAAGTATGCAGAGGAACCAGGGATGGACACTATTTTACTGGCTACTAATCCACCGGTACAGGATTCCGCAGTCCCGATTTTTAATTTTTTTTCAAGGGCAATTTTACCTATCACTGAAGGTAAGTTTTCTTGATTATGTCCATATACTAAGTCCCCGAGTATATTTTCGATCTGTGATCCGTACACTTTGACTTCTTCTGTCAGCTTGTTTTTATCTTTCCCAATCGCGGTCAGTCGTAATTTTACGGTACCTAGATTTGGTAGATATGCGATGCTTATATGCTCTGGAAGACGCTCTGTTATATCTTCTATTTGAGCTGCGATTCTTGATTCTCCTTCGCCAGCTGTAAGTATAGTGTGGTGTATTATAGCTTGATCAGTATAGTTTTCTTCTAGCATGGGGAGTACGCTATATTCCATGATGTATTTCATTTCATAAGGTACACCTGGCATACTGATCAGCATCTTTCCATCCACTTCAAATAACATGCCGGGAGCTGTTCCCATTTTATTTTCCAAGATTTTTGCTCCATCTGGCATATAGCACTGGTCACGGTGAGCTGGAGTAGTAGACCTTCCCCATCGTGCAAATAGACCTTCGATACGCTCCCAAGTAGGTTCGTCGAATTTCATCTTCATCCCAAAATGATCTGCCATTACTTTCTTAGTAATATCATCTTTGGTAGGACCTAGCCCTCCAGTTATCAATACGATATTGGCTTTAGACATAGCTCTTTCTATACCTGAGATGATCCCTTCCCGAGTATCTTGGATAGCGATCTTCTCTTCTATACGAATACCTAACTTATTGAGCTCGCCACCCATCCAAGCAGAATTTGTATCTATCGTTTGACCAATCAATAATTCGTCTCCGATGGTCAAGATTACAGCTTTATGCATTTATGTCAGATTTTTAAAATGTTCACTAATGTAAATAACGTCAATAGCCAGTTACCAGTTGTCGGATTCGATTGTTTATTTCGAGGAAGGGACTTTAATTTCACATCATATTGTTGAATTAGAGATGTGTGTATTCACGATAGATCAGTTTGTCTTGTGCGAAACGTAGTAGACTATTTTTTTCTCAATATAGATAATCCATCACGAAGAGGAAGAAGTAGAGTTTCTATCCTCGGGTCGTCCTTCATTTTTTGGTTGAATTCTATCAATGATTTAGTGGTGAGGTCTGTGCCTCCCAAGTATACTTTACCATCCCATAGGACATTGTCGGCGAGTATGTATCCACCAGATTTCACTTTATCTATAACCATATCGAAGTATAAGGCATAATCTCTCTTCTTAGCATCTATAAATACAATATCAAACTGCCTGTATATCTGGCTTATGATCTCTTTAGCATCTCCGATATGGGAGGTGATTTGATCTCTTTTTCCTGATTTTCGAAAGTATTTATCTGATATATAATTGAGTTCTGGATTCACTTCTATGGTGTGGATGTGGCCATTCTCTGCTAGTCCTTCGGCAATACACAAGGTCGCATAACCTGTAAAGGTACCGATCTCCAATACTTGGGTAGGGGATACTAGTTTACTAAAAAAGCTTAAAAACCTACCTTGAACTGGTCCAGAAGCCATACGAGGAGCAAGCGTCTTGAGATGTGTCTCTCTATATAATTGATGTAATATCTCAGAAGGCTGATCTGATACAGATTCACAATAAGAATAAATGGCCTTAAATGAATGTTCGTCAATCATACTCCTGGAGAAAATCTTTTTTTCAAAAATGGATATGACATAACTATTGCAAGAATAATGCCTCCTCCGATATAGAAATTAGTAGTCAGTTGTTCATATTCTTTCAAAATAATTGCCGCCAATACTATACCATATAGAGGCTCTAAGTTTATTACTAAATTAGTGGCATAAGCCGACATTGCTTTCAATGCTCTTAAATTTAAAATATACGCAAACGTAGTACACAGCAGTGCAAGGATAATGACATACACCCAATCGGATATACTTGGCGGAAAGAATAGAGATAAATCTAAATAAGAACCACCAAAAACAAATAGTAGACTGATAAAGATCCAAGCACTTCCTAATTGGAGAAAAGTAAATATGTAGGGCGTAGTACTATCGACATACTTTTTATTTAATGTGCCAAATAATGCCGCGAAAAATGCTGACGCTATTCCCACTATAACTCCTTCGCGCATACTGATGTCTATACTATTGACCACCAAAACCATCCCTGGTACGATCAAGACACCAAGAAATAGCTCAAGGGGATCGATTCTTTTTTTCATGATCCAAGGCTCCAATAGGGAAGTAAATATAGTAGTGGTAGCCATGCATACCAAAGCGACCGAGGCATTCGCCAACTTGACAGATCCATAAAAACAAATCCAGTGCACAGCTACAATACAGCCGATCAGCATTATAGGCGTTGCTACTTCTCTTTTTACAGTCAATAAGTCTTTGCCCAGTTTAATAAAAAACAATAAAGAAAAACTAGTAATCAACACACGCCACCAAACCAGTATTACAGCGGGCAGATGAATCAAATCGCCCAATACAGCAGTCAGACCATACAATAGCACAGCGATATGTAGCTCAATATAAGGACGTCTGCTGGGACTCATTTCAGCGTATCATTTTTCCATAAATAAGAAAGTACCTTTAAGAAGATTCTGATCAATCGCCGAATCACTAGAATTACATATTCGCTCCATAATGTTGACTTCTCGATGATATATGATCCAATTAATTCTCAAAACGAGAATCGATAATAAATTCCTAAACACTCAAAATCGGTGATGTAAATCAGACGATTGATCATTTCTAAATCATCTTCTCTGGTCTTACCCAAGCGTCAAATTCCTTTTCTGTCAAATACTTCAATGCTAAAGATGCAGCTTTTAAGGTCGTACCTTCTTTATATGCTTTCTTAGCTATTTCTGATGCTTTGTCGTATCCGATTTTGGTATTGAGGGCTGTTACGAGCATGAGCGAATTATTGAGATTTTCAGTGATTCTTTCTTGGTTTGGTTCGATTCCTACAGCACAATTATCATTGAAACTAACACACGCATCCCCGATTAATCTTGCAGACATTAAGAAATTGTATATCATCATCGGTTTGAATACGTTCAATTGAAACTGACCTGTCATACCTCCGATATTGATGGCTACATCATTACCCGCTACCTGTGCCATTGCCATAGTCAGTGCCTCAGATTGAGTAGGATTTACTTTACCAGGCATGATAGATGAGCCAGGCTCATTCGCTGGGATTATGATCTCTCCGATTCCACATCTTGGTCCAGAAGCAAGCATCCTGATATCATTTCCGATCTTCATCAAAGATACAGCAGCTGTCTTCAGTGCTCCATGAGATTCTACTATCGCATCGTGCGCCGCCAATCCTTCGAATTTGTTTTTTCCAGTGATAAAAGGGAGACCCGTCAGATTAGCGATGTGCTTAGCTACTAACTTGTCATATCCTTTTGGAGTGTTTAATCCTGTTCCTACTGCCGTACCTCCGAGGGCTAGCTCTGATAAGTGCTTGAGTGTATTCTTTATAGCTGCGATTCCGTGATCTAGTTGAGATACATAACCACTAAGCTCTTGTCCCAGTGTGATCGGCGTTGCATCCATGAAGTGTGTTCTTCCGATTTTTACAACTTTCATGTACTTCTTCGACTTGGCTTTGAGTGTATCTCTCAGTTTTTCCATTCCTGGGATAGTACATTCTACGACCGCTTTGTATGCAGCGATGTGCATTGCCGTTGGGAATGTATCATTACTAGATTGAGATTTATTCACATCATCATTAGGGTGAAGTGCTTTAGACTTATCGGTTAATTTACCGCCCGCTAGTACGTGACCTCTATTAGCAATCACTTCATTCACATTCATATTTGATTGCGTGCCAGAACCAGTCTGCCATACGACCAATGGAAATTGATCATCCAGCTCTCCAGCTAAGATCTCCTTGCACACCTTGCCTATCAGCTTTGCTTTATATTTAGGAAGCGCTCCCAATTCTGCATTTGTTTTTGCCGCGGCATTCTTCAATATAGCAAATCCCTCGATTACTTCTTTTGGCATCAATTGACCACCGATTTTGAAGTTTTCTATTGATCGCTGTGTCTGTGCTGCCCAGTACTTATCTGCTGGCACTTCGATTACACCGATGCTATCCTTTTCCTTTCTTGTTTTATTCTTTGCCATGGTCAATTTTTAGATTTATATCCTTTAGGAATGTGATTGTGTTCAGCTGAATAACATACAATATCATCGTCTGTTCTTCAACTTACCGCAAATGTAATGAAAATGAATGTTGTTGATAATGTGGGGCGGGAAAATCTAGATTTATACCATTGATTTATAGACTTTAGACTTAGCCATACTATGTCGTGAATTCTTTTGTGTAGATGTCTAAAGTCTTGAAGACTTCGATATCTATAGTTAAAAACTAATCTATCGCAGGAAAAATCACTGTACTGGAAACACCTCACTCAAATCAATTTTAAGATTTGGCATTGTATAAGAATAAACTTTATCATTACGGGTCATGGCGGGTCTTCGTTCATAGACTCCATTTACAAGAACGAATATCTGAACAATATAATCTTTAGGGTAGACAATCCAATACTCTTTGACCCCAGCTTCTTCATACAAATCGTACTTGTCATTCAAGTCCGTTTTGGATGTGCTGTCAGATAATATCTCTATTACCAATCTGGAGCGCCGACGCATCCAGCATCTTCAATTTTTGATAGGTTACAGACAACTGAGATGTCAGGCTGGACTGCTGATTGCGCCTTATTTTTATCTTTTAAATTGAATGGTAAAATAACATCAAATGGCGCTGGATATACTTTGCACGATCTTCCAACTAGAAAGTTCGCAACCAACCTACTAAGGTTCATTAGAATCTCTTGGTGATAAGACTTGGGAGGTGGACTCATCTTAAAGATCTTTCCCTTAATCAGTTCTACCATTTCATCAAATTCAAACTTAGCATAATCGGCATAAGTATATGGATTGCCATACTCAGCGGAAGGTTCCTTTATGATGTTTTGGTTATCTTCTTTCATTGTAAATGATGTCTGATTTTAAAGATAAGGATTTTGTTTTATGCTTTTATTTCCATTTCTAACTTGTATGTATGACAAAATGCACAAAATAATTTTCTAAAACTCTAGAGCAATATCTAAGTCATAGTTATCCAAGAGCTCCGACATCTCTTGCTACTCTCTCAAAAACTTCCGTAACACCCTACTCGATATACGACTTAATATCTCATAAGGTATCGTTCCTGCCGCTCTTGATAAATTCTCAATATGATGTAATTCATCAAAAATGATAACCTTATCTCCAATAATAGGGTCCAAAACATCCGTCAAGTCTACAATCGTAAGATCCATACACACATTGCCTAAGATAGCCGCTTTCCTTCCATTGATCATAAAAGAATAATTGCGATCACCTATATTACGCATCACTCCATCTGCATAGCCGATGTTTACGATTCCGATTTTGGTGTCCTTATCGAGGATGGTCTTTCGATTATATCCTACGCTCTGTCCTGCTTTCAGTTCTTTGATCTGTATCAGACTAGCGGATAGCTTATGTGCCTTTATCAATGATCCTCCGATCTCAGGATTCTTATCAATGCCATACAGACCAATTCCTAATCTCACATAATCATATTGCCTATCTGGAAACCTTGAGATGCCTCCAGAATTTAATATATGTTTTGCTGGTTTAGCTTTGAGCGATGCCGTTATCTCATCGTAATATCTATCAAACAACTCAAATTGACCTTTTGTATACACATCATCATCCGAATCTTCGCTACTTGCGAGGTGACTAAATACACTTTTTACCTCTATGCTTGTATTTTTTATTAGGTTAGATACTTCTGCTAGATCGCTGCCTTGGAATCCCAAGCGATGCATTCCAGTGTCTAATTTTATATGAATAGGTAGAGATTTTTTAGATTGGTTGCTGAATTCTATGACCCGATCAAGTTGCTCCAGACTATATATTTCCGGTTCTAAGTCATATCGGTACATATCTGCCAGAGAAGTGATATCGGGATTGAGTACCATGATGGGTATATTGATTCCAGCCAGTCGGAGCGTGATTCCTTCATCCGCAAAAGCGACGGCAAAGTAGTCTACTCCGTTTCTTTCGAGAAGTCTAGCCACCTCTTCCGATCCTGACCCATAGGCGGATGCTTTGACCACGGCTATGATCCCAGTTGAAGGTTTCAAGTATGATTTATAGATCCTAAGGTTTTGCTCTAGTGCATTCAGATCAATACTCAGTTCAGCGCTATGGCTTTTTTCCATCAATCGACGACTAATATCTTCGAGCTTATATTTTCGTGCTCCTTTGATCAAGATTCCCCGATTTTTTATGGGAATGTTGGGAAGAGCTGATAGAAAGGCTTCTTTTGATTTGTAGAACGTCACCTTGATTCCGTGTGTATCGATATCAAATTCGTTTTCTGAAATATAGATGAGTTCTGCCAAGCTCCACATTCGGCTCTTCTCTATTATGCTTGCAAATACATCTACCTCCGTCATCCCCGATTGATCAAATGCACTTATAATGGCAAGTTTCTTTCTTTCGGGCGCATGCTGACTCAAGAATTCCACACCATAGGAATAGGAATCCAAATCAGCGCTGTAAGCATCATTTACTATGATCGTATTCTGAATGCCAGCCTGCATTTCCAATCGCATTTTTAGACCAGAAACACGGTTGACTCTTTCTTGCAATTCACTTACGGGGATATTGAGATGCAACATCAGTGCTACACAATGCATCACATTTTCAAATGAAGGAAGGTCAATCAAATGAAAATGTAATTGATGTTTTTGTCCTTTATATTTGAAGACTATTTTCCTTTCTTTATTGGTTGTCGAATTTTCATGCACTTCAATATCTCCCTTACCCATGGTGCTCCATGTGAAAGCATCTATATCGCGATACTGTTCATTGTAACAATCATCAATATCTGAGAAGTTAGTCCTATATACAATCGTATCTACTGATCTGAAGAGGATCATTTTCTCTGCAGTTTTCTCCTTATCAGAATCAAATCCTTCTGAGTGTGCAGCCCCGATATTCGTAATCAAACCTACATCTGGTTGCAACATATTCAGATGATTGATCATCTCGCCTTTTTGAGAAATACCTGCTTCAAACAGCCCTATTTCATGATAGTCTTCTATAGCAAGGATCGACAGGGCCATGCCAATCTGTGAGTTGTAACTTTTTGGGCTTTTTACGATCACATACTTATCGTGCAGCATTTGATAGAGCCACTCTTTGACGATTGTCTTGCCATTACTACCTGTGATTCCTATTTTCTTAAGCTTAGGAAATGATCTTCTGTGATATGTGGCTAGCTCTTGAAGAGATTTCAATGTGTCGTCGACTAGGATGTAATTGGCATCAGTATATTCACTTTTGTATGATCTGTCAGTGATCACGAAGTTTCTGACGCCCAATTCGTAGGCATTCGAGATATAAGTGTGCCCATCACTCATGGTACCTGGCAAAGCAAAAAACAACGTGTGCTGTGCAGAACTTATCTGCCGAGTATCCACCGAAACAGCCTTTATCGTAGACTTTAACTTCAAATCAAATGAATCGATTTGAAGAATTTTAGCTATTTCTGATATTAGATACTTCATTGTTTGAATAAATGCTGGAACTTAGTATTCGATGATTTTTTATCGATTTTCGTCTTTTAGTACTTTATCTCCCATATGATTTATGTGATTGGTCAATAGAATAATGATTCCAGTACAATCTATCTACAAATCAAAACCAATGTCTTTTCTATAATTTTTCTTGTCGAACGTAATTATCGCTGCATTTTTCATAGAGATTGCGACCGCCTCAGTTGTATCGTCCCCGTAAGAACTAACTGCGATTACTCTCCCTCCGTTAGTCACTATCTCCTCACCAACTTGCTTTGTTCCTGCATGGAACACGATACTATCTTCTACTTTTTCTATTGCTGTGATCGATTTCCCTTTTTCATATGCTTCAGGATATCCTCCAGAAACCAACATGACCGCCGCACAAGATCTAGGGTCATGATCAAGTGGCAGATCATCAAATTCGTCTGTGCCTAAAGCTGCTATTATAGGTAAGAAATCGGAGTCTATCCTTGGCATGACTACTTCTGTTTCTGGATCACCCATTCTACAGTTGTATTCGATTACTTTCGGTTCACCTTCTACGCTGATCAGACCTATAAAGACAAATCCAGTATAAGCGATATCTCTTTTCTGAAGTCCTGAGATAGTAGGCTTGATAATTCTTTCTTCTACTTTCTTCATCATCGCATCATCTACGAATGGCACAGGTGATACGGCGCCCATACCGCCAGTATTAAGTCCTGTATCTCCTTCTCCTATTCTCTTATAATCCTTGGCGACGGGCAGTACTTTATATCTAGTACCATCTGTCAGTACGAATACTGAGAATTCGATACCATCCAAGAATTCTTCTATGACTACTGTAGAGGATGCATCCCCAAATTTTCCAGAAAGCATTTCTTTGAGTTCCTGTTCGGCTTCCTCTATACTGTCTAAGATGAGTACCCCTTTTCCCGCTGCCAGACCATCAGCCTTGAGTACATAAGGAGCTTTATGTGCACGCAGATGGGCGATCCCACCATCCAATGTCTGTGATGTGAATTCTCCGTAAGCTGCGGTAGGAATATCATTTTCCATCATGAATACTTTACCGTAGGACTTACTTCCTTCTAGTTTTGATCCTTCGAGTGATGGACCTATTACTTTGATATGCTTAGTATCTTCTCGATCTTGAAAATAATCAAAAATACCAGCGACTAATGGCGCTTCTGGCCCTACAATAATGATATCAATCTGTTCATTTATAGAAAAATCAGCAATTGCATCAAAGTCTAATATGTCGAGAGGTATATTCTGCCCGATATCCTGAGTGCCAGCATTGCCAGGCGCAATATAAATATTATCCAAAATAGGACTTTGTGCTATTTTCCAGCTCAGCGCATGTTCTCTTCCTCCTGATCCTAATATGAGTACATTCATTTATTATATCTTAGTTTTGTATCAATACATCGACAAAGATAGAAAGATTGTTTTCAAAAGCGCAGAATGCTAAACTGAGGATTGGATTATTCTAGCAATATACTCTTAGTGCGAGATGAGAAGGGTAGTGCTATTTTTATGTCTATATTCGCTAATGACTTATCGGGCTTAGGTATTTGGATTTAATTTTATGCGTGTAAATATTGCAAAATGCCTACGCACGTTTGTTTCTTCGTAGCAAGCCACTCTTGGGCGAGCGGCTGATAAGATTGATAGACGATAGCACCGTTTTCTGGCTACAAAACCAATGCGCAGGCTAATCTTTTCAGAAGTAGTTAGATAGACCTGTTATGAAATAAGGAGGGTTATTCAGAAGTAAGGACAATATTAAAACTATATCACTTTCAAGGAGCATTAATTTGTGGCAGAAATTAAATTGACCTTAGCTGGCTTAGGTATTTGGATTTCATTTTGGCGTTAAGAACTTGCAACTGTCTGAGCGTAAGCGAGTTTTGCAAGTTTAGTCAAAATGTGATCCCAATAGCGTTAAAAGTCAGGTAAAGTCTTGAGTTTTTTGTTTCGTTTTTGGGTCAAGCCAAAAATGAAAGCCCTAACGGCGAGTGGAAGTTTAGGTTGAAATTTATCACCTCTTATTTACGTAAAATCACGCGTAAACGGGGTATTCATTCAGCAGTAAGCGGAGTGAAGAGCTATATAAATAGGGATATTCAGATCTACTGAATATCCCTCGACATCCCTAATCTAAAAAAGGCAACCTTGTATGATTCAAGATTGCCTTTTAGTTATGATAATGAACTGTCTTTGCTATCTTATTATAGATATCATTTGACTGTTCTGTTCATTTGTCGATGGATCGATTACCTGCACGCTATAATTGCCAATGCTTAAACTTGATATATTTATCTGATTCGTGTTTGCTTCAGAAAGTACTCTTTGTCCCCAAGTATTATAAATATGTACTGTATATAGATTGCCCTCATTGGAATCGATATATATCATTTCACTTGCAGGGTTTGGGAATATGATTTGCGATATCACTTGTTGTTCATTGATAGCATTAGGTGATTCACAGATAATATTTGAAACAAATTGTGCAGACTCATTGATTACGGCCCCAGCATTTGTAGGGATCGCAAAATAGCTTACATGGATAGGGCTATCTTCTATCGTTTTCAGCTGATTGTCAATATCTAAACTGTCAGCCGTTTCCTGTAGGATCTTACTTCCCTCCATATATATTATATCTATACCGAATACAGAAGCGAATCCTTCTCCGTACGGCACAGTATCATCAAATTCATCGTGTACAGAATAAAAAGGTGGATCATTTTCGTCGATCCATGAAGCATCAGCTAAACCGCCAGAGTAATTAATATAACCTTGGACTTCTGAGCTATATTCTAGATCATTGGTTGATCCTTCGAGTCCACCCTCAGCATCTATGATGACTTGGATGTTCTCTGGAAATACATCAGTACTATCTAATACAGCAGTATGACAAGCCGTAATTGATCCAGCAGAAATCCCACCAACGATGATCATGTTAGGGTCTATTCGGAACGTATTTCCGGTGTCAGCATCTTGTCTTAGATACCTAATCGCCGCTTTCATATCTCCTACACTTTTGATGACGACCTCTGTCATCTGTATATCATTCGGTGGTGGAAATAGGGGGCCATCAAATAATCTGTAGTCAATAGTAACCGCTACATATCCTTTCCTTGCAAATGATTCACATAAGAATGCGACGTCATCTCGTTCTCCTTGGATATAGCTGCCTCCAAATGCAAATATAACTACAGGTCTATTGTCAGCTACATCACCAGTGGGTTCATAGACATCGAGAAATAATTCTCTGAATGTTCCAAAAATTTCTGAATTTTCTCCATATTTCAACCCAGTAGTAGATGTTACTTCTGTGAAAACATCATCTATATATCTTACTCCATCACAGGATTCGTTTTGACTTACAAGACTTACTGAGAAAAGCAATAAGATGCAACTGAATAAATTTTTCATTTTATATATATTTAATTTTTAAAAATGGACATCTTCATTTGTTTCTATGTTATTTATCTTTCTAGAAATTGCGCCAGCGTCAAAATAAGATGATAAATTATAAATAGATATGATAGGACAAGGGTTCGTTTTATAGTGCAATTTATCAAGAATTAATCGAATTGTGAGTACAGAAACCTTTATTTCAACAAATGTGAAGAAAATCTTAATATGATTCTTAAGAGCGGGATATTGACAAATTGTTTACATAACTGATTAAAAAACAATAAGTAGTGAATTGTGAATTAAGTGGAATAATATAACGACAATCAATTGTGAAATAAAATTAATGCTATGACATGCATATTTTTTGGATATAAATTTACAACTTGCGACTTGTGATTTTAGATCACTACTAAATTTATACTAAATTATTTACTTTACTAAAAACAATCTAAAACGTATGAAAAGAATTGCCACAAAATGTTTGTCGGTCCTTTCGTTGCTCTTGTTTGTTGTAGTTGCGGGATATTCCCAGACTACGGTATCAGGTGTAGTGTCAGACGCCAGTACAAACGAGACTTTAATCGGTGCTAATGTATTGGTGCAAGGCACATCGATCGGTACGATTACCGATATCGACGGTAGTTACTCACTCAATGTCCCAGCGGGATCTAATGTTCTTGAGATCTCTTATGCTGGTTATGCAAATCAATCTATCAATATAGATGGTAGAAGTACCATCAATGTTGCACTAGGGGCGGGTACGCTACTAGATGAAATCGTTGTTGTAGGTTACGGCTCACAAAGCGAAAAAGAAATTACTTCTGCTGTTGTAAAATTAGACAATGAAGACTTCAATCAAGGTGCGATTACTGATCCAGCACAACTGCTGCAAGGAAAAGTTGCCGGTCTTCAAGTTTATAACAGAGGTGGTGATCCAAACGGAGCGTCCACTATTAGACTTAGAGGCATATCAACAGTAGGAGCGAACACTGAGCCATTGATCGTGGTAGATGGTATCATCGGAGCATCATTAGATAATGTGGATCCAAATGATATCGAAAACATCAATGTATTGAAAGATGGATCAGCTGCCGCAATCTATGGATCAAGAGGATCATCTGGTGTGATCATAGTGACTACGAAAAAAGGAACAGCTAGCGACAAGATCAAATTGACATACAATGGTCAGCTCGCTACTTCAAGCCCAGTAAATTCTGTATCTATAATGGATGCATCAGAATTTGTTGCAGCTGGAGGAACTGATTTAGGATCTCAGACGGACTGGTTAGATGAAGTTACAAGACCTGGATTTAGCAATCTTCATGGACTTTCTGCTTCTGGTGGAATCGGCACATCATCTAACTTTAGAATAGCTGCGAACGTAAGACAGGTAGACGGTATTTTACAAAACTCTGGTTTTGATCAATTTAATACTAGAATGAATTTCAGTACAAGAGCTTTGAATGATAAGCTGAGAATTGATTTTAATACGTCATACACTAAGAGAGACCAACAAAATGGATTTTCTGAAGGTCTTAGATATGCTGTTCTGTATAACCCTACTGCACCTGTTCTTGGAGAGAACTCACCATTCCCTTTTAATTCAGAGCAATTTGGAGGATTTTTCGAGACATTAGGTTTATTCGATAGTTTCAACCCTGCATCTATTGTAAATCAAAATACAAATAATGGAGAACGAAATGAATTCAACTATGGAGCAACTTTAGGATACAACATAACTGATAAGTTGGTAGCTAACTTTAGAGTAGCAAAACAGACTACAGATTATGCAAATAGAATATACTACCCAACGACTTCATTGTTCAACGGTAATGCAACGAGTCCAACAAGAAAGGGACAAGCAGAATTCTATGAAAGTAACGCTACATTTAATTTATACGAAGCATATGCAACGTATACATCTGATATAGGAGATTCCAATTTCTCTGTAACGGGTGGATATTCTTACCAAGAGGATGACTTTACAGATAATTTCTTCAGTTTAGGAGATTTTCCTAATAATGATCTTGATTTCTTAAATGTTATTGAGACATCACAAGATTTACAAAGAGCTGGATTTATTAATGCCAATAGTAATGCATCAGTTGATAACAAAATCATCGCATTTTTTGGAAGAGCGAATTATACTTTCGACAATGCGATATTCTTAAACGCATCTTTAAGAAGAGAAGGATCTTCTAAATTAGGAGCGGATAACAAATGGGGATTGTTCCCTGCCTTTGGCGCAGGTGTTGATTTAAACAAGTACCTAGGATTAGGTGGAGTTGATCAATTCAAAGTAAGAGTAGGTTATGGTGTAACCGGATCACTCCCTACACAAAGTGGATTATCTCAAGAAATCAGACAAGTTGTTAATCTTGATGATGGTGGTGTAAATACTACGTTACTTAGAGCAGCGAATCCTGATTTGAAATTTGAGGAAAAAGCTGAAACAAACATTGGAATTGAATTTGCTTCAGGTAAATTCTCAACAACAGTGGATGTGTACTCAAGAAACATTTCTGATTTTATCCTAGAAAGAACAGTAGAAGTTACTGATTTCGGTGTGGATAGAAGATTCGAGAATGCTGGTAGACTAAAAACCAACGGTATTGAAGTAGCATTGAATTATGATGTTGCGAATAGAGCTGATTTCAGCTATACGACTGGATTAGTATTATCTACTTATAAGACTACACTAGAAGAATATGTACTAGATGCAGAAACTAGAGCAAATTTAGGAGCTCCTGGGCAGAACGGTACTAACGTAATAAGAGTAAAAGTAGGAGAAGAAATCGGACAAATATGGGGACCTGTATTTGAAAGCGTAGGTGAAGATGGAGCACCAGTATTTGCTGATGTGAACGGTGACGGTGTATTAAATACTGATCAAGGAAATGCTTTAGCGGACGATGTAGATTTTGAAGTATTAGGAAATGGTACACCAGATTTAGAATTGGGTTGGACGAATCAAATATCATTTGGTAAGTGGTCTGTGAATGCATTCGTAAGAGGTGCATTTGGACATAGCTTAGTAAATACATTCAGAGCTTTCTACGAGCCAAGAGTTGCATCTCAAACATCTTACAACTTTGTCAACACAGACAAAGCTGTTGAAGGTTTGACGGCTGCACAGTTTAGTTCATTATACGTAGAGAAAGCAGATTTCATCAAAATTGATAATTTAACTATTGGAAGAAGCTTTGATTTGAACAATAATTACTTTGATGGGTTACAATTATCATTGATTTTCCAAAATCCTTTAGTTATTACGGGGTATTCTGGAGCGGATCCTGAACCTTCTTTAGTTGATAGTGGGCCAGCAGATAACGGTAATAGAGACTTCGCGACGACATCTGACGTACTTTCTCCAGGATTAGACAGAAGGAATAGCTATTTTGCTCAAAGATCAGTAACACTCGGTGTTAATCTTAATTTTTAAAATATTATTGAGATAAAAAAATAATAAATATGAAAAAAATATTAATGATGCTAGGATTTGGGGTAGTACTTACCATGAATTCTTGTACAAACTTAGAAGAAAATCTTATTGGAGATATAACAAGTGATATCAACATTGAGGGCGTAGAACCTACTACTGGTGGAGGAAGTCTAGGAGTGCTAGGTGCTGCTTATGGTAGCCTTAGAGACGCGGGTACTGCAAATCATGGAGGTTATTACTCTATACAGGAAATAACTACTGATGAAATGTGTATTGCCACTAAAGGTGGTGACTGGTTCGATGGAGGTATCTTATTAGACCTACATAGACATACATACCAACCAGTACATCCGTTTATCAATGGTACATGGGTGCAAACTTATGGTGCTATTAATACTATCAATGAGGTATTAGCAAACGAACTAGATGCTAATACTGAAGCTCAGGGTAGAGCATTAAGAGCGTACTATTACTGGAGATTAATGGACTTATATGGTAATGTGAAAATCATAACTACTCCAGGTTCAGATACTCCGCAATCAAGTCGTTCGGAAGTGTTTGACTTTGTAGAATCAGAACTTATTGCTGCATTGGGTATTACTGAAGTTTCAGATAATATGGATCTATCAAATAGTCCATTAGGAACAGACAACAATCCGTACGCTATTAATCAATACGGAGCATTAGGTATTCTAGCAAAAGTATACCTTAATGCTGAGGTATATACAGGAACTCCGAGATGGGCAGAAGCTGCTGCAGCTGCAAATTTTGTGATCAATGGTGGAGCTTACACGCTCTGTGGAGAGGGATGTGAAGTTAAGAATTTAGGAAAAAGACCTAGTGTAGAATCAGATCCTGATAACTTGACTGGTTATGCTGCGGTTTTTGCTCCTAATAATGAAAATAATCCTGAGCACATATTCGTAGTTCAGTATGATGAAGTTACTGGAGGAGGAATGAATTTCTCTCAAATGAATCTTCACTATTCATCTCAGTTTACTTGGAATCTACAAAGCCAACCATGGAATGGATATGCAACTCTTGAAGAATTCTACAACTCATATGAAGATGGAGATGCAAGAAAAGCAAACAACTTCATAGTAGGCGAGCAGTTAGATTTTGGAGGTTCTGCGATATTGGATTATGCATCTGATGATGAAAGTCTAATATTGAGCTACAATCCTTCTATCAATGAAATCTTTCCTAACTCTCAAAGAGAAGCGGGTGCTAGACCTAGTAAGTTTAGTTTTAAGCAATTGGGTAGAGATAACATGGACAATGATTATCCGATCGTAAGACTAGGAGATCTGCATTTAGTAAGAGGAGAAGCAATGGCTAGAAACGCTGGAGATTGGAACATGTCATTGAATGATGTGAATATGATCAGAGCAAGAGCTGGAGTATCTGAATTATCTACTATCGATGCTGATGGTTTCTTAGCCGAAAGAGGAAGAGAAATGTTCCAAGAAGGAGCAAGAAGAACAGATTTGATCAGATTTGGTGCTTATAATGGCACGTGGTGGGAAAAAGCGGCTTCACCAGAGCACGTAAATATATTCCCAATACCTACAGATCAGATTACAGCTTCTGATGGTACACTTACTCAGAATCCTGGATATTAATAACTACAGAATTATATGAATAATAAGGGCTGCTTCATACGAAGCGGCCCTTTGTTGTTGTCTATCGAAACGAACCCCGACAACCATTAGAAATTTCTATTACAGGTTGAAATAGAGAAAATATAGCTTTCGGCTTTATGTTCATGATTCACCATAGCATAGACTATCAACTAGTCTATGAACAACACTTATTTTTACTCTTTCAACCTCATTACGAAGTTCCAATACATAGTACGGGTTTAATATTTTGGTAGCTATACTTATTTAGTGGATTTATTACCACATCTAAACACAATAGAGACAATTTATACTTACTTTTGATCGTGCGTTTTCATAACCTTATTTTAGTTCTAATATTGACCAGCCTTTTGTATTCTTCCTGCTCAGAGGAGAAGAATACTCTATTCGTATTGAGATCGGATATAGCTATAGACTTTGCTAATAACCTCACTTACACAGAAGAATTCAATCCATACACTTATCGAAATTTTTATAATGGAGGAGGCGTCGCTCTAGGTGATATCAACAATGATGGGCTTATTGATATTTACTTCACTGGTAATCAAGTAGAGAATAAACTATACCTGAATAGAGGAAATTGGAAATTTGAAGATATAACCCTCTCGGCAGGTGTCACATGTCCAGATGTTTGGTCTTCGGGTGCTAACTTTGTAGATATCAATTCTGACGGATATCTTGACCTATATGTCTGCAAAGCAGGTAAGCCAGAAGGCGGTATCAGACACAATGAGCTATTTATAAATAACGGAAATCTCACATTTACAGAATCTTCAAGTAAATATGGTCTAGATATAACTGGTCTTGGAATACATTCTGCATTTTTTGATTTTGATAAGGATGGAGATCTGGATTGCTATCTATTGAATAATTCAATGCGATCGGTAGCGGGATTTAATCTTGATGAAGGAACTCGAGAAGTGCCCACTGATACTGGAAATAAACTACTAGAAAATAGGAATGGAACATACGTTGATGTTTCTACAGAAGCGGGCATATATACAAGCAGCATCGGATATGGTCTAGGGATAACATTAAGTGACTTCAATAATGACAATTGGCCAGACATCTATATATCCAATGATTTTTTTGAGAAGGATTATTTATACATAAACCAGAAGAATGGTACCTTCAGAGAAGACGGTGATGCATATATGGAATCCATGTCTCTAGGAGCAATGGGCGCTGACGCAGCTGATCTTAATAATGATGGTGCATCTGATCTCATCGTGACAGAAATGCACCCAAGTAGTGTGCAAACACGAAAAACCAATGCCATCTACGATTCTTGGAAGAAATATAAACTGTCAGAATCTAAAGGATATGGTCATCAACAGCCAAGAAACACACTACAAAGAAATCTAGGAGATAGTACGTTTGTTGAGATTGGCCGCTTATCCGGTATATCATCTACTGATTGGAGTTGGTCGAGTCTTATAGCGGATTATAACAATGATGGATTAAAAGATATATTTATTTCTAATGGAGTCTATAAGGATCTGCTGGATAGGGATTATCTGACTTTTACTGCAAACAATTCGAGGGTCAAGAGTCTGATAAATAGTAGAACTGATGCGATAAAGAGTCTCATCGATACGATGCCATCTCGCGCCGTATCCAACTTTATGTTTGAGAATAAGGGGGATTTTCGATTTGATAATGTAAGCGAAGATTGGGGAGTCGATGAAGAAACATTCAGTAACGGGTGCGCATATGCAGATCTCGATAATGATGGAGATCTTGATCTCGTCGTCAATAATGTCAATATGCCAGGATTCATCTATGAAAATAGAACTGAGAAGCTGGGTCATAATTATGTATCTATAAAGCTAGTCGGTCCTAAAGGAAATACAAATGCAATAGGTGCTAAAGTCAGCATTGGAAGTTGTGCTAACCTTTTGGTCCAAGAACAGTACCCTTCCAGAGGTTTTGAATCGGCACTTTCTAATATCCTAACCTTCGGATTAGGTACGTGCGATCGGATGAATGTAGTAACAGTAACATGGCCCGATGGCAATATCTCAAAGCATGACACACTGCCAATAAATCAACTGCATACCATTAAGTATTCAGATGCTTATCATGAGGAAATGTTTCCTATGCCACAACCAATAAAATCTAAAAAAGACATCATCCCTTATGTACACAAAGAAAACAAGTTCAATCACTTCGATAGAGAGAGAATTCTATATAAAATGAATACAGAAGAAGGGCCTGCTATGGTAAGTGGTGATTTTAATGGAGATGAGATAGATGACATGTTTGTAGGCGGTGCCAAAGGCCAGGCATCGAGTTTGTTCTTATCAAAAGGAAATACATACATCGAGTATGATAAAATATTTATTAGTGAATCAAATTCTGAAGTAGTCGAGGTCGTAGCTTTTGATAGCGAAAGTGATGGAGATTTGGACCTGTACATAGCTCATGGCGGCTCAGCATTCAGCCAATACTCCAACGAATTGAATGATGAAATCTATCTCAATGATGGCTTAGGAAATTTTTCTAAAGCTGAGAATAGTATCCAATTTCCTGAACGGATAAGCACTGGTGGTGTCGCTATCTCAGATTATGATAATGATGGATTGCCTGATATATTTGTGGCGAATAAAAACAGTCATCTGAGTTACGGTAAGAAAGGCAATGGATATCTATTCCATAATGAAGGTGGTAATAAATATAATCAAGTATCATCCAAAACATTTGATAATATGGGGATGGTTACAAGCGTGGCATGGATAGATGCAGACCAAGATGGGGACAAAGACGTCATTGCAGTTGGAGAATTTATGGATATTAGACTTTTTCTAAATTCTGAGGGGGCATTTACTGAGGCATCCGAAGTGTTTGGCTTAAAAGAAACTTCTGGAATATGGAATACGATATTTGTGTATGATTTCAATCAAGATGGAAGAGAAGACTTCTTTGTAGGAAATGCAGGACTTAATACTTCACTGACTACCGATCATTTTCTCTGTATCAATGATTTTGATAAGAATGGGAGCACAGACCCTATCCTGTGTATCAATGAGAATGGCGCCGATACACCCATTCTCGATATGGACGAATTGATATCTCAAGTGCCTGGAGTCAAAAAGAAATTTGTCTATTACGCAGACTATGCTAAGAAGAGTATGATTGATATATTTGGGGATCAATTGATAAATGAGTCTATCAAATATGAGTTAGATGCCCTAGATAGTAGGATGTATTTGAGCACTAGCGATGGGTATACGATGGTGGATTTGCCCATGGAGGTGCAATATTCATCAGTGTTTAGTGCATTCGCTATGAAAAATGTTTTTGTGAAAGATGAATACAAGCAAAAGTTGATTGTTGGAGGAAATAACTATAACATAAAGCCACAATACGGGCGAGAGGATGCAACGAGAGGGTGGGAAATTGATTTTACGATCCGAGATAATAAGTTTATTTACGATAAAGTAAAAAGCTTAAATATCGAAGGAGAAATAAGAGATTTCGAAATCCTGAATGATAGAACGATATGTGTAGGTATTAATGATGAAAAAATAAAATGTATAGAAAATTGAATAATCTAAGTAATGTGTTGGGTCTCATAGTGGCTTCAATCTTGCTCATATCCTTGCAATCATGCAAAACAGAATATGAGAAGATGGTAGAGTCAGAACTGGGTTCTGGAGTAGTGCATGATAGTTTGATCTTTGATTTGAAAATCGGACAAACCAAAAAGGAATTCTATAAATACTGTTGGGATATGAATAAGTCTCAAAAAATAACTGCGGGCTCAGGTAATAAGTATGCGAAGTTTGTATTGCCAGCAGACAGTACTGATATGCATCCCGATAAAATAAATGTTCAATTTTTTGGAATGTTCGATGAGAATGATGTTATGCAAGGCATGGAAATGAAAATGGGATATTATTCCTGGGCACCATGGTTAGAGCAATTTGATTCTGATAAATTACTGCTCAAAATTAAAGATAAAATGCTTGAAGACTATCCTGGAAATGATTTCGTAGAAATAGAAGTAGGAGAAGTAATAGCGCTAGTGAAAGTAGATGGAAATAGACAAATCAGTATGTATCCCATTACCCAACAGGAAATAATGGTAAAAATTGAAGACTTAAGAACCAAGATTAGTTAGAATACTATGTTAAATGAGATAAGAAGCAAATACTTGAAAAAGAAAAGTGTGAAGTCAGTAGAGATGGTATTTCTTGCTCTAATGTGTCTGTTGATAGCGGGCTGTAGTGGTGAAGAAGCTGATGGTCCATTATTCCGGCTACTTGATAATAAAGAGATAGGTATTGAATTTTCTAATGACCTTACCTATGATAAAGACTTCAATGTATACAAGTACCGTAATTTCTACAACGGAGGTGGTGTAGCTATTGGAGATGTAAATAATGATGGGCTGATGGATATATATATGGTATCCAATCTCAATCAAAATAAACTGTACCTTAATAAAGGCGGTTTAAAATTTGAGGACATCAGTGATGCAAGTGGAGTTGGAGGAAGTCGAGCTTGGTCTACAGGAGTCACATTTGTCGATGTCAATCAAGATGAGTTGATGGATATATATGTCTGTAACTCTGGAGATGTAAATGGAGACAATAAAGAAAATGAACTCTTCATTAATAACGGGGATCTGACGTTTACGGAGTCTGCAGCGGAATACAATCTGAACGATAAAGGTTTTTCTACTCACGCCTCATTTTTTGATTACGATAAGGATGGGGATCTCGACGTCTACCTACTCAATAATTCCTACCAAGCGATAGGGAGCTTCAATCTCAGGAAGAATGAGAGAATGAACCACGATACACTCGGTGGGGATAAATTGATGCGTAATGATGGAGGGCGATTTGTAGATGTAAGCGAAGAGGCTAATATATACAACAGTGTGATCGGATTTGGATTAGGTGTTACAGTCAGTGATTTCAATAATGATACATGGCAAGATATATTTGTATCGAATGATTTTTTCGAGAGAGATTATTTATATATCAATCAAAAAGACGGTACTTTCAAGGAGGATCTTACAAGTCAGATAAACTCAATCAGCGCAGCATCTATGGGTGCCGATGCAGCGGATATCGACAATGATGGGAATTCGGATCTGTTTGTAACCGACATGTTGCCATCGGAATACGAAAGGCTAAAGACAGTCACAACCTTCGATGATTGGGATAGGTATAATTACAACTTGAAAAACGGATATCACCACCAGTTCACCAGAAATGTATTGCAGCGAAATAATGGCAATGGAACATTCTCTGAAATATCAAGATATGCTGGTGTAGAAGCTTCTGATTGGAGTTGGGGAGCACTATTCTTCGATATGAATAATGATGGGCATAAGGATCTATTCATAGCCAATGGGATTCTCAAAGATCTCACGAATCAAGATTACCTCCAATATATAGCCAATGAAAAAGTGGCAGAATCTATGATCAAAGAAGATGGCGTCAATTATAAAGAACTCATTGATATCATCCCCTCCAATAAAGTAAAAAATCAAGGGTACCTTAATCGAGGAAACTTAAAATTTGATGCTGCAGAGTCCACAGGACTTTGGGAACCAAGTTTTTCTAATGGTTCTGCATACGGAGACTTGGATAATGATGGAGACCTAGATTTAGTGGTCAATAATATCAATATGCCATGTTTCGTATATGAGAATACCTTGAGTTCAGCAGAAGCAAACTATCTCAAGATAGACCTCAAAAGCGGAGGATCTAGATCTAAAGCGATTGGTGCGCGAGTGATCGTTACCGCCGATGATAATACATATGCATATGAGAATATGCCGACAAGAGGGTTCCAATCCTCTATGGATCCGCGGATAAATGTAGGAGTAGGCACAGCCAATAATGTAGATGTGTCTGTAAGATGGACGTCAGGCAAGACTACTGAGATGAAGAATGTAGCGGCTAATCAAATCCTATCGATCGACGAATCTGATGGAGTGGTGGATGTCGGAGAAGAAGCAACATCACGTATTGTATTCGAAGAAGCAGACGCTGTGGTGGATTACACTAAGCGTGAAAATCGGTATTCTGATTTCAATAGAGAGCGACTCATCTATCATATGAGAAGTAATGAAGGGTCTACAGTAGGGCAGGGGGACTTGAACAATGATGGTATAAGTGATCTCGTATTTCCAGGTGCTATGGGCAGCGTTACTGAGGTGCATTTCGGAACGGAAGACGGTAGATTTATCAAGCAATCTACAGATATAATCTTCGACAAGATCAAAGAGGCAGAACATACAAACTGTATCCTAGTAGATGTAGATGGTGACAAAGACCTCGACCTATATCTGACCAGTGGAGGTGTAGAGATCTCGGAGTATTCTCAATATCTCGACGATCATCTACTGATCAATGATGGTAGTGGACAATTTTCAATCTCCCCGTATAAGCTTCCAGAATCTATCAGTAAGAAATCAGTCAAAGCGGTAGCCTTTGCCGATATAGACGGCGACGATGATAATGATATCGTAATAGGCGAGCGGATCAAAGTCGGAAAGTACGGAATGCCCGCCTCAGGATTTGTATTGATTAATGATGGTAAGGGTAAGTTTGAGGACGCTACTAATGAGATCTGTCCAGAATTGTCTGATATAGGTATGATCACTGATGTAATCTTTGGCGATATTGATAAGGATGGTGACGAGGACCTATTTATTGTCGGTGAATTTATGGATATTCACCTGTTTACAAATGATGGAGGGAAGCTGATTCCGAAGAAGATAAAAGCCGATGTACCTCTGAAAGGATGCTGGAATGAGATCAATCTAGCCGATGTAGACGGAGACGGAGACTTGGATATCATCGCTTCAAATTTTGGAGAGAATAATAGATTCAATGCCAGTGAAGAAAGACCCATGAAACTGTTTGTATCGGACTATGATAATAACTCCTATCCAGAGGGGATAATGACTTTCCAAGCGAAGGACGGGAAGGACTACCCTTATGCACTGAGGCACAACTTGATTGATCAGATGAAAGGATTGAAAAAGAAATATCCTGATTTTGAATCGTTCAAAAATGAAGATATGGTGGCCATATTTACCAAAGAAGGATTGGATAGATCAAAGGTTTGGGAAGTAAATCAATTGAAATCTGTCGTCTTGTTGAATGAAGGCAGTTATTCGTTTTCATCAGTAGAGCTACCCATCGAAGTGCAGTTTTCATGTATGTATACTTCCGAAGTATATGACTTTGATAGTGATGGAGATATGGATATTCTTTTTGGTGGGAATCAATATAGTGTAGTGCCAGAAATGGGAATCTATGATGCTAGTTTTGGGGTGTACTTAGAAAATCAAGGTGAAAATAAATTTGTAACATTCAAGGATGGGGCTGGATTAAATGCAGTGGGTGAGATTAGAGATTTTATAATTGAGGGTAACCAATTGATGGTCGTGCGAAGCAAGAATTCGATCCAAACATTTAGATTTTAATAGATATGAGATTAGTGGCGATAGCTATTTTGGCATTATTAGTAGCTGGATGTAGCGTAGATAAAAAGGTTGACGAAAATATATCAGCATCACCTGTGATATCAAATCTCAATGCATTGACTCCCGAAGTATCAGGAATTACTTTTGCAAATAATCTACATCCAACAGAGCACCTAAATATTATAGAATATCTCTATTACTATAACGGAGGTGGAGTCGCAGTCGGAGACTTGAATAATGATGGACTAGAGGATATATACTTATCAGCAAATCAAGAATCCGATGAAGTATACATAAATAATGGTGGATTATCTTTCGAAAATATTACCGAAAGTGCTAAGATAGATCAATCTACATCTTGGTCTACGGGAGTATCTATCGATGATGTAAATGGTGATGGATATAATGACATCTATGTATGTAAAGTAAGTAAAACTTCTGCACCAGGTACTCATAATATGCTCTATATCAATAACGGAGACCTAACATTTACAGAATCATCTCAATCATACGGACTGGATTTTAGTGGGTACTCGACACATGCGGGTTTCTTTGATTATGATCACGATGGGGACCTAGACATGTATTTGCTCAATCACTCTATACACTCAGTGCGGAGTTACGGTAGATCTGACCTACGAGAAGTACAAGACCTAGAGTCTGGTGACCGCCTTTTTGAAAATAGATTGAATACTGAAGAGAAAAAATTCGTAGATGTAACTAAGAAAGCGGGTATATATAGCAGTGCACTTGGCTACGGTCTAGCTCTATCTGTAGCGGATATTAATAATGATGGATGGGACGATATCTATGTAGGTAATGATTTTCATGAAAATGATTACATCTATATCAATAACAAAAATGGCACCTTCACAGAATCTCAAGACGATTTGATTCAGCATAGTTCGAAGTTTACCATGGGAGTAGATATAAAAGATATGAACAATGACGGACGGGCTGATATATTTACTACCGATATGCTTCCGTACAAGAAATCTGTGGCAATGAAGTCTGGCGGAGAAGACACAGATCAAATTTTTAATGTTCGAAAGGATCTTGGTTTTGATGCGCAGTATGCTAGAAATCACTTCCAAAGACAAAATAAGCGTGGGGGATTTATGGATATAGCATTGAGTACCAAGACGTATGCTACGGACTGGTCATGGTCCGTTCTACTTCAAGATTTCGACAATAATGGTAAGAATGATATCTATATTACGAACGGGATATTTCGCAGGCCTAATGATCTAGATTATATCAACTATATCAACCAGCTAGGCGACCGAACCAATGAACCTGGGGAACTAGAAGGTATGCTATCAAAGATGCCATCGGAAAAATTACCGAATATATTGTTCAGTCAAGATGAGAATGGAGATTTCTCTGACCTAAATTCCTCTCTCATAGGTCAGCCAACATTCTCTAATGGTGCCGCATATGCCGATTTTGATCAGGACGGTGATCTTGATCTCATTGTGAATAATATCAACGCGCCAGCTTCATTAATAGAGAATAAAAGTGAAAATAATGGAAACTACCTGTCTGTAAAACTAAGTACTGGTGATGATGCCCAGACACACAAAGGGGCCAAGGTAATAGTATACGCTGGTGGTGCGATGTTTACAAATCAATACGTGACTACCAGAGGGTATCAATCTTCGAGTACACATAGTATCCATATCGGATTAGGAGATATATCGGCTATCGAGTCAGTATATGTGATATGGCCAGATGGTAGATATCAAGTGATTGACCAGCCACCTATCAATGAAGAATTACTAGTGACTAAAAAGGATGGTCTAAAAAAATATAACTATCCAGAATATGATAAAGTGGCGAAGACTGAAGACTTCATCTACAATCAAATAGAAAATCAATTTGCTGACTTTGACTACGAGAAATTGATTCCAGAGGCACTATCTAAAGAAGGGCCAGCTGTCGCTTACGCTGATATCAATGGGGATGGTATTTCAGATTTGTTTGTGGGGAATGGTAGACTCCTAGAGTCTCGATTATACTACGGAACGAAAAATGGTGGATTCAAAAAGCAGCTAGTTGCAGATTTTCAGAATGATTCGAAATATGAAGATGTAGATGCTGAATTCTTTGATTTTGATAATGATGGTGATTTAGACTTGTACGTCGTCAGTGGCGGAAGTGATGTAAATGAATTGGATAAGTTACTCGAAGATAGATTATACCTCAATGATAAAGGAAAACTGTTTCGGGTGCCTTTGTCGTTGCCTCATACCAATGGCAGTACAGTATCAACCGCTGATTTTGATGGAGATGGCTTTGTAGATATTTTCGTAGGTGCAAGATCGATTCCTAGATCTTATGGATTATCGCCTTATAGTTTTGTATTGAGAAATAAACAAGGAGGAGGAGTCGACATAGCGAATAAAACGAGAATAGGTATGGTGACCGATAGCGATTGGAAAGATATCGATGGAGATGGAGATTTTGACCTGATTACGTGCGGAGATTGGATGGGTATAAATATCTTAGAAAATAAAGGAGACGGAACCCTAAGTTTGAAAGATGATCATGTACTCAATAACTCTACGGGGCTATGGAATAGTATCGAAGTAGCGGATGTGAATAATGATGGACGACTTGATATATTAGCGGGAAATGTTGGGACTAACTTCAAGTGGAGATCTGATTCTACAGGCACTGTTGATATGTATGTAGTTGATTTGGATAAAAATGGGCAACCAGAACCGATTATATTCACGCCATATTTTGATGGTAGAAAAACATTTGTAGGATTAGAAAGATTATTATCGCAAGCTCCTTTACTGAAGAAAAAATATCAGAAATTTTCTGACTTTGCAGAAGTGGATGACATATCTGATCTAACAGGAGGCGAAGAAGGTGTAATTATCGAACATAAAACCATAAGAGAGCAAAGATCAATGGTATTCCTTGGTACAGATACCGGTTTCGAATCGATACCATTGCCTAGAGAGGCCCAATTCAATACGATACAGGATTTTACAGTATCTGCCAATGGCGAGGTCACTTATATAAGTAATCACTTAGATTTTTTGACAGAGTTGGGTGCTAATGCAGGAATGTCAGGAGCTACACTCGGTGCATTCATTGATGCCAAATCAGGGTTTGATGGAATTGAAGAACTTGGCTTACCCGATAACTTAAATTCACGTAAGATTATTGAATTGGACGATGGCAGAAAATTAATATTAGTAAATTCAGGTACACATTTGATATTAGATTCTCCTAAGCGAAATTAGCAAGAATTTAGACCGATCACTTTTTAATAAATCACAGACATATCATTAAGTTCTTATTGGTTTGATCTTAGACTAGTAATAAGAAACACGTATGCATATTTTAACATCAGTGAAATAAAAAGACTTATACACTCTCCATTTTGTTTAATTATTTTCAATAAATATTAAACAAAATATTCATAGGTAATGTTACTTAAGTATTAAATAACCAAATAATACTTAATTATGAAAAACATATTATCGACTTTACTAGTAGTAGCTTTTGCATTTACATCTTCATTTGCTAGTACTCAACCAGTAGAGACTGAACCACAGACAATTGTAGGCGTAGCTGCAGGAAATGATAACTTCACAACACTAGTAACGGCGGTAAAAGCGGCTGACTTAGTAGAAACTTTGAACAGTGAGGGACCGTTTACAGTATTCGCACCAACAAATGATGCTTTCGGTAAGCTAGCTGAGGGTACTGTGGAAACACTATTGAAGCCAGAAAACAAAGCTACACTTTCATCAGTATTAACATATCACGTGGTAAGTGGCAAGTTTATGGCCGCGGATGTATTAGCTGCAATAAAGAAAAATGAAGGAAGCTTTACAATTCCTACAATACAAGGTGGTAAATTAGTAGCATCTCTAAAAGGTAAAAATGTAATCCTTACGGATGAAGCTGGTAATGTATCTACAATCATCATGACAGATGTCGCTGCATCCAACGGTGTAATCCACGCCATAGATACAGTAGTAATGCCTAAGTAAACAGACCAACAATCAAAATATCAATGCGCTATCTAATTAAGTTTAGGTAGCGCATTTTTTATGTTCGACAGCTTTCTCGATTCCATATTTTACCATATCTTACCATAATTTCCATATTTCTCTTGGGTTTTTACAGCATCACACAATTAGGGATGATCATATGTAAGAGCACTTCCTGAATTCTGGAATTTTTAAAGTTGCTGTAACAAGTAAAATTGGCTTTAGTCAGTTTAGTTTTACGAAGACTGATATTCTTCAAACCTTCAGTACGCAGCCCCAATGCATAATGCTAGTAATAAAAGAAGATACTGATTCTTGATTACTTACAACATAAATTTAATAGTGGGCACATTATGCCATATCTTATTTTGATTTGTATATTCGATGCAGAATTTGAGCATTTATATCTATGGGTGCTTATTTTAGGATCTATCATTAGTATGTTTATTCACCCAACGGTATAAAATGAAAATTTTCAAAATCGCTGTACATTTATCACTATTTGTTTCTCTTATCTTTTTTAGTTCTAGTTGTAAAATGTCAGATGATAACGCGGCAGGGAAGCTACAATCTCCAGACTTATCTAAAGAAAGCAAATCAGCCGACTTATCTACTCCGGACGAATTGTATCCAAAATTATTTGTGGCTGTACAGATGGGAGGAGTGTTCGAAGACAGTAAGACATTTGTAGACTGTACAGCGAAATATGATTCCCAGATAATTAATAAAGCATATTTATCGGCAAAAGATAAGGACGACTTTGATCTATCCGCTTTTGTTGAAGATCATTTTGAGACACCTGAATCTATCTCCTCGGATTTCGAATCAGATGCCAGCCGCTCCGCTAAGGAACACGTAGAAGCACTATGGCCTGTGCTCAAGAGGGAGTCCGATGAGACACAAGAGGGAAGTACACTCATAGCTCTGCCACATCCATATATAGTTCCAGGAGGTAGATTCAGAGAAGTCTATTATTGGGATAGTTACTTTACGATGTTAGGTTTGGTTGAGAGCGGTGAATTTCAACTGATAGAAAACATGTTGGATAATTTCGCCTATCTCATAAAGACGGTAGGACATATTCCAAATGGAAATCGGAAGTACTACAAGACTAGATCCCAACCGCCATTTTTCTCTCAGATGGTCAAGTTATATGCCGACGAGAAGGGCGATTACGTCTATGATAAATATAAGGATGCATTGATAAGTGAGTGGAGATTTTGGATGGATACCGATGGTGAAGTAGATGATGCTAATCAACACGTTGTGAAATCAGATGTCGGCCTTGTCAATAGATATTTCGATAAGGGGATTACCCCAAGACAAGAATCGTATCGAGAAGATTTTCTGCAAGTGCAAGATACAAAAGGCGGAGAAAAAATGTACAGTGATCTGAGGTCAGGGGCGGAGTCAGGATGGGATTATACTTCTCGTTGGTTCGCGGATGGTAAGACTATCAATACCATAGAGACGACTGACATCATACCTGTAGATTTGAATGCACTATTATATGGACTTGAGCGAGTAATAGTGAATCACCTAGATATTGATGGGGAGTTAAAAGGTGAACTAATGACGAGTATGCAGTCAAGGATGGATTTTCTCAATAAATATATGATTGCTGATGATGGTACTTTCGAAGATTACAATTGGAAGAAGAAAAATCAAACGGGAATTAAATCATTGGCCATGGTGTATCCTTTGTTTTTTCAAATGGCAGATAAAAAACAAGCTAGTAGCATATCAGCTACAGTCGAAAATTATTTTTTAAAACCTGGTGGTGTAGTAACAACATTAATTAATACTGGGCAACAATGGGATGCACCAAACGGATGGGCACCACTCCAATGGATGACTGTAAAAGGTCTAGACAATTACGGTTATAAAGCCTTAGCTGTAAAAATAGCAAAGAGATGGGTCGCTATCAACGAAAAAGTATATCAGAATACTGGAAAATTCGTGGAGAAATATAATGTACAAGATCTAAGCTTAGAAGCTGGAGGAGGAGAATATCCAGTACAAGACGGATTCGGATGGAGCAATGGTGTCTATCTAGCAATGAAAACATACATCTCAGAGAACACACAATAATCTTTCGAACAGGATTACAAAAAACATACTTTAATAAATATACTGAGATACTAGTGACATAGTCTCATTATGGATTATGGAGTTCAAACAACAATTTTGAAAATAATGCAGCAATTAAAGACGTGGTGGAAAGAAGAAGTCATATATCAGATATATCCACGAAGCTTCAAAGATAGTAATGGAGATGGAATCGGTGACCTACAAGGGATCATTTCAAAACTGGACTATTTAAAAAATTTGGGGGTAGATATCATCTGGCTCTCACCGATATATAAGTCACCTAATGATGATAATGGATATGATATTAGTGATTATTATGATATCCATCCTGAGTTTGGAACGATGGCAGACTTCGATGAGCTTCTTGCTGGACTGCACAGTCGTGGGATGAAGTTGATCATGGATCTCGTAGTGAATCATACCTCAGACGAACACGAATGGTTCCAAGATGCTAAAAGATCAAAAGACAGTAAGTACAGGGATTATTATATCTGGAAAGACGGAAAAGATGGCAAAGAGCCTAATAACTGGCCTTCATTTTTCGGGGGCAGTGCCTGGAAGTATAATGAAGCGACAGATGATTATTATCTTCATCTTTTTACAGAGAAACAACCTGATCTTAATTGGGAGAATCCAGCGGTCAGAGATTCGATATGTGACATCCTGAAATTCTGGTTAGATAAAGGAATTAATGGATTTAGAATGGATGTAATACCATTGATATCTAAGCGATTAGAATTTGCTGATGCCCAATATGATATGTTGAATGAGATCATAGAGCACGTCTACTCTAATGGACCCAAAGTGCACACCTATATTAATGAGATGTACGAAAGAGTGCTTAAGAACTATGACATCATGACGGTGGGAGAAGGACCTGGGATTAATACAGAAGTGGGACTCAAATATGTAGGGCATGATAGGGGAGAGTTGAATATGATTTTTCACTTAGACCATATGTTTCTTGGCCATGGGGAATTCGGGAAGTTTGATCCTGTTCCTTACGATTGGTCTGATGTGAAACGGATTTTCAGTGATTGGGATGAAGCTATGGGTGATTCTGGATGGATCAGTATTTTTCTAGACAATCACGATTTTCCGAGACTGGTATCAAGATTTGGAAATGATGAGGATTACAGAAAAAAAAGTGCCAAATTATTAGCTACGATGGTACTTACGCTGAGAGGAACTCCGTGTATTTATCAAGGTTCTGAACTTGGAATGACCAATGTACACTTTGATTCGATCGATGATTATAAAGATGTAGAAACGCATAATTTTCACGAAGAATTCAAGAAGAAAGGAGTGTCTACCGAAGAATTTCTAAAGCTAGTGCATGAAAATGGTAGAGACAATGTGCGTACTCCGATGCAATGGAATGCTGAGAAACATGCAGGATTTACCGATGGAGAGCCATGGATAAAAGTAAACCCTAACTACACAGAGATCAACGCCGAAGCCGCTATTGCGGAAGGTAGAGGCAGTATATTAGAATTCTACAAAATGATGTTGGAATTTAGAAAAAGAAATAAAACATTCATCTATGGCAGTTTTGAAATAATACCACAAGAATCAAAGAATCTGTTTTTCTACAAAAGGTCGGATGAAAATGATACATTTATAGTCATGCTAAATCATAGTGATGAAGAAGAGATGGTCGACTTTGATATGTCAGATTATATATTTGTTGTAAGTAACCAAGAATATGGGAAGGTCAATATATTACAGCCATGGGAGGCTAGAATATTGAAACTTAGAAAAGACTAAGTAAGCGAGCTAGATTGTATATTTGAAGCGAAGATTGTATTGATATTTGAAAAAGCAAAAAATAGATTATGAGTAACAAACCTAAGTTGAGTTTTTGGCAGATATTAAATATGAACGTAGGTTTTTTCGGTATACAGTATAGCTTTGGACTTCAGCAAAGTGCTGTGACTCCAATTTATGATTTCTTAGGTGCTAGTCCTGATCAGATTCCTATTTTGCACTTAGCTGGACCCGTCACTGGACTATTGGTACAGCCTATAATCGGTGCGATGAGTGATAAGACTTGGAGCCCGAAGTTCGGAAGAAGGAAGCCATATTTTCTTGTGGGTGCCATTCTTTGCAGTTTGACGCTTTTGGCATTCCCATTTAGTAGTTCGCTTTGGATGGCGGCAGGATTACTATGGATATTAGACGCTGGGAATAATACAGCAATGGAGCCATATCGAGCACTTATAGCCGATCAGTTAGATACAGAGCAGCAGCCTATGGGTTTTCAGATGCAGAGCTTTTTTACAGGTTTGGGGCAGACATTATCTAATGTATCTCTGTTTATTTTTCCGCTTATCATTGTATATATTACTGGAGTCGAAGATCATTCTACTGGATCATTGCCAACGTGGGTGTACGCATCATTTTTTCTAGGAGCGTTTTGTTCTATAGCCTCTATATTATGGAGTATCAGTCATACGAATGAGATTCCCCCCGCACCAGAAGAATTAGCAAAGCTGAAAAGTGAAAAAGGCAATACATTCGGCCCCATTATAGAAATATTTTCTGCAATAAAAGATATGCCAAAGGTCATGTGGCAGCTAGCATTGGTGTATTTGTTTCAATGGTATGCCCTGTTTTGTTACTGGCAAAATTCCTCCAAAAGTATAGCCCTGTCAGTATGGGATGCCACACCAGAAAGTAATAAACTCGCATATGGAGAAGCGGTAAGTTGGTCAGGCCTAGTCAATGGATGGTACAATATTGTCACCTTCTTAGTTGCATTTGCATTGGTCGGATTTGCTAAGAAATATCAACCTAAGTACGTACACGCATTTTGTTTGATATTAGCTGCGGTAGGTTTTTTAGCCTTTCCATACATTGCGAATAAGTATCTACTATTCTTCGCTATTACAGGATTCGGTATAGGGTGGGCGAGTATGATGGGGATACCATACCTTATGGTGGTAAGTGATATACCAAAAGAAAGATACGGCGTATATATGGGGATTATCAATATGATGATAGTGATACCGATGATTTTTCAGACTTTGACATTTGGATTCGTGCTCAAAAATTTTCTAGGAAATGATCCAAGAAATGCGATCACATTTGCTGGTGTTCTACTGGTCATAGCTTGTATATGTACGCTTATGATAAAAAGTGATAAAACAACTAAGATGTCTGTGGAAAATTCTTAATTTGGACCAAAGAATCAAATTATGGAATTCAACCTCTCCTCCCTTGATCTAGGGATTATTATATTTTATCTATTGGCTGTTGTAGCATTAGGCTTCTATTTTGGAAACAAGCATAAAAATGCAGAGGACTACTTCCTTGCGGGGAGAAATCTTACGTGGCCTATCATAGGATTCTCTCTGTTTGCCTCCAATATGTCGAGTAATAGCTTAGTAGGTCTGGCTGGGGCAGGATACAAAGATGGATTCTCGGTATACAGTTACGAATGGATGGCTGTAGTGATTCTGATTCTGTTTGCTGTTTTCTTTCTTCCATTTTATTTAAAGAACAAGATATTCACCATACCCGAGTACTTAGAAAGACGATATTCTTATTTGGTGAGGGCTTACGCATCGAGTATCGCTATCATTCTTAATATATTGGTAGATATAGCCGCGACACTGTACGCAGGAGGATTGGTGATCAATTTGATATTTCCTGAGTTAGCACTATGGCAGATCATCATAGGTCTAGCGATCATAGCTGGAGTGTATACGATTACTGGAGGCTTAAGTGCTGTGATGTATACAGATGCAGTCCAAGCGGTAATACTCATATTGGGATCATTGATGATTACGATCTATGCATATAATGCCTTGGATGATGGATGGAATTCTGTATACGCTATTACTGATATGGATCATTTCAAAGTGATGAAACCCATTGATGATGAGACCATGCCATGGCCATCGGTCTTCACAGGAGTGTTATTAATTGGTTTCTATTTTTGGGGAACGAATCAGTACATCACCCAGCGTACACTAGCCGCTAAGAACATCAGACAGGGACAGTGGGGAGCGATCTTTGCAGGATTTTTGAAGCTTTCTATTTTGTTTATTATGGTTTTCCCTGGAGCATTTGCAAGAGTCCTATATCCAGAAGCTACAGATATGGATATGATCTATCCTACGATGTTATTTGATTTGTTACCTACAGGTCTTTTGGGGATTGTGTTGGCAGGATTGATAGCGGCGATGATGTCTAGTCTAGATTCAGGATTGAACTCAGTTTCTACGCTGATCACTATGGACTTTATTAAGAAGTTTAAGCCGGATGCATCTTCTGCCGCACTGATGATGTATGGTCGTATTATTACACTAGTAGTGATGATAATAGCTATCGTATGGGCACCACAGATAGGCAACTTTGAGAAGTTGTGGGATTATCTACAGAATACACTAGCTTGGTTCTGCCCGCCGATTGTTGCCTTATTTGTAATGGGATTATTTACTAGAAAGGCAAATAATACAGGTGCTGTCTTCTCTATTATTATTGGATCTGTAATGACTATCGCATTGATTAGTTTTGAATATTTTAAAATGGATGTAGGACTACCTAATTTCTTATACGTTGCATTTATACAGTTTTTGATATGTTGTGTAGTACTTTATATTACGAGTTTCTTTGGATCTGTAAAAACAGAAGCAGAATTGGCTCAGGTGGTTTGGACGAGAGAAGAGTATATACATGAGACTGCATCACTCAAAGATCTGGCTTGGTATCAGAACTATAGGTACCAAGCTGTAGCGTTATTGTTATTAGTTGTATTTATTTTACTTGCTTATTAAATAGATATATATGAATAGAGTATTTGGTTTATTGATGATTATGCTGATCTATAGTTGTCAGGTTGACGAAGAAGTAATTACGACTAATGTCTCACTCGAGAATTGTGGACTAAGCGGACTTTTTAGTCCTGAGGGATTCCTGGTTAATCTTCTTGGCGGTCTTGAAGTGGCAGATTATAACTCCCGAAGTTTTCATTTTATAGATGATTTTAATGGCTATCAGATAGCGTTTGATAAGCAAAAAGGGAAAACTGTACTGCTCAATACAAGTAACGGTGGCGTAAGGTGGGAGAGTACAGATCTTCCAGCTGCAGGCGATATTGGTGTTTCTCTACCTAGTAATTTGAATATGAAAAGTATAATCTTCAAAGATGATAAAATAGCCTCTTTGTTTACAACCACCACTGTATTGTTTAAAACAATAGATGGAGGCAAAACATGGAATTACAAAGGCACGAAAAAAGGTCTGCAGCATTATAATTATAGTGGTGATAGATTGTACGCTTCTAATTCTGATGATGAATTATATGTCTCTGAGAATGATGGAGAAACATGGTTTCTATTATCTGACCATCCCAACTTCAAATTTTGGAGAACGGATTTCAGTTTTCAAATAATTGGAGATCGCATATTCGCACTTGGAGAAAACGACAAGCTTGTTGTAATTGATCTAGACGGAACGTTTATAGAAGAGATATCTCCAGATATTGGTACTATTAATGGTATTCATTCGATTGATGATAACCTATTTTTAGTAACCAGTTATGATAAGATGGTCATCACCAGAGATGGAGGAGCCTCGTTTACCGATTATTATGATGGAGTAGCGGAGATGATATCTTTCACGTCAGAGGATAATGCCATTATAATAATGCAAACGGATGTAAGTAGCGGAGACGGATTTTATACGTGTGATGAAATAGCCTATACGACTGATGGAGGGGCTAGTTGGGTGCAAAGTGGAACCTGTAGTATGAATCTTGCTCATTCTTTGATAGATGCTCAAACCATGAGTGAGGATCGATCAGTCTGTTTGATCAGAAATTGTATTTTTGAGATCAAACGTATTTAATAATATAAGGCTTATCTAATTTTTAAAAACCAATTATGAGACTCATATTCAGTTCAATTTTGTTGTTTCTTACCAGCTACTCTTTTAGTCAGGTTACTGATGTCGCTCTATGTGATATTTTCAAAGAAGCTGTAGACAATAACAGTACCGACACGCTGGATTACTATCTAGAAATGGATGATAGCCAATTGCAACTAAGCGATCGGATCAATCTGATGACATTCAAGGGGTTCGTTATCATAAGAAGTCAAGGTGAAAAAAGGAGCGAAAGACGTAATGCCAACCAATCGGTTATTGATTCTTCTTATCAATTATTTACAGATGCTATAGACCTTGTAGAAGACGAAAATCTTAAAATAGAGTATCGTATGCGTAGATTTGAAACTCTATCATATGTGAAGAATGGATACCCCACGAAATCAGAAGATCAATATCTACTCAATAAAAGCGGCTATCGAGAAGATAAGTCAGGTTTCGCATTTTTACTTACGGGAAGATACAGTGGCGGATATTGGTTAGGAGCGGAAGTTTCATTATTTTCTGGGTTACAAGTTCCTTATAATCTGAAAGATGGATATGGTAATACAGTTTCCCATGAAAAAGTTGGCTTCAGTGGTTCTGCATTTGTTTTCTCCTATACAAGAAATCTATCATCAACGATAAACGAGTCAAAATTTTCTCTCATTAGAATAGAGGCACCAATCTACATAGATATCTTACAGTTTGGTTGGGTGAGAGCTTTTGACAATTCTTATTGGTTTTACAGGCCGCAGATCGGTGTTGGATACGGTCGGTATTCTCTTTCATATGGTTTTAATTTATACTTTAGGAAAGAGGGGAGAGATATCCTAAATAGACATTCGTTAGACCTAAAAACGAAATTTATATTTTAATTCTATCTCATTTTAAGAGTTGATAAAGTCTCATACTGGTTAGTACATTTATGATCGTCATACTACATGTAATATCACGAGCGTATGTCACCCTAATCCAATTTAGATATATTTTTTTAAGAATGTAATGCCTTATTTATTTCGCATTGGAAAACCAATAAGTAAATAGTCTTCCTAGAATTAACCAATGGCACAATAGTTGTATTACAATTATTTATAATATGTTTTCATCTGATATAGATCATTAAACGAATTATAAATTATAGTAATACATTGAAACAAGTTATTATCATATTATCTTTCTTAGTTGCCAGTATACAAATGTATGCGGGCAATCCTAGTATGGCGATAGATGTAGATGCAGGAGACCCTATGACTATATGTTATGGCGAGGCAGTACAGTTGTCAGCCTTAGGGGCCAGCATTTCTGGGGATGTGAGTGATGGCTTGTGGTTTTCATATGGAGATGGTGTATTCATACCGGGTACTGAGAATAATGGAATCTTTTCTACCACTACTCAGTATCAGCCAGGATTACAAGATCAGGCAGATGGATCATTCGTGCTTATATTAGTCAGTGATGATCCAGATGGTTTTGGTCCGATGGTAGAAGTTTCGGATGAAGTGACGATTACTTTTATGAATGCTCCTGCATTGGTCTGTAATAATAGTATCAACGTATCGCTCTCTGATGGTTGTGAACAACCAGTAGATGTCAATATGTTGCTAGCCAATGCTTCGGAACCATACGACAAATATCAAATCGAATTATTAGATGAAGACGGAGAAGTCATCGCTGATAATTTACTCACAGTAGATCATATTGATACAGAGATTTCTTTTACAGTCAGTCACGATTGTACGAATAGTTTTTGCGAGGGTACTATGAATGTAAGTGATAACATAGCACCGTTTTTAAATTGTGTGGATACAGAAGCTGATTGCGAATCAGGAGTAAGTCCAGAATCAATCGGATTTCCTATCCCATTTTATGCAACAGCCACACTCATAAGTGATAACACATACTCTGTTACAGATTTTGATGATTGTAGTGTAGTAACGCTTTATTATGTTGATATAGAGCAAGAACTATCATGCCAAGCCACAGGTTTTGCAAAACAGGTAACGCGAACATGGACTGCGACAGACGAAGCGAATAATAGCTCTCTATGCGAGCAAGTCATCATGGTAAATCCATTGTCATTGGACGATGTAGTATTGCCTCCTCACTTCGATGGGATAGCCAATCCACCTCTAAGTTGTGATGGGGATTGGATCGCATTGTCCAATGGATATCCATCACCAGAGACGACAGGTGAGCCATCGTTTGCAGCCTGTTCTAATATAGAAGGAACCTACTCTGATGTATATTTCGAAGAATGTGGTGCAGGTTTCAAAATCGTTCGTAAATGGGAGATTTTTGATTGGTGTATGAGTGGCAATAATAACATAAGTTATAATCAGATTATCAAAGTGCTAGATCAAGAAGGTCCTGTATTTGATTGTGGGGAGGACATTACCCTCAATTCGAAAGCGTATACTTGTGGTAGTGTCCCTACTCAGCTTGTATTTCCTGATGTCATCTCTGATTGTTCGTCATTCACTGGAGGCTATAAAATTTTGACGACAGAAGGTCTAGATATATCCAGTTTATATTTAGATGAGAATACTGTAGAAGACTTACCGATAGGCGAATACCAATTGGTATATATCGCTACGGATGAATGTGGAAACGACACGGAATGTATAGTTTCTATTTCTGTAGAAGATACATCGGCACCCTTTGCTGTTTGCGATGGATTTACAAAAATATCAGTTGGGAGTAATGGAGTAGCGGAATTATTTGCGACTTCTGTAGACGATGAGAGTTTTGATAATTGTGGAGATATCTCAATGGAGATCGCCAAGATGACCGACGATTGTAGTTGGGGGTTAAGTTTCGATACTAAGGTCAGATTTTGCTGCGAAGAGATAGGTGATACAGTAATGGTTGCATTCCGTGTCACCGATGTAGCTGGAAATTCTAATACCTGCATGGTTTCGGTACTTGTGGAGGATAATCTACCACCAGTGTTAGTCTGTCCTTCTGATCTTACCATATCATGTGATTACAGTTTCAATCTTGATGAATTGTCGATATTTGGAGAAGTACTAGAAGGGACTAGTCCTGAGCAAGCCATCATTATAGATGGTGTAGATCACGGTCAGTTTGGATACTTCAATGATAATTGTGAAGCTACCGTAGACGAATCATCTGTGAATGATATCGACTGTGGCGCTGGAACAATTACGAGGACATTCACAGTAACAGACCTTTATGGACAAACTAATATCTGCAGTCAGACCATCACCATAGTCAATGATTCTCCTTTCTTAGAAGGGGATATTTCATGGCCTACGAATTCAGTGATGGTAGGGTGCGATTCGATACAAGCCAATCCGGATATGACTGGAGAGCCTGTATTATCTTCTGCAAAATGTGCACTAGTAGAGTCTACCTATGAAGACCAAGTTTTCTTTATTTCTGATGGTGCATGTATCAAGATACTAAGAGAGTGGACAGTGATAGATTGGTGCCAATTCGAATCATCTACAGGAGCGGGATTATGGACGTATTTACAAGAGATAAAATTATTGAACACTACAGCTCCCGAAATATTGACTTGTGAAGATCAGCAAGAGTGTACCTATGATGACGATTGTCAATCAGGTCTCATCACGATTACAGCTTTTGCCAATGATGACTGTACGGATTCATTAGATCTACTTTACTTGTGGAAGCTTGATCTTGATGATGATGGTTCTATCGACGAGACGGGAGAGGGAATATCCTTTGACAGAGAGTTAGACTTAGGTGCACACAGAGTATTTTGGACAGTAGAAGACGGTTGTGGTAATCAATCTCTATGTGATTACATGATTGATGTAAGAGATTGTAAAAATCCATCGCCTTACTGTTTGTCTTCTATTACGACTACGATCATGCCCGAGGGGGGAAGTATTGATATATGGGCTTCTGATTTTGATTATGGTAGTACTGATAATTGTACTGCGCAGGAAGATTTGGTTTTCTCATTTTCTACAGATGTCAACGATGGTCAACGAATCATTACCTGTGACAGCATCCAGAATGGAGTAGCACAATCATTCTCTTATAATATGTATGTCACAGACGAGTGGGGGAATCAAGAGAGATGTAATGTTACCTTTATAGTACAAGATAACTCTGATTGGTGTACGAATGGAACGATCAAAGGAGAGATTCTTGGTAAAGTTGCCACTCAGAATAATAAGAATATTTCTGATGCTGAGGTAGATATCATAGCGTCAATAGATACTTTCTCTGGATTCGAAATGACAGCTGAGGATGGTACATTTGTATATGGTGAGACACCAGAATTACTCAAGTATGTATTGCGTCCTCATTATAACAGTGCAGCTTTTGATGGGGTATCCACATTAGATCTTGTGATGATCCAGAGACATATCCTGGGCTTGGCAGAATTTGATAATCCATATGATGTCATTGCTTCTGATGTAAATCAAAATGATAGAATTAATAGTAGTGACCTACTAACTATGAGAAAAATGGTCCTCGGAATAATAACAGAATGGCCAAAAGATATACCTAACTGGAGATTTGTAGATTCATCATTTGTCTTTGATGATCCAGAAGATCCATTTTACTATCCAGACTCTATAGTGATTGAGCATTTATTAGACACTACCGATGTAGCCAACTTCATAGCTATCAAGATGGGGGATGTAAATGGCTCTTACAATCCTGGATTAGATAATGATAAGCATACAGCTGAAGCAAGATCTTATGAGCACGTAAAAGCGTCCTTATCATCACGAAAAGAGGAGAATTCTTCATTAATATCACTCTCTTTTGATGTCGAAGAATTAGTAGATGGGTTACAATTCAGTATGTTTATTGGGGATGATGCTGATGTCACTTCTTCCATATTATCCGAAAATGACTATATCATTCATGACGGTATATTGAAAGTCTCTTGGCTAAATATTTCAAATGTTAATTTGGCAGGAATCTCATTTTTACAAATAGAATCTAGTGATGATCGTATATATCTTACAGAGGATCTGGAGGCTGAAGTGTATATAGGAATCGAGCCTTTTGATATAGACCTTGTAAGACAAGAATCCACTGTAGATCTACCTGATCCTGCATCCCAGCTTACTGTCCTTGGTAATCCTTTTGTCGATGACCTCAAAGTGAGAAATGAGAATGCCAAAGAAGCAATAGAAATAGCAATATATGATGCGGTGGGAACAATGATCTTCAACGGAATTTATAACGATCAGCAAGAAATTAATATCTCTTCAGAAAACTTCACAACACAAGGAATCTACTTCTTAAAGAGTATTCAAAGTGGAGTAGAACAGGTGCAAAAAGTAATCAAAATATAATCTTGTAGAATTTCATCCTAGGCAAAGTCAAAAAAAGTCTGCCATAATTTCCTACAATCCATCCCATAGGTATTACTTCAAGTCCTTACTTATCACCCTTGATACAGCACTGCCTCTTGTCCAGCATATACATCCTCGATCTCGTCTAGGATACCATAAATTTCACTAGGGTCATAATTGGTTACAAGTCTACCTCTGAAGGGTTTAATATTTCTAAACCCTCTAAAATAATTGGTATAGTGTCGTCTCATCTCTACGATACCGAGTCTTTCTCCTTTCCACTCGATGCTGTGTTTGAGATGTTGTCTAGCGGCATCTACACGTTCGGTGATAGTTGGTGGAGCCAATAATTCACCAGTCTCTACATAGTGTTTTATTTCTCTGAAGATCCACGGGTAGCCGATTGCAGCACGTCCGATCATGATACCATCTACACCATATCTATTTTTATATTCGACAGCTTTTTGTGGAGAATTGATATCTCCATTTCCAAATATAGGGATGTGGATTCTAGGATTATTTTTGATATTTCCGATTTTGGTCCAATCGGCTTCTCCTTTATACATTTGTTTTCTAGTCCTTCCATGGATAGATAGCGCCTTGATCCCTACATCCTGGAGTCTCTCCGCTACATCTTCGATGAATATGGTTTCGTCATCCCATCCGAGTCGAGTTTTTACGGTTACAGGCAGATCAGTACTGTCTACTATATACTTGGTCAGTTCTACCATCCTAGGGATATCTTGTAAGATTCCTGCGCCAGCCATTTTACAGACCACTTTCTTCACAGGGCAACCAAAATTGATATCGAGCACTTCTGGCTTCGCCTCCTCTACGATTTCGGCAGCCCGCCTCATGCTGTCCAATTCTGCACCAAATATCTGGATTCCAATAGGTCGCTCGTAATCATATATATCTAACTTCGCTAGACTCTTAGTCGCGTCACGGATGAGCCCTTCTACAGATATAAACTCTGTATACATCATATCACATCCTTGCTCCTTACACAATGCTCTAAATGGTGGGTCACTCACATCTTCCATAGGTGCAAGTAGAAGTGGAAAGTCCCCGAGGTCTATATTTTCTATTTTTGCCATAGTATCACAAAAGTAGGGAATAAAATTATTTGTATTGAATTAAATACGAAAAAGTCAGAAATCAGAAACTGCATCAGGCTAAAGTTTATTTTGAAGCCAATTCGATCTGTGTTAGATTTAATAATGCACAGTTCAGGGTTATTCGAGTAATCTCAGTTTCGTGCGGCCATTAGATATTTGTAATTAGTAAGCATAGTTTATTTTTTTTTGAGAATGTTTATGCACAGCAGGGAAATGAGTATAGTACTAAATTGTCGTTTTCGGTCGGCAACGTATTAAATTTAGTAGTATAAATTAGGTAAAGATTATTTTTTTTACAACTTTACAACACAGAAAAACACAACCTATGAATAAACTCAGATTACTACTCGCCATTTGTTTATCATTTTCTTCGATTATTGCCTCTTCTCAGAACGTTCCGATACTGAGTCATTCAGTAAATGCTGCGGGACAAGTAGAACTGGAAATAGAAGGAAGCGCTGATAAATATTACCTTTTATCTGCACTACACGAACCAAATTTTGTATTAGAATCAATTACGTCTATGACTATAGGAGTAGATGGTAATATGATAATTTCTGAGCCGTGTGCTGCATATCCGCTACAAAGCTATAAGGTGACAGCTCATTCTATAGCCGATCCTGATGATTCTGATGGAGATGGAGTGGATGATATTACGGAGTTCTACAACATGCCGGATCAATCACCTTTCAATTTTGCAGATCCAATTCCGATTATAGATGGTGCCACCTCTATCGACAGTAGAGAGACGTATTCTGAGTTAGGCGTGATAAATGATAATATTCCTTGGGCTCCATTCCTCAATAATCAAGAATTTGTGAAGTTCGCCATATTGAATCAAGAAACAGACGAACCTAGAATCTACTTTATCAATAGTAAGACCCACTACATTCATGCAGATTTTTTAGCGACGGTAAATACATCCGGTGCCTCATTATCTTCGGGCGAAATCGTATATAATCCTAATGTAATATTGCCCAACGGAGTAATCGGAAGTTATTCGTTCAATTATTCTTTTGGTAACTCTTATTCTTTTGAATTTACACAAAGAACGTTCGAATTATTAGTGGCAAACATGCCATTTCTTCAAAATAATATGCAACACTTCATCGGAGACGTTGGAGAGTCTGACTATCTAAATAATTTCAAAGATGATTACGAAGGTTCTAGAATAAATGTCATTTTGGAATCAGAGTTTTTTGAAGATGTAGATTTTCTTCCTTTTAATATCGCAGAAGGTTATGGATTTTTTAGAGAGATGGACTTAGATGAAAATCCATCGTCAAGAGATATCGTACTATATGACGCTCTACCTAATTCGCTGCCAAGGGTAGGAGGCATCATAACGTCAGTCATCCAAACTCCGCTGTCACATGTGAATCTGCGAGCCATCCAAGACAATGTACCCAATGCTTATATCAAAGATCCTCTACTCAATGAGGAGATTGCGGATTTGATAGGAAAATACATATACTATAAAGTAGGACAAGACAGTTATGAAATCAGAGAAGCTACCTTAGAAGAGGTCAACTTATGGTACGAAAATATCAGACCTACTGACGCGCAGATCCCTGATAGAGACCTATCCAAGACGAAAATATTACCATTAGATGATATAGAATTTGAGATGTCTACAGCGTTCGGAGCGAAATGCTCAAATGTAGCTACTATGAGAAGATTCGGTTTCCCAGAAGGTACTATCCCAAATGGATTTGGGGTTCCATTCTATTTCTATGACGAATTCATGAAATTCAACGGGTTCTATGAAGATGTAGAAACGATGATATCCGATCCAGGATTTATTTCTGATCTGGAAACTAGAATCGATATGCTCAAGGATTTTAGAAAGGAGATAAAAGACGCTGATATGCCTCAGTGGATGCTTGACGAGCTCGAAGAGATGCACGATTCATTTCCTGAGGGGACTTCCGTAAGATGCAGATCTAGTACTAATAATGAAGATCTACCAGGTTTCAGTGGAGCGGGATTATATACTTCCAAGACTCAACACCCAGAAGAAGGACATATTTCAAAATCTATCAAGCAAGTATATGCGAGTATGTGGAATTTTAGGGCGTTTGACGAACGAGACTTCTATCGGGTAGATCATTATATCGCTGCGATGGGCGTACTCTGTCACCCCAATTTCGAAGACGAAAAGTCAAACGGTGTAGGAGTGAGTCTTGATCCGATTTACTTGACGGACAATACATTCTATCTAAATACTCAAGTAGGAGAATCATTAATTACAAATCCAGATGCGAATTCTATCCCAGAGGAAATATTATTGAATGAGGATCCAGAGGAGGGCTATTTTGTACTCAGGTACTCGAATCTCGTCCCACAAGATGAATTGGTGATGGATGAAGGTTATCTAGATCTGATGAGAGACTATCTGAAGATTATACATGACGAATTTGAAATTTTGTACAACCTTGTCGGTGCTGAAGGTTTTGGAATGGATATCGAATATAAAGTTACAGTAGATGATCGATTGATCATAAAACAAGCGAGGCCTTGGGTGTCTTTCTGGGCGGATATAAAAGCCAATTTTGATATTGGAGTAATTGATATCAAGGAACCAGTTAATTCTTCGGCGCTAACTGATGCAGAATTGGTGACAGTCACAGTCGAGAATCAAGGATTAAGAGATATGAAGGACTTTGAGATTTCACTTTTGGCAGAGGGAGAATTGATGGAGACTATTTTTATCAGTGATGAATTGACACCTTCAGGTTCTGCAGATTATCAATTTACGGTGCCTTTAGATCTTTCTGAGAAGCGAGAGTATAATCTTGCAGTCGTAGTAGCACATCCATCGGACGGGTATAGTAAGAATGATACATTAGAGACTATCATCCAAAATTTGTTTGAACTTGAGGCGGGCATCAGTGCTGAACTCAAAGATGTAAGGTGTGGCGAAAATATCGATGTGATTGCTAGAGTGACTAATTACGGAGCGGCTACCTTTACCAATACATTGATAGAAGTAGTGGTCAATGGATTAGTGGTCGATGTGGTCGATTATGGATTTAGTATTCCTTACCTTACGGAGGTAGATATCAATATCAATGTCACTGAAAATTTGATGGAATTTGATAATGTTATTCAATTAAATCTACTGAGTGTAAATGGGGAAGAAGACGCGATCGATAGCAATAATTCCTCAGAATTCAATGTTTCCTTAGATGCAGATTTTGATGATGTTACGCTTATAATCAATGCGGATGACTATCCTATGGAGACTTCGTGGGCACTATATAATGAAGGAATATTAGTAGACCAAGGTTCATTATCTAGCGGAACTACAGTCTATGAATATGATATTTGCGTTAATTACGAAGCATGCTACGATTTATATGTTTACGATGCATTTGGTGATGGAATTTGTTGTCTGTATGGTCAAGGCGATTTTTCTCTCTTAACCTCAGACGGTACCATCATGTTTACCAACAATGGAAATTTTGGCAGTGAAACAAGTGAGTCCTTTTGTCCTGCGGATTTTGGGTGCTCACTGGAGATGGATATAACTACAGTAATAACATCGAATATAGACGCGTCTGATGGATCAATTACCATCACACCTATAGATGAAGAGGGATCATTTTTGTATAGTATTGATGGTGGGTTTACATTTAATACGTCCAATATATTTGAAAACTTACCAGCTGGAATTTATGAGATTGTTGTAAATGAAATTGGTACTGATTGCTCTTATCTAGAGACGGTAGAAGTAGAGTCAGATATTACAGATAATGTAACCGAAATTGCTTCGGAAGATATTAAATTATACCCAAATCCTACGAGTGGAAAGTTCATTTTAGAGATTAGTGATCAGTTTACTTCTAGTTCTGTGATTATGATAGAAATATACAATAACTTAGGTCAGATCATCCAACAAAAAGTGGTGCCAAGATCTACAGCAGCCTCTAAAGTAGAAATATCAATCGAAGATCAACCACAAGGAACTTACATTGCTAAATGCTTCAATGAAGATTATAAGAAATACTTCAAAGTGATCAAATTACAGTAGTGTAAATAAAAGTTAGAAGAAAAGAGGATCTGTTGTGAAATTGGTCCTCTTTTTTGTCTGCGATAATACGTGATTTACGATAATGCGTGGATACTTCCCGATCGATCTCTTAATCGACCACCTTGTCGATTTTCGAAACAAGCTCTTATTTCTGCAATGATAGAGACTGCAATCTCCTCAGGTGAGTTAGCACCTGTATCGAGACCCATTGGTCCATAGATGTTATTCGTGTTTATCACTTTATTTTCTTTCTTGAGTTCGTCCAGCATTTTATTTTTTCTAGCTTTTGGACCTAATAGACCAATGTAATTGAGCTGATATGATTGTAGTTTGATGAGATTCTCTTTATCAGTTTTATAGTCATGTGACATCAGTAATGCAGCGGAGTAATCGTCTATGGGCAGTTCTGATTTGGAATTGTTTATTACTTCATCTGCCAGTTCAAAAATCTGTTTTGAAGCTTTAAGAGGATTGGTGACGACTTTCATTTTCCAACCTATATTCTTGATGATCTCACCTAGAGGGATGACGTCGTAGTTTTTACCAAATACGAATAATACAATCTCTGGAGGAATAAACTCGATAAAGTACCCATCATCCACTTCTGATTTTCGAGATTTTTTGTTTTGATGCACTTCTATGATTTCATCTTTTATCTTTTGATTGCTGCAAGTATCAAAGGTGTAATCTCTGCTGCTCCCATCCAGCAAAGAAGTCACGAGAATGCTTGGAATACGCCTGTCCACTATAGCTTTTAATACTTCTACCGGATTGTTATCTGTAGATATAGGGACGATAAGTACATCGATAAGTCCATTGCATCCAAGTCCTATACCGATCTGACTTGGGTCGTCTTCTCTAGTATCATAAGTAACCTTTACAGCTTCATTTTTATGGATTGCGTACATTGCTTTTTTGAGAGTATCACCCTCTAGGCAGCCACCACTTATCCCACCGATCCAAGAACCATCTTCGGTAATCAGCATTCTTGCGCCTGACCTGCGATAGGAGGAGTACTCTACATTGACCACAGTAGCAAGAGCCATTCTAGTGCCTTCTGTTTTCAGTACCTCATATTTTGCTATGATAGATCTTATTTCTTTCATATTTAGGGCATTTTCTGTTCTGCAGAACTGACTTATTTGTTTTCGAGAAATTTTGGATTCATGGCAGCGATAGATGAATAGACTGGACAGTTTTCTGAGTGGGCACCAGGTAAATAACCTGTACTCATTAAGAACTCATTAGTTATCTCTCCACCAGTAAATTTGAATTTAGTTTTGAACAACTTGACCCATTCTTCTCTGGATAGTGGATGGTTAAGATCTAACCAGTTTTTAAACGAACCATACTCCTCCTGCAATCCCAAAATCACATTTGCATTGTATATGGCTGCATTTACTTTTAGTTTGTTTCTTATAATACCTGCATTGGAGAGTAATCTTTCTCTGTCATTTTCCGTGTATCCAGCTATCTTTTGGATGTTAAATTTATCATACGCCTCTACGAAATTGTCCTGCTTTTTGAGAATTGTGATCCAAGACAATCCAGCTTGATTGATCTCTAGTATCAGCCTGCCGAACAATTCATTGTCATCATTTATAGGGAATCCATATTGCGTATCATGATATATCTTCTCTACACTATGATCAGGCAGATTCAGGCAGTGTTTACAATAAGTATTCTCCATCATTTTAGATTATAAAATTAGCTATAAATGTAACCAAAGTTACTTAGCTCAATAAACTGTTACTTATATTTATGGTTATAAATAAGAGAAAGTAAAATTATGCAGAACTATATAGACATATTTATAAACGGATATAAAGGATACGCAGGTTATATTTGGAATGATATCACGAATCCATCATGGGGATCGTATTTCTATTGGCTCATTTTGGTTTCATTGTTTTTTTTAGTTTTGGAGGTAGTCATTCCATGGCGCAAAAACCAACCTGTCCTAAGGAAAGATTTTTGGTTGGATGGTTTCTATATGTTTTTCAATTTTTTCATATTCAGTCTGATTATATACAATGCGGCATCAGATGTAGTGGTCAACCTTTTCAATAATGGAATCAAAGCTATAACAGGAGGTTTCGATTTACAGGCTATGAACCCTATGAATAACTGGCCTATGTGGTCGATTCTGATTATTGGATTCTTGGTAAGGGACTTTGTTCAGTGGTGGATACATCGACTATTACACAAATCAGAGCGACTTTGGGAATTTCACAAGGTACATCATTCGGTAGAGGAGATGGGCTTTGCGGCACACCTTCGATATCATTGGATGGAGAATGTCATATATCGATCTTTGGAATATCTTCCACTTGCACTTTTGGGTATTGGCTTATATGATTTTTTTGTCATACACATCTTTACATTAGCGTGGGGACATTACAATCACTCCAATATATCTGTTGGGGGTAAGATTACTGGCGGTATCTTGGGCGGGCTATTAGGCATCGTTATAGGATTCGGGTTAGCAGATGTAAGTTTATTACCTACTTCTAATATTTTGCTGAGTATTGGAGTAGTAGCAGTATCTATACTTCTAGGTGCTTTTATTCTAGGTCCTTTGATGAAGAAAATATTCAATAGTCCTGAGATGCATATCTGGCATCATTCATATGATTTACCAGAAGATAGGAATACGGGTGTTAATTTTGGTCTTACATTAGCGATTTGGGATTACATATTTGGCACAGCATACATCCCACATGATGGGAGAGAGATAAGGCTAGGATTCTCTGGTGTCGAAGAATTCCCCCAAGACTTCCTCAAACAAAACTTGAATGGGTTATAGACCGGCTTGCGCAGCAAACGGTCTAAGCAGAGCGTGGCTTGCGCAGCAAACGCGCGTGCGATAAACAGAAATAACCGACTTTCCTTCCAAATGCACTTGGAGATTGACTTACCACCCAAATTACCGCCACTTCTTATTCCAAACTATTTTTGTGTCATTCAAATTTCATTTTGATCTAATAATAGAGGTTGAATTAAACTATTTTAAAAGAAAGATTGTATTATCTTTAATACTGTGATAAGTATGTAATATTTTTGCGAAATAAATTAGAAACAATGGTAGATACTACAACAACTCCGATAATACTTAGTGATAGTGCAGTAGTGCAGCTCAAGCGAATCATGCGCGAGCAGAATGTACCTGAAGAATATGGTCTGAGGGTAGGTGTGAAAGGCGGGGGATGTTCTGGTTTTTCTTACATTTTAGGTTTCGATGTACAGAAAGAAAAAGATCAGCAGTTCGAGGTGAAAGGACTGAAGGTTCTTATGGAGAAGTCACACTCTATGTATCTTTTAGGGATGGAGATCGACTGGCTAGAAGGATTGAATAATAGAGGATTCACTTTCAGTAATCCTAATGCTGATGAAAGCTGTGGATGTGGATCAAGCTTCTCTGCATAGGTAGAAACACAAATATTATTGAGATATGCAAAGAGATTCAGTCTAGAATGATTGAGTCTCTTTTTTATATAGAGGGATATTCCGATATACTGAATATCCTTTAATTCACGAGACTATGACAGTCTTACTTCTGAAGAGATTGACTTTTTTAAGATTGTAATCGGAAAAATGATGCAATATTTTCAAGTATATCATTTCGCTCGCCGCTAGGCTTGCTTTATATATTGAATCAGAAACGAAGCCAAAGGTTTGCTGAAAAATACAAAGTAGATTTACTGTTTGTAAAACAGCAAAAATATCAGCTGGAAGATCTATCTTTGGATAAGAATCTTTTGAGCCATATTTCGCATGATTGGAATGGGCTATAGTCATGTATAAGAGGCAAGTGAAAATAATAATAAATCAAATAATCAAGAGCTTAGCTATCTCACTGATGATAATTTCAGTCTGTATCTCATGTTCTCGAAACGATGGATCATGGGATGATATAATTGAACTATCTCAGTCGGAGGTTCTATTTACCTCAGATGCTGATTCTATCATTGTGACGACCAATGGAGAAGGGTGGTGGATTTCAAATATATCCTTTAATGAAGAAGAATTAGACCTGTCATCATTGGATACGACTAAAGATCAGTTTGATATTATCGAGACCGAATTTATTGTTTCTAGGAATAGTAAAAAAGAAATGCAAATTAAAATCACTGAAAATGATTCTTTGCAGGAAAGAAAGCTAATCATAGGATTACAGGCGGGTAATTATTTTGATCACTTAAGGATTATTCAGGAAGGAAGATAGCGTATAATCGCACTCAGATAGGCTGATTTATTGCAGCAATTTTGGAAATGAATAATAAGGATTTCGTACATATTTATCTCTATGGTATTTTAGACTTACATTAATTTACAATGAATAGATTACTACAAATTACAATTTCTTTATTGGCATTTTTATCTCTGATGTCCTGTAATTCCAATGATACTCTAGATCATCATACGGACACTATTCTCATAGATCCGATTTACCTGTCAAATGCAAAATCGAGTGTAGAAGCTAATGAGTCTCAGTCAAAATATGCATTCGAGCAACTTATAAAAGATGCTGATAAAGCTATGCAGGAGGGCCCGTTTTCTGTAACAGACAAGAAGAAGTTGGCACCTAGTGGAGACAATCACGATTATGCTAGTTACAGTCGGTACTGGTGGCCAGATCCCGAAAAGCAGGACGGTTTACCATATGTTCGTCGTGATGGAAAGACTAATCCTGGTAGCCAAAGCCTAAAGGAATCTGATCGTCCTAGAATTGGTATCTTTGGGAACAATACGGAGACCTTGGGGCTGGCTTATTATTTCACTGGAGAGCCGAAGTATGCTTCGAAAACCGCCGAACTTCTTCGCTATTGGTTTATCGATGAAGCTACGCGCATGAACCCTAATCTCAATCATGCACAAATAAGACCGGGACATAATGATGGTTCTCGATCCGGTGTCTTAGATGGACGTATATTGATCAAAGCGCTTGATGCATCATTATTGATCAGTGGATCAGCGCAGCTAAGTGAACAAGAATATATACAACTAAAAGTTTGGGCGGAAGATTATTTAGAGTGGCTGACTACGGATAAATTAGCGCTACACGAAGGGGAATCGGAAAATAACCATGGTTCGTATTATGATGTCCAAGTTCTTTATTTTGCATTGTTTTGTGACAACCATGAAGCCGCAAAAAAAATTGCTAATCGGTTTCTTGAAAACCGAGTGTATAGTCAGATACTGACTGATGGGTCTATGCCGCTAGAATTAGCACGGACGAGATCGCTATTCTATAGCACGTACAATCTGCAAGCCATGTTCCTATTTGCCCATCTTGCGGAAAAATTAGAAGTTGATATCTGGGAAGCCGATAAAGAGCATTCTCGCCTGAGATCGGGGTTGGATTATATTGTCCCATATGCTGATCCGAAAACAAAATGGCCCGTTCCTACCGTAGGGAATTTCGATGAGATGAATTTTCTTCCCCTTTTAATACAGGCCGAAAGAATATATAAGGATAGAGATTATCTGAATATGGCTGAGAAACTTCCATCTGATAGTCGAATTTTAGATCGGTCTATCTTAGCATTGCCATTAATGCAGTAGACATAAGGAGTGGATTAGCTCTTTGTGCATTATTAATCTTTTTTTATCAATGGTCGAATCAAAAGTACTCCTATGAAATGTGTAATACTATTATCACTAAGTCTATCACTCGTATGCTTGTACAGTTGTGATGATCAATCTCAGGATCGGCCAAATGAAGCTGTCGAGTCATATATAGATTTATTAAAAAAAGGTGAATATACAGATCCAGAATTGCCTGCATTTACTTCTAGGGATATACCAGCTCTGCTAGAGCATATATCAGAAAGTCAATCTATATCAGATTTTCCTCAGAATATGATATCTTCTTTTGCTTTGTCAGAGTGTGCTCTTGGAATATATGTATTATGGACGATAGAGTCGATACGGGCAGTAGCAATAGACAGTGAGTTCTTAATTGGTAGATTTCCATCATTGACTCCATCTGTTATTCGAAAAGAAGAGCCTTTCGAGATAGAGGAGGGCGTAGATATACAAGGAATAGTTGCCAATGCTTATCTAGATTGGTGGGAAAACAGTAAAACCAAAGATTTTGATGCTTTCAAAGATATAGATCCGATGGATAATACTGAATATCGATGGAATTAAGACTAGTCAGTGTCATGTGACTGATAAGGAAATTGTATGGACTAACCCGAACTGTATATTTAGAAATCTAGTACAGCATATAATTATTAGTAAATAAGGCGCTTTACCTGATTTACTACCTTCGCTACTGCGGTGACTATGCCGTAGTCGGTAAAATCATTTATTCTATTACTTATCATAGCTTCATTAGGAAGGCCCTATATAATGGGTGATTGAGCCACTTCGATGCATATAAGTATCTTAATGATAATGGATTAGGTAGTAGTTCATTCTTCCTTTCGGTTGAGAAATTTGAGTCAGATATATCTTGATTTTAATATTCAAAGCAAGAATTATTTTTTAAGTAAAATTTTAGTTGACGTTTCGAACATATTGAAACAAGTAATAGTTATACTATCATTAAACGTAGTTTTACTAAAGTTGACTTGGATAGGGCTACTGAAAAATTGTATTAAACATTTTCACATTTTAAATTATTGAATTATGAAAAAGATTGTTTTAAGCGTTCTGTTTATTTCTGCTGTTATCTTTACATCCTGCACAAATGGGAATCAAAAAAATCCAACAGATCATCTGGAGGAAAAAAAACAAGATAAAATTGTAGGTCTTGTAGAAGATGTTCTAACTAAAGAACAACAGGATGCCCTATCCCCTGATATGGTCATCCAATCATTAAAAGAAGGAAACGAGCGATTCGTAAGAAATGATCTGACGGCTAGAGATCATTCTGCTCAAGTAAGAAAGAGTACCAAGTCCCAATTTCCTAAGGCGATAGTCCTCTCTTGTGTGGATAGTCGTGTACCTGTGGAAGACGTATTTGATAGGGGGATAGGAGATATATTCGTAGCTCGAGTAGCGGGTAATTTTGTGAATGATGATATACTAGGTAGTATGGAGTTTGCCTGTAAAGTATCTGGATCAAAATTGATCATGGTGATGGGACATGAACACTGTGGAGCGGTGAAAGCAGCGGTCGATGATGTGAAACTAGGAAATATTACTTCAATGCTATCAAAAATAAAACCTGCTGTAGATATGGTCGAATATGAAGGAGAGAGAACTTCTAAAAATCAGGAGTTTGTCCATATGGCAAGCGAAAGCAACGTCCGAAATACAATCATGGAAATCAGAAAGCAAAGTCCTATATTGAAAGAAATGGAGGAGAAAGGTGAAATTAAGATCGTCGGTGGATTATATGATATGGACGATGGTAAAGTAACAATGCTCAAATAGAGCATCATAATTACGAGACAGACCAGATGGCAAGTAGGTGAAATAAACTACTTGCCTTTTTTTATTAGCCCATTTCTGCGATGAGGTTAAAACCTATTATAGAGTGAGTTAGACCAAAGAATCTTTTTATAATCACCGAATAACCAGATAGGAAAAGGAACTAATTTTAGAACAAAATTAATCATCTGGTTTCACCAGATTACTTCTAAATAGAATATCGATTCGATTCTTTAAAGTTCTTTTTTTCTTTGATCTTTGTCATAAGATTAACTTATCTGGATATGCAATCATTTACCCACTACTTTCTACATTTTGGATTTCCTATTGTGATCGCATACCTTTTTTTTCGAGATGAGTGGAAGAAAACATATTTGATATTGCTAGCGACTATGCTAGTTGATTTAGATCATTTATTGGCTACTCCTATATTTGATGCGAATAGATGCAGTGTAGGTTTTCATTACCTTCATTCATATTATGCGATATGTGTTTATTTTCTGTTATTGTTATTGAAGAGGCCATTTAGGATCATAGGGATTGGACTACTATTCCATATGTTTACTGATCTGATAGACTGTGCGTTTATCTATAGGAATTGTCGAGAGAGCTTGATAGATACTTCTGTGCAAGTAGTGTTTGATTTCATTTCTACTATGATGGGAATGTAATGTATGCTACGTATATTGATTCTTATGAGATATATCAAGTATACTTCGATAACTAACTGATTCAATAAACAAAATTCATACATTAGCGGTCTAAACAAAACTTCGATTAATAGCTATGGAAACAGCTTTAGAAATTCTCAAGTACATATTACCGGCATTGATAGTCTTTGCGACGGTTTACTTTTTGATGAAGAGATTTTTAGACATGCAATACAGCACCGAGGTATTGAGATTCAAACAGTCACAAGCTAAGAATACGCTACCTGTAAAACTACAAGCATACGAACGATTGGCTATGTTTTGTGAGCGGATCTCATTGGACAATCTGAGTTATAGACTAAGCGGCGGGAGCATGGATGCTAAGTCGATGGGCAATGCCATGTTGGTGGCGATCCAGCAAGAGTACGAACACAATATGAGTCAGCAAGTGTATGTGTCGGAAAAACTTTGGGAGATCATCACTATGGCAAAAAATCAAATGCAGAATGTGGTCACCACTGCTTCAGCGGATGCTTCTGTGGGTAATTCTCCTGCTGCACTGATTCAGAAATGTATGGAAATACAGGACAGCATGGGAGGAAGCCCAATCAAAACGGCCAAGAGTGCAATTAAAAAAGAAATTGATATTATAATGTAAATGAATAGCATGAAAAAGGTAGTTAAATATATTTTATCAATTGGGCTATTCGTCGGTTTAGTTTCGTGCAGTAAGCAGATATATACTGCAGATATCGATACGAGTTACTATCGAGTCAATTATAAAAATACGACAGATAAGGATATCGATAAAATGATAGCCCCTTATAAGTCGCAATTGGACGCTCAGATGAATGATGTCATAGCTATCAATCCCGAAGAGATGACAAAGCGTAGACCGAGTTCTGTATTGGGCAATTGGTTTTCTGATGCACTGCTTGAAGAATCGTCAAGGATATATGGGGTAGATATAGATATGGCTATGCAAAACTATGGCGGTATCCGAGTACCTGCACTGGCAAAAGGTAAGGTAACCGTGGGTAATATATATGAGTTGATGCCTTTTGATAATAAATTGGTCATCCTAGAGCTAGATGGTAAGACGACTAAGATGCTATTAGATAGAGTGGCAGAGAAAGGCGGATGGCCTGTGAGTAAGACATTATCACTTGATATACAAGGAGACAAGGCAACAAATATCATGATCAAAGGCGAGCCATTCGATATAGATAAGACATATACCGTCGCGCTAGCAGACTACATAGCGAATGGTGGAGATAATTGCTTCTTTCTTGCAGATAGCAAGCGTACAGATAAAGACATATTGATCAGAGATATTATCATCGATCATCTCAAAAGTAAACCAAAAGGCGACAGAGAAATCATACAGGATAAGACACAGCGCATCAAAAATATAAAATACTAGACTATGAGAAGAAGAGACTTTATAGTAAGAACGACACTGTCAGGACTCGGTCTAGCATCTGGTACGATCCCTTTGTCAGCATTAGAAGATCATGATATCACGAGATTGACGATCCTGCACACTAACGATGTACACAGTAGAGTGGAGCCTTTTCCTATGGATGGCAGCAGAAATGAAGGGCAAGGTGGAGTATCAAGACGCGCTACGCTGGTAGATCGAATCAGAAAGTCAGAGGATAATGTCCTTCTATTCGACTGTGGAGATATATTTCAAGGGACACCATATTTCAATTTTTTTGGTGGAGAATTAGAGCTTAAACTTATGTCGGAGCTCAAGTATGATGCCTGTACGATAGGGAATCATGACTTTGATGGGGGTATAGATGGATTGCATGACCAAATGCCGAATGCTGATTTTCCATTCTTAATTGCCAACTATGATTTTGACAATACTATACTGAGAAAGAAGACGCAACCATATAAAATATTCGTCAGGAATGGTATTAGAATCGGTGTATTCGGACTAGGAATAGAACTATCCGGATTAGTGCCCAAAACACTATACAAGGAAACACAATACCAAGATCCGATCGAAGTTGGAAATAGAATCAGTAAGCAGTTGAGATATGATGAGAAGTGTGATTTTGTGATCTGTCTCTCTCACTTAGGGTATAAATATAGAAACGAAAAAGAAAAAGTGAGTGATGTCCACCTCGCTGAGAATACGGAAGAGATCGATATGATCCTTGGCGGTCATACGCACACATTTATGAGTGAGCCAGATATCAGAACCAACAAAAAAGGAGAAGAAGTCGTGATCAACCAAGCGGGATGGGCTGGTATCATGCTCGGTAGATTGGATGTATTCTTTGAAAAAAATAAAAAAGGGAAGTGTGTAAGCTGTAAGAATACCTATGTTGTGTAAGCTTGCTTTTAATATTACGATAACAGACAATATACGTAGTGTTTTCGTTTTGAGTCTGAATATTATGCAACCACATCGAAACGAATGGCCTTAATAGATAGATTAAAGAAGATTGATGGATTAGTGGTGAGAAGCTTCGTCGGCCCTTACTTACTGTCGTTTTTTGTTGCGCAGTTTGTACTGGTGATGCAGTTTTTGTGGAAGTATATTGATGATATATTGGGCAAGGGATTTTCCGTATTGGATCTATTAGAGTTGATATCATATTTTGGAGTGACCCAGATCCCAATGGCACTTCCGATTGCTATATTGTTATCCTCTGTTATGGTCTTTGGTAATATGAGTGAGCGATACGAATTATCCAGTATGAAATCTGCGGGAGTATCGCTGATCAGAATCATGAGACCAGGGATTATATTGGCATTATTGACCGCAATATTGTCACTTTTTGCTTCTAATTATCTGAAGCCTGCGGCTAATTTTCAATTCCAAAAAAGAATGCGAGCCATGAAGTCGCAGAAACCTTCATTGGCGATGGAGGCCAAGATATTTAACCGTGATTTTGGAGGGTACTCGATCCGAGTAGATGAGAAGACAGATGATGATCAGATCACAGATGTCCTTATATATGATCATACGAATACTGATAAGAGTCTGGTGAATTTGACAAAAGCCGAAAAAGGTAAAATGTACAACAGTGATGATGGCAACCTCTTCATCATGGAACTTGAGAATGGGACAGCATATCGAGAGATGAAGCGTGAGCGTAAGAAGGATGGATCTGGAAAGAAGTATCCATTTATGCGTACAGAATTCAAAGAGTGGAAAAAAGTCTTCGATATGAGTGAATTCGATACGGATGACGAAAATGGAATCAATATCAATAGAAATAAGGAAGATATGCTCAATACATTCCAATTGTTAAATGCTATTGATTCTGTAGATCAGAGGAAGAATAGGTTAGTTGCCGAAGTCATTAACGAGGAAGAGAATAAGAAGAAACGCCTCCAAGAAACATACAATACAACAAAACCAGGAGCACCTAAAAAAAATGTGGATGGCAGTTCTGAGAAAAGTGTGGTCGAAAATAAATACAAAGCACAATCTCTTATTCAAAAAGAAACTACTAAAAGCAAGGTCAAGAAGTTGATCGATGCCCAGAAGAAAGGATCAAAATCTAAAAAGGCAAAGGTTAAAAAGACCATCATTCAAAATCAAATAGATACACTTTCTAATTATGCGCATTGGTACGAAACCATATCTGTGGATGATAAAAATAATGTACCCATAAAAGCAACTCAGTCTAGTAGCCGTAGAAAAGATCTCCTTAGAAACGCAACGACAAATATAAAAGCCCTCTCTTATCAGCGTAATAAATACTTGCTCAGATTCAATCAGCAGTATAGCTTCGCATGGATATGTATAGTGTTTCTCTTTATAGGTGCACCACTTGGTAGTATCATTAGGAAGGGAGGGTACGGATATCCTTTATTGTTTGCGATATTATTTTATATGTTATTTATCATCACAAGTATCATGGGGGAGAAGTTGGTCCGAAGTGGAACTATGCATCCGATCTTGGCAGCATGGTTTGCGAATCTACTGGTCATGCCTGTGGCGATATGGCTTACTATTAAGGCACTCCGAGATAGCAAATTCGAATCCAATATCGTGTTTTTATTTATTGGTAATTTGTTTGATAAGTTTAAGAAAAAGAAGGTAATCATAGATAAGTAGTTCAAGTCTACATGAACATATTTCAGGAGGTGTTCATAAGTTTTTGCCAGTCGAGTTGTATATGAATATTCATAAATAAGTGATCCTACTTCCGAATATGACATATATACATTGTAGCCCTTCAAACTCCTATCCTGACAATTTTTCACGATCAAAATGTCATTTTTTCATATGTGAAAATAAGCAATATGAAAAAATGACAGAATATTTGTAATGGCATTTACTTTGTACTGTATAGATCATAGATTACTGAATCTATAAATTCAAATATTATTCTTAAACCTAAAAATGTTTAATTATGACAGCTTTAGCATTAACACCTAATGGTGTAAAAAAGCCAATGCTCTCAAACGTAATCGAAGAGTGGTTTGGCAATGATTTTTTGAGAGGTAGCAACCTGATGCTGCCTAAAACCAATATTATCGAAAACGATGATCACTACCTGATAGAACTTTCGGTTCCTGGGTATCAAAAAAGTGATTTTGACATCCAAGTAGATAGGAGATTAATAACCGTATCACATTCTAAAGAAGACTCGACTGACAAGGAATCTCAATCTTATATAGTCAGAGGTTTTACTAAGAGTAGCTTTTCTAAATCTTTTAGCTTGTCATCTTCTGTGGATTCTGATAAGATAACTGCAGCCTGTACTGATGGAGTCTTGTCTATCTATGTTCCTAAAAAAGAGGAAGCCAAATCTAAACCAGTCCGCAAAATAAAAATTAAGTAAATTGCTGTATTTGGTTTGATTATGACCTAATGACAGGTGTAATCGTATAATTTCAAGAAGTGCTATGTTTCATAGCACTTCCCTTACCTATTTTTTCACTTAAAAAATTGAATGGTATGAATTTGTTCAAAATTATTGGTGAATCTAAGCCGGATAGAATAAGGCTCTTGTCACCTTCAAATAAGAGAATTTCTGAGATTCCTAGAAGATCATTACGTAAGATGGTAGATGATGGTTTGATCCAAATAGTAAATCCAGAATCACTCTTACTTCATTTATAGATCACATTAAAATAGTTAGTCATGAATTGTTACAAAATTAAAGAGGTAAAACCTGATGGTTACGTAACACTAGTTACGACCGATGATTTTTTAGAAAAGGAATTACCATTGAGGTCAACCAAGATCATGTTCGAATGTGGCAATTTGCCATTGATTAATCCTGAAATAATTTATAACAGATTTGACACTGAATTTCAAAAGGAGTAATTTTTATAAAAGGAGTAATTTTTATAGAGTGTCTTGAGACAAAGGAACAAACACTCGGGAAAATTCTCCCAGCACTGTAGTCAAAAGAATTGCACTATCAAAAGGAGTAATTTTTAT
>CALLMH010000056.1 GCA_938007965.1 uncultured Saprospiraceae bacterium | reverse complement strand
ATTTTGACTATACTTGCAAAACTCGCTTACGCTCAGACAGTTGCAAGTTCTTAACGCCAAAATGAAATCCAAATACCTAAGCCAGCTAAGGTCGATTTAATCTCTGCCACAAATTAATGCTCCTTGTAAGTGATATAATTTTATTATTGTCCTTACTTCTGAATAACCCAAAGGAGAGATTACAAGATTTAAAAACATGGGTACTTATGGATCATCTTAGACTACTGCTAGAAGAATAGTATCATCAATCTACTATCTCAAAGGGACCTCTCCGTCCTACCCTAAGATCCTAACTCAGAAATCTATAGCCAAAAACCTCTATTTCTAATTAAATCATGAGTTGAGAATATTCTAAAAGACATTAAAGTCAAACTTTCTTGTTCACTAGATAATAAGATGACATATTTGCAATTCGTTTTTTGGTAGAGGCATATTATATTATGCACTTATCTTAATACTTTAGATTTAATATGGGTAAATTTCAAAAAATAACACAACTACTTATTGTAATTGGGATCGTATTTGTGGTAAACATATTAGCCAATTACTACTACGTAAGTGCCGATCTTACAGAAGAAAAAAGATATACACTATCTCCATCTACCTACGATGTAGTAGAAGGTCTACCGGATAATCTATTTATAAAAATTCTCCTTGAGGGTGACTTTCCCGCAGGATTCAAAAGGTTACGTAACTCCACTGCTGACTTACTCGATGATCTTAAAGATATAAATCCTAACATTCAATACATATTCGAAGATCCGCTGGAAGGGTCTGTACAGGAAATAAAAGCACGAAGAGACCAACTTGCAAAAGACGGCATCGTACCGATCAATCTCACATATAATAATGGCCAAGAACTCGTCCAAAAAGGTATATACCCGTATGCTATCATAAGTTACGGAAATAGAAAATCAACCGTCAGTCTCCTCAAAGAACAAAATCTCAATGAAGATGACGAAGTGACACTCAATAGGAGTATAGAATTGCTAGAATATAAGTTTGTAAATCTTATTCAAAAACTATCAAAAAAGGATAGGGAAACCATCGCCTTTTCCACAGGACACGGTGAACTTCCATATGAAAAGACGATAAGGTTAGAAAAAGAACTCAGTAGATTCTACAATGTAGGAAGGCTAAATCTTGACAGCTTACTTACAATCAGTCAAGAACTAGATCTACTCATCATCCCTGCCCCGAAAGAGACATTTGACGAGAAGGCGAAATTCAAATTAGATCAGTATATCATGAATGGCGGTAAAGTCATGTGGATGATCGAAAAACTCACCGCAGACCTCGATAGCATCAATAAATACAAATTTTATGTGCCGCAAGATATAGAAACGGGTCTCGATGATCTACTGTTCAAATATGGTGCGAGGATACAACCGAATCTTGTGCTAGACCTTGAGAGTACGCAGATCCCTCAAGTAGTAGGTCAGCAAGATGGAAAAATCCAGCAAGCACTGTACAAATGGTTCTATCACCCGCTGGCGATCGCTAATGTAGATCATCCTGTCGGAAAGAATTTAGATCGGGTCAATATGTTTTTTCCTAGTTCTATAGATACTATAATGACAAAAACATCGGTCAAAAAAACACCACTCCTTACCACTTCGCCGTATTCTAGATTCCAACTGAACCCCGTGAGATTGAATTTTGAGATCTTGAAATTTCCACCGAAACCAGAAAAGTTCAACAAAGGAAAGCTAGTGCTCGGCCTGTTACTCGAAGGAGAATTCGAGTCAGCATATAAGAATAGAATAACACCTGGATTCCAAGCTGGACTAGATGAACTCGGTATCACTTTCCAAGCAAAAAGCCCACCGACAAAACAGATGGTGTTCAGCGATGTAGACTTCATGAAAAACTCTGTCAGCATCAGAGATAATAAAGCGAGACCAATAGGATTCAATGTATGGGAACAACGTGTCTATGACGGAAACAAGGACTTCATCCTGAATGCGGTAGAATATATGCTGGACGATAGCGGGGTGCTCGATTCAAGATCAAAACAGGTGAAATTAAGATTACTGGACGCCGTAAAAACAAAGACTGAAAGAAAGAAATGGCAAATTATCAATATCGTGTTACCATTGTTGTTTTTAGCGTTGTTTGGAATTATATTCAACGTAATTAGACGAAGAAAATATGCTAGATAAATTTGTCTGGCCTCAATTGTAACGGCAAAAGTGCTATCAATTGGTAATATTCTTCCAACCCAAGGGTCTAAAAATTTAAAATTATGAAAAAATTACTGATACTATTGGCTGTTCTACTAGGACTTGCGGCAATCGCATTTTATCTCCAACCTAAAAAGAATGGGCCTACGACAAGTCTCAATACTTCTGACAGAGAATTCGCTTTTCCAGAAGATCAGATGGGTATGGTCACTATAAAAGCTGTGGACAAGCCTATGCTGACATTTACCCGAGGAGAAAAAGGCGTTTGGTATCTGAATAATAAATATAAAGTAAGTCAATTCACAATCCCTCAGATAACAAATACACTTTCGAATATAACCATACAAAACATACCTTCGAAAAACGAGTCCAAAACGATCCTGAAAGAAATCGCTAGAATAGGCCTCCAAGTTAAGATTTATGATCTGGACATGAAAGAAGTTAGAAGTTTCAAAATAGGTACAGAATCATATGACGAATCGGGTACAGCATTCTTAATGGATGGATCCAATCAACCGTACAATATGTTTCTCAAAGGACTGAATGGTGATGTGAGGTCAAGATTTACACAGAAAGTAGATAGATATCGTGATAGAGCATTATTCAAATACAAATCTGAAGATATAAGGGAGATAAGTGTAGAATATCATAAAGATCAAAAATCATCATTCAAACTTAGGGCGGATGGATCTGATATAGATGTGACACCACTCAGTCCATTTTTAACTCCATCGGAAAAAGAAGTTTCGCCAGATAGAGTAAAGGCATATCTCGGTGGTTTTTCTAGAATCTATGCCGAAGATTTCGACAATGATAATGTGAGGTTGGATTCTATTCGTGCGTTGGTCCCATTTGCGACGGTAATTGTAAAGGATGATAAGGGCAGTGTAAATGAGATCGATTTGATACCATTCAAGGATATCATCACTAGAAATAGCAATACGCGAGATATCGAACAAGCTAAAAAGATAGAAAGATTCTTTGTCAACAAAACCACTGACGGACAATACGATTTCATGGTTGCTCAAAATAGATTGCTCCAGCCTGTATTTAGAGGATATGATTATTTCTTCGAGGAATAAGTAAATCGTGATATTTGAAATGAGAGCGGAGAGAAATCCTTTTATCAATCTAGAATTTTCTAAATCGCTACCACCTCGGATTACGCATTGGAACTTTGCACTGAAGATTGAAAGAATAATATGGTAAGTGGTTATAATAGACCGAAGTATCGTCACCGCCACGCTGAAAAATGATAATCAAGCTATACGACCTAATTCTGAAGCTATCTCAAGCAATAATAGATTGGCTAATGTGTAGTTTTAGACCAACTCATTACTTTTGCTAGTGGTTAGTCTTACGGACAATATACTTTTTTCAAATTTCATAAGAAGATACGCTAAATTGCACCTTTTTTTCTGAGGATAGCTTATAAAACTTAATCGGAGTACATTTGTTATTTATAACTTATTTAGAGACTAAAAATACATCAATGAAATATATATCCATTTTCGTCTTTGCTATACTGACTTTAACTTCTTGTGTAGAGCCCATAAATAAATCATTCACAAAATTACCTCCGGGAATATGGCGCGGGGTATTGGTAATCGACGACAAGCCAGTCATCCAAAAACAAGGTGAAGAATTCGTCGAAAAGACTGACTTCTCTGGCGAACTTCCATTTAACTTCGAGGTGAAATATACTTCTGAGGAAGACTTCTACATCGAAATCCACAATGGAGATGAGCGAATAAAAGTATCTGATATCATATATGGCCGTGATCGAGCAACTGCAAAGGACACCATAGAAGTCCACTTTAGAGACTTCGATACTTACCTTAGTGCTATCTATGAAGACGATATTATGGAAGGCTTCTGGCACGTGAACTACAAAGAGGGGTATTCGATCCCATTCAAAGGATATCACGGGAAGAGCCATAGATTTACCACATTGAAGAAAACACCAACTGCAGATCTTACAGGAAGATGGGAGGTTACTTTCGAAACGGGAACTGACGATGAGTATCCAGCGATTGGAGATTTTGTACAAGATGGAAATCACATAACTGGGACATTTTTAACTGAGACAGGCGACTACAGATATCTCGAAGGCACTGTACAAGCGAATAAATTTTCTCTATCCACTTTTGATGCCGCCCATGCTTTTCTCTTCGATGGCAAAATACTAGACAACGATAATATCATCGGTTCGTTTAAATCGGGAAATCACTATACTTCCACATGGGAGGGAAAGAGAAACCCTGACGCAAAAATCGGAAATGCATTTGACATGACGTCATCGCAGATTGGTGATAAGGCTTTTGATTTTACATTTTATGATTTAGATGGAAATCCTACATCGTTGACCGATGAAGCATTCGCAGAAAAGATCAAACTCGTAAAAATAACAGGGACTTGGTGTCCAAACTGTAAGGATGAGAGTAATTTCCTAAAAGATTATCTCGCAAATAATGAATCAGATGATATAGAAGTGATAGAGGTAGCATTTGAGCGATATAAAGAAGAATCAAAGGCGGTAGAGATACTCAAACGATACAAAGAGAAACTAGATCTTCCATTTACCATCTTATATGGGGGATATGCAGATAAGTCCATTACTTCTGAGAAATTTCCACAAATAAGTAAAGTGATTTCTTATCCTACGCTTATTTTTGTAGATAAGAATAATAAAATCAGAAAAATTCATACTGGATTTGCGGGACCTGCAACAGCAGATTTTGCTCAATTCAAAAGTGACTTCGATAATATTATAGCAGAAATGAGAGGTTAAAGTCAGCGCAATCTATATTGATAGAATGACGTGACTGAGTGTTGAAACTTTAAGAATAGAAAAGAGAAAAATATGAATAACCCATTGTCTAAAACTGTGATGATCACAGGTGCTACTTCAGGCATAGGTAAGGCGACCGCTACCCTATTCGCCAAGCGAGGATACAACCTGATCATCACAGGAAGGCGAAAAGAAAAACTAGAGAGCTTAAAACAGAAGTTCAAAAGGAAGTATGCGACTAAAGTTGTAGCCTTATGTTTTGACATCAGAAATGCTAAAGAAACGAAAAAGGCATGGAATAGTCTAGAATCAGATTGGCAACGGATAGATATATTGATCAATAACGCTGGATTAGCCAAAGGTTTCACTCCTATACACAAAGGCAAAATTGATGATTGGGAACAGATGATCGATACGAATGTAAAGGGACTCTTATATATCACTAGATTGGTAAGCCCTGGCATGGTCAAACTCAAAAAAGGTCATATCTTGAATGTATGCTCTACCGCTGGTCACGAAGTATATCCAAATGGAAATGTATACAGCTCGACCAAGTATGCAGTAGATGCACTGACCAAGTCTATCAGATTAGACTTATATAAGCACGGAATTCGTGTAAGCCAAATCTCCCCTGGAATGGTCGAAGAAACTGAATTTGCAAAAGTAAGATTTGACGGTGATGCCAAAAAAGCCAGTATCTATGAAGATTTTAATCCACTGACGTCCAAAGATGTAGCAGAGATCGTGTTATTTATGGTTACTCGTAAAAAGCACATCAACATACAAGATATCCTAGTCATGGGAACACAACAAGCGAGTTCTAATTTTGTGGATAGAAGCGGACGTACCTATGAATAATCATCTATCAAATCAATATCATCTCATTAATAATTAAGATATGAATTACAAATACCATCCAACGATCGATGGCTTCTATGGTGATTTTGGCGGTGCATACGTACCAGAAATGCTTCATTCGAATGTAGCAAAACTTCGAGATGTATATGAGCAAATCATGGATGAACCTGAATTCAAAAAAGAATTTGACGAATTACTCAGAGACTATGTAGGAAGACCATCTCCACTATATCTCGCAAAAAAACTATCCGCGTCACACGGATGTAATATATATCTCAAACGAGAAGATCTCAATCATACTGGTGCACACAAAATCAATAATACTATAGGTCAGATATTGCTCGCTAAGAGACTAAATAAAAAGAGGATAATCGCAGAGACAGGTGCTGGTCAACATGGCGTGGCGACAGCTACTGTATGCGCATTGATGGGACTAGAGTGTATCGTATATATGGGGGCAGTAGATATCAAACGGCAAGCACCCAACGTGGCGAGAATGAGGATGCTCGGTGCTACAGTAGTACCCGCAGAGAGTGGCAGTAAGACCCTCAAAGATGCCACCAACGAAGCGATAAGAGATTGGATAAATAATGCAGAAGACACACACTATATCATAGGATCAGCTATCGGACCACATCCGTATCCAGACATGGTTACAAAATTCCAAAGTGTGATCAGCGAAGAAATCCAATCACAACTTCAAGAAAAAACAGGAAAAGATCATCCCGATTATGTCGTTGCCTGTGTGGGTGGAGGCAGCAATGCTGCAGGTGCGTTCTATCATTTTCTCCATGACGACCGCGTGCAATTGATCCTTGCCGAAGCGGCTGGAAAAGGTATAGATAGTGGTGAATCCGCAGCGACTAGTATCCTAGGTACCAAGGGTATAATACATGGGTGTATGACACTCCTCATGCAGACTGACGATGGACAGATTGTAGAGCCGTACTCACTATCCGCAGGTCTTGACTATCCGGGAATCGGTCCTATGCATGCCCATCTGATCACTTCAGGACGTGCAAAAGTACATGCAGCTACAGACGACGAAGCGATGAATGCTGTAATATCATTATCAAAAGACGAAGGCATAATACCCGCTTTAGAAACCGCACATGCATTGGCGATACTAGAGCGAATAGACTTCAATAAAAACGATAATGTCGTGATCTGTCTTTCGGGAAGAGGTGATAAGGATCTGAATACATTCATTGATTATATTGGACAAAATTAGGTCGGGCAGCAACAAGTAAAGCAGACCCAATAAATCATAGTCTATAACTGGCGCCCGTCATCAAAATAATGGTGTAGTAAATTATAAAACGAGCTAAAAAATCAATATTGAATAGGATAAGACAAATAATAGAAGCAAAAGGGAAAGAAATACTAAATGTATACTTCACTGCAGGATACCCTACTCTAGATAGCATAGTACCTATCATAAAAAGCTTAGAAGATTCGGGAGCTGATATTATAGAATTGGGAATGCCCTACTCTGATCCACTGGCCGATGGGGTTACTATACAGCAAAGTAGTGAACAAGCACTAGCGAATGGATTGAATCTTAAAAATCTATTCGAAAGTATTGCTGAAGCTAGGAAGACCTGTACCATTCCGATCATAATGATGGGCTACTTCAATCAATTATTACAGTATGGAATAGAAGATTTCCTCAAACTGGCACATCATAATGGCGTGGATGGAATGATTATCCCTGACCTACCGATGGAGATATACAAACGGGACTATCAAGCACTCTTCGCGCAATATAACATTGGAATGTCTTTCCTGATCACTCCGATGACATCCGATGATAGGATCCATCTCGCCGATGATCTAAGTGATGCATTCATCTATATGGTAAGTCAGTCAAGTATCACAGGTAAAAAAGGTGACATCTCTAACCAACAAAGAAAATACTTCGAACGCATTAACAACATGAAATTAAAATCTCCGATACTTATAGGCTTCGGCATTCATGACAATGCAACTTATCGTACAGCTTGTAACTATAGCCACGGAGCTATTATAGGTAGCGCATTTATCAGAGCTCTTAAAGACAGTAAAGATGTCACAAGTATCACTAAGAGCTTTGTCTCTGATATAAGAGGTTGAAATACAATCACAAAGCTCAATAATCTTACTAAGTTTCCAGCAGTTACAAACCTACTACTGCACTCATGCTAATAATCTAAAAGGCAATTATAATGATCATTCAAATACAAAAAGGAGCAACTGAACAAGAAGTACAAGATATAGCGAAATCAGTACAAACTAATGGATATACCTATAATGATATCAAAACACAATTTGGTAGGTATCTCATCTGTATTGGTAAAAAAGATATGGATTTGAGAAAAATCGGCTTTTTAAGTGGAGTGGCAGATGTATTCAAAGTGAGCGACGCCTATAAACTTACCTCCACAAAATGGAAAGTAGGCAAAACGGCAGTAGATATCGGAGATGGAATCAGAATAGGAAATGGAGATTTTCAAATCATGGCTGGCCCATGTAGCATAGAATCAGAAGAACAGATCATATCTACCATCGCACATCTGAAGGCAAATAATATCAAGATCATGAGAGGTGGTGTCTATAAACCCAGGTCATCACCATATAGCTTCAGAGGATTGGGAATGGACGGGCTCAAACTATGGTACCGGCTTGCTCATGAAAATGGAATCAAAATTATAACTGAAGTCATGCAAGTTTCTCAAATTTCTGAGATGCACGACTATGTTGATATATTCCAAGTAGGAGCTAGAAATAGCCAAAATTTCAATCTCTTAGACGAACTTGGAAAAGTAGATAAGCCTGTTCTACTTAAAAGGAGTATGTCCGGAACAATTGAAGAGCTCCTCCAATCTGCCGAGTATGTATTCTCTAATGGAAATGAAAAGATCATCCTCTGCGAAAGAGGCATCAGAACTTACGAGACCGCTTATAGAAATACAATGGACATAAATGCAATCGCTGTGCTCAAAGACAAGTCTCACCTGCCTGTCGTAGCCGATCCATCACATGGTGTAGGTGTAAGAAAATATGTAGATAAAATCGCCCTAGCATCTATAATGGCTGGAGCAGATGGTGTTATCATGGAGGTGCACGAGTGCCCACAAAAAGCATTCTCAGATGGTCAGCAAACATTAGATTATGGACAGTCCAAGAATCTGATTGAAAAGATGGGTAAAGCTAGAGAATTAGTCGGATAAATAGTGGTGATAGACATAATTCCAATTTCTGTCTATCTCAAAATTATTACAATCCATGTCCTTTACTACCAATCACTAGATTGGAGTACCCAGTCCCGAGGAATATTCCGAAATACAGAATATTATTTATTCACTAGACCGTGACAGGCTTTCTTTTGAAAAGATCCTTTCGCCCGCCGCTAGGCTTATATATCTGTCTTGACTCAGAAATGCTCAGAAGTAAACGCTCCAATCGAAAGAAAACTGAGAACTATACCCATGTAGCAAATATCAATAATAATGTAGTATGGAGCCCACTAGATAGGTTTATGGATAAGATGGAGAAGGAAGAAAAGTAGTGCTGCGAGAGTAGGAATATGTGGATTTTTTTAGTAGTTTATTCTTCATATAATTGGGTTAGCATCAATTATGACAAAAAACAACTGAAAAATGAAGTAAAATCAAGATAAACTCAAGAATAGGTGGACAAGATCAATATAGACACCTATGGTTAAACAAATTACGGAATTGATTACCTTGTTTTTAATTGTAAGAGACGCGTAGAGAGGTTTTCTCCCGACGGTTGAGTTTTCCGATAAACTAAAAATTATATTAAAGATGATAAAGTATAGAGAATCTAAATTTATCAAAACGATTTGCTTGTTGAATAGTGACAACTTAATTACTAGGGTAAGAGCTACAAATAATTGCTTAGAAGAGACTCAAAGTCTTATATTCACAACAACAATTCAATAATCTATGAAAAATATAATTTTATGCACACTCCTTTTTCTTTTATTTCAATATTCATGCAATAAGCGTGATATAAATCCCTATTTCGCCGAAGTGTATCCCGAAATACTAAAAGAGATTGATATTGAATGTGAAGAATATGAATCTGCGTATTCCTTTAATGTAATTATAAATGGTGAGGATTTTTGCAAGTATGATAAGGAGGATGACCCATTTTGGTTTAATGTTAATACTAGTTTCACAACATCTTCTCCGACATTTAACAGTAATGAGACTAATAATAATGCTAAAAAAGGTGGAGGATTGATATTTGGTAATTCAAGAATTCATAGACAAGAATATTTTAATTTAAGTTTTCCCAATTTTACTTTGGATGAGAACGTCTATGATTTTCTTGATTCTCTTACGAGCATAGAAAATCATTATATAATGTCTCCTTCAGATGTAATAATTCCTGTGGGGGCTACACTTGCTGAAGAAGGATTGCTAAAATCTTCTGGAGGGTTTAAGGACGGATTTGTTATAAACTTAGTTTCTTGGGATAAATATCTAGAAACAGGAGGTAATAGATTTCATTTATCTACAATATTTGGAGATCAGTCTGATAGTTACTTAAGATTTAATGAAGTAAATAAAACTACAGAAGAAGATGGTGTATACTATTACATGGATATTGAGTTTGAATGCAAACTTTACCATTGGGAACAATACGGATATGAAGGTGTCTGGGGACATCTAGAAGACGGTAGAATAATTACCAAGGTAAAAGTTG
>CALLMH010000055.1 GCA_938007965.1 uncultured Saprospiraceae bacterium | reverse complement strand
GGGAAACTGTCCGTTACCAATTTGTGAATGCATCATTGAATACATTCTCAGAAATCTGATCAAAGATATCTTCTATAAAATCATCTTGAACATCTTGTAGCTCCAATGCTGGATCGAATGGTAAGCCAAATGAAAATGATTTGTTCCAGTTGTCATCTTCATTTCGATTGTTGATATAGTCTACATTGACCACGATAGTTAGTTTATTTAGAGACACCTGATTGCCCTGGCTATTTCCCTCGTTGGTTACATTGAATCCAGTGACGGTACAGTCGAACTCTACATCGGGATCGTTTTCATTCCATGTCAAGCTGGATTGGCTCCGTACCTTCTGTCTGATCTGTTCCATAAATCGCTCTGGTGTATCTGGCGGAGCTTTGAAATCAGTCAATTTGACTTGTTGCACATAGAATGTCTTCACATCTGCTGGTATACTAATCCCTTTAAATGAATAGCACCCTGTAAAAATGATAATGGTAAATATGAAACTTGATATGTACTTCAATATTTTCGTCATATGTATTTAACGATTGAGATTATGACTTTGCACGTATAGTATATCTACTTATTCGTCGATTTCGTATTGTTTGATTTTTCTGTATAGCGTTCTTTCGGATATTCCTAGTTCTTCTGCTGCATCTTTTCTTCTCCCTCTATGTTTTTTGAGTGCTTTCCCGATCATATCTTTTTCCATGGATTCTAGGGATAGATTTTCTTCTACTATTTCTGTATTATCATATTCTGATCTTCTTTCGTGATCGAGTATGATAGGACGTGTCATGATATCATCACTGTCCTCATCGTTGTAGTATTGGTTCTCATCTTGTCTCTGAGGAGCTGTGTTTTGTTTTCCAGATCTCATATATCGGTCTAGAGAGTCGGTTGATTTGCTGAGTCTTTGCATGTCAGGTACAGAGAGGTCATTATTATTGATCAGTTCGTATACGAGAGACTTTAGATCATTGAGATCAGTCTTCATCTCCAGTAGGAACTTGAAGAGCAATTCTCTTTCTTGAAATCCTGATGTGCTATTTTTATCAGGTTGATCAGCGAGCGCAGGCAGGTTTCTCTTGATCAATCTCGGTGCTATATCTAGTAGCGCCTCCGCATCGATTAGTGGCTTGTCCGACATCACAGAGAGTTGTTCTACGAGATTTTTTAGTTCTCTGATGTTTCCTGGCCATCTATAGTTTTCTATGATCATCTGAGCACGCTCATCGAGTACTACGGATTCTGATCTATACTTTTCTGAGAAGTCTATTGCAAATCTTCTGAATAGCATATAGATATCTTCTCTCCTTTCATGGAGTGCGGGCACATTGATCGGTACGGTATTCAATCTATAGTAAAGGTCTTCTCTGAATTTGCCACTTTTGATTAATTCTTCAAGATCTACATTGGTAGCGGCTACGATTCTCACATCCGTCTTTAGTGTTTTACTCGCACCTACTTTTATGAATTCTCCAGATTCTAAAACTCGGAGCAAGTAAGATTGTGTATCCAGCGGCATCTCACCGATCTCATCTAAGAAGATAGTACCACCATCAAGAGTTTCGAAATATCCACTTCTATCGGCACTCGCTCCAGTAAATGATCCTTTCTCATGACCAAATAACTCAGAGTTGATCGTTCCTTCTGGCAGGGCTCCACAGTTTAGAGCTATGAATTTATTGTGTTTTCTTTTACTTAGTTCATGGATGATTTTTGAGAATACTTCCTTACCGACACCACTTTCACCACGAATCAAAACAGTAAGATCTGTATTCGATACTCGTATAGCTGTACTGAGTGCTCTATCTAGCGTTTCAGATCTACCTACGATTCCAAATCTTTGTTTTATACCCTGTAAGGTCATTTTGTTATGTTTTAATTGACGAATTGATGATTTAGTTTATCCAGTTTTTACTCGATAAAGTATACGATAGGATTGAGTAGCGCTTAAGCCTCTACAATCTCACCCTTGAGTGTTGCCTGATTCACTTCGTCTACTCTTACCATCACATAATCGCCGGGCTTGTAATCTCCAGTTTTAGGGAAGATCATCATTTTGAATTGATCATTCTTGCCTTTCCAGTGCTGATCTGATTTTTTACTGTTACCTTCTATAAGTACTTTGAAAGTCTTACCTACATCTAGTTTGTTGGACTCTAGCGAGAGTCTATTTTGCACTTCTATTACTTCAGCTAGTCTTCTTTTCTTCACGTCAAGTGGGATGTCATCCTCATATTTCTTTGCGGCTAGAGTACCCGGTCTTTCACTATAGAAAAACATATATGACATGGTATATTTTGTGTATTCCATGATACTCAATGTTTCGAGATGCTCCTCCTCTGTCTCACTACAAAATCCAGTGATGATATCAGCCGAAATAGCACAATCGGGAATGATCCTGTAGATAGCATCGACTCTCTCTTTGTACCACTCTCTCGTGTATGTACGATTCATCTTTTTTAGGATTCTACTGTTTCCAGATTGTACAGGCAGGTGGATGTAGTTACAGATATTCTCATATTTGGCGATTGTGTATAGTACTTCGTCGGTGATGTCTTTAGGATGCGAAGTAGAGAATCGCACTCTCATCGTGGGGTCTACCAGTGCCACCATCTCCAGTAATTGTGCGAATGTGACCTTCTCGTTCGTCTCGGGATTTTCCCATTTATAAGAATCTACATTCTGCCCAAGCAGCGTTACTTCTTTATAACCTTCATTTACTAGATCTGTAGCCTCAGCGATGATAGAGAATGCACTTCTCGATCTTTCTCTTCCTCTTGTAAATGGCACTACACAAAATGAGCACATATTATCACATCCTCTCATGATAGAGATAAATGCAGATACTCCATTCGTCCCCAATCTCATAGGAGAGATTTCGGCGTATGTTTCTTCTCTACTGAGGAGTACATTGATGGATTGATCCCCTTCTTCGGCCGCTGATATCAGATTTGGGATATCACGATATGCATCAGGACCGACTACTAGATCGACTAATTTTTCTTCTTCGAGTAATTTTGATTTTAGTCTTTCGGCCATACAGCCCAAGATGCCGATCATTACTTCTGGTCTCTCGCGCTTTACCCTGTTGAATACGCCTAATCTTCGACGGACATTGTATTCTGCTTTTTCTCTTATCGAGCAAGTATTGATCAAGATTAGGTCTGCTGCTTCCATGTTTTTGGTAGGACCATATCCAGATTCTGCAAGGATCGACGCTACGATCTCACTGTCACTGAAGTTCATCTGACATCCATAACTTTCGATATAGAATGACTTCTGACCTGGGATATTCCCCGTATCAAAAAAGACTTCACCCTGTTTACTCTCATCTACTGTTTTCTCTAAGTCTGCTATAGTAGGATTGTCGTTGTACATCGTATATATTTTATTTATTACTCTTCGAGTAGCGATAGGTCTCTATCATAGAAGTCGTCTAACAACTAGTGATTAAAATCGATTTGTAAGTGCCCCGAAGCTGCCTGCGGGATTTCAATACTTGAAATTCAACATGAAGCTGTTCTCGAGATTCATAGCCGTATTTTACGGAAGAGCTTTTGGCTGTGAGTCTAAAAAAAAAGCTGAAATATTGCGTTTCAAAGGCTTACAAAGGAATCGACATCATGTTCTCAAATCTCTTCATAACTAATCGAAATGCAAAGGTATTATAAAAATGTGTATTAGATGACAAATTGGCAGGGGTGTTTTTGGTAATCATTGATTTTGTAATATTCAGATGATGTGCATAGATACCTCACCCTTTATCCTTGAGGTGAAACTGGGATCATTCCTGCACATATTATTGCAAAAAATATACATCCATATTCTGCGGTCAAAAGCAACGCTTTAGGGTTTCATCAGGTCTTTATCATAAATCTGATTGTATTGAAAGTTATCATGTATATATCATTGTGTTCTATCTGTTTCGTTTCGTGCGTGTCAGATAGACCGTGGCATGGAGAAACTTCAAAAATACGAATTTCAGAGAAGACCAATCACTTATTTGCACCCGATGCTGGGAGCGAAAGCTTCTCAATGGATTCTATCTTATACACTAGGCTTATAGAGAATGGTACTAGTGATTACTGTGCGATGACCGCTGCTTTCGGCATGAGTGATGTGACTCTAGAGCGTACACTCCCCAATAGGTGTCATGCGCAATTTTATAAGTTTCAGAATTGTACAGCATCTATCCTAGAAGATACAGTAATCGTATCATTTAGTACACAGAATCTCAGGCGAAGTGTAGCCAATAATAAGATCATCAATGTCAAGGTACATAATGATATTCACCATGCTGAGATTATACATTGGGGAGAAGAATACCGTACAGTGACTACATTTGATGGCAGTCAAGAAGTACGTAAGTCTCCACGAAGTGAAATAATGAATACGAAGCTCAATCTCAATAAAAGATATTACGAAATAGGAGATACCATCATAGGTGAGATCAAAATCACTTCGTTCCAACAAAAAGGGAGAAGGAAAACCAAGGTCAGAGAATATACTAAAGGTAAATTCAGAGCTATCATAGGCGGATACGGTATAGATTGTGCCCAAGAAAAAGCACTAGCCACTTCTTGGTTAAGAAATTAAGCTCGAATGAGCGCCTCGATAAATTGCATTTCACTTTTATTCGAATTCAAAACAAAATAGCGATATTTTCTATTTCTTGTATAGAATCACAAGACGCACTATATGTTTAGATATATCCCATTCGAAGAAATAGAGAAGAATAAATGGAACGGAACCGTTCACTATGCCAATAATGGAAATATACAAGGATATCATTGGTATCTCAAGGCGGTCCTCAGTGAGTGGGGTGCCATCGTAGAAAATGACTATGAGACAGTGGTGCCTGTGATCCTAGAGCCTATAAAGCCCTATCAATATAGACTTCTGAAGGAGCTAGGTCCATACTCTGTCAATTTGCTCAATAAACACAGGATGGATGAAATTATGCCACTCCTAGAAAAACACAATAAGAGTAGTCTGTACCCAATTAATAGTCGTGTAAGTTCGTCTCACTTGACTGCCTATAATCATAAGTCAAGACAAAAATCAGTCTTCTCAGGTGGGAAGAAATATGATGATCTTTCTAAAACCTATAGCGACGAACTGCTTGATAATTTATATGGGAATGGCTTCGAAAAGATCAAAATCATGTCTGGTAAAAAACCCGAGGTTATCGTAGGATTACTCAAGGAGAGTAAAGATTATAAAAATGCGCTCATGCGTATCATGTACAATGCGATGCACAGAGGAGTAGGATTCTCCAACGGGATAGAAGATAAGGCCACAGGTGAGATCCTAGCCATCAGTTTCTTTCTCGGGACTCCGAGTTCCATCTCAGAGTTACTTTCATTTACCAATGGAGAGAAAAAATACAGGCAGCTTATTTTCGATCTTATATTCCGTAATAATTCTGAAAAAGCATCGAGAGTAGAGACTTTTCACAATGTGAATGATCTGCAAGAAATGGGATTCGATTTAGAGCCCGTGGGAGATATACAATTTAAGAGGTCTTCTTTTTTCAATTTGAAAAAAGCATTCGGAGGTGCAGTTTAGAATTCTTGAAGGATTGGTGTGATGGGGTAGACGATGGTATTATGGACGACACATGCGGAATTATTGTCGTGCGAAATAGATAGAACTGATACACTTCATATGAGGAATGTCTCATTTATCTTATCTTCGGCATTTGTCACTTTAGAACTTACACTACTAGACTATTATATCCTAAACGATTAATTATGGAGAGGAGAAAATTTATAAAAGACTCAGCGATCATCGGCGCCGTGACAGTAGGCCCCAATATATTATTAGCGAATTCTGGGATGTATTCGGCCGATCGATATCGTAAAGTACACAAGGTACTGACAGCGGGTTCTACTTTTGTGGGTACATTACCTATATTGAGGGCTTTTGCTGGGGATCACACAGATTATGTGTCTCCGTTTGTACTGTTTGATGAGTTTGGTCCAGTACAAGTCCAGCCGAATACTGATCCTCTGAAGGTAGAAGCTCACCCACATGCAGGAGTAACGCCGACTACATATTTTGTGTCAGGAAGTGGTCATCATAAGGATAGTCTCGACTACGATTTTGAGATAGAGACGGGTGAGTTTATGATGTTTAGCTCAGGAAGCGGTGCCATACATATGGAAGAGTCAGGCAATATTCTAAAGCAAGAAGGAGGCGTAATGCATGGTTTTCAGATATGGCTGAATACACCCCAAAAATATAAGTGGGATGCGCCCTCTACGATCGTGCATAAAGGAAAATCAATGCCTACGATCGTGCATGATGATTTTACCGCCAAGGTTATCATGGGTGAGTTATTTGGTCATTGCGCCGAGGTCGAGACATTGTCTCCCACGTTTTACTATCATATAAATCTGAATGAAGACAAGCGACTCGATATACCCACCGATGCTACGCATAATGCATTCATCTATGTCGTGGATGGCGAATTAGAAATAGAAAATCAGAAATCAGTAAGCAAAGGTCAGATTATACTCTACGAAAGAGGTAAGAGCGATATCAATCTATATGCCAAGTCAAATGTGGAGTTCTTCGTGTTAGGCGGTAAGCCGCTAGATGAGATAGTATTTTCTTATGGTCCATTCGTCATGAATAATGAAGAAGAAATCAGGAGATGTATCCATAATTACAATACTGGAAGAATGGGAGATCCACAAAAAGTAAATCGATCATAAAGTCAATTTTTTTGCACTGTTTATATCAATGAAAATGAAGCCCATCAAGACATATTTGAACTAATTCTTAGATAACATTTCAAGTATCCTATACGTTTTGTATTATTACGTGATGAATTTAATTTTCAGATATCTTGCCGTTGTGTTTTTAATAGCTATCTCTACTGAGACGATGGCCCAAAAAACATTTCAACCGAAATCGAATCAGATAGACTGGAAGGGTATTATCTATAGAAAAGAAATAGCCTACGAAGCTAGAATCCATACAAATGGAGGATTGATCGGAGTAAATGTCGGAAAGATAAAGACATATTACAAGACCAATTATTATCATCTTAGTATAGGTTATCTGAAAGATCCAAGAGAGAAAAAGCAAAATAGAAACCTATCATTTTCATTTCCCGATAGAAGTAGTTCGTTCTCTTACGGTAAGCAAAACTCGGTGATCAATCTGCGCGCAGGGTTAGGGATGAAGAAATTTCTCAGCGAAAAAGCCAAGCGAAAAGGGATAGCCATCGGTTATGATTATAATATTGGTCCGTCACTCGCACTCCTGAAGCCCTACGAATTAGAGTTAATATACGAACTAGAGGGAGGTGGCACAAACGATAGAGAGATAAGAGTAGAATCATATTCTGAAGAGAACGCGGAGAAGTTTCTAACCTATAATGATATTTTTGGTGGCGCTGGTTATTGGAGTAATTTTGGAGAACTATCCATTGTACCAGGAATACAAGGGAAGTTAGGTCTGTTTTTTTCAATGGGTGCATTCGACAAGACGATCAAGTCACTGGAAGTAGGCGTGATGGGTGATATCTATATCAGGAAGATTCCTATCATGGTCGAAACAGAAGAAATAAGTAATAAACCGTACTTTTTTAACTTTTATGTCAAATTCTTATTCGGAAGTCGTAGTAATTGATCTTTTGTCCCAACGTAAGCCTATATTTACACAACAATACATATACTGCAAACTGTTAAGTATTGTAGGAAAAGTAGAAAAAGTACTTTGTTGATTGTATAATATGATCAGCGACGTACATGAATTAATTATAAATAGAAAGGATGTTAGAACTTCCTGTAATCAATAAAGAAACAACAACACGGGCCAAAAAACCTGATTGGCTAAGGGTCAAACTCCCTATCGGAGAGGACTATAAGCGTGTTAGAAATCTAGTAGACGAGTATAATCTGCACACCATCTGCCAAAGCGGAAACTGTCCGAATATGGGAGAGTGCTGGGGAGCTGGTACGGCTACATTCATGATTCTTGGTAATGTATGTACGAGAGGTTGCTCATTCTGTGCTGTAAAGACAGGAAGACCGCCTGAGTATGATGAAGACGAACCAAGAAGGGTAGCTGAAGCGATCAAACTGATGGAAGTGAAGCACGCCGTAATCACCTCTGTAAATAGAGATGAACTCAAGGATAGAGGCGCAGAAATCTGGTATCAGACCGTAGTGAATGTGAAAGAAATGTCACCAACCACTACAATGGAAACATTGATACCCGACGTAAAAGCGAACTGGGACGCGCTAGAGCGGATGATCAGTGGTGGACAGGAAGTCGTCTCGCACAATATGGAGACAGTAGAAGCACTGTACAGAAAGGTAAGACCACAGGGAAAATACCATAGAAGTCTAGAACAAATAAAAAGGATCAAAGAGTTCGGAAAGAGAACTAAGACGGGTTTTATGGTCGGACTAGGGGAGACAGACGAACAGGTTTTTCAGGTTATGGACGACTTGATAGAGAATGGCTGCGATGTCGTGACGATAGGGCAGTATCTACAACCTACGAAGATGCACCTTGCCGTAGATTCATTTGTACATCCCGATAAGTTTGCTGAATACAAAGAAGTAGGACTACAAAAAGGATTCGACTATGTAGAGAGCGGACCATTGGTGAGAAGTAGTTACCATGCCGAAAGACATCTTTGATAATATCGATAAATAAAAAGAGCGCGCCAAAAGACTCATATGATAAGAGCTGGAATAATAGGATGGGGAGAGAATGGGAAGAAGATAGCTAATGCATTACATTTCCAGATCAAAGATTGTGAAGTCATCGGAATAGCAACAGAAGATCCTGAAGGGAGAGACTACGCTATGAATAAGATGGGTCTCAAGCACATATTCAATTCTCCGACTAGTCTCCTAGAGTTGCATCAGATAGATATCATATGCATATGCTCTGAAGGGAGTATGCACCTGAGTCATATAGAAAAGTCACTGACCTCTGGGTCTCATATATTCATCGATCATCCACTAGCTAGTAACGTGGAAGATTGTAGAAAACTAGAAAAATTAATAGATAGCTATCCGACCTATAAAGCGACAGTAGCATTTCCTAGGAGATTCGACCATAGACTGCAACCAGTACATCGGGAGATCAGAGAAGGTAATCTTGGCGGTATCTTGAGGATAGACTGTCATACATACGAGGCAATACCACAAAGAGGAAAAGAAGATGAAATCCCTAGAGTTACCAAGGGGATATTTATGGATCTTATGCTCCAAGATATAGATATGGTGAGATGGCTGACAGGTGAAGAGTACGAAACTGTATATGTAGCTGGAAACGCGCATAAGTATCCTTCTCTCAAGCGTCAAAATGATGCAGATACGGCTATCGCTATTGCTAAATTATCTGGAAATATATTGGTCAATTTCATAAGCTCTAGAGTGACACATCGTGGATCAGGGTATGAACTTAAAGTGGTAGGAACCAACGGAGAGATTAATATAAGTCTACTAGAAAAAGACAATAAATTAGTATCCAGTATAAGCGATAAACCCTACTATATATCATCGAATGTGAAAGAAAATGAATACCTAAGACTTCTGAAAGATTATGTAAGTGCGGTAAAAGATGGTAATAAAATAAAATACAAAATAGAGGACGCTACTGAGGCGACCCTCGTAGCTGTAGCGATGACCAAGTCTTTTCTGCTTGGAGAGGAGGTCAATCTTAAATCATAATATTATGGATAAAGTACTCTCTATATTAAAAACGAATAAGCTCCGTGTTACCCCTGTAAGAAAAGACCTGCTCAGTATGTTCATAGAGTCGGATAAAGCATTGTCTAATCAAGATATTGAAGAACGGCTACAAGATGTGGATCGTATAACACTCTATCGGACCTTGAAGGCATTCCAAGAGAAAGGGATCATCCATAGAGCATTTGATGGGACAGATACCGCTAGATATGCTGCCTGTTCTGAAGGGTGTAGTGTGCATGCCCACAATGACGAGCACTTGCATTTTCATTGTTCGACTTGTGATAATACATTTTGTGTAGACGAGATTTTGATCCCAAAATTAGAAATGCCAAAAGGATTCACTGCGCATAAGACAAATATAGTCGTTGACGGTATCTGCGAAAATTGTGGGTAGAATAATAATTAAATTAACCCTACCCATCTACCTATTGAGATTAAATTTTATTTGTGGATGCTAATTCTCAATTCATCAATTCTACTATTTTCTCAATTTCTGCCTTGGTTGTTTTTCGATTGTCACTACTCAATAGTTCTCTCAATGCCTCTTCGTGCTTAGGAAACTGAAATTCGAAACCTTCCTCTTTTAGTCTTTTGGGGAATACCCATCTACTTTTTAATAGCATCTCGGTCTCTGCGCCGCAAATGTAAGCTCCGATTTCTAATGCCCATTCTGGTACGGGCAGGCCAACTTTCTTACCCATCAAATGGCGGAATGTGCTGAGAAAATGTACGTCGTCCGTTATATTAGGTGCAGCGATATTGTAATTTCCTTCGCTATTTTCGTTTTCGATGAAGTGCTTCACCGCTTTGACAAAGTCTAGTTCATGTATCCAACTTACTTTCTGATCTCCTCGGCCATGTCTGCCACTTAAGTACATATTGATATGGTCCTGATATATCTTGAATACTTCTGCCTTTCTGCCGAATACGATTGCGGCTCTCATATTGACCTTTCGGGTAAAAGGAGTATATGATGCATAAAAGGTTTCTTCCCATTTGCGGGCTACATCGACGCTAAATCCTTCTCCTATGATACCATTGTATTCATCATTGGCCCGTATTCTTTCATCTCTATAGATGGTAGCTGTCGATGTATTGATCCATAAGATGGGAGGATTCTCTGAATTAGCTACAGCTTCGCCTAGTATATATGTACTTTCGATTCTAGAATTGTATATGGCATTTTTATTCGCTTGCGAGTATCTACATTTTACAGATTTTCCTGCGAGATTGATTAATACATCACAGTAGTCAATATATACTTTCCAAGAACCCATGCTCCTTCCGTCCCAGAGGTGATAGTGTACATTATCATGATTCTCTTTATGATTTCTAGTGAGAATGTGATATTCTATATCAGTATTGAGTGTAAGATGTTCCATGATTGTGTTTCCTATGAAGCCAGTACCTCCTGCAATTAGAATTTTCATAAAAGTTTGTTTTTAAAGATGAATAAATATTGGTCTTTATCGATTTTGATTTTTAGTGGGGATCTTGATCAATCGTATTAACTACCTGGGCCATTTTAGAGACCCGTTAAGTGTATTCTTGAGCAACTTTAAGATTATTATCCCAGTTTTGAATTGATAGTTTTTGTTTCGGAATGCTATCTAACTTAAGTCTTTCTTGACACGGTACTTCTAGTAGTATATTGAGGTTGTTTTTCACCATTTGCTGTTTGTCAAATTCTTTGATTCTCTTGTGTTTTCTTGTCCATTGTACCACATGCATCCTATACCACATCGCTATGAATGGAGGAATTGCAAACCAATAAGAAAAGAGATAGAATTCATGGAGGTCAATCGCAATCAGAAAATAATTGATGACGAAATATCCAATTACAAATAGAAGATATTGTTTCAATCGGATAGTGTACGTACTGTCCTGTCTTTCGGCGAATAATATTCTGATGATCGCTCCTGATACTTGGACAATGCCAATAAAGAATAATGCGATTCCGTATAATATAAGCATAGTTTTAATTTTTTATTATTTTATAATTTCAAAAATTATTGAAAGTTCTATTCAAAAAAAATGAAACTCTTTCTATAGCTTCATTATTTTATTCAGAAACCAGTTTTTCTCAGCGCTGATAAATTTCTTAAGGAGAGAGTCACTTTTTTTTGCAAAATCAAGGATGTCGCCACTAATTTTCTGCATTTCTTCTCTCTTACTCTTCGTTATTTCTTGGTCATCCATATCTTTTATAGATTCTAGCATGTGGAGTACAGGTTCTAGTTCTCTCTTTCTTCTTTCGTGTGCTACTTGGGTTGCGATTCTATAGATATCTTTTTCGGCTTTGAAGTACTCTTTTCTTTCTCCAGCTTTATATTCTTTAGTCGCGACGCCCCATTCTATAAGTGACTTCAGTGACATGGATACATTTCCTCTACTGATTCCTAATTCGTCCATGAGCTCGTCTGCTGTCATCGGCTCAGGAGACAATAATAATACTGCCTGTATCTGCGCCATAGTTCTACTGATACCCCATGCAGAGCCCAACGCTCCCCATTGCTGTATAAATCTATGCTTAGCCTCGTCGTATTTCATTGTCATAACACAAAGATAAGACAATGTTTTTGAATTTTCAATAATTATTGAAAATAAAATATCTTTATTTAGATTTTGATATCAGTTCTCTATTAAAACAACGAAATGGAAATGATAGCCTATAAAACAACACATGTCAATATTATAAACGAACCTTAAATCAAACAAATCTAACAAATGCATGATTCAAACAATCCAAAATACTATATTGCGTCGCTAATCGAAAGCAATCCTAATCATACTAAAAATACATAAATGAAATCAACACCACTAACAGAAGTTCATATCGAACTAGGTGCTAAAATGGCTGAATTTGCTGGGTACAATATGCCTATAGTATATACCACGATATCAGAAGAGCACGAATGTGTAAGAGAGAAAGTCGGAATGTTTGATGTGTCTCATATGGGCGAATTTATAGTGCGAGGAAAAGATGCTGCGAAATTCATACAATCTGTCACGAGTAATGATGTATACAAGCTAGAAATTGGCGATGCTCAATATAGTTGTATGCCAAATGATAAAGGAGGTGTAGTTGATGATTTGTTGGTCTATAGATTGACGGAGGATATGTGCTCCGAAGGAGAGCAAGCCTATATGTTAGTTGTCAATGCTTCAAATATAGAGAAGGATTGGAACTGGCTAGATAGTAAGAATAAGTTTGATGCTCAGATGATCAATATATCTGATAATACAGGATTACTGGCAGTGCAAGGACCTAGAGCGGTAGAGTTGGTTCAGAAGTTGACTGAATTCGATACTTCATCACTGGGGTATTATACCTTTACGAAGACGACAGTGGCGGGATTAGATAATGTCTTATTATCTGCAACGGGGTATACTGGGAGCGGAGGCTTCGAACTCTATGTAGATTCTAAAAACCTATTGGCGCTGTGGAATGCAGTCATGGAAGCAGGCAAAGAGTTCGGAATTATGCCAGCTGGTCTAGGAGCTAGGGATACACTGAGGTTGGAGATGGGATATTGTCTATATGGAAATGATATTTCTGACACTACTTCACCATTAGAAGCGGGACTTGGCTGGATTACCAAGCTCAAAGTAGAAGATGATTTCAGTTCGAAAGATATTTTTATAAAACAGAAAGAAGAAGGACTAAAAAGAAAATTAGTAGCTTTCAAGATAGACGGGAAGCGAGTCCCAAGACATGATTATACGATTCACGATATGGAAGAAAACGAAATTGGGGTTGTTACTTCTGGAACACAATCTCCTTCTCTTGATATACCGATCGGAATGGGTTTCGTACCTAGAGCTCTAGGCAAAGTAGGAGAGAGGATCAAAGTGAAATTCGGGAAGAAGTTTTTAGAAGCGGAGATTGTAAAGTTACCTTTCTACAAGGTATCATCTTAATAAGTACGCACTTATCTCATAAACTTCATCAGCGCACCCATAATCCACTTTCGCTCGGTGTTGATCATGTTGGTTAGAGCTTTATCAGCGTTATGCGAGAATTGCTTTAGCTCATTTACAACTTTGCAGAACTCATTAGATTCTTCGCAGTTGCCCTCGACTTTACTTATTTCGTTAAGTACTTTGAGCATCGGGTCTAGTTCTTTTTTCTTACGCTGTGATATGACTGCTTTGAAGATGGTGACGACATCTTTTTCACCAATAAAATACTCCTTTCTTTCTCCTTTTTTAAATTTCTTATGTACCAATCCCCAATCGATTAATGTTCTGGTATTGGTATTGACATTACCTCTAGATATATGTAATTGTTCCATGATGTAATCCGCGCATACAGGTTCGGGCTCCATCATGAGTAGCGCATGTACCATACCCATTGTCTTATTGGTTCCCCAGCTGATACCAAGTTGCCCCCAAGATTCTATGAATTGTCGTTTGCCCTCGTCTAATTGCATTGTCTTTTTCTTAAAAAGTATTTTAAAAGAAATTACTGTAAAATAGTGTACTGCATACATCATTGTCAGCAGGCACTCAAATAATACATCGAAGAAGCATCAATTGTTTAACTCGGAGTAAAATAATATTCACAATTTGAAGAAGCATCACTTATTTTCGGAGGACCAATAGCATACCTCCAATGACTAATCCAAGACCTAATGGTATAACAAAAGTGGTAGACTCTCCTGTCCTTGAAGTATGGAATACATTGATCAGGAGTAATACTATACCTATAATTTGGAATCCGAGTCCAATTTTTTTGCGAAGTGTAAGTTGTTTGAAATCACTCATTTATTTGCTATTAATATCGTTACGATCAAAAGTATCAAAAAATTAAAAATCCTATCTAAACCGTTAAGCTTAAATAGGATTTTAGTATCTAGAATTTTTGATTCTTATTTTTTAGCTTTCGGCTTTGCCTTTGTTTTTGGCTTTGCTTTAGCTTTCGGTTTTGCCTTTGCTCTTGTTTTCTTTTTGAATGCATTAGGATGTTCTGCTTCTACGAGTTTCTTTACTTCTTCCAATGTCATTTTAGCTGCATCTTCTTGAGACATTGCTTTTTTGTCGACTCGAGGCAGTTTGATGCTTTTCTTCTGCCATCTGATGAATGGTCCCCATCTGCCGTTTTCGATGGCTAGTTTTTCATCCTCCCACCGTTGGATAAATCTATTCGCTTCTTTTACCAATTTGGCTTCGATCAATTCATGTTGCTCTTCTTGTGTCAGATTATCTGCATCATATCTAGTTGGGATATTTACAAAGAACCCGTCATACTTTAAGAATGGTCCGAATCTACCTTTACCTTTAGTGTATTCTATACCTTTGTAACTTCCGATTGGGGACTCTTCTATGATTTTGATATCGATAAGTTCTTTCGCTCTATCCATCTCCAATTCTAGCGGGTCTTCTGCTCTTGGCAGATTGACGAACATCTCACCGAATTTGATATACGGACCATATCTACCTCTTGCTATGATTACTTCCTGCCCTTTATACTCTCCTAGTGTTTTTGGCAGCCCGAATAGCTCCATGGCTTCTTCAAAAGTGATTGTTTCTAATTGTTGGCCAGGTTTGAAATTACCAAATTTAGCTTTTTCGTCTTCACCCAATTCTTCGGGAGTTCCTATTTGAGCTACGGGACCGAATTTTGCCATTCTTACGAGCACAGTCCTTCCTGATTCTGGATCTTTTCCTAGGATTCTCTCTCCACTTGCTCTTTCTGCATTTTCTTTGGTATCTTCTACAGTTTTATGAAAGGGATCATAGAAAGATCGTAGTAATTTTCTCCAATCATTTTTACCATTCGCTACTTCATCTAGTTTGTCTTCCACATCTGCGGTAAACTTATAGTTCATTATCTCATTGAAGTGCTCAGATAGGAAGTCTACTACGAGTAGACCCATGTCAGATGCATATAATCTATTAGACGTAGCACCGGTGGTTTCTGTTTTGACACTTTCATTGATTTTACCATCTCTTAGCTCTAGGTGATCATATTTTCTTTCTACACCTTCCCTGCTTTCTTTGGTTACGTATCCTCTTGCCGGATCCATGATCTTGGTAATCGTGGCAGCATAAGTAGATGGTCTACCTATACCGAGTTCTTCTAGTTTCTTTACCAGTGCAGCTTCTGTATACCTTGATGGAGGCCGTGTGAATCTTTCTATTCCGATCATATTATCGAGCGGCAATACTTGACCTATTGTCAATGGAGGTAGCATACCTTTAGCTTCACCAGCATCATCATTTTCGTCATCATCATTAGATTCCATGTATACTTTTAAGAATCCTTCGAAGGTTAGTACTTCTCCTTTGGCGTCTAAGAAGTCACCAGGACGAGTCGAGATACCGATCTTAGCTGTTGTTTTTTCGATTTCTGCATCCGTCATCTGAGAAGCAATCGTTCTCTTTCTGATGAGGTCATATATCTTTTGCTGGTCTTTGTCTTCTGTTGCTACTTTTACTTTTACATCCGTAGGTCTGATTGCTTCGTGTGCTTCTTGAGCATCTTTTGACTTAGACTTATAGACACGCTCTTGGTGGTATTCAGCACCAAATTCTTTTTTAATCTGATCTCCGATTTGACCCATAGCTTGGGTAGATAGATTTACACTATCTGTCCTCATATATGATATGTGTCCAGCTTCGTACAGTCTCTGAGCATTCTGCATCGTTCTATTTACAGAGAATCCTAATTTTCTACTTGCATCTTGTTGGAGAGTAGAAGTAGTAAATGGTGGCGCAGGTTTTTTCTTTGTTGGTTTTTTGATGATATCTGCAATCTTAAAAGTCGCAGATTTACAATCCTCCAAAAATGCCCTTGCTCCAGACATATCATCGAACCGTGGTGCATAGTCTGCGCTTAGCTCTACCGTTTTCCCAGCGGAGTTTTTTACTGTGAATACTGAAGCAACTCTATAGAAAGGAACTGGGTTAAAAGCCATGATTTCTCTTTCTCTTTCTGCAATCAGCTTTACCGTTACAGATTGCACTCTACCGGCAGATAATTTTCCCCTTACTTTTCTCCAGAGCACTCCCGAAAGCTCAAATCCGACGAGTCTATCTAATATTCTTCTCGCCTGCTGTGCATTGACGAGATCTTGATCTACGGTCTTCGGAGAATCTACGGCTTTAGTGATAGCCGACTTCGTAATCTCACGGAATACGATTCTTTTTGTTGTATTTACATCTAGTCCTAAGACTTCGCAAAGGTGCCACGATATCGCTTCTCCCTCACGGTCTTCATCCGTCGCTAACCATACGGTTTCGGCCTTCTTAGCGGCTTCTTTTAATTCTTTGACCACCTTGGTCTTCTCAGGCGAGATTACATATGTAGGTTCGAAGTCGTTTTCGATATCTATACCAGCATCACCTTTTGCAAGATCACGAATATGACCTACACTGGACTTCACTTTGAAATCCTTACCGAGATATTTTTCAATTGTTTTTGCCTTTGCTGGTGACTCGACAATTAATAAGTTCTTAGACATATATGATCTTTAGATTTATTTTGGCTTTTGCACTACCATCTTCAATAAAGAGCACAAATCTAATAAAAGTTTATTGGAGTGGCTTATGAGTTGTACAAGTTGACCAAATATAATGCTTAGATAGTTTGTTAATGACAATAGTTAGCTGCAATTATTGCGAGATCTATCTCATGAATTTAGGGATATTCATTTATACATATATCCTTATTTCACAACAGTTTTTCTTCACAACATTTGATTTGAAACCTTGTTTATTAATACTTTAGCCATATAACATAAGCTACATAAAAACATATAAAATGCTCAAGACTGAAAGTTACGAGAAAGTCGAAGTGAAATCACAGGAGGAGTTGCGCAACTGGTTATTGCAAAATCATAATCAGGATCAAGGTGTATGGCTGGTGACATATAAAAAATCTGAAGGTACTAAATATGTATCGAGAGAAGAGGTGTTAGATGAGCTGCTTAGCTTTGGGTGGATCGATGGGATCAGAAGGAAGCTGGATGATATGAAGACCATGCAATTGATCAGCCCAAGACGGGTTCAACATTGGTCTAAGACATATAAGGAGCGAGCTAAAAAACTCGTCGAAAATAATAAAATGCACAAGTCAGGTCTGGATTCGATAGAAGAAGGAAAGAAAAGCGGTCTCTGGAATTTTTTGGATGACGTTGATAATTTAATAATACCACATGATCTGGAAGGTAGACTTAAAGACGTCGACGGAGCTTACGAATTCTTCGATAATATTAACGACTCAAGTAAGCGATTCGTTTTGAGATGGATAAAACTTGCGAAAACAGAAAAAACAAGAAACAATAGAATCGATAAAATAGTCAACTTATCTGCCAAAGGAGAAAAACTGCCTGGGAGTTGAGCAAGTGCTAATTAAGAATATAATCATAATAGGTACTTCCTAATCAACCAAGTCATACCACTACCTAGAAATATTTTGATTACTGCACCTTTCCAAAATGGTGTGAATCCATATTCAATACCTTTTTCTAGACCATAAAGCATAGCCAATCTGCCAACTCCGAATATGAGAATGATGATCGTACCTAGTACGGTAAGTAATAATATAACATGCCACCCTTTAGACCTACTTGCTTGGAATATATAAGAGATAGATATAGCACTTATCAGAAAACCAATCAAAAAGCCACCGCTTCCTCCCATTAGTTTTGAAATTCCAGAAGCACCGTCTGCAAATATGGGCAGACCCAAGCATCCTAATAATATGTAGCCAACCATCGTGATGAAGACCTCTCTAGGGTCGAGTAATAAGGCGATAACTAGAATGGAGAGCGTCTGACCCGTAATAGGAATATCTCCCACATCTATGGTCATCTGTGCGCTGATAGATACGATGATGATAGATATTATAATCTTTGTGAGAGTGATGTACTTCGTTGTATTTGAGTATTTCTTTTTCATAAGAGCAGCGAATTTATACAATCATATCTCTTAATATTGAGTATTACAAACCTTGATTTATAAATTTTATACATCGGCCAAAACAAACATTATGAAATCGACAGTAATCTACCTCCAAGCTTTTTTCTTTCTATTTGTATTGAATCTATCTCATCCATTGAAAGCACAGTGCGTTATTTCTAATATTACTGTAGAAACTTTTGGTTGTGAATCAGGTGATACGTTTTTTAGTGAGATCAATTTTGATTATTCTGGCGATGTTGGGGAGGACTTTACATATAGTATTTCTGGACAGCAAGATGGTGTCTATCCATATGATGCATTGCCATTGTATCTTGATGTTATTGATGTGCCAGATTTTGATTTTTTGACGATCACTATCTCGGATGATACGGGAACTGGCTGCTCGAATGTGTCAGAATTCGAAAATCCGTGTTTTGAAGAGTGTTTTATTTATAACCTTACCGCTATACCGGGAGACTGTAATGGTCAAGATCAATTTGAATTGACAGTAGATTTTGAACATGAATTTACGAGCGACTTTTTTGATCTTCATATCAATATTGGCAATGGGGTAGTGATTCCGAATATTCCCTACACTGACCTACCTTACACTGCAACTGGATTATCGGAACAATGTACGGCTGATATTTTGATTAGTATATTTGATTCTGAGGACGATGGATGTGTGCATTCGATGCTTACAAGTCCAGTATGCTGCAGTTTTGATCTTTGTGATTTGTCTAATTTAGTAGTAGATGTAAATGATTGCGACGGGACGGAATTTGGGGCTAGTGTAAATTTTGATTTTATAGGTACATCAGATGAGTTTGACTATATTGTTTATGATGATTTCGGAGTTGAGGTCGAGACGGGGACATATTTTTATTCGAACTTGCCACTCGATCTATCATTTGATAATACTTCGGATTCTGGATTTAAAGTAGTCATATCTGATCAAGACGATATCACATGCAATATATTTCAAGATTTCGATAATCCTTGCTACCAAGAGTGTCTCATATATGACCTTACGGCCGTACCTGTGACTTGTACTGATGGCGAGTTCATCATAGTCGTTGATTTCGAGCATGAATTTACGAGTGGATTTTTCGACTTGCATATTACTTATCCATTTGGCGTATTGATAGAATCGATACCGTATACATCCGTACCTTACACCGTCACAGGCTTACAGGAGGATTGTGACTCAGAGATAGAGGTCCTCGTTTGCGATGCGGAAATCGATAGTTGTCTGGATGTGATAGACCTTGATCCAATTTGTTGTGCTGATTTTTGTGTATTTTCTAATTTAGCAATTGATATTAGTGAATGTGATGGCAGCGAATACTCCGTTGATATAGATCTAGATTACGTTGGTAATGCTACAGTATTTGACTATGTCCTATACGATGATCAGTCTTGGCCTGTTCAGACAGGTTCGTACGAATATGTTGATCTTCCATTAGTATTATTTGTAGATAATACGTCGTCTATCGTCAATTACATAGTGATCAATGATCAAGATGATCAAGATTGTATAATCGAAGGATACTTTGATAATCCATGTTATAATCAAGTCGGTGATTGTAACATAACAGGCATTGACTTTAATGATATTCCCGTATGTGATGAAGGGCTGATAATTGCCGACTGGTTCATCTTTTCTGAAAATACAAATCAAGTAGGTTTCGACATATTCATAAACGATGAATTTCAGTTTTTTATAGCATACGAAGGTGATGGGCTATATAGTTTCGATCTAGAAGTACCTGATACCAATTCTCCATTAGATGAAGTATTTTTACTGACGATATGTGATAATGATGATCCTGATTGTTGTTTTAGCATCGACGTTGAAAATCCATGTTACAACGAAATGCCAGAATGCGATTTGGCGGAGTTAATAATTGAAAATACGGATTGTGTTGATGGACAATTTGATTTAATTATAGGCTTGGAATACACTGGAGATGTTAATGATTTGTATGAATATAATGTTGTGGATGATCAAAATGAGATCGTTGTCGAGGGAACGGCTGAAATAGCTCAATTGCCATTAGTCGTTTCGATTTCAAATTCAGATTCAGAATGGTTTTTGATAGAGGTCAATGAAAGTGATAGTCCCGATTGTATTATTATCAATGAACTATTCAATCCTTGTTACAATATTCAATCATGTACAATCGAAGATATGGTCGTCACAGTAGGCGAATGTGATGATGCTGGTGAGTTCTCAGTGACGATTGATTTTAATTATTCGAATACGGGAAGTCAATTTACAATCGTAGGAAACGGGACAGACTACGGATTGTTCTCTTATACTGACCTACCAGTAACTATTGGTGGATTAAGTTCTGATAATGAACTTGTGTACGAATTTATCATACAAGACCAAAATAATACCGCTTGTACTGATTTTGTAGAAGTTGGACCTATATGTTGTAAAACTGAGTTGTGTAATATTTTCTCCATCGACTTTGGTGAAAATCCAATATGTGATGATGGCTTCATAGAGGCCGAATGGTCTATTTTCTCAGAGAATACGAGTGAAGTGGGTTTTGACATATTTATCAACGATGAGTTTGTGGCTTTCCTTGATTTCATAGGGGAGGGACCATATGACATAGATATAGAGGATACGGTCACTGAAAACTTCACAATTACAGTATGTGATAATGATAATCCTGATTGTTGTTATTCATGGGAACTAGAAAATCCGTGTTTCGATGCTACCGAATGTGTGTTTTCTAATCTAGAAATAGAAACTACCGAATGTGACAATGGTGAATTCGATTTGATAGTAAATTTTGAGTACGAAGGTGTTACCAATGATTTTTATGATTATATCATCTATGATCAAGTAAATGATGTAGTCTCAGAGGGAATTTTACCATTTGGCCAGTTGCCACTTATTGTTACAATTGAAGATGTAAATTCAGAATTTTTTGTCATCTCCTTATTTGAAAACGATAATGACGAATGTCTTATAATTGGGGATTTGGACAATCCGTGTTTCGATGATACTGCAATATGCCAAATGACAACTTTGGATTTTGGACAGAATCCCATATGTGAGAACGGATTTATTAATACAGAATGGCTGATTGATGGCGAAAATACTAGCAATGTTGGCTACGATATATTTATCAATGGGATATTTGAACTATTTGTCGATTACGAAGGGGATAATTTGTACGACTTCGATATCGCGGCTCCTGATTCAGAATTTTTTACCATTACGGTATGTGATAATGATAATGCCGACTGTTGTATAGATTGGGAATTAGAAAACCCATGTTATATACCAACTGTGAGTAATTGTATGATCGATGATTTAGAAGCCACCATAATAACTTGCGAAGGTGCAGGATTTGATGTCATGATAGATTTTGAATACAACGATACCGGAGATCAATTCACAATCAATGGAAACGGAAATAGCTATGGTACATTCAATTATACGGATCTTCCAATCACACTAACGGGATTAGATGCGGACTGTACTACTGAGTTCGAATTTGCAATTGAAGACCTAGAAGATGGTGATTGCAATGCAGTTATAGATTATGGTACAGTATGCTGCGAGGATTTTAATATTATAGTAGAGACTACTGTAAATTATATCATAGCGGAAGATGTTATCAATATGTCCATTGATCTTACTACAGCATTATTAGACGGGTGCACCATTGATGTATATATAAATGATGAGTTATATGTTGTGCTCACGAACGAGTCTACCAGTTTTGATTTAGGACCGTACGATTGTGGAACAGATGAAATACTAGCACTTAAGTTGATCAATACTTGTACGGAAGAGATAACGGATTTGAATATTGATCTTGGTGACATAGAGTGCGTCACACATAATGAAAATACCGATATTTCAGATCTTCTCGTATGGAATCAAAATCAAAAGCAACTCATCATAAAATCTGACAACCGCAGAATACTTGGACTCGTAATCCTCAGTTCTGATGGTAGAGTAGTAAGTCAAAACGAATCCATTTCTAACGCTAGAGTTGTCGATCTCACTCATATCGTAACTGGCATTTACTTCGTAAGAATAGTAGACGAAGAAAATGGAAGTATAGGAGTGAAAAAGATGTTTGTTCATTAAGAATATCTCATAATTCTGATTTCACTAGAGAGAATTATATGGAACTTTAGTATCTTTAGTTTCACAGATATGCTGGCTATGTATTAGTCAACCATATTGTATTATAAGAATCATTCTGGGACGCTAGATTAAACTTTTAAAAGTGAAATATGAGATTTTGTATAGATAAATATAAAAACATCAAACTGATATTATTGATGTCATTTTATCTGGTTTTATCTGTCAGTTCTTGCAGTATTAGGCCATCAGATAAAGTTGTTGTTAAGCCCAGCATTGTGATTATAAACATTGATGACATGGGGTGGAAAGATGTTGCTTTTATGGGGAGCGAATATTATGAAACGCCCAATATTGATGCGCTCTCTAAGCAAGGGATGGTATTTACCAATGGTTATGCAGCATCAGCAAATTGTGCACCAAGTAGGGCCTGTTTAATGACAGGAATGTGGACCCCACGCCATGGGATTTATACGGTGAATTCTTCTGAACGGGGACAAGTTAAAGACCGTAAATTAATTCCAACTAAAAATACCAAGATTTTAGCCCCAAAATTCACAGTAATTTCTGAAGTCTTAAAAAATAATGGATACACTACTTGTCATGCAGGCAAGTGGCATTTGAGTAATAATCCGCTTGAAGATGGTTTTGATGTAAATATAGGTGGTAGTCGTGCAGGTCTTCCAAAAAGTTATTACCCTCCATACAAAAGCGTGAATATCGCTAAAGGGGAAAGTGAATATTTAACTGATTTGATAATGGAAAAGGCTATAGAATTTGTGGATACTATTACTTCTCCATTCTTTTTAAACTACTCGCCCTATGCAGTACATACGCCTATAATGCCAGTAGAAAGCCTATTACCCAAATATGAGAATAAGGCACCTTCGAATGGTCAAAAAAACTATAAGTACGCAACTATGATAGAGAATCTAGATAGAAATATTGGATTGCTTATCAAAACGCTAAAAGACAAAAATATTTTTGATAATACTCTGATTGTGTTTACTTCAGATAACGGAGGTTTGTATGGAATCACCAAACAAAAACCATTACGAGCGGGGAAGGGGAGTTATTACGAAGGCGGTATTCGAGTGCCCTTTTTCTTTGTTTATAATAACAAAATTAAACCGAATACAAAAAGCGATGTGCCAATAACCAATCTCGATATCTTCCCGACTATTTTGAATTATGCTAGTATTGAGAATAGCGAACTAGAATTAGATGGAGATGATATCTCTTCGGTACTAGAAGTTAAATCCCAAATACTAGAACGCCCATTATTTTGGCATTTCCCAATCTATTTAGAGGCTTATGATAGCAAGGATAATGAAAATAGAGACTCGTTATTTAGAACAAGACCGGGTTCTGTGATACGTAAAGGCGATTGGAAAATGCACTACTATTTTGAAGATGATGCTATTGAACTATATGACTTATCTAGAGATATTGGAGAGCAAAACAATCTGGGAGAAGCCGAGCCTGAAAAAGTACAAGAACTATTAAAGGATTTACAAAAATGGTGGGAAGATACTAATGCTCCGATTCCTACAAAGTTGAATCCTAAATATGAATATTGAAAAGAACGAACGCCCAACAATGGCGATAAGTAATTATTCGTTTTGTTCTACTTCTGCAAAATTCGCTTAGATTTTCTGTTTGGAGTATACCTGCCAGAGTAGCCGTAATATTTGATAATCATAAATTCTATCATAGATTTTTGAAGACAAATTAGCCTGAAGGTAATCGAGTAGATAGCCTCGACTAGAATTCCTAATTATAGTTCGCTTACTGACATTTAGTTCTGAATCTATGATGTTATACTACTGAACACAAAATAGTCAAGTTTCTTCTCTTAAAGCTCAGTATTAACTTTCCCGTCCGCTTCACATATCCAAATCTATTATTTATCGGCATAGTACATCTTTTGAGAAATAGTCACTTTTATATTGAATGATAAAATTCCGATAACTAAACCTTAGAAAACCAAGGAAATGATTATTTTACGCTAGAATAATAGACCTATTTGAAAATATTGTAAAGCGAAGGTATATATGCCTTGCTGAAAGTCAACACGAGTATACCAATAATCTTATATTCTAAAACCAAAAAATAGATGAAATTAAAATTCCTTCTTCTTCTCATATTAAGCGGTATTCTACTGACTAGTTGCTCTAATAAAAAGCGATCAGGAGACCCACAAGTATTATTATTTCATAAGACAGCGGGTTATCATCATAAATGTATATCCAGTGGTAGCAAAGCGATCAAAGAGATGTGTGCCGAGCACAATATACAAGTAGAGACGACCGATGATCCTTCGTGTTTCAATGAAAAGACACTCTCTGAATATGCTGCGGTTATCTTTTTCAATACGACAGGGGATGTGCTAGATGCGGGGCAAGAGAATGCATTCGAGCGTTATATACAGTCGGGTGGTGGATACGTAGGCGTTCATTCAGCTTCAGATACAGAATATAAGTGGGAGTGGTATGGGCAGATGGTAGGTGCATATTTTATCAGTCATCCAAAGATCCAAGAGGCAAAATTCATAGTGCAAGATACCAGCTTCGGGGCTACGAGTTTTCTCCCTAATGAGTGGATTAGAACCGACGAATTATATAACTTCAAACTCACCAATCCAGATGTGAATGTGGTATTGACCGTAGACGAATCTTCCTATGTAGGCGGAATAAATGGAGAATATCACCCGATGGCGTGGTATCATGATTACGATGGCGGTCGAGCATTCTATACTGCGCTAGGACATACGCATGATAGTTATAAGGAGGAGTTCTTCATGCGGCATCTAGTCGAAGGGATCAAATATGTAATCGGGGACAACAAAAAATTAGATTATTCTAAGGCGAGGACGATATCTATGGTAAATAGTGATAGGTTCTCAAAAGTTCCGCTCTCTATGGGCCAATTCGATGAGCCAACAGAGATGACCGTATTGCCAAATCTCGATGTGCTGATTGCCGAAAGATCAGGTGGACTGAAGATGTACAATGCAGCGACAAAAGAACTTACCGACGTAGGCAGGCTCGAAGTGTATGATGAATCAGGTGTCGATGGGGTGAATGCGGAGGAAGGATTCATGGGATTACAAGCTGATCCTAATTATGCAGATAATCAATGGCTATACACCTACTATGCACCTAAAGGTAATCTGGCGGTGAATAGACTTTCTAGATTCAAATTTTTGGAAAATAAGTTACAGATGGAAACCGAGCAGGTGATCCTAGATGTCGCAAGTGATCGGCAGATATGTTGTCATACTGGAGGTTCTATTGCTTTTGGTCCAGGTGGCCTATTGTACTTATCTACTGGAGATAATTCTACTCCGTTTGATGATGAAGATGCGGAGTATGTCAATAATGGATTCGCCCCATTAAATGATCTTCCTGGCAAGAAACAATATGATGCGAGGCGCTCTTCTGCAAATACGAATGACCTCAGGGGGAAAATATTGAGGATAAAAGTAGAAGAAGATGGTACCTATACAATTCCTGACGGTAATCTATTTCCAGTAGGGACAGAATTGACTCGACCAGAAATCTATACTATGGGACATCGTAATCCTTATCGGATATCAGTAGATCCGCACAAAGGGTATGTCTACTGGGGAGATGTGGGACCCGATGCAGCGGATGACGATCTAAAAAATCGAGGTCCAAAAGGCTACGATGAGATGAATCAGGCTCGCGAACCAGGAAACTACGGTTGGCCGCTATTCATAGGGAATAATAAGCCATACGTAGATTACGATTACTCTAATGGTCAATCAGGAGCGACATTCGATCCATTGGCACCGATCAATGATTCTAGAAATAATACCGGACTTAGAGAACTGCCACCTGCGCAAGGAGCATTTGTCTATTATCCATATGATAAGTCATCGGATTTTGATGGGTTAGCAAGTGGCGGGCGGAATGCCATGGCAGGGCCTACATATTATACAGCTGACTTCGAAGGTGATCAGAAGTTGCCAGATGCCTATGATGGAAAAGTATTTATCTATGATTGGATGAGGGGCTGGATGAAAGCCGTAACACTCAATGAAGATGGCTCGTATAAGAAGATGGAACCATTTGCGTCCGATGTCAAATTAAACAATCTTATAGACATGGAACTCGGACCTAATGGCCAGTTGTACCTCTTAGAATATGGAACAGGATGGTTTGTACAGAACGATGATTCGGGGTTGTCTGTAATAGAATATAATCCAGGGAACCGCGCCCCAAAAATAAAAACATTCGTATCCAATATATCTTCTGGTAAGTCACCACTCACCGTAGAGTTCGATGTAGAATCAGAAGATCCAGAGAGCGATCATATGACCTACAACTGGAACTTTGGTGACGATCAAATAAAAACAACCAAAACACCCAAAATAGTGCATACCTATACGGAACCAGGGATGTACAAAGCACAAGTAGAAGTCTTAGATGAGGAAGGTCTCGTCACTAAGAGTGGCATAGTAAATATAGTAAGCGGCAACACAAGACCAGAAATTAAGATCAATCTACAAGGGGTAGATGCAAAAACTTATGCATTAGGACAAGAGGTGTCTTACAATGTAAATGTAGTAGACGCAGAAGATGGCCAAGAAATAGATCTCTCAAAAATCCATGTTTCTGTAGATTATGTAGATGGATTCGATGAAGCCAGTGTCGCTACAGGTCATCAGGAAGTATCCGATATCTCACTCGGAGAATCACTGGTCAAAAATAGTATCTGTAGATCATGTCATAAAGTAAATGAAGCATCAATAGGACCGTCCTACACGGAGATAGCTGACAAGTACAATGCTAAATCTAGTAGCTCAGGATATCTCAGAAGTAAGATCATAAATGGAGGCACGGGTGTGTGGGGCGAAAATGTAATGCCTGCAAACAGTGATGCCAAACCTGCCGATGTCAAAAAGATGATCAAATATATCCTCTCTCTAGCTAAAGAAGATGACAAGAATCGATTGCCACCCAAAGGAAAAATCACTCCTGCAAAAAATAGTGAAGGTAAAGTAATGGTGGTATCTGCTACCTATACGGATAATGGTGCAGAAGGCAGTCACCCACTGACAGGAAGCGGTAAAGCCATATTGCATGAGGAAAAAGGCGTTGAATAGACGTAGATCATGATAGGCATATTACTTTTTTATCAAAAATATTTACAAAACAGCAAAGTACATATCTGTATATAAATCTTAGAAACAAATCTTAAATTTCTATAGGCATCTAATCTATTAAAATGAGTATATTACTAGAACATCAGTCTCAATTTGAAACACTACTCGGAACCAGTTTTCCATCGCTACAACCAATTAAAAAATGGAATCAAACAATGTGGCATAACGATGGGGATATCATTGTGTCTTTAATATTCCTCTCGAAAAAAATGAAATTCTGTTTTTTCAATAATCCTGATTTAGAATTAGACAAACTTCAAAGATGGAGCGCTACCATATATTCTCAGAACTTAGAATTTTCTTATGAAGATTCTGTAAATTTTGATAGGATTAAATCGCTTATTGAAGATACAATTCACAGCCAATATCAATCAATCTAAAAATGGAAAATTGCACAATATATAGTCATCATCTTGAATTTGATAAAGTAGTAGATATCGTCAAAACAAAGCTGCCAAAAGCAAAGGTCGAGTTCAATGATGGAGGATTACAAAAATCACTCATAGCGACGATTAAAGGTGGTTTCTTCGGGAAGACTAAAACGCTCAAAATCAACTACAGAGAGCGAAAAAATCCATCTTACAAGCTTGATACAGTAGAATGCGGTCTTACTCAAAATCTATCAGGAATGGTCAACTTCATACAGTCCTTACCCGCTCAAAACGAAACGGTAAAAGGTAAGTTTCTATATAAGGTCAGTGCAGCTAATAGTGAGATGCCATTCATTGCAGAGCCAAATATAAACGATGATTTCAAAGCGGTACTAGAAGAAATAGTCCAAATGATAGATGGATTTATATTTGCTCAGCCTAATGCAGTATTTACGAAATCTTCTGGGCAGCATTTTGTGGATAAGGACTTCGCGCTCATATTGGATACCAATGGGATTAGCGAACTTTCAGATATGGATGTGCGGGTAGATGCAAAATATCATGATGAACCCAAGGACGAGTACAATGAAGAGCAACGGTCGAGAAAATTGCGATCACAAAGAATCTTAAATGAAAATGGAATCAAAGTAAATACTAATCTTCCGTGTCTCATATCATCAGATAATATGACACTCAGAGATAGGAACGATGTCATAGATAGAGCATATGCACTTATGGTCATCGCTGCAAAAGGTGAAGGCGTAACACGTGAACAACTTAAGCGACCTATAGAAGAAAAAAATATAGATAAGTTTACTCCTAGAGAGGATGAAATCCTAAATACCGAAGTACTCACAGATCATCAAAAGTCGTATGCCACTTGGAGATATGAGAGTCTCTATACGATGTTATGGGCATTGGGCTATGCGAAGGAGTTGAAGTATCCTAGTGATATATGTGACGTGCAAGATATAGTAGGCACGATACTTAAACCGAGTAGAGATGATTTTTCTCAAAATTGTACGCTTAGATCGAAAAACGAAATATTAGATGAGCTGGATAAAATATATAGAATGAACTGGGCGTGTGTGGATGCTCGTATGCACGGACAAACGGTGGGTGGAGGCATTAATCCTAGTGTAATATATGAGCGTCATTATTCCTTAAACTGGCTTGTCAGATATCAAGATCAAGAATGGGATGACGTACAAACGAATACTTAGTAGTAGTCCACATTGCTATGATGATAACATGGCTTGCAAAAAGCTTCCGGCGAAGTGGAAAAACAGTAAAATGTATAACAAGTGAATTATAAGAAAAAATGTGGTTTCGGAGCAAAAATTTTTATTTCTATGCTCTTGATTTCGATAGGTCTTCAGCTATCTGCACAGTCCCATTTTACTGATGCTGATGATCTGGCAGATGCTGTAAATGCGTCTTCGGGAGGAGGAGTTTTTGTAGTTACAGATGGTATTTACAATGACTTTGAAGCAAGTTTTGAAAATATAGCTACAGCGGATAATCCAATTATTATCAAAGCTGAGACAATTGGTGGGGTGATATTGAAGGGGGAATCTCATTTTGTATTTAAGAAATCAGCATATATGACCCTAGAGGGATTTGTCTTTGATGGACAGGGAGAAGACTCACTTGTGAAATTGGAAGGCAGCAATAATATAAGGATATCGAGAAATGTATTCGAGTTAGAAACTACAGAATCTATAAAGTGGGTCTTCGTTGGTGGAGTTTGGAATGATAATACACTTCCATTTCAGTATCCCAGTCATGACAATCGGATAGATCATAATATCTTTAGGAACAAAGAGACCCCTGGCCATTATATTACTATTGATGGTTCGTTTGTGGATACAGGATCGGACGAAACTTATTATCAATCACAAAATGATAGAATTGACCACAATCACTTTATAAATAATGGACCCAGAGCGGTCAATGAACAGGAATCGATCCGTATAGGATGGAGTGAGATGTCTCTCAGTAGTGGCTACACAATTGTAGAGAATAACTTATTCGAAGATTGTGATGGCGATCCAGAAATTGTGTCCGTAAAGTCTTGTGACAATATCATCAGGCACAATACTTTTTCGTCTAGTTATGGTACTCTTTCTCTCCGACACGGCAATAGGAATAGGGTGGAGGGAAATTACTTCTTTGGCAATGAAAAGCCGATAGGAGTCTCCTCTACAGGTTCTTCTCTATTCACAGGAGGTATTCGTATATATGGTACAGATCACTTGATTATCAATAATTACATGGAGGGACTGAATGGTACAAGATGGGATGCGCCGATTACTCTTACACTAGGGGATGCTATCGACGGACAGAGCTCTAACTTGTCGAAACATTTTAGAGCTGAGCGAGTCACTATAGCTTATAATACCCTCGTCAATAATACTCATGGGATTGAGATAGGTTTTGATAATAATGATAATTACAATAAGGACTTAGAAGACATCATCATCTCAAATAATCTAATCACAGGATCTACTAATAGCATGGTCGCAATCGTAGATTCTGATAATGATCAAGGGGATAATATTACTTGGCATAGTAATCTCATGTATCCTACTGAAGAGGCTACAATATTGTCGGGTGGGTCATCTACTACATTTGCTAATGCAGAGGTCACTAATGAAAATCCTCATCTCGTATATGATGAGGTAGCTGGCCTCTGGAGATCGACAGAAAACACCCCAACTTATGACCATAATGCAGCTGTAACTATAGTGAACGAAGATATCGAAGGGCAGGAACGACCACAGATTAGTAATCCTGGAGCGGATCATTTTAGCATGACTAGTGTACGGTATGCCCCATTGACTCCAGATGATGTTGGCCCCAATGCCTACGATGATATGAGTACCTCTTCTCCGGAATCATATCAGATCAACGAATGGGCCGTCTATCCGAACCCTGCCAATGATCTTATTCATATTGATGGATTAGATAATGATGTGCATAAAGTCGAAATCTTAAGTCTTGATGGGGAAGTTATAGTGTCTCGTATTATTCGGCAGACAAATCGAAAATTGACAATCAATACATCAAAACTGGTGAGCGGCATTTATATACTTCGGTATACGAATCGTAGTGACTATAGTAATTGTCGGAAGATCATTGTCCAGCACTAGGACTATTGGTGTCCTTTCGAAAGGAAAGAATAATGTAATGCTAGCTCAGTTTTACCACCAATTTTTTAATCATTTCAACACCCAACTCAAGTTGCTCGATTTCTATGTATTCATTTGCGCGATGAGCTTGTGCTATGGAACCTGGCCCACAGATTATAGACTGGAAGCCTCCATTTGAAAATTGTCCTGCTTCTGCAGCATAAGCGACGGTACCAGTTTCTTGGATCGGTGTGATTGATTTTATAAATGGTACTATATCGTCGGACTCTGCCGTGTCGAGTGGTGGGACAGGAGGATGATGTTCTACATTTTTAATTTCAAATCCTGGAAAGGTCTCTTTTAAAATTGATTCTCGCTCTCGACAGTATATTTCGAATTCTGATATGATATCTTCTGTCACATCTTGAGGAATTACCCTTACATCCCATTTGAATAGAGATTTGTCTGCAATCACATTGGGAGCGATCCCAGCATTGATCTGACCTACATGTAGCGATGAGTGTGGTGGTGTGAATCGTTCATCAATCCGTCCAGCTTCTACGAGTGCGTTCATTTTATTTTCTAACCAGATGATCAATCTAGCTGATTCATGGATGGCACTTACTTCTTGACGGATTCTGCTACTGTGTCCTGCAGATCCATTCACGGTGGTTTCTAGTACGCAGATTCCTTTTTGTCCTACGATAGGCTGCATCATAGATGGTTCTCCGATGATGGCGTATTTTGGTTTTTCATTATAAGTTGATTTTATATGATCTATCAGTTCTGGAGCAGAAAGGCAGCCAATCTCTTCGTCATAAGAGAAGGCAAAGTAGATAGGAGTCTTCAGTTTTGCCTTTACCATCTCTGGCAATGCAGCTAGACAACAAGCGAGAAATCCTTTCATATCGCATGATCCTCGAGCATAAAGTTTACCATCACCACCATCTGTCAATACGAATGGGTCAGTGTCCCAGTCTTGACCTTCCACAGGGACGACATCCATATGTCCTGAGAGGATCACACCGCCATCTACTGCAGGCCCGACTCTGCAATGAAGAGATGCTTTAGTTCCTTCCTCATTGGGTACTATATGAGTGGCAACTCCAAATTCTTCAATATATTCCTTAATCCAATTCAGGATTGAGAGGTTGGATTGTCCTCCAAGAACAGGGAAGGATACAAGTTTTGCGAGTATCTGAGTTGCATTCATAGTTTTATTTCGAATTTACTTGGTTAGAATCATTGACGAAAATAGGAAAAGATATTCAGTCTATTGAAGAATGGTTCGTTTAGTAGTTTTTCAAAATGTTGTTTTTTATGTTTTCATGAATTTATACCATCCATCTGGCTTTTTACCAAATCATTTGATTGGTTTAATCTGCTAAGTTACAGTATGTAGTTACAAGATAGATCTAAATTTTGTGGGTTTGGCATTCAGCCGATTTCGTAAGATTATGTGATAATTTGACTGTGAAATAGACTCGGATTTGTGTAAAGTATTTGAATGTACTTGATGATTTTGTTTAATATTTTTTATAATAAATTAAACGAAATAAAATATTGATAATCAATTGATTATGTTAATTTTTGTGGTTTTATACTGGATTTTTAGGAAAATTTTATTCAGAATGAGACAACCTTTTGAGTCGAAAATGCATAATTATTAATAGAAATTTTTTAAACTAAAATAAATATATATGAAAACTTTAAGATTATTTGGATTAGCATTATTGATGATATCGTTAGGTTTTGTTTCTTGCGGTGATGATGAAGAAAACGAACCACAAAATATTGCTGAATTGGCTTCCGCTACAGATAACCTTAGTACTTTAGTCGCGGCATTGGATGCAGCTGATTTGGTTAGCACATTAGAAGGAACAGGTCCATTCACGGTATTTGCACCGACAAATGCTGCTTTTGATAAGTTTTTATCAAATAACGGCTTTTCAGAACTAGATGATGTACCAGTTGAAGTCCTTAAAAACATATTGCTAAATCACGTAGTAGGGGGTAAGAATATATCTACAGGATTGACTACTGGATATGTAGAATCTTCAGCAACTGGAGCGGGTGGTAACACTATGAACATGTACATATCTACAGAGGACGGTGTTACGATTAATGGAGTGAGCACAGTAACTACTGCAGACGTAGACGCATCGAATGGGGTAGTACACATCGTCGACGAAGTTATTGGCTTGCCTACTATTGTCACATTTGCAACTGCTGATCCTACGTTTGGTACATTAGTTGAGGCACTGACTAAAGAAAGCTTAGGAGTTGACTATGTTGGGTTATTATCAGGAGATGGACCGTTCACAGTATTTGCACCTACGAATGATGCATTCGGTGCATTGCTCAATGAGCTAGGTGCAGGGGGATTAGACGATATAGATGATGCTACACTAAATGCAGTACTACAATACCACGTTGTGAATGGTGCAAATGTCCTTGCAGAAGATTTATCAGATGGACAAGTAATATCTACTTTTGCGGGTGCAGAGTTTTCTATTGATCTTTCTGATGGTGCAAAAATTACGGATGCTAGAGGAAGATCTACTGAAATAGTAGTTACAGACGTACAAACGAACAATGGCGTAATTCACGTTGTTAGTCAAGTATTACTCCCATAGTAATACGAATATACAGTTGAATTAAAAGTGATGTTTCTTTATTGAAGCATCACTTTTTTTTGTTTCATATGATAGTGCAGCAGTAAGAAGAATCATACAATTGTGTGATGATGTGGATTTAAGTCGATAGTCTCTAATGGTCTTAGCTGTCTTAGGTGTTTGAATTGAATTTTGACGTTAAGAATGCGCAACTGTTTGAGCATGAGCGAGTTTTTCTGCATCCGAGGAGCGAAGTAGAAAAGAATGCATAGGCAGAATATGGTAAGCGGATGAAAGAAAAGTGATAGTACTGTTTGATGAACCGCTGTATATGAGACCTGTATGTAGGGTGGTGTGAGAGGTGCACTTCGGCTAGTAATTCTAGTCGAGGCTGTCTACTCGATTATAGACTCGTGTTTTCATTCATCTAGTATTTCTTCTAGTTTTTCTGGATTTTGACGGGAATCAAATATAGATAGTATCTGAATTTCGTACTGCGCAACTTTATAAATCAGAGCAAAATGGCTGACAAATTTCACTCTGATATTCTCCCTTGTTGTTGTACTTCCTGTATTTGGATTTGTAGCAAGAAATTTTGCAGCTTTGTTATATAGATTGTTTAATTTTTGACTATAGATTTTCGATTTGTTTCTTTTATTCCAAAAAGTAAAAATTCCAATCCTATCAATTTGAGCTCTTCGGGACCAGATTATTTTCCTAGCCATTCTTCAATTTCTTTTTCCGCTTGTTCATGGGTTAAAAAGTCACCAGTTCTGATTTGTTCTAATGCCTCATCAACAGCTTCATTCATTTCATTTGTTAATCGAAATGGAATATCTTTTTCACTCAGTTGAATTTCCATTAACCTTGAAGCTTCAAGCAATAATTTGTTATCTTCAGTTGAATTTATCCTTTCTATGAGTTTCTTACGCAATTCTATTGTTGACATGACAATTGTTTATTTGCTAATATAACGATATAATTAAGGCGATAGTGCCAAAATAAGTACTTTAGGCTTCGGATCGGCTGTGCCGGCAGTCGTGACGAAGGAGCGATTCCCTGATCATAGCTTGGGTGTGCCTAGCATGGGCAGCTATCCGCAAGATAGCTAAATATTCTAGAGGGGGCAAGTCCCTTGCACGCGAGTTTGGCGATTCGAAGTGATAATAAGCTGCAAAGGGTGACTGATTGGTTTCTATCTATTCTCTGAATCTCAAGAAATTGGACTAGTGGTTGAGAAATTGGTTGAGATATTGAATCTGGCATGATTGGAAAAGCCCGATCGAAAACGCAAGAATCTCATTAGACTAGGAGTAGAGAGTTCGATTATTACTCAAGGTTCAAAACTTCGATTTTATGAACCGTGGTATACGAGACCTATTAGTAGGGTGGTGTGCGAGGTGTACCCCGGCTAGTAATTATAGTCGAGGCCGTCTGCTCGATTAGGCACTGGCCTTTATTGTTAACCTTAGATTTTTCTCTATTTCTAAAATATTCTTATTCGGAATATCAATTTCTTTGGCAATTTGTTTCCATCTTGATACCTCATGAATAGTTTCATCAACTAAATCTTTGCTCTTTTTAATACCAAAAGTTTTTCCGAAAGTTATAAGGTCGGTTTTATTAAAATCCGTGTATTTCCCATTTAATGATGACTGATGGACATCTGTCCAAGTACCGCCAGGCTTGTAAGAATATGTTATGTCATATGCTGGAGAAATTTTCCATTTTCCATTTTTGTCCATTATGAATGAAAAGTTTTTTACGTGATCATCATGATTTCTAGAGACTATATTAAATATTGCTCTACGATATTGTTGTTCAAATTGGTCATAGGTCAGTTGCAATCTTTTCATTGTTCTAAACAAAGTTTCATATGAACTTGCTCGTTGTACTTTGAAGTCAACTCCAATTAACGAACCCAAAGTCTGCATGTGTAATTTTTCTCCCTGATCAGATCGATCAAATCTTTTTGTTAGGAAATGGAATCTGTTTCCTTCTTCATATAATCGACTATTTGATATTTCAATTTTGCAATTTTTAGCCATTTTATAATATGCGTATTCAATTTTTCCGATTCCTTCTGATTCGCCTAATGACTTTTTATTAGCACCATCAATCTTTAATAGCCAATATGTATAACCTTCAGGTTGGATTATATCACCTGATTTAATTTGTGATATATTTCCTTTGGAATCTTCTTTTATTGCAATCAGTGCTTTTGCCCTTGCTCCACCTACCGATGTTCCAATTCTCAGAATATTTGTGAGACTCTCTTTATCAAGTTCTTTAAATTCAGTTTTTTCTTTCCCTGAAAGTACATTCTTAGCAACTTCTAAAAGTTCGGATACATTTACTTTATTATTGTATTCTAATTTATGATTAATCGGAGAATATTCTAATGCACCCATTCCTCTAATCCCAACATATGTAAGTCTATCAACTGGATTAATATCGCCATATGATAGACTTTTTTGTCTTAACCACTCTTTCATCATTGTATTTCCAAAATCATCAGGCATTGAATCTGCAAGTAGGTATGGCAGGTTATGAAAATTGATATGGTCTCTATTTGTTACGTAAGTTTTTCCTTCCTTTGGCATTAATATAGGAGAGGGCTCCAATTTATTCGAAAATGAGTTTTCTGTGTATTCGAAGATTGAATTGCCATTTGTTTCATCCCAATCAACTGTACCTAATGATTCACCATATAGTTTAACTTGTACTAGCATATTACTTTATTTTTCTTGAGGCTCTTTTTCTTTCAGATTTTAATTTGGCTTTTTCAAATTTCATTTTTAATTCCAAATTCTGTCCTACTCGAAAAACTGATTCGAAGTCCTTAATTCTATTTAGTCTTACCAAGATTCTAATTAGACTTTCTAATGATGTTGAGTTGCCTTGTTCGATAAGACTTATTGTTGAAACACTGAGACCTGTATCTTTACTCAGTTGTTTTTGAGTTAGATTATGTTGTAGTCTTATCTGTTTCAATCTTTGACCTATTTGGTCAATGATTTCCTTTTCTGTTGAGAATAGCCAATTTTCCATTTTAACTGCTTAAATATTAATAGTTATGATATAAAAATGTATTTAATTCTTAGTATATTGCAAGTTAAGAATAATTATAGTGCAATACAATTAACTACTTAAATATACATATTTAAGACCTTTAAAGTCCCTTAACTGTTAATATGTGCTAAGTTATACTGATAGGGCGGCTCGGCTTGTACATAAATCAAAGGAATACAACCACAGTCTTCTACATAAGCCAATTCGATGCTACAATGTATATTACACTGTGATTGTATTTCAGTTGGACATGACCAACTTTTGATTGTAAAGGGAAATTACTATATATCTAGAGCATTTTGACTTTTGATACCATCATTACAGCTGACCGGTATTGATTGAGCCATGATTTTGATGATATAAAGCTAAGGGAGGATAGACAGTCGCCCAAAGTTACTATCCGAGTATCGCTATTGAAGTGTAAAGGGGTATATTTCTATGATCGATTATTACTCAAGATTCAAAACTTCGATTTGATGAACCGCCGTATACGAGACCCGTATGTACGGTGGTGTGAGAGGCGCACCTCGACTAGTAACTCTAGTCGAGGCCGTCTACTCGATTATCCTCGGTTCCTTTTTCAACATCTAAGTTTACGCCTTTTAACTTAACAATTTCAACGGAGCATTATTTACCATTTTCTACAAGCACTTTTCTAGTTCCAATCATCTTACCATCTCTCACCACAACCATATAATACAACCCTGAACTAAGCTCAGCAACAGACTCCTCAACATTTGATTCCAAAGGCTGTATTTTACGAACAGTCCGCCCCATTTCATCAAGTATCATAAAACTACAATCTTGAAGATCATCAGGAATGCTAATGCTAAATCTATCACTCACTGGATTAGGATATATAGTAATATCATCAGAAATATCAACATTTTCTGTATCTGTCACAAACTGTACTATCCCGCAATCATCAGGTGCGAGACAGCCATCCGAATCTACTTTAAATACAATAGAGTGTGTAATACTTTCAAATTCCATATCTCCGACACCGTAGAGATCGCCATTGGGTAATTCTGTAACATCTCTTAAAGTTCCAAACCTGGCTCTGTTAGTTAGTGGGTCAAGTTCATAAAAAACTCGCTGCCATCGAATGTCACCTGTAGGACTCATCCTTATCAGCCAAGGAGCTTGCTCCACCGGTGGCGATAGTGATATGTCTTGAAACCCTCCTATCCCTAAAATATCCCCATTGTCAAGTAGCTTAAGTCGACTAAATCCTCTTACATTTGATACTACCTGCTCTGGTTGATAAATAATTGTCTCATTTTTATTTTCATCAATCGATCTAAGTGTATGTCTTGGTGACGTTGCTGGTGGTGTATATGTTCTTATTACTACATTTTCGCCCATAGCTAAACCTTTTACTCCGCTCAAATGGTTTATCGACTTTTCTGTATTATATGTCCAAATCGTATCGTATTCTGTATTGTATTTCACAATTCTAATAAAATCATTAAATGCACCTCCATCTCCTATTTTATTAAAAGAAACAAGATTTCCTTCAATGTCAATATCACTGTCAAAAGAAGTTGCTTTTCTGTCAGATGCAATGGTTACTAATGTATCTAGAACACCATCAGGTTGCACTACATACATCAATGCATGTTGCAAATCATCAGCTCTTGCAGTACCTAGTATATGGAATTTACCATTTAATTTCTGAGCAGTTAGTTGAAAGGCACTTGTGTAATTCTTTGTAGGATGAAAAACTTCTATCGTTTCACCTAATTTGTTCCCATTAAAATCAAAGTGAGCCATACGA
>CALLMH010000054.1 GCA_938007965.1 uncultured Saprospiraceae bacterium | reverse complement strand
CGTTTTTTGTTTCGTTTTTGGGTCAAGCCAAAAATGAAAGCCCGAACGGCGAGTGGAAGTTTAGGTTGAAATTTATTACCTCTTATTTACGTAAAATCAAGCGTAAACGGGGTATTCATTCAGAAGTAAGCGAAGTGAAGGGCTTTATAAATAAGGATATTCAGATCTACCGAATATCCCTAAATAATCTAACCTTCCTATAAGGATAATCTGCGTGGCTGTAATGAATTATATCACATATAATCTTACACAAAATCCCCAAAATTATCTTTTCCTCCGTGCTTTTTTATCAGCTTGTCTATATCTTTTGGATTATCGATCCATTCTTCCGAAAAACCACAGACACCGCATAGGTATCTTGTGACCAGTATCGGCTTGAGGTTTCCCGTATTGATATGATTATAGTATCCAGTCCAGGTACCTCCACCCTTTATCTGGATGATAGCTGTGGAATCACACTTAGTACAATGGTTTGAATTTTTCATAGTTACATGTTTCTTCTATACTGTCCACCCACCTCATATAGCGCATTCGTGATTTGACCAAGAGAGCATTTTTTAGTTGCTTCCATCAGATGCTCAAAAATATTTTTATTCTGAATACTTGCTATTTGTAAGTCTTTGAGAATCGATCCACTTTCTTTCTCTGATGCCTTTTTGAGATTAGTGAGCGTTTTGATCTGATCTAGTTTCTCCTTTTCAGTAGCACGTATCACCTCATTAGGAATAACAGTAGGTGATCCCTCTTTTGACAAGAATGTATTTACACCGATAATAGGGAACTCTCCCGTATGCTTGAGCATCTCATAATGGAGACTTTCTTCTTGGATTTTACCTCTTTGGTACATTGTCTCCATAGCACCGAGTACTCCTCCACGCTCAGTAATTTTGTCGAATTCTGTAAGTACTGCCTCCTCTACAAGGTCTGTGAGTTCTTCAATAATGAATGACCCTTGTAGTGGATTTTCGTTCTTAGCAAGCCCCAACTCATGGTTGATGATCATCTGTATAGCTACCGCTCTCCTTACTGACTCTTCTGTCGGAGTGGTGATGGCCTCGTCATATGCATTCGTGTGCAATGAATTACAATTATCATAGATAGCATAGAGTGCCTGGAGAGTAGTCCTTATATCATTGAACGAGATCTCTTGAGCGTGTAGAGATCTTCCACTTGTTTGGATATGGTATTTTAGTTTTTGAGATCTGTCGTCAGCACCGTATTTTTCTCTCATTGCTTTTGCCCATATTCTACGTGCCACACGACCTATAACGGCATATTCTGGATCGATACCATTACTAAAGAAAAAGCTCAAGTTCGGTGCGAATTTATTGATATCCATTCCCCTTGAGAGATAGTATTCTACGAAAGTAAATCCATTCGCTAGTGTGAATGCTAGCTGAGTGATCGGATTTGCTCCAGCCTCGGCAATATGGTACCCTGAGATAGATACAGAATAGAAGTTCCTTACGCTTTGATCTATAAAATACTGCTGTACGTCACCCATTATTTTAAGCGAAAATTCCGTACTAAATATACACGTATTCTGCGCTTGATCTTCTTTGAGAATATCAGCTTGTACTGTCCCCCTTACAGATGTGAGGGCTTTTGCCTTCATCTCTTCGTAAGCACCTGCATCTAATACTTCGTCGCCCGTAAGTCCCAATAGCATAAGACCTAGCCCATCGTTTCCTTTGGGTAGATCACCATAGTAGGTCGGTCTTTCTTGACCTTTATCATCATACTTTACCTTGAGAGCTGATTCTACTTTGGCTTCGAGTCCATGTTCTATGATATATTTCTCACACTGCTGATCGATCGCCGCATTCATAAAAAACGCGCAGATCGTAGCTGCAGGACCATTGATCGTCATAGATACTGAAGTACTCGGTTTACAAAGATCAAATCCTGAGTAAAGCTTCTTTGCATCATCAAGACAACAAATGCTCACTCCAGAATTGCCAATCTTACCATATATATCAGGTCTATGATCAGGATCTTCTCCATACAGTGTTACTGAATCAAATGCAGTACTCAATCTATTCGCTGGAGTATCTAATGATAAATAATGAAACCTCTTGTTCGTTCGTTCTGGACCTCCTTCACCAGCAAACATTCGAGTTGGATCTTCTCCCTTTCGTTTGAATGGAAATACACCTGCGGTATATGGGAATTCGCCAGGTACATTTTCCTGTAGGTTCCATTTCAAGATGTCTCCCCAATCCGAATACTTTGGCAATACTACCTTAGGAATATCACTACCTGAGAGACTCTTTGATGTTGTTTCTACCTTGATTTCTCTATTTCTTACCTCATAGATAAACTCTGATTTTTTATATGAAGCTACTTTATCTTCCCATCCTTCCACGATTCTCTTGCAAGATCCATCCATGTCTTCGAATATTCTTGTCAATTTATTTTCGACAGCTGATTTTACAGATAGATCTTCTAAGATGGCCGCAGAAGTTGTAAGCGCATACGCTTGAGAAGCTAATTTTGCTTGCTTCATCGTCCATCTATCATAGTTTCTATTACTTTCAGAGATCTCAGACAGGTACCGTATGCGCGAAGGTGGTATGATATAAATTTTTTCACTTTCGCCATCATCAAATATACTTGCTGGAGGAAACTTAGCTCCAGTACGTTCTTGGATCGTATCCATGATCTTACGGTAGAGTGTATTCGTTCCTGGATCATTGAACTGTGAAGCAATAGTACCAAATACTGGCATCGTATCAGGGTCATCATGCCATAGATCGTTGTTTCTTTGATATTGCTTTTTGACATCTCTGAGTGCATCTAGTGCGCCCCGTTTATCAAATTTATTGAGCGCAATCACATCTGCAAAATCAAGCATATCGATCTTCTCCAACTGTGTAGCCGCTCCATATTCTGGAGTCATCACATACATGCTCACATCTGAGTGATCTACGATCTCAGTGTCCGACTGACCTATTCCAGATGTCTCTAAGATGATCAGATCATAGTTTGCCGCTTGTAAGATATCTGTAGCACCTTTTATATGTTTGGACAAGGCAAGATTACTCTGTCTCGTTGCCAATGATCTCATGTATACTCGATCATTATTGATGGCATTCATACGTATTCTATCACCTAGGAGTGCACCCCCAGTCTTTCTTTTTGACGGATCTACAGATACGATAGCGATATGCTTTTCTGGATATTCTATGAGAAATCTTCTCACTAATTCATCTACGAGACTGGATTTTCCTGCGCCCCCTGTCCCAGTGATTCCTAATATCGGAGTATTAGATGATTGCTTGATTACGTCCTGCATCCATTCTTCACATAGCTCTGGGTAATTTTCGATAGCAGTGATCAGTCTTGCTACTGCTCTAGTATTCTTATTGGGCAGTTCTACTAGCTCATCCGATAATTTTTCACCTATGGGATAATCGCAATTCTTAAGTACATCATTGATCATGCCCTGCAATCCCATGGTACGTCCATCATCAGGACTATAGATATGGCAGATACCATAGTCATGAAGATCTTTGATTTCAGAGGGCAGGATTGTACCTCCTCCTCCGCCGAATATTTTGATATGACCACAATCATTTTCTTTTAGCAAGTCATAGATATATTTGAAATACTCGTTATGTCCTCCTTGATAAGAGGTAATCGCAATTCCTTGTACATCTTCTTGAATGGCCGTATCTACAATCTCTTTCGCAGATCTATTATGCCCGAGGTGAATGATCTCTGCACCAGATCGTTGCATTATTCTACGCATGATGTTGATGGCAGCATCGTGGCCGTCAAATAGTGCCGCAGCAGTTACTATTCTGATTTTATGTTTCGCTTGGTAAGGTGCTTGTACCTCCATAGATTGATATTTGTGTTAGGGTATAGCGAAGGTACGGAAAATGGATTTTGTGGGTTGGTTTATTTATATAATTGTTTTGATTAGTGTCTTAGCGCATTCTCATTAGCAGACAGCTCACGGATTTTTATATTTCCAGCGTGGAAACGAGCATTAAGCTGAGGCGATAGCAAAGAAGAGAGTAGTAGATAACTCGATGATCGATAGATCGAGGAGCTTATTTTGGATATAAAAAAGGCTCACCTTGTGGTAAGCCTTTTTGTGTATTTTCTTTTTTCTGAAGAGTAATGTGGAGGTCGCTTTATAATCACGCGCGTTTGTTCTATGAACAAGCCACGCTTCAATTATATCGCTCCGTACGCGCGTTTGTTCTGCGAACAAGCCACGCTTGTTTCTATTTCTGAAGAATAATGTGAAGTGCGCTATATAATCACGCGCGTTTGTTCTGTGAACAAGCCACGCTACAATTATATCGCTCCGTACGCGCGTTTGTTCTGCGAACAAGCCACGCTTGACTAACCTGCCAATGCGGCGGCGCCACCTACGATCTCAGAGAGTTCTTTGGTGATCGCTTCTTGTCTCGCTTTGTTGTAGCTTATTTTCAGGTCTTTGATTAATTCTTCTGCGTTATCAGTGGCAGCATCCATCGCTGTCATACGAGCACCGTGCTCTGAGGCATGTGTATCAAGGACATATTTTTGGAATGTTGTCTGAAGGATACTCGGGACCAATTGTTCTAGTAGTTCTTCTTTTCCTGGTTCGAAGATATAGTCCGCTTTTGTTTTAGATGCACTTTCTACTTTTTCCATTTTTGGTACTGGTAAGAAAGGTACACATTGCGGAAACTGTAGTGCAGCATTTTTAAATTTACCGTAGGATACTTCTACTTTGTCGTAAGTACCATCTAGGAAACCATCCATTAAGTGAGTAGCTCCAGCGGATATAGCGTCAATCGATAAGTCAGAAAATATACCGACGTGTTCGTTTACAAACTTGAGATTTGGAAATCTCTTTTGTAATACATCAAATCCTTTTTTACCAAGACCTACGATCGTTACATTACCTTTGGCCGCTTGTTCTGCATACTCTCCTTCTATCTTAGCGATGGCAGCTTTAGTAATATTAGCATTGAATGCGCCACACAAACCTTTACTCGAAGTTACAATAGCAATGGCTACATTCTCGACCTCTCTCTCTATCCCAAATGATGTACTCGCATCACCTTCTAGATTAGATAGTATGTTTTTCAACATCTTATTTAATCTATCAGCATATGGTCTCATCTCTGTGATCGCTTGTTGTGCTTTTCTCAATTTAGCCGCAGATACCATTTTCATGGCTTTAGTGATCTGCTGTGTTGATTTCACAGAAGTGATTCTTTCTCTTACTTCTTTTAATTGTCCACTCATGGTTACTAAACTTTTAGATCGCTTTGCTTTTCGACTATTCGATAGTTGGACTACTCGACGTTCGATTATTTAATACTGACTACGACAAATTGATCTTAAGAACACTATTTTTGTCGAAATGCCTAATGTCGAAACATCGAATAGTCTAATTTTCCTTATCCTTTAAATTGAGCTGAAATATCAGCGCCGATTTTTTCTACAGCTGCTTTAGCTTCATCTGTAAGCTTACCTTTTCTTAATGTTTCTAATGCATCAGGAGCTTGTGTCTCCATAGCCATCAAGAAGGTTTCTTCGAATTCTCTGACTTTATTCACTGGGACATCACTCAATAGACCTTTAGAACCTAGGTAGATTATTGCTACTTGTTTTTCTACAGATACAGGAGAATATTGTGCTTGCTTCAGTACTTCTACGTTTCTCTTTCCTTTTTCCAGTACAGCCATTGTTGCTGGATCTAGATCAGAACCGAACTTTGCGAATGCTTCAAGATCTCTAAATTGTGCTTGGTCCAACTTAAGTGTACCCGCTACTTTCTTCATGGACTTGATCTGTGCAGAACCTCCTACTCTTGATACAGAGATACCTACATTAATCGCTGGTCTGATACCCGCATTGAATAGATTAGACTCTAAGAATATCTGACCATCTGTAATCGAGATCACGTTGGTCGGAATATATGCAGATACATCACCTGCTTGAGTCTCGATAATAGGAAGTGCAGTCAATGATCCACCACCTTTTACAAGACCGGATTTCGCCAATGATTCCGGAAGGTCATTCATTGTCTTCGCGATCTCGTCATTGTTGATCACCTTTGCAGCTCTCTCCAATAATCTTGAGTGAAGATAGAATACATCCCCTGGATATGCCTCTCTTCCTGGAGGTCTTTTAAGAAGTAGTGACACTTCTCTATATGCTACAGCCTGCTTTGATAAATCATCAAATACAATCAATGCTGGCCTTCCTGTATCTCTGAAGAACTCTCCAATCGCCGCTCCTGAAAATGGCGCATAAAATTGAAGTGGTGCAGGATCTGATGCTGCAGAACATACTATCGTAGTGTAAGGCATTGCTCCAGCTTCAGTAAGTGCTTTAGTTACTTGAGCAACTGTAGATGCTTTCTGACCTGATGCTACATATATACAGTATACAGGTTCTCCTCTATCGTAAAATTCTTTTTGATTGATGATCGTATCGATAGCGATAGCTGTCTTACCAGTCTGTCTATCACCGATGATAAGCTCTCTCTGACCTCTACCAATTGGAATCATAGCATCGATCGCTTTGATACCTGTCTGTAGTGGTTCGTTTACTGGTTGTCTATAGATTACACCTGGTGCTTTACGCTCCAATGGCATCTCATATTTATCCCCAGTGATCGGCCCTTTACCATCGATCGGCTGACCTAGAGGATTTACAACTCTTCCCAACATACCTTCTCCTACCTCGATAGAAGCGATCTTATTGGTTCTTCTTACAGTAGATCCTTCTTTGATTCCATCTCCTGACCCTAGAAGTACCACACCTACGTTGTCTTCTTCAAGGTTAAGAACAATGGCGTTGTCACCATTTTCGAATGATACTAGCTCTCCCGCTTGAGCTTTTGATAACCCGTATACACGAGCGATACCATCACCTACTTGGAGTACTGTTCCTACTTCTTCTAGTTCTGCTTCTGATTTGAATCCAGAAAGTTGTTGTTTCAGGATTGCAGAGATTTCATCAGGCTTTACATCAACCATATCTATTGAATTTTTAAAATTGTTCTTTTATTTAATTCAGTTTTCACTTTCATTTTGAGCTGAACTCACAGAAAAAGTGATTTCTTTATATTCTTATCGGACAGTCACAACGCGACTGTATTTACTAAAATGCTTTTTCATATTCTTTATTGGTCATCGCTTTGGATAGCTCTGCCAACTTGTGAGAGACGCTTGCATCGATCAGCTTATCTCCAATCTCTACGATAAACCCACCGATAATCGATTCGTCTACTTTCGTCTCTACATCGACTACTTGATCTGTCGCGCTACTGTTAAGAAGTTTTGCTTTGATTGCTTCTAAAGCTTCTGCACTGACCGGAGAGGCTGTAGTTAATACTACAGAGGAAACACCTTTCATTTTATTGTACTGATTAATAAACTCCGCTGCGATCTCAGGAAGGAGACTTTCTCTTCCTTTTCTCAATACGATGTCTAAGAATGATTTTGTAAGCTTGGTCATTTTACCTTCGAATAATGCATCGAAGATTTCAGCTTTCTTACCAATGTTTATAATTGGGCTCTTTAGCAATAAATATAGATCTCTATTTTCTACCATTTTAGAAAACCCTTCCATATCACTTACTACTTCATCCATCGCATTCTGATCATCGGCTAGATCAAGAAGAGATTTTGCATATCTAGATGCTATTCTAATTACAGACATATGAGCTATAAAATTATGGTTAACTGAGAAAGAAAAGTAGAGCTTCAAACATCTCTATTCTTGATCTTTCTCAAATTTGGCACAAATGTATATATATTTCTTATCAATTTCGCTATCGAAAGGTATGTATTTTAAGGGGTTGGTTGGTGATTACCAATAATTAATTTATACCCCCAAGTATGATAACTACAAAAACGATGATCAGATATTAAAATCTATCGTCTCTAAGTCACAAACTGAGTAAAAAATCTACAAAATTATTTTTTAGCAGAATATTATTTGATACGCCGTAGAATCCAGTACTACGATGAGCATTTCCGATATACTTATGATAAAAGCTGAGAACAAATAAAAGAAGGATTATTATGCTCTAAATTGCATTTGAAAATATAGAACATATTATGAAGTTGACTTTTACAGTCTATTATAAATCAACTTCTCTTCTCTGCAAAAAATCTCTTTATCAGTTCAGAACACTCTTCATGCAGTACTCCATACTCGATCCGTGTCTTTGGATGGAGCATCTCTCTACCTACTTTCATGAAGCCTCGTTGATCATCAGCTGCACCATAAACGATCCTACCGATTTGAGACCAAAAAATAGCGCCTGCGCACATATTACATGGTTCTAGAGTGACATACAATGTGCATTTGGGAAGGTACTTACTGCCTGAAAAATCCGACGCCGCTGTAATTGCCAATATCTCTGCATGTGCAGTCACATCAGTCAGCATTTCGGTCTGATTGTGCGCCCTCGCTATGATCTTATTCTCGAAGACAATCACGGCACCTACAGGCACTTCATCATGATCGAAAGCTCTCTGCGCTTCTTTGAGTGCTTGCTTCATAAAATAATCATCACCGTGTACTGATAACATAATTAATATATAAATAACAATAGATTGAAAAAATACGCTCTTGGAATTCTAGACTTTGAAATGTTTGAATTTTCGGTGTCTCGATTCTCAAAATTTCCGAGTCTAAAATGATCTATCTTCTTGAATAATTAGGTGCTTCTTTCGTTATTGAAATATTATGAGGATGACTTTCCATCATGCCTGAATTTGTGATTCTGACCATAGTAGCATTCTTCATTTTATCTATCGTAGATGCCCCACAATATCCCATACTAGCTCTAAGTCCTCCTAGGTATTGGACCATAACTTCTCCTACAGTCCCTTTGAATGGTACCCTCCCTTCGATTCCTTCAGGAACCAGTTTCTTCACATCATCTTCTACATCTTGGAAGTATCTATCTTTCGATCCGTGTTCCATGGCTCCGAGAGATCCCATGCCTCTGTAGACTTTGAATTTTCTTCCTTGGTAGATGAGTGCTTCGCCTGGGGCCTCTTCAGTCCCTGCGAATAGGGATCCTGCCATGATGGTGTTGGCTCCTCCTGCTAGTGCCTTTGCTATATCTCCAGTATAGCGGATACCTCCATCTCCGATGATCGGCACTCCACTTCCTTTGATGCCTTCGTACGCATTTCTGATGGCAAATAATTGGGGAACTCCTACTCCAGCTACTATCCTAGTCGTACATATGGACCCTGGTCCTACACCGACTTTTACTGCATTGACACCTGCATCTACGAGAGCTTTGGCCCCTGCTCCAGTCGCTACATTACCTCCTATGATCTGGAGATATGGAAATTTTTCTTTTGCTCTTTTTACAGCGTCAAGTACGCCTTTACTATGCCCATGTGCTGTATCTATCGTAATGGCGTCTACTCCCACCTTTACCAAAGCTGCCATCCTATCTAGCATATCATTCGTAACACCTACTGCCGCTCCCACGACCAGTCTACCATGACTGTCTTTACTTGAGTTAGGATAGTTTTCTACTTTAAGTATATCTTTATAAGTAATAAGTCCTGCGAGCACATTACGATCGTCTACCACTGGTAGCTTTTCTATTTTATGCTTTTGTAATATGTCTTTAGCTTGATCTAATGTGGTACCTACCGGTGCGGTGATGAGATTCTCTTTTGTCATTACCTCACTGACTTTCTTCATCTTATCTACTTCGAATCTGAGATCACGATTTGTAAGTATCCCGATCAGTTTTGAGTTTGCATCTACTATAGGAATACCTCCTATCTTGTGCTGTTTCATCAGCCCTAAGGCATCTCTCACGAGCGCATCATGGCCGAGTGTTACAGGGTCGATAATCATTCCTGATTCTGATCTCTTTACTTTTCTTACCTCCTCAGCTTGAGCATCGATAGACATATTCTTATGGATCATACCTATACCCCCCTGACGAGCAATAGCGATCGCTAATCGATATTCAGTGACAGTGTCCATGGCTGCAGATACAATAGGTGCATTGAGTCTAAGATCTGTAGTGAATTGTGTAGACAAATCTACATCCCTCGGCAAAACCTCAGAATATGATGGTATCAGTAATACGTCGTCGAATGTAAGTGCCTCAGAAATGTGGCTGTGTGTGCTTGCAAAGTTCTTGTCCATGCGCAAAGGTATATTAAAAAATCTTTTGAGTGATTAGTTTTGGAAGAAAAAAGAAGAATTGAAACCATATTTATTAATAACTCCACTATTTCATTAACCTATAGGATTACCATCCACTAGATTGGTCACAATCAATAAATGGAGAACATCATAATGGTTTGGGGTTAAGAAACACTACTATTGAACTACCCTATCCACTGCAATAAAAAATGCCCAATAACTCTCAAGCTACCAGGCATTTTATTACATTTTTTCAGAAATTAATCCTCCTCTTCTTCTTTATCTTTCTTTTTATCCTCTTTGATTCTGACCGTCTTGCCTTCTTTCAGCTTTTTAGATACTGCAGAATAAGGTCCCGTTACTACATCTTCATTGACCTCTAATCCTGTGAGTATTTGGATGTACTCATCATCTTGAATTCCTGTTGTCACCTCCGCCATTCTTACCGTATCACCAGACATTACGAATACTACTTCGATCTGTTCTTCCTCATCTTTGTCCTTTTTCTTTTTGTCGTCTTCGTCTTCTTTTTCTCTTACGGTTACACACTGTATTGGCACTGTGAGGATATCACTTTTTTCATTGGTATAGATGTCTACTGACGCACTCATTCCTGGTCGAAAAGGAAACTTTTGTTGATCGGAGATCATGCCTCCATATGAAGAAGGATCAATTCTTATTTTCACTATAAAGTTGGTTACCTGATCGGTATTCAGGCTCATACCAGCACTAGAAATATTAGATGCAGAATTCGCGATTTCAGTAACTGCTCCTTTGAATGTTTTATCTAGGTAAGCGTCTACTTCGATATCTACTTCGTCATTGAGATTTACCCTTAGGATATCGTTTTCACTTACATCGACTTGGACTTCCATGCTATTTAGATTTGCGATACGCATCATTTCGGTACCTGTCATTTGGATGGTACCTACTACACGTTCCCCTTTCTCTACAGATAGACTTGATACGATACCATTTGTAGGTGATTTGATCGATGTTCGACTGAGGTTTGTTTTTAGTTCCTTGAGGCTTGCTTCCGAGCTTTTTACTTGATAGCCTGCTCCCTCTGCACTTTTTTCTGCCGAATTAATACTTGCTTCTGCGGCTCTCAAGTTTGCCTCCAGTTGTCTTACATTGGTCTGAGATGTCTCGTAGTCCACCTGACTAATCACACCATCCTTGTATAGTTTTTGGTTTCTATTATTGATTGTTCTAGCATTTTCTAATTGAGCTAAGATTTGTTCTTTTTGTGCGCGACTGCTTTCGATATTTGCTTTGGAGTTGGCTAAGGTTGCCTTTGCGGAGTTAAGTCCTGCTTCGCCTCTTTCTACAGCGGAGAAGAATGCATCGGGATCTATTTTCGCTAGCAATTGACCTACATATACACTGTCTCCTTCTTCTACATATAGATCTACGATTTCTCCTGATACGTCTGAGCTGATTTTCACCTCTGTCTCGGGGAATACCTTACCACTAGCGGATACAGTCTCTTTGATCGTTCTCTTTTCTACCTTTTCAGTAGTGATTTCTATTCCTTTGGGCTTGCTCTTCCCTTTAAATATTGCCGCTGCTATCATAGCTCCAATAATCAATACCAATCCAATGATGAGCCACTTATTTGATTTCTTTTTATTTTTCTTTTCCATGAGTATGAAAGTTGAGTTGTCGTTTTCTATTGATGAATTATCTAAGCTTGTATTACAATTTTAATGGTTTTCCCATGTAAAAATCTATGATCTTCAAGGCAAACAAGTATTCATATTTTGCAATTACAGCATTCACCTCCGCTTGTGCCAATGCATTCTTGAGCGTTACATACTGGAAGGTATTTATTGTCCCAGCATTGAAGCTCTTATCGGCATTATCAAATGATGCTTTACTAGCTTCTACACTTCTTTGAGTCGCATTCAGTCTTCTTTTGGCAGCTTTGGCGTCTGCTAATGCCTGCTGCACTGTTGTTTTTAATTGTTCTTTCAACTGTGCATTTTGATTTTCTGTATTGAGGATATTTATCTTAGCTCTCTCCATGCCCAATCTGGCCGTATAATTATTATAGATAGGTACGTTTAGACTTAGTCCCACTCCGTACGATAGATTCTCATCGACTTGGGTAAAATATGGTTTTTCTGATATTACCGTAGGTATAGATCTCAACTCGCTCAGCACGGCATTCTCTCCATTTATAACTACATCACTTGGGACCAATACATCCATAAAGTCTTCAAATAGTGGAGCTTGATCATTGTAGTTTGATTGTACGGATCCAAAGGCGGTCAACCTTGGCATCGTACCTGATTTTGAAATTTTTTCGCCCATTCGCGCACTTTCTATTCTTGCATCACCAGCTTTCACATTGGGCTGAGATTGTAATGCTGAGTTGTATACATCAGTAAAAGTAAGTAAATCTGGGTCCGACTCGACCGTAACATCAGTCGGTACTTCTAGCACCATATCTACTTCTGGTTCTAGCCTTAGTAGTCTTTTCAAACCGAGAAGCGCGATTACTTTCGAGTTTTCTGCAGCTATAACTTGCTGTTCATTATTTGCAATCTGCGCCAAAATATCCAGAGATTCGTTTGCGGGTCTTAGTCCCGCATTTATTAATTTTTCTGTTTGGACTAATTGTTCTTTACTGGTTTCTAGTTGGGTATTCGCTATTGCAAGATTCTCATCTGCAAACAGGCCTGAGAGATAATTATTAGCAACTGCAAGAGAGATGTCTCTTTTCGACTGATCAAGATCATATTTACTAGCGACCTGATCGATTTTTGCTTGCTTGAGTGAATTTGCGATCCTAAATCCATTAAATAGAGTCACGCCAGACTGAAGGCTAATATTATTACCGACGAAGCTTTGAGAGATAAAATCATTGGTTACTGGATCAATCGATCGACCAAAATTCTTATTCAACGATGAACTTGCATTCAATGTGGGATATCTGTTGTGCTTTGCTTGAGTAACGCTTATGTCGGCATTTTGCAGGCCCAATTCCGCCTGCTCGATGGTAAGATTATTTTCTAATGCGTATTCTATACATCTTTGTAATGACCATTTTTCTTGAGCCTGCCCAGTAATAGAAATGCATATTAATGTAAATAGAGTAAATAGTCGATTCATAATTTTTATGATTATAAATACAATAATAACTAACCATACGCAGAAAGTCATAATATTTATATCAAGGACTAGAATAGAATGATGAATGAACTCAAAAAAGGGATAGTTTAAAAATTCAAGCTACTATTTTGCTCCGTCGATTGAGCCGATTGATTTACCTCAATGTTTTATGCCGTTGACATCTCAAAATTTCAAAAACAAGAAACTAAAAATGCTAAGTCTCAGAACCGATAGAATAGACAAATATGATGCAGAATCATCTAGGTTGGTTTCAGAAATTCTAGAAATCATCGAAAACGACATCAAGAAATGCACCTATCTGGTACTTAATTTGTTTTTTTGTAAATAATGAATACTATGAGCACAAAGTCAAAATGGAATAAAGTCATATCTGACAAATTAAAAGAAGGAATATCTTTGGATGACCTTAAGACTACTTATGATTCTGGTATCGTGATGGAACCCAATATAGTAGCCGATGAAGTGGCCGATCTAGACCACACTATAGATGTAGATAAACTAAATCCTTGGTTCAATATAGCTACAATCACTGGTGATAATGCCGCTGAAATTAATTCACTAGCACTTCAGTCTCTTAATCATGGTGCTAATGGATTAAATCTCGTGCTCAGAAGCCCGATAAGTGTTACAGATGCACTAGCTCAAGTTTTGACAGAATATCTCGATGTTAGAATAGATTGCTCGACTTGGTCATCTGAAGACATAGCCTCTGAAAAGGAAAGACTAGAACCTTCTAAATTTCCAAATGTAAGATGGATCGGAAAAGATCAAGTTACTGAAATTCAAATATCTAGCTCAGACAGAATAGCTCAGTACAAGTCCTTATTATCTGATCTTACGTCTTCCGTCAGTTATGATATCATTATCACACTGAGTAAAAATCTGCTTTTCGAGATTGCAAGCCTCAGAGCTTTACGAATATTACTGAGCCAAAATGGTATATCCAATTACAACCTTTTAGCCAGATATGATGTAGAAGGCACTAATTCTCTTGGCGACTATAACCTTATAGAAAAAACATATAAAGTCATGTCTGGAATCATGGGCTGTGCTGATGGAATCCTTACTACATACGATGGTACCGAAGATGCTCGATTATCACTTAATATCCACAATATCCTCGAACTCGAATCCGGCTTCAAAGATGTGATGGATCCTGTGGGAGGCGCTTATTATTTGGAGAAGTTGATGGGTAAAATTATAGATAATGTGGAGCAATAATTCAATCCTCCACCAGCTCAGCCAGTTCCATCCAAAGTTCTTCTTTCTCTTCTATCGTTACATTTATATCAGATAGCTTCTTAGATAAATCAGTAATCTGGTCGGGAGTCAAATCTGGATTATTGAACGACTCTGTAATTTTAGCCTTTTTTTCTTCGAGTTTTTCTATTTCTTTCATTACTCGATTGTATGCTTTTCTTTGTTCGTAACTTGCTTTTTTGACTTCTTTCTGTTCTATCTGTTCGGCAGATACTTCTTTGGTTTGTTGGTTGTTTCGTTCTGATTTTGTCTTATTCCTATATTCGGTGTAGTTACCGGGGAAGTCTGTAACTTCTCCATCTCCTTTGAGGACAAACATATGATCTACCAACTTATCCATAAAATATCTATCGTGAGACACGATGATGAGGCATCCTGGAAAATCCAAAAGATATTCTTCTAGTACATTTAAGGTGACAATGTCTAGATCATTCGTCGGCTCATCGAGAATTAGGAAGTTAGGATTTTCCATTAATACTGTGAGCAAATAGAGCCTTCTCTTCTCTCCACCACTCAGCTGAGATACATATACTTGTTGTTGTAACCGAGGAAACATGAATCTCTCTAGAAGTGATTCTGCCGTTAGTTTTTGACCTTTTTCTAGTGGTATATACTCGGCAATATCACGTATCACTTCTATTACTCGCTTATCCTGTGATAGATTCATTCCCGATTGTGTATAATATCCGAACACTATCGTATCTCCGATGACTACCTTACCTCCATCAGGTCGTATATCCTTGGTCAACAATTTTAGGAAAGTTGTCTTTCCTGCCCCGTTGGGTCCTACTATCCCTACACGTTCTCCTTTTTTGAATTTATAGGAAAACGAATTCAATATACTCTTATCACCAAAAGATTTTTGAACAGCATGCGCTTCTAAGATTTTTGATCCCATACGAGCTGCTTTGATATGGATTTTGAGTTCGTCATCATCTACTTTTGCATGAGCTTTTGCTTTTATTTCATCGAAAGAATCTACTCGAGACTTTGCCTTTGTTCCTCTGGCTTTGGGTTGACGTCTTATCCAAGTAAGTTCTTTCGCATATAGCTTTTTAGTTTTATCTAGTACTACAGCCTCATTTGCCACACGCGCAGCTTTCTTTTCTAAGTAGTTAGAATAATTTCCTCGATGTGTATGGATTATGCCTCTGTCCAGTTCTATGATTTCGTTACATACTCTTTCTAAGAAATATCTATCGTGTGTCACCATAAATAAAGTAAGATTGACCGTCTGGAGATATACTTCTAACCATTCGATCATTTCTAGGTCTAGGTGATTGGTAGGCTCATCAAGAATAAGAAAGTCTGGCTCATTGATAAGTATCTTAGCTAATGCGACCCTTTTTTGCTGTCCGCCTGACATAGATGATACCGTCTGATCGAGCGCGTCAAGTTTCAATTTACTGAGGATTTCTTTGATTCTCACCTCTATGTCCCAAGCCTTCAGATCCTCTATAATGGATACCTGTTGTTGGATTTTTATTTCATCTTTGTCAATGACAGCCATCTCATAAGCCTGGATCGCTTGTATCGCCGGATTATCACTATTTAAGATGGCTTCGAGTGCAGTGTCATTGGGATTTAGATCTGGGTCTTGCTTGAGATAAGCAATCTTGATACCCTTGGCAAAGTGTATTTTGGCATTTTCACCTTCGGGGGCTTCTTCTCCAGCTATTACTTTGAGAAGTGTAGTCTTACCGCTCCCATTTTTAGCTACGAGAGCGATCTTATCCCCTTTACTAATGGAGAGGCTGAGATTCTCAAAGAGGGTTTTTTCACCAAAGGATTTACTGATCTTTTCTAATAATAAATACTGCATATCAGCAAAGATAAAAAGGGATTTGAGTAATTCGTCACGGAATGCAAATTGCTATGATTTAAGCTCTTTCATGAATAGAGTAGACTATAGGATCCTTATCCACATCTAGGTACAATTCTAATCTAAAAATTTCTTCAACCGAAGTCCTAAAGCGAATCGTAAAACCTTACTGTACAATCGAAATAGTAAAAATTACATAAGGCTGATCTTGCTACGGTTGATAATAGATATATTTACCTTTATAACTCGAAATCCATGAATGCATTTTATATCTTTAAAATCGTACACATTGTAGGCTTTACGGCTTGGTTTGCAGGTTTGTTTTACCTCGTCCGTATGTTCGTATATCACACAGAGGCGTACGACGAAGACCAACCAAAACAAGATATCTTGAAGGCCCAATTCAATATCATGGAGTGGCGAGTATATAAGATTATTTGTAATCCTGCTATGATCATCACATGGATCTTCGGCATCAGTATGATCGGAGTGATGGTCCATGATACAGGCTGGGGATGGCTCAAGGCAAACTATTGGTTGCATGGTAAATTATTACTTGTCTTGTTGCTTTCTGGGTATCAAGGATATTGCAAATCTCTTATCAAAAAACTAGAGAAAGGAAAAACTGGATTCTCATCTACTCAGTTCCGATTATTCAATGAAGTTCCTACCCTATTCTTGATCTTGATTTCGTCGATCGCTGTATTTAAGAATGCTACTAATCCTTTGGTTTTGGTTATTTCCATTGTCGTCGTGATGGTCGTATTGGTGCTCTTTACCAAGTTGTACAAAAAAATAAGAGAAAATAAAAAGTAAAATCGACGGGCATGGGTTCACTTTTCTTTATCGCTAGATGTCAGATGGAATTGTTTATTTAAGATCGATTTGTTTTCTATTAATTCCTCGTTTCAAAACGGAATATTGTAAATCTAAAATATAGATTTGACTACTTCTTTTAAATAGACTATCAGAAAATAAACCTATCCTACTATTCTTTCTTATACTTGTGAAGAAGTAGAAAATCCATGAAAAAACTGTTCAATAAGGGCGTAAAGCAATATCTAAAACTCAGATACAATCGTATCGAGCGTATGAGAAATGCCCCTATCGAATTACAAGAAAATACAATCACTTCTCTATTGAATAGAGCTAAAAATACGGAATATGGTAAAAAATATGCATTCCATGACATCACAGATCATGCGTCTTATATTCAAAAAGTACCCCTAGTTGACTACGAAGACATAAAACCATATATCAATAGAATGATGAAAGGCGAGAGTAATATCCTCTGGCCAGGAACCGTAAAATGGTATGCAAAATCTTCAGGGACTACGACCGACAGATCAAAATATATTCCAGTATCCGAAGATTCTCTGTATAAAAACAATGTGGCGGCCAGTTGGGACACTATGGCTATTACGTATCATGAAGATCCCGAAAGCGAGATATTCCAAAAAAAAAGCCTCATTATGGGTGGCGCATTGAGCACCTGGGCAGAAAACCCTACGGTAACTATCGGTGATATCTCTGCGATTTTACTGCATCGGATGCCAGCGGTAGGTCGACCATTCTATTCTCCTGATTTCAAGACAGCTTGCCTTCACGATTGGGAGGAGAAGATCAGACGTATGAGTCAAATCTGTGCAGAGGATGACATCGTTATGTTTGGTGGCGTTCCTACCTGGACTATAATTCTATTAAAAAAAATACTAACCGAAACCAATGCAGCTAATATGCATGAAGTGTGGCCAAATGCTCGCTATTACATGCACGGTGGAGTCGGTTTCGAACCGTATGTAGAACAGTTTCGTGAATTCTTCCCAGATCCAAAATTTAGATTTTTTGAAGTTTACAATGCCTCCGAAGGCTACTTTGCCGTCCAAGATAGAAGCAATGAAACTGGAATGCTCTTACTTCTGGATAATGATATATACTACGAATTCATCACCATGAAAGAATTAAGTACTGGTCATCCTCAGTCTATACCTCTGTCAGAAGTAGAAGCCAATACGAACTATGCTGTCGTGATCAGCTCATCAGCTGGATTATGGCGATATATGCCTGGTGATACTGTAATATTCACCTCCGTAAGTCCATACAGGATCAAGGTAAGCGGTCGAACAAAGCACTTCATCAATGTATTCGGAGAAGAAGTGATGGTGGGTAATACAGATAAGGCTCTATCCGCTACCATAAATGAATTACCCGCTATCATTGCGGATTATACTGTTGCACCAATTTTTATGCAGCAAGACAAAAAAGGTGGACACCAATGGTTAATAGAATTCGAAAAAAAACCCGACGACTTGCTAGCTTTTGAAGCACTCCTTGACGATAACCTTCAGAAAATAAATTCTGACTATGCAGCCAAAAGATACAAAGACATCGCACTCCAAAGCTTACAAATTGTTCCCGCATCTCCAGGTACATTTATAAGGTGGCTCGGCAGTAAAGGCAAAGTAGGTGGACAGAATAAAGTCCCTCGATTATTCAACTCAAGAAAATACATGGACGAACTATTAGATTTTATAAATCAATAACCGTTATCTATGTAAATCGGATTTCGAACTGATAATATAACAAGTAAAAAAACAGATATGTACAGAATACTCATTCTTACCTTCTTAACTTTCATTTTTTCATCAAATGATCATCTTATGGCTCAAGGCCCAAATCCCGTCTCCGAAGACTTAGTCACTCCATTCGAAAAAGATGGAAATTATACCGCGACGTACGATGAAGCGATAAGCCATTATAAAAAACTAGAAGTTGCGTTCAACTCTTCTATCCAAGTCAATGAATTCGGAATGACCGACAGCGGAAATCCACTGCACGAAATTATAGTAACTAAAGATGGAGTATTTAATCCCGAACTAAATAAAAGAAACGGAAAAGCAATAATTTTTATAAATAATGCTATCCATCCCGGAGAGCCTTGTGGAGTAGATGCAAGTATGATGCTTGCTAGAGATTTACGAAAGAAACGAAATAATTTATTAGACCATGCAGTAGTAGTCATCGTACCGATCTATAATATCAGTGGACACCTCAACAGAGGGAGTTTTTCTCGTGCCAATCAGAAGGGTCCACAGGCATATGGATTCCGAGGGAATGCGCAGAACCTAGATCTTAATCGTGACTTTATAAAAGGAGATACAGAGAATGCACGATCATTCAACAAACTATATACGAAGTGGAGTCCTGATATCTTTATCGACAATCATACTTCTAATGGTGCCGACTACCCATATGTAATGACCCTCATTCCTACCCAAAAGGACAAAATGGAACCGACATTAAGTAGTTATATGCAAGAAAAAATGCTTCCCGAATTATTCTTAAAAATGAAAGATAAGGGATATGAAATGACGCCATATGTATACGCTCGTACTACTCCTGATGAAGGGATATCTGGCTTCCTTGATTTGCCAAGATACTCATCTGGATACGCTAATCTTCATAACAGTATCTCATTCATGCCAGAGACTCATATGCTCAAACCATTCAAAGATAGGGTGATGAGTACGTATCATTTTATGAGGGCAATGCTAGAACACGTAGCCGAAAATCATGCTGAAATTATCGAATCTAGAAAAAAGGCAATCTACAACACCAAGAATAAAGCTCAATTTGATCTTAGTTGGGAGGTAGATATGGATGCTGTATCGACGGTGATGTTCAAAGGTTATGACGCCAAATACAAACCAAGTGACATAAGTGGATTAGACAGACTATACTACGACCATAATGCCCCTTATGAGAAAGAAATACCATTTTATAACACCTACAAGCCCAATCTATCAGTAAAAAAACCTGCAGCCTATATCATTCCTAGAGCATACAAGCATATAGTTGACAGAATGGTAGCAAATGGTGTACAAGTAAATCCATTGGAAAAGGATGAGATAAAAGAGGTTGAGATATACAAAATAATAGATTATCAATCTCCTAAACAGCCATACGAAGGGCATTATCTCCATAGCAAAGTTGAAGTTTCAAAATCTATCGAAAACATCAAGTACTACAAGGGTGATTTCATGATAATGACGAATCAAAAAATGAATAATTATATCGTACAAACCATAGAGCCACAAGGTCCTGACTCTTGGTTTGCATGGAACTTCTTCGATGGCATATTAATGCAAAAAGAGCATTTTTCTCCTTACGTATTTGAAGACCTAGCGGCAGATTTTCTAAAATCTAATCCTGATGTGAGAAAAGATCTAGAACGACAAAAAGCTTCTGATCCAGAATTTGCAAAAAATGCATATGCACAACTCAATTTCGTATACGAGAGATCTCCTCATTTCGAGCCCACATTTATGAGATATCCTATAGGTCGGCTCATTGGAATATAAAATCGATCATATCTACATCACTAGAAGACGTTAAATTGATTTATAATTCATAAAAGTCTTCAGTTTACAAGTAGTTATATATTGACAGATCACATATATGTCTTTTATTGCATCATTTTGATCAATATATCAGTCTATTATGCGTTATCGAAACTGATTTTTATAATTTTGCAATCGGTTTTATTCAAACAATATATATTCGTGAGTAGACACTTCATCTTTATCTCCATATTTATTATATCTCTGACTCAAGGGATATATGGGCAGGATGTATTCCCGATACCAGCTAACTATGGATTTCTATGTGATGAAGCCATGTATCTCTGTGGAAATGAACTAGATGGATATAGCGGTACTCTTTTACAACAGGATTCACCAGATCCTCAGCCGTTTCCTATTTGCAATGGACAAGGTACTGCAGAAAACATACAGTGGTTTTCATTTATAGCAGATGACACTATTATCGATATTTCCGTTTCTTTTGACAATTGTACTTTTGTGCCTCAAAACCCAGGTATATCTGCAGGTATATATGAGAATTGTATTCTCAATACTCAAAACTTTGATGATTTTGAAATTGCCTGCGGTACCATAGAAAATTTTTCGAGTGGAACAGTTAGCTTACAGCCTGATCCGTCTATCATTCTTCCTGGAAATATATATTATCTATATGTTGACGGATTTGCAGGAGCTGTTTGTGATTTCAATATTGATGTCATAAGTGGAGTATGCATAGAACCGATCCCGCCGGATATTACTTGCGTGCAAGATTGTGGAGTAAGCAACCTGCTCTTCGATAATCAGGGCTGTACTGGCTTCGAGGAAACGTATAACTTCGAACCTCTCAGCATGATCATGGAGGACCTCGTCGGGTGCAATCCATTCCTGCCAAATGCCGAGCTTGATAGCATCATACACATAGATTGGGAAATCACTCCAAATACTGGTTTCGACATATTATCCACACCTATGTATTTTGACAGCCTTGATGTACAGGCCTCGCTATCTGTGAACTGGACACTGCCTGGTGTCTATACTATCAAACCTATATTAAGTATTAATCCACTCTACGCTACATGTAGACCTATGTGCGAATGTACGGACGATGTAGTATATACAGTAACTGTAGACGAGACCATACTAGACACACTTCCTCTTATCGAGCTGTGTCCTATGCAGTCAGTCATGTTTTGTAATCAAAGCTATGATAGCGATATCGATGTTACTTGTCGTGACAGAGAAACCTGTACAATCACAGTCCAAGAAATAAGAGTATTGGATCGAGTAGATTTGCCCATCGATACACACTACATCTGTGCGAATAATCCGTTTGTATTCAACGGAGCCATATTTACAGATCCTAATCTCTTTGTAATTCCTTCGCCGACCGCTTGTGATACATTCATTAATATTCAGCTTTTAGAACTGGACCTCAACGTGAATCTTACTCAATCCGAATCACTTATAGACTGTATAAATACCAATGCGGAAATGACCGCAGAATATACGACCAACTATCCGGATTCTATTCAGATATTCTGGCTTAATGAAGCGGGGGACACTGTGTCTTATGATAATGCTTATGTAGCGACCAGCGAAGGAACATATACCTTTTATGCTGTACCAGATAATCCTATGGGCTGCCAAGAGACCGTATCGAATACAGTAACCGTCGATGATGACACCCCTACTGTATCGTTGAATGCTCCATCTCCCTCGCTTGATTGTAATACGACTACGGGTTTTATAACAATAACTTCCACGGACAATATCTCTACCACAGTATGGTCAGGACCTAATGGATACCAATCTACAGATAGCTCTGCCCTAATAACTGAGGGAGGATTGTATAACGTGCTCATCACCACTTCCAATGGATGTGACATTACGGAGGTAATCGATGTTCCCGCTGATTTTTCAGAACCTGATTTGACTGTCGTGTACGACGATTTTGACTGTAGTGAGAATATACCCCTAGCATTGTACGAATCAATAGATAGTATTGTATCTGTCGAGTGGTCATCCTCCTTTGGAGTATCTAATGAGGAGATATACACACTACCAGGTGCTGGAAGTTATACGCTTACTGTAGTAGCTAGCAATGGCTGTACAACTACAGAAAATTTTCTAGTGACTGATAATGTAACCGACCCAACTCTAAACATTGATGAAGACTACACATGGAGATGTAACGATAGTATAAGAACGGTTGATGTGACATCACAGCTAGATCCTGACTTAGATTATCAATGGACAAATATTGATGGCAGTCCAGCGTCAAATTCTCAGATACTGATCATAGATTCTCCTGGAGTATATATACTAACAGGGAGAGATACAGTCTATGGTTGCATAGGTCGTGATACAGTAATTATAACTGATGATACAGACGTCTTCTCTGGTATAGAGTTTATCGTAAATAATCCAACCTGTTTTGAAAGCTCTGATGGGACCATTGAGATCACTTCATTTATTGGAGGTGAAGAGCCTTATACGTATTCTTACGATGGGGTTATGTTTACTGATCTAGCAGACATGCAGTTTCCTAATGGTGTACATACAATAAGCATCTTCGACGTATACGGGTGTGAAGCAAGTCAGACTTTTGAGATAACCGCTTCAGAATCATTTCAAATCATCACAGAACCATCAGTAAGCGTAAAATTCGGTAATAATGCCTTTCTAACTGCAGATGTGGATATAGATCAGGATCAAATTATTTCTTATACTTGGACTGACTTAGACGGAAACTTCTTAGCCGATGGTAATGAAGTAGAAATAAATGGAGAACAAGAAACTGTACTCGTCACCGTAGAAGATATAAATGGCTGCATAGCTACTGCAACTATCAATCTTATCATAGATTACAATGTAGAAATCTATTATCCCAATGTGTTTAGTCCCAATGGTGACGGCTCTAATGATAACTTTGTGGTGTATAATAATGGATCTCCACTTAACATGGATATGATACAAATATTCGATCGGGCAGGAGAATTAATCTATCAGCAATCAGACATCCTCTTTAATGAATCCAACAAGGGGTGGAATGGCGAATTTAATGGACAAGTTGTTCAGCCGGGTGTTTACGTATTCATCATAAGCTATACCCTTGCTAATGGCGAATCCAAAATAAAGACTGGATCTGTAACCGTGGTTCGTTGATTTTTCTTTCTTTGTATTACTAAATGATTAGGGATATTCCGAAATACAGAATAGGGATATTCAGTAGATCTGAATATCCTTATTTATATAGCCCTTCATTCCGCTTACTGCTGAATGAATACCCCGTTTACGCTTGATTTTACGTAAATATGAGGTAATAAATTTCAACCTAAACTTCCACTCGCCGTTCGGGCTTTCATTTTTGGCTTGACCCAAAAACGAAACAAAAAA
>CALLMH010000053.1 GCA_938007965.1 uncultured Saprospiraceae bacterium | reverse complement strand
AGGCTATCATGATTCATTTCATGGTAGCTTTTTTTATTGAAACTTGGGAATATCTGATTTAGGGGGATCCGTAAATAACGAATATATTCCATAACAGTTTTTCTCACTACTTCTGAAAAGATTACCCTGCTTATCGTTTTTAGAAAACAAACTTTCTAATCAGCACCAAACTCAACGCCTAAGGATTTCTAAAGTGACGCGAGTTTGCGTTGCAAGCCACTCTGACTAAAATATAGTTCTGTTTTTAATGATTGGAGGCGGATTTTGTATATTAAGGTGAAATATTATAACAAGTTAGCGCTATAAAATAACTACTTTTTGGTATTCCAAAAGTCCGTCTTCCATGAGAACCTGTAAAAGATAAATACCTGACGAAAGAGGCTCAAGATTGACAGTAATCCTATCTATATCTATATGCTTAGCATAAATAACGTTGCCAGAAATGTCCAATATCGTGATCGCATTCATCGTCTTATCAGAAGTTATACGCACTACACCAGCGGATGGATTAGGAAATACCAGTACATTAGATTGATTGATCGAAGTGTCTTCGCTTTTTGTAGTTCCTATGTTCTCCGCTCCAAAAGTATGATTCATCTCTCTAAAATCTCCCGTTCCATTTGGAAATCTACCATAAGATATATCGGTTTTCTGGTCCAAATAAGACACCTCATCAATAACAACCGAATCTATATCAGATAAAATTACAGACTCTGCAGCTGCAGATAGCTTGAAGGATGCATGAAGTCCATCTTGGTCTTCATCACCATCAGCCCATATGGTGATATATTCATTCGGTTCGATGATGGTATTTTCAGGAAATGACCACTTTGATATATTCTCTGGGTTGTCAGATAGGAAATAACCACTCAAGTCAATCGGCAGATTTCCGTTATTATACAATTCAATCCAATCATCAAATTCTTCATCTTGGTCTGCTACAGCTGCATCATTTGAAGCCATAAATTCGTTTATCACCAAATCTCCGATTTCTATGTTTGTTGAATTTGCGGCGATCTGATAAAATTCATGTTGCGCTCTTTCAGGTGAAAATTTACCTATGATATCGTTTTCAGCATAGATATAGTATTGAGTTATTGTTGATGTGAGTTCTATATCAGCTCCATAGATACCATCATTGGCGCTTCCATCATTATGAGAGCCATCGTCAAACATTTCTGTTTTATTGAAGGGTGCGCCCGCTTCAGCTCTATGACTTACAAATATTGATTGACCGTTTGTTATATTGGCAGTGATAGTTATAGACTCTCCTATAACTGGTGTGCTAGATGATAAGGATATATTGGTAATGTTTGGCTCAGTTGCTGTGAATTCGGACAAGCCTAGTAAATAATCAGTTCTACTATCCATTAAATTAGTAATTCCGACCGTAGATCCTCCTCCTGGACCAGGACCTCCACCTGAGCTGACGTCGTTTTCCAGATTATTGAGAAAATTATTATACGTAAAGAACTTATTCATGTCTGCTTGTACATCAGCCTCTATTAATTCTTGTAATGCCTGTCCAGTATCAAAGTAAGATCCATCATCAAAATTTTCAATAACCATAGTCTTTATATGGGCTAGATACATACGTCTATAGGTAGGTACTGCTAGCAGTTTTTGAATCAAAGGAAAATCCGAGTCGTTGACATGGAGTAAATGATTCATGTTTTGTTTTGCAGGTGTTCCGTTGAGATTGCCGCTGCCAGTGTTTGAAAAACGACCAAATGATTCATTCAGATCCCAAACAATAGGTAGGAATCTACCGTAATCATCTCTGTATAAATAATAATTTTGGGTAAAACCTCCACTATAGCTGTCTAGATTGACCAATACATTGTTAAATGCATGCATCCATAATGTTCTATCTACATCTAATATCCTTTCGATGGATTCAGTATGATTAGTTAATGTATCACATAGATCGATCAATTCTTGCCATCCAAAGTCTGATTTTATTTCATAAGAATCGTAGTAGTCGGTGCTATCCTGCCCAAGGTATACTAGATTAGGAAAATCACTACTACCAGGTCCTGCTCCTTCTGGTGGATTACATTTGACGAAAGTATTTTTCTTACTACCGAATCTACTGTCTACGAATTTCTTTGATACAGACTCGGAGTTACTATATAATCCTATCAATGATCCATTAACAAATACATTTGCATAGTTCGATAGGGGAGCATCCATATACTGCCTAAGTATTTGATAGGATAGGACTTCTCTGAGAAAAGACGGATCCTTGGCTACATTACTTAGTTTGATATCTGTGTAGGCTTCATATTTATGATCCTTATACGTGTCTAATTCTATGTGAAATGGATTTTTATTTTGGTTTGGGTTATATGTACTATTGCCCTTGTATTTTACTCCTACACTGTCAAATACCTCTCCATTTATGCTTACGCTTTGAGCCAATATGTAGTCACCAGAGCTAGCATACGCATTATCTAGTAGTTGATCCCAGTTGCTTTCGGCAAATGTTATTTCTATTTCTTGGATAGTATTTATATCGTATAATTCTTGACTATATGAAATGGTAGAACCTATTAGAATCAATAATGAACAGAGTATTTTATGCATATGCTTATTTTTGTGTTTTAGATTCTAATTAGACGCATAGAAATATTCTATCGTCTTCGACCGCCTCCATAAGTCATAGCTTCACCTTTACCGAATCCATAACTGAAGCCAAGAGATATGAATCTACCTCTCTGTCTGAAACTATATGCGCTGAAGTCGGCCCCTTCTGCGATGTTTTCTCGGATTCTAGATGCAAATATATCCCTTACTGATAGATTAACGACCGCTTTGCCATTTAATATCTTATATCTCATTCCAAGATCTCCAAAAAGATTGGCTGATCTTGTCCCTTGTATAGTTTGTTCGGACGATTGATACTGACCAGTTACTTCAAAATCAAAACTCCTACTGAACTTAAATTTGGATGTAATTTTGGTAGACCATTGATCTGCATTGAAATCAAAAACTTGATCATTAAACTCTCCTTTTCTTCGGAATATATTATAATTCCCATCCCCATTAATCGTGACCTTCTTCATAGGTGAGTACTTAAAGTTCAATTCTAATCCAGTTGTTCTATTTGTACCTATATTCTCTGGGGAGAATATATTTACATTGTCAGAAAATGTGGATACTCTTTCGATTTTTTCAGTAGTATATCTATGATAAGCATTTACGTTGAAGGATATCTGCTCATAGATAAAGATGCTTCCTACCTCATAGGAATCTGTATATTCTGGAAGTAGATTTGGGTTTCCTGCACGTATAGAAAAGTTATTTCTGATATTGAAGAACGGATTTAGATCCCATAATCTCGGTCTATATATCCGTCGACTATAACCAGCTTGAAGAGAAACCCGCTCTGATAGCTTATAAGAGGTATGAGCTGATGGAAATAAGTTAGTGAAGTTCTGACTATTTTCTTCATTCGTATTTTTCAATAGTGTACTTAGGTCGGTATTTTCTGCCCTAAGGCCTAATTTTACGCCCCAAACATCCCCTTCATATGATCCCGTAGTATATACGCCGAGTACTTTTTGATCATATTCGAATATATTGGTTAGCCCTTCATTTATTACAGTCTCACCATCTATAATGTCACTGACTGAGAAGTCATTGCTTACACTATTGTCTACATATTGAGCACCCGTTTCTATCTGCCATTGCTCTGCAATTGGTTTCGTGTAATCGAGATTGAATGTATACTTACCTTCATCGAAAGCAGTTGCTGTAGTTTGATTTGTCGGGTTATCTGGACCAGAGATGGTCCGCTCGTTGAATATTGATGACTGATCTTTACCGAAGTAGTTTCCTATAGCGCTGAACTGTAGTTGGTGGTCTTTATGATCAGTGAAGTCTCTTTTGTATTGAAGTTCGTATTGTAACTTTGGGTTAGTAGCTTCTGTTACTTCAGTCCTTTGCCATTCTCTAGTCAGTAGTTCATTTCCGTCAAAGGAAGTAAATTTAGTAGTAGAAGGTTGGTCTTCTATTTCATATGCAAAACTTCCAGAGAGAGTGATGATATTCTGCGGATTGATATAGTAGTCTGATCCTAAAATTATATTGTAGAAGTTCTCATTTCTGAATTCTTCTCCATCGCTATTGATCGTTCTGCCAGTTACTAAGTCTCTATTGATATTTTCTACTTCGTTAGGTTGTACCTTATATCCTACACCGAACTGTGTGAATAGATTGAGCTTCTGAGTTCTCTTATTGAGGCTAAGCCCTACACTATGATTGTGTGGCCATCCAGTATTCAGTGTTAAGGAGCCATTGAGTCCATTTTTTTCATTTTTCTTGAGGACTAAGTTGATTATACCAGAGGTGCCTTCCGCTTCATATTTTGCAGATGGATTTGTTATCACCTCTACACTCTCTAGCATATCTGCTGTGATCGTACCGAGTGCTCCACCAGCTTCATCTGTGAGTACAGATGGTTTTCCATTGATTAATATCTGTACGCCGCCGCTTCCTCTCAGTGTAACCTCGCCTTCTATGTTGACATTTACCGAGGGCACATTGTTCAGTACTTCCAGCGCACTTGCTCCAGTAGTACTCAGGTCTGTACCTACGTTGAATACTCTCTTGTCTAGTTTGAATTCTGTAGTTGACTTAGTGGCCGTTACCACCACTTCATCAAGTGTTTTGGTGTCTTCGCCCAATTTGATTACCCCGAGATCGGCTTTGTTGCCATTCCAATTGAATTCTTCAACTCGCTTTGTCGAGTATCCTATGAAACTTACTTCTATGTAGACTTCTTTTGTTTTGGTTTCTAAGCGAAATACACCGCCGCCTTCAGTAGTGGTCCCTGAGATGAGTTCATCTGTCTTGAGGTCCATTACAGTTATTGTCGCATAGTCTATTGACTGATTAGATGAGGCTTCTACTACCTGCCCAACTATAGAATAGATTGTTGGATTTATAGAGCCTGCACTAGGGCCATTCACAGATATTTGTGAGAAACTCCATAGAGAAGACAATATTAATGATAGTGTGAATATTTTTTTCATATATTTATTTTTAGACTTTATTTAACTTCGAGGGTTTAATCTAGTGAAGACTATAATTGGATCCTTCTTCGCTTTTCAACTGTTTTTTAGTTGTGCATTAGATCAAATAGTGTTTGCTACAATTTATAAGATTTTCTTACATCGCTTTTGTAAATAAATCATACTAATTTGCTCAGTTTGTTATGATTTTCAATTTTTTCGATAACAAATATATGTACAAATAATACTCTATTATTGTTTTGTCTCTAAACGACAGATAAAATCAGTCGAATAGCATATTTATTTAGTTGTGTCGCTGAGAGATTAATAAATCCAAAAGATTGGTATACTGAAGAGCGAGGGAATTGGTTAATATTTATCATTGAGATGCTCTCTGCTCTATTCGTTGCTGAGTTTTTGATTGTGTGTTACATTATACTTTTAAAATTATATTTTTGTTGAAAAAATGGAATCCATTTTTGCCTTTGGTTACGTAATTTAATATGTAGATTTTGATAATTAAAATTAATTGAAATTGACATGAAAAATATTCTAAATGAAAAAATATATACTTTTTGCAGTTTTACTTTTTAATGGATTGGTCTCATATGGAGCTACCATCATTGGAAGTATTGTTGATCAAAATAATGATCCGATTATAGGTGCATATATTATCAGCTTAGACAATGATCAGCATACACATTCTAATCAATTTGGTGATTTCCAACTAAATGGGGTTGAGATAGGTCATACGCTACAAATAATCTATCTGGGTTTCGAAACGCAAAAATATATAGTCCAGTCCACCACTGATAAAATAATCATAGAAATGGTAGAAGGCAGCTTCCAGTTGGATGAAGTGGTCGTCGGTCAAAATAGAAAACAAGCCAATATTATCACCGCAATAGATGCTCAAACCTCTCCCGTGAGATCTTCCCAAGAAATATTACGCAAGGTGCCAGGTTTATTTATCGGTCAGCATGCTGGAGGTGGTAAAGCTGAGCAGATATTCTTACGAGGATTTGATATCGATCATGGAACGGATATAGCCATATCTGTTGATGGGATGCCTGTAAATATGGTTTCCCATGCCCATGGACAAGGTTACGCGGATCTCCATTTTGTGATACCTGAGACATTGTCAAAAATAGACTTTGGAAAAGGACCGTATTATGCGGACATTGGCAATTTCGGTACGGCGGGTTATGTTCAGTTTCAGACGAAAGATATCTTGGAATCTTCTCAATTGAGCTTAGAATATGGCGCGTTTAATACAGCTAGAACTGTAGCTATGTTGAATGTATTGGATACTGAAAACCATAGTGCATACATTGCTGCTGAGTATTCATTATCAGATGGACCATTTGAGTCTTCTCAAAATTTTTCTAGGAATAACTTTTTTGCAAAATATGCTGGCAATATTAGCAAAAGCGAGAAGTTAACAATCATTGCATCTCACTTTAATAGTACTTGGGATGCTTCTGGGCAGATTCCGCAGAGAGCTGTAGATTCTGGTCTTATTACGCGATTTGGGGCTATTGACGATACTGAGGGAGGGAATACTAGCCGATCAAACTTATCATTGAATTATACCAAAGCGATTGACGAAAGTACTTATGTCAAGAGTAATGTATACTATTCATTGTACGATTTTGAGTTGTTTTCGAATTTTACCTTCTTTTTAGAAGATCCGATCAATGGTGATCAGATTCGGCAATTCGAAGATCGACAGATATTTGGGATGGAAACTTCGTGGAACAAATCAAGTCACTTGGGATCCGCTTCATCTGAGTATCAAATCGGGGTAGGTCTCAGAAATGATATAGTCAATGATAACGAATTATCTAGAACTAAGAACAGAAGGGAGACACTCAGTAGAATTCAGCTAGGCGACGTAAATGAAAATAACCTCTATACTTTTGCAAGTGCAGAGCTAGACTACGGTAAGTGGCTAGTGCAACCAGGTGTTAGACTAGACTTATTTAAATTTGACTATGTTGATAATCTCAATACACTCTATGATAAACTTTCTGAAACTACAGCTGCGATTAGCCCAAAACTAAACGTAATATATAATATGAATAGCAATGTACAACTCTTCGCTAAATCTGGTATCGGTTTTCATTCCAATGATACTAGGGTAGTGCTCGATCAACAGGGAAGAAGTGCACTGCCTCCCGCATATGGTTTGGATCTTGGGACAGTCGTCAAGCCTACGAAGAGGATGATTGTCAATGCTGCCTTATGGTATCTATTCTTAGAACAAGAGTTCGTATATGTCGGCGATGCTGGTATAGTAGAGCCAAGTGGACGGTCTCAGCGGATGGGTATTGACCTAGGTATGAGATATCAACTAACCGATTGGTTATTTACGAATGGAGATTTCAATTATGCAAAACCTCGAAGCATAGATAATCCAGAAGGAGAGAGACTCATACCACTGGCACCGACGTTTACTGCGACCGCTGGATTAAGTGTGAAGAGAAAACAGCTATCAGTGAATCTACAGAGCCGGTATCTAGCCGATAGATCAGCAAACGAGGACAACAGTATTGTAGCGGAAGGTTATCTAATCACTGACTTAAACGCAACTTACGATTTTGGAGATGTCAGTATAGGGTTCAGTGTAGAGAATCTTTTTGATCAGCAATGGAATGAAACTCAATTTGCTACTGAGTCAAGATTGGATTTTGAAAATAATAGTACGGAAGAAATTCATTTTACACCTGGTACACCTTTCTTTGCTAGAGGTATTGTTAAATATAGTTTTTGAAAAAAAAAACTATAGTTTAGTTCCTAATATCTTTCAAAAAATATATGTCATCAGGGATATCCGTAAATAACGAATATCCTTATGCCTACTTCAATCTGTGTTAGAAACTTTGAGAAATTTCTGAGTTCAGAAAAGTGCTCTTGTGGATAATGTCATACGATGGATTTAAGTTAATTTTTCTTAAATATCATGGGCATAATTCGTTCATCGATTTCGTTCATATCTACTAATTTTAGCGATTTTACCATGTGCAATGTATTTGTCTTATAATGCTGGAAATGTGATGTCTTTAAATGTTCTTGGTATGCTTTTTTATCTGCATAAATTTCCAATATTCTAATTTCATTTGGTTTTTCTTGTTGGTATATTGGATATATGGAAATTACTCCTGATTCTAATCTAACCGACGCTTCAGCTTCTTCTTTTAGAATATTTAGGTATTCATCAAGGTGTTCAGGGTGTATTTCTATTTCAGATAACCTAATCATTATTTTGTCCGAGTTCAAACTTTCGGCTACTGAATCGTAGTATTCTTGAGTTAATACTTCAGTCCATATTGTTGGTTGATCTCCACCATACATAGCTAAATATGTCACATCATTGTGTTTGGAAGAAGAATGCCAATGTTCTGTATCTTTTTCACATTTTATTATATCACCTTCCCTTAGAACTATAGGCTTTTTTCCTCTTTCCTGATAATATGCCTCTCCGTCTACAATGATTAAGACTTGCGCAGAACTATGTTTATGCCAATCTAAAGTCGAGTTGGCTTTAAAGGTTGCTTTCGTGATATTATACCCCAATTCTATATCATCGTGAATAATTCTATTCAACCAAGCTTCCCCAAGGTAATGAGTATTCGGTGCTTTTATGCCTTCGAGAAGATATGAGGAAACTTCGTATTCAGAATCTTGGGAAAATGCAGATAATGAGGCTAGTATTAAGAGAACTAAAATCGAATTTTTCATTTTATTTATTTCTATAAGTTTCTACTTTATACTTGATTTTTATCGCTTACGTTCAATATCAGAATGTCCATAACACAAGAATAATTCCCCAAAAAAAAGCCCTTGCAAAAATGCAAAGGCTCTGTTGTATATTATTTCAATATGCGATTTAATCGCTTATATTTTCAATTCTAGAATTTCGGACAGTATACACCTCTGCTCTCTGGTCCGCATATCTGATATACGAGCGAAAATTCGAATGCACCATTTCCAGCCCCTGCTCCAGCAAAATCAGAAATAGTTAAATCATAACTGAATCCGATACTAAACTGATCGTAGTTGAATCTAGATGATAGGATGATAGCATCTGAGTGAAGGCCACCTTCTACTTTCGTTCCTAATCTGTACCAAGCTCCTAATTGGAACGATTGGTTTGATGTTCTGCTAGGTCCCATTGCAAATCTTACAGACGCTCCACCATTAAATTCTTTATGTGGTCCTTGAGACATATAAACGAAGAAAGGAAGTACACTCATTCTTAGTGCTACAGGAAACTGTGCTCCACCATGTATCGTTGCTCTACTGTAAAGTGACACAGGATTGGATCCTAAGAAACTTACATTTGGCTGATTTAAGTGATGAAGAGCTGCTCCTATATAATAATTAGTCTTATCATCAATTACGCTAAACCACATCAATCCAGCAGCAATGTCTGGATAGATAAAGTCCCCGTCAAAAGGAACTTCTCCAGTAGGAGCTGTAGGATCTACACCAGTTGATGTTATCTGACTTGGCCATCTAAGATCTTGTTGGCTAATTCTTCTCTGCGTGAGTGCTGCGTCAGCCCCAATTACTAAATAAGAAGCCTTCTTTCTATATCCAGCCATTTTCTTACTGTACGAAAGAGATAATCTTCCTTGGGTAGTGCCGAATCTTGATTCTCCAGCTACATCACCCCAGAGTGATCCACCGATACCGAAGTAATCTTCTCTACCGATTGGCATTTTTTGGTCATAGGATACAGAATATGTATTGTAAGCATTCGCTCCCAAGGCACTAGCCCACTGGTTACGATAGTTTACAATCATTCTCGTCTTACAGTTATTTACACCTGTCATGGCTGGATTAAGATTCAGCGGTGACATGTAGAACTGTGTAAAGTGGATATCTTGTGCAGTACTGGAAAAACCAATCATCAAGCCACAAGCCACTACTAAAAGTTTGTAAAAACCTTTCATTTAATCTCTATTTTAAGTTCATGTACGAATAGATAAAAAGTCAACTGTATTTTTATTCGCAACGAACTGCTAATGTAGTAATATTCATTTAACAAAACCGAAAATTACTTATACTATTATTTCAATCAGTAAAAAAAGTATCAATTCAAAAAGAGAGAAGACAACTATTTTACATATTTCTTGGAGGTTTCAATAGCACGTATGTTCCTTATTTTACCGAATCTCATTACTAAAACTGGCATTGGAGCTGTTATATTTTGACCCATTTAGAAAAAAAATCTACAATGAAACAAAAAAAAGACAGCCTCTCGACTGTCTTATAGATCTTATATTTGATCAATATGCTGCTTCTAGCATAAATTTAATGTTTAGCAAAAGTGATCATAAGCCATTTTTAAGTTTTCTGCGATTCGCTCAGCAGTCTGACCTTCTATATGCCTTCTCTCTAGCATATGTACTAATTTTCCATCTTTGAATAATGCAATAGCTGGAGAGGATGCAGGATAAGGTAATAAGTGCTCTCTTACCGTTTGCGTAGCTTCTTTATCTACTCCTGCAAATACGGTGTAGAGATTGTCAGGTTTCTTTTCATTCTGTACAGAAATCTTTGCACCTGGTCTTGCATTGGCTGCAGCACAACCACATACTGAGTTCACTACGACTAGCGCTGTTCCTTCTTTCGATGCTAGTTTTTCATTTACTTCTTCCGGAGATGTCAGACTATGAAAACCAAAATCAGTCAAATCTTTTGACATTGGGATTGTTAATTCCGCTGGATACATATTTTATTTTTTTTGGTGTATATTTAATTGATAAACAGATTGATGTAATTATGTCGATTCTTTTCTAATTAATAATTATTTACAACATAATTACATAACATAACAGAAGATACAAAGATTTCAATATTTTTACTTTTATTTTGGTAATTGAACCCAAAGATTCAATCTTACACAATATTATGATTAAAAACTTACTTGTAGTCGCTGCGCTTTTCATCTCAATCGTCTCTAACGGACAAGAAGAGGTCGAAAAAGTATATCAGACATTCAAAGATACGAGAGTGATAAATGCGCACTCCACAGAAACTCTCCAAGCAGGATATATGGATTTTCGTATCGGTCACCGATTTGGAGATTTCGCAGGGCCAGGAGGTGGCTGGGAGACTTTCTATGGATTAGAAAATGCTACTGATGTCATGATCGGTTTCGAATTCGGACTTACTGATAATTTTATGATCGGCATCAATAGAGCAAAAGGTAATGGACCGCTAAGACAAAATGTAAACGGAATTGCCAAAATAAGACTAGCCGAACAAGATGTCAATGGATCTCTACCATTTAGCGTGGCGGTTCTAGGACAAGCGAGTATATCTACTATGCCTAAAAGTAAAGTAGAAGGACAGATCAATTTCTTTTCGAAATTCGCCCATAGACTAGCGTATCACGCAGAATTGATCACCGCCCGTAAATTTTCAAATTATTTTTCATTGCAGCTAAGTGGTGCATGGACTTATAGAAATATAGTACCCTCTAGTGATAAGAACGATATCGTAAGTATAGGTCTTGCTTCTAGAATACAGATGACCAAAAGCATCGGTATCATTCTAGATGGAAGATTCGTGTTTTCTGAATTGAGAACCGCAGAAAATGGTTATTATCCACCATTAGGAATCGGTATAGAATGGGAAACTGGTGGAGGTCACGTATTCCAAATGAACTTTACAAACGCAACGGGCATTTCACAAACGGATTATATACCTTACACACAGTCAAATTGGCTAGATGGAGGATATAGATTAGGATTTACAATCGGAAGGCAATTTAAAATATGATTAAGTTATATAGTATATCAGCGATCTCACTATTGTTTGTAATGGGTGTATATTGGTCAGGCACCAGCACCTCTGTAGAGTCGATGTCGGTAGTCGAGTTGTTGGAATCTAAAGGGATGGATTACAATAGTAAGAAACCAAACTTTGGAATAGATGGAGTCAGTGCAGAAGTAGGTAAGCAATTGTTCCATGAAGGGTTCTCTGCTAAACCTAATGGTGGAACGTCAGGGAAACAGAGCAAACACTTCGTCTGTACGTCGTGTCATAATGTTACGAAAGAAGATCCAGATCTATCTGTTTCGGATCCACAAGCGAGACTAATATATTCTGAAGAAAAGGGTATTCCATTTTTACAAGGCACTACGATGTATGGTGCTGTCAATAGAGATACCTATTATAATGGTGACTATGATAAGAAATACGGTAACCTCGTGAAGCCTGCAAGAAATGATATCAGAGGCGCTATTCAGCTCTGTGCAACAGAATGCGCTCAAGGGCGAGAACTAAAAGATTGGGAACTGGAATCAATCCTAGCATACCTATGGACGATAGAGCTGAATGTAGATGATATAGGCCTGACCGACGAAGTTGCATCAAATATGGATGTAGAAAGTATCCAAGCTAAATACCTGCAAGGGAGTCCCGCTACTTTCCTACCACCACCATCTGATAGGGAGATAGGTTCTGGATTATTAGGCAGACCTGATAATGGAAAGTTAATTTATGAAAACAGCTGCCTTCACTGTCACTATAGAGGGAAATACTCCTTTCTTCATTTGGATAATAGTCGCTTATCATTTAAGCATTTAAAAAGAAATATAAGTAAGTATAGCCGTCATTCATTATATCAAGTAACGCGGTGGGGCGTACCTGTAAAAAGTGGTAAGAAATCCTATATGCCGCAGTATACAGAAGAGCGTATGAGTGTGCAACAATTGGCTGACCTTAGAGCTTACATAGAGGAAGAAGCAAGTTGATCTATGGAGTCAATACGCTGTAATAGTAGATATTGTAATATCAACTCGATCGATCATACTATCGTAAACGAATAAATATGACACCAAAGGATATAGTTTCTACCCAGATGTATGATAAGGATGCATTCTCCAAGTGGCTCGGAATCGAATTGATCAGTGTGCAGCATGGAGATTGTGAGATTAAACTTACCGTAAGAAAAGAAATGTTAAATGGATTCGGGATCGCCCATGGTGGCATCACATATTCGCTCGCCGATAGTGCATTTGCTTTTGCTACAAATTCGATCGGCTATCAAGCGGTATCTGTCGAGACCAGTATATCACATACTGCCAAGGTCGTAGAAGGAGACACCCTCACCGCCAAATCAATATTGATCAGCAAAACAAGAAAGTTCGCAATCTATCACGTAGATATCACCAATCAAGATGAAAAGCGAGTAGCCTCGTTCAAAGGCACAGTATATTACACTGGCAAAGAATGGTCGTAAATAACCAGTGGTACAGCGTCGAATACATATAGACAAAGACCACCAACATTCTGCATTCACAATGCAAATCCGCAAACCCTCAGATCCACAATTCCTTCTTAAAATTTGGTCATTTCTTATCGATTGTAGTATCTTTTAGCTTGTAAATATAGAATCATGCAAATAAAGGAGAATACTAAACAATACGATGCAATCATCGTAGGATCTGGTGCAGGAGGAGGCATGGCAGCTAATATCCTAGCCAATAATGGATTGAAGGTAGCTATATTAGAAGCGGGAGGCTATTTCGATCCCAAAGATCCTAAGACGATGACACAGATGAAGTGGCCGTGGGAGTCTCCGCGAAGAGGTGCTAGTACCAACCGAGCATTCGGCGATTTCGATATGTCATGGGGTGACTGGGATGTAGAGGGAGAACCGTATTCTACAAAAGAGGGTACTGATTTCAGATGGTGGAGATCACGAATGCTAGGAGGTAGAACCAACCATTGGGGGAGAATATCTCTTAGATTCGGTCCTAAAGATTTCAAACATAAAGATATAGATGGTTTGGGTGAAAACTGGCCTATCTCCTATGAGGAAATCAAGCCTTTCTATGATCGGTTAGATAAGATGATAGGAATAGCGGGAACCAATGAAGGGTTGCCAAATGATCCTGACGGATTCTTCTTACCTCCACCCAAGCCTAGGTTGCATGAGCTATACTATACCAAAGGAGCCCGCAAAACCGGGATCCCGGTCATCCCCGCGAGGATTTCTATATTGACAAAACGGATTAATGCAGAACGAGGAGTCTGTTTCTACTGTGGGCAATGCAATAGGTCTTGCAATGCATACGCAGATTTTTCTTCGGGATCTTGTTTGATATTTCCCGCGATGAGGAATGGACAGGTCGATCTCTTCACTGGATGTATGGTCAAGAATGTAACCACGAACGCAGAGGGTAAAGCTACTGGAGTTTCTTATATCAATAAAGAAGATATGATGGAATATCAAATGAAGGCCAAGGTGGTCGTTCTGGGAGCTTCCGCATGTAGTTCGGCGAGGATATTGCTCAATTCTAAGAGCAAACAACATCCTAATGGCTTAGGGAATAGTAGTGACCATGTAGGTAGATATTTGCATGATTCTACAGGGTCTGGATTGTCAGGCTTCATTCCCGCTATGATGGATCGAAAGATGTATAACGAAGATGGGACTGGAGCACTGCACGTATATAGCCCTTGGTGGGGAGACAATAAGAAGCTCGATTTCGCTAGAGGATACCATATAGAGATGTGGGGAGGTCTAGGGATGCCTGCCTATGGCTTCGGAGGACAAGCTACTCAGATGAATGAATATATCGGTAAACAAGTCGGAGGATATGGGGATAAACTGAGAGAAGATGTAAAGCGATTCTACGGTTCTACTATCGGGATAGCTGGCAGAGGAGAATCTATCGCCATGTATGATAATCGGTGTGAGATTGATCCAGATCAGGTAGATCGATTCGGAATTCCAACTTTGAGATTTGATTATAAATGGTCTGATCAAGAACGAAATCAAGCGAAACATATGGTCGATACCTTTGAAGAAATCATTCATAATATGGGTGGCAAAGTGATAGGGGAGAAACCAGGTAAAGATAAAGATTATGGGCTGTTGGCTCCAGGGCAGATCATTCATGAAGTAGGGACTACTCGTATGGGAAATGATCCTCGGACTTCGGTAACGAATAAATACCAACAGTTGCACGATGCCAAGAATGTATTCGTCGTTGATGCTGGTCCATTTGTATCGCAAGCGGACAAAAATTGTACATGGACGATTCTGGCACTCAGTATGCGTGCCTCGGAATATATAGTTGATCAACTCAAAAAACAGAACATATAATGGATAGAAGAGATAGTTTGAAGACGCTACTGATTGGAGGAATTGGAGCTACTGGACTCTCTGTAGCTGCGACAGGATGTAAAAATGATGGGCAATCTAGTATGCCTGAGGTGGATGCGACCGATGGACTGTATGGGAGAACAGCCACCGAGCAAGAGCATGATGCTAGAATCAAGGCCGTAGGTCAGTTTTTTTCAGATGCGGATTTATCATTGATTGCGATATTGTGCGATCTGATACTGCCAGCCACTAGTACAGCTGGAAGTGCTACTGATGCGGAAGTGCCAGCATTTATTGATTTTATTGTAAAAGACTTACCCTATCATCAGCTTCCGATACAAGGAGGACTGATGTGGCTTAATGGAGAAAGTAATAATAGATTCAATAATATCTTCGAAAATTGCACGGATACACAACAAAAGCAAATCTTAGACGATATTGCTTATCCTAGTACGAAGTCCACATTACAGTATGATGCAGGTAGGAAATTCTTTGACCGATTTAGAAATCTTGTTTTGACTGGGTACTACACCTCCAGGATGGGAGTCGATGATATAGGATATGTAGGAAATAGAGCCAATCTATGGGACGGTGTGCCAGATGATGTACTCGCAAAGCATGGACTATCATACGATGAAAACATGATAGGGAAATACGTAAATCACGATACGAGGAATACACAAGCCGAGTGGGATGAAAAAGGAAATTTGATTACTTAATGATAATCAATATCGAGTCGTCCCACCGGCAGCTCAAAGCTAAAGCATAGAGTACTAATAGTAACGGTACTTCGTAAATGCTACCATATCAACAAATCCTCTTCCAACTGAAAAATGTCAGATTATACGATATTGACAACGGGTTTTCTCAATCACGTATCGCTCTAAAACCTATAGCACGCAGCTAAATCATCGAGAATTCAGAGTAATATTCCTCCATATACACTGTTGTGTCAAGAGATCTTCTACAAATAAATAATGTCATATTATCCGACATAAAATTAATTAATAATCAAATATAGTCATATATTGCGACTTAATTTATCGGAAACTCAACAACGAAGAGCAACTGTATCTAAACGCGCATACATACTATTCACTCAAGTACGGCACGCTATCACCTGATCAGCTAGTCAATCACGCTGCTGCATGTGGAATTACCCAACTCGTGCTTACAGACATCAATAATACATCTTGTGCATTCCAATTTATAAGAGCATGTAAGGAGCATAAGATAAAGCCGATCTTAGGCATAGAATACAGGTCCGACAATGACTTTCTCTATCTCGGTATCGCTAAGAATGAGGAAGGATGGCGAGAACTCTGTGCCCACCTCACACATTACTCCATGGAGAAGGAGACATTGCCTGCCATTGCTCCAGATTGGAGGCATGCCTATACGGTCTACCGAAAGTTACCGAAAGGAATCAATCATCTGGCGGCGCATGAATACATAGGCGTGCGTCCTGGGGAAGTGAATCATTTATATTCTTCGTATTTGAAAAATCATCAGGAAAAGCTGGTGGTATTCAGTCCGATCACTTTTTTGGACAAAGAAGGATTCCGTACGCACAAGCTCTTACGATGTATAGATCTCAATATCGTAATCAGTAAGTTGGATCCTAAGATGCATGCAAAATCAATAGAGACGATCCACGATGAGCAAGTCTTAGTACAAGCATTTCAGCAATATCCACAGATCATAGAAAATACACGGATGATCTTAGCCGAGTGTAAGATTGATATGGAAAATGACTACAATCATAATAGGGTTACCTTCACAGGGAGCGCAAAAGATGATTATGACTTACTACAAAAATTAGCATTTAATGGATGTATAGCCCGCTTCGGTAAGGAAAATCGAAAAGCAAAACAGAGAACAGCGAAGGAACTCGTGATGATAGATAAGATGGGCTTCAGTTCTTATTTTTTGATTACATGGGATATCATACGGTACGCACATTCGGTTGGGTATCATCATGTAGGGCGGGGGAGTGGGGCGAACTCTATCGTAGCATTCAATCTCAATATCACAGATGTAGATCCGATGGAATTAGATCTATATTTTGAGCGATTCATCAATCCGCATCGGATGTCACCACCTGACTTTGATATAGACTTCAGTTGGGATGAGCGCGATGATGTGACTGATTATGTATTTAAGAGATATGGTAAGGAGCACACGGCACTGTTGGCGACGTACAATACATTCAAGGGGAAGTCCATCATCAGGGAGCTGGGTAAGGTGCTCGGATTGCCGAAGGCGGATATTGATCTCATTGTAGATCATCCGAACGCGACGGATCGGCATCATCACTTCGGTAAGCACATATTTAGATTCGGTAAGTTGATTGAGGGATTTCCTAATTATCTATCGATCCATGCAGGCGGGATATTGATCAGTGAGAGACCGCTTAACTATCATACAGCATTGCAGATGATGCCCAAGGGATTTCCCATCACACACTTCGATATGTATGGGGCCGAAGATCTAGGATATCATAAATATGACGTACTGAGTCAGCGGGGACTAGGACATATCAAAGATGCCGTAAAACTGGTAGAGCGAAACCAAGGGCGTGCCATCGATATACATAAAGTAGAGCAAATAAAAAACGATCAAAATGTGAAAGCACAGCTGAAATCTGGGCACTGTATTGGTTGTTTTTATATAGAATCACCTGCCATGCGAGGACTGCTGACCAAGCTGAAGTGTGATAACTATGTACACCTCGTAGCGGCGAGTTCGATCATACGGCCGGGAGTGGCTAAGTCAGGGATGATGCGAGAGTACATCAGTCGATCTCATAATCCGGATAGTTTCACTTATATACATCCGGTATTCGAGGAGCACTTGGGGGAGACATACGGAGTGATGGTCTATCAGGAGGACGTGATGAAGATTGTCCATCATTTCTCAGGTTTGGATCTTGATGAGTCGGATGTACTTCGTCGGATCATGACGGGGAAGCGTAAGAACTCTGACACATTCGATAGATTGAGAATGAAGTACTTCAAAAACTGTAAAGAACGAGGCTACCCTGATGACCTATCTATGGAGGTGTGGCGACAGATAGAGAGTTTCAGTGGCTATTCGTTTTGTAAGGCGCATTCGGCGAGTTTCGCGGTGGAGTCATTTCAGAGTTTGTATTTGAAAACGTATTATCCATTAGAATTTATGACGGCGGTGATCAATAATTTTGGAGGATTCTACCGTACGGAGACTTACGTACATGAAGCGAGGATGTGTGGAGCCAAGATAGAACCACCGTGTGTGAATAATAGTACCAACCTCACGAATATCTATGGTGCAACCATATATATCGGATTCATTCATATCGCAGATCTAGAAAAAAAAGTAGCCAATAGAATCGTAAAGGAAAGACTGCGAAATGGAGACTACCATGACTTAAAAGACTTCGTAAATAGGGTAGATATATCCAAAGAACAGTTGGAAATATTGGTGCGGATATCAGCATTTCGATTTACGGGTATGAATAAGTATGAACTCATGTGGGAGAAGAATGCGGTGCACAATCCTGCGGTCAAGCAAGCACAGTATGCTTCATTTTTTGATGTAGAGACGGAGAATTATGATCTTCCAATACTAGAAGAGGGAAAGCACGAACAAGCATTTGATGAGATGGAGTTATTGGGCTTTCCACTATGTTCGCCATTTGATCTGATCGCAGCGGAAGTCGGTCCTACTATATCGAGTGATCAGTTGAAATCATATATGGGACAGTCGGTCTCCATATTGGGTTACTATGTAGCGCGCAAGCATGTAACCACAGTCAACAAACGACATATGAATTTTGGTACATGGTTGGATAACAAAGGGAAATTCTTTGATACGGTACATTTTCCGCCATCGTTGGTCAGATCTCCATTCACTGGGAAGGGGTGTTATCTGATTAGAGGAAAAGTAGTAGAAGATTTCGGCTTTCCAAGTATAGAGGTGTGGAATATGGAGCGACTACCATATGTGAAGGATGAGCGGTACTGAGGCCACTTGGTGAATTTTGTGTTGTACATAGAGCTAATTCACTTCTTGGGATATCCCTAGAATAATCATACTACATTTCTACATAAGTGACACCATCGCCACCCATTTCATCTTCTGGATGCCAATATTCTCTTACGTCTCTATAGTCTCGGATGATCTTGATGACCAGTTTTTTCAATGCTCCACTGCCTTTACCGTGTACGATTTTTAGTTGTGATGCATTATTTACGATGGCTTTGTCGAGGAATGCGGTCACATAAGCCTCTGCGTCAGACTTCATATATCCTCTAATGTCGAGTTTATTGTCGAAGTTGGAGGACTTGGCTACGCCTTCGGTATTGACAGATCTCTTTCTGTATTCTATTGGTGCTCCACTTGGGAGGAGTTCAGCTAGAGGGACTTCCATATTGAGAAAGCCCATTTCTACGGTAGCTTTGTTTTTCTGTATTTTGACCACTTTTCCAGTGCCTCCACCAGATCTCATCTTGACGAAGCTGCCTATTTTAATTTCGGTATCTATATTTGCAGAGTCACCATAGTAGACCTCATCTTGCAGTTTTTCGACTTCTTCTTGTACCTTTTTTCTAGATTCTCTGTGTTTTTTTGCGTGCTGTTTTGCTTTTTCTAGATCGTTGGCTTTTTTGAGTTCTTTGATGACATTGTCTAGTTTGCGATTTTCATTGTTGACTTCTATCAGCTTCGCTTCTTTTCTTTGTAGTTTGAGTTTTTTTCTACGAAACTCTAGTTCTTTATGGAGCTCGTTATAAGACTTGAGCATTTTGTCCAGCTTATCCTCTTTTTCCAAGAGGGTAGCCATCCGATTTTCGACTTCTTTTTTCTCAGATTGGAGATTGGTAAGTAGTTCGTCGATGGCCTTTTCGTTCTTTCCAGTTTTGTGTCGGGCGTATTTTAATACATGTTTATTTAGTCCTGACTTTTCGGCAATTTCAAATGCAAAAGAGCTACCCGGTTTTCCTACAATCAGTTGATACGTAGGAGATAGCTGTCCTTTGTCAAATTCCATAGAGCCATTAAGTATTCCTTTGGCTTTGAATGCATAGTACTTCAGATTCGAATAGTGGGTCGTAATCACACCGTATGCTTCTTGATAATTCAATTGGCGGAGGATGGCTTCTGCAATAGCACCACCGATCTTAGGATCAGTACCACTTCCAAATTCATCTATCAATACGAGCGTATCCTTATCGGCCTTGTCTATGAAGAACTTCATGTTTTTCAATCGGCTACTGTATGTACTTAGGTCGTCTTCTAGCGATTGTTGATCTCCTATATCAGTAAATACTTTTTTGAAGATTCCAATCTTACTGTTTTGATCAGCGGGGATATGCATCCCGAATTGCACCATTAATTGTAGTAGACCTACAGATTTCATAGTTACTGATTTGCCTCCCGCGTTTGGCCCCGAAAGTACTAGTAATCTATTCGCTCCACGAAGTTCTAAGTCGAATGGTACCGTTTCTTTATTGATCGCATTGTTTTTCAATAGGAGTAGAGGATTATAAGCCTTCTTGAATCCGAAGTGTGGCTTATCGACCAATATGGGTTTATTGGCGTCCATTGTGGCGGCTACTCTAGACTTTGCTCTTATGATATCGAGTCGGATGAGTACCTTTTCTATGATGGTGAGTTCTTCTGCATAGGGTCTTATCTGATCACAGAGTGCACGTAGCACTTTGTATATTTCTTGTTTTTTATCTGTGTAAAGATTAAAGATTGCATTGTTGATGGGCATCACTTCTGCAGGCTCTAAGAATACCGTTTTGCCGGTTGCTGATTCATCATGAATGACTCCATTGACTTTTCTTTTGTAACTTGCATCCACAGTAAGTACCCGCCTACCATTTCTCAGACTTTCATTGTTTTCAGAAAGCATACCTTCACTACCATATTTTTTTAGTGCTTGACCAAATACGGTGTCAAGCTCTCGCTCCTTACTTCTGATTGCTTTGTGGATCTTCATAAGTTCAGGCGATGCATTGGGTCTCACATCACCTTTTTCATCTAGTACACGGTCTATCTCTTTGAGAAGGTCGGGATCTATCTCTATCTCTCTAAAAATCTCATGGATGAGTGGGTACATTTTTGCACGACTGCCATCAGAGAAGTACTCTATAAGTAACTTGGCGATAGATATTAGTCTGTATATTCGACGTATAGAATCTATGGATAATACGTAGCCTATCTTCTTGAGCATGGGTACATCAGCGGACACACTTTCGTACGTCTCCAATGGAATAGGGTTTCCATCTTGATTGGCCTTACGCCATTGGTCTACTTCGTCTAACTTTCTTTGGATTAGATCTATATCGATCATGAATCCTTGGTTGAATAGGTTCTCTCTTGCCTTCTCTCCTAATAAAGCGTTATCGACTAACTCTAGTACTTTGTCAAACTCTACCTTCTCGAATATATCTTTTGGATACGTCTTTATCATCTTTTCGCTCTGTCTTAATCTGGCTTACTCACTACAGACGCTACCACAAGAGTGCTGCGCCGAACACACCAGCACTATCTCCTAGTTTTGGACGTAGAAAAGTCGTCTCTACTTTGTCATTAAATATATATGGGGTCGTAGCTTCTACCGCTTTCTCAAGTAAGTCTGGTATGTTTCCTACTCCTCCGCCGAGTATAACAACGTCAGGGTCGATGGTGTTCAATATTCTTGATATTGCTTCTCCAAATTTATCGACCATATAGTTTATGGTTTGCGTAGCATGCGGATCTTCTCCATTTTGATGAGATTTAGAGATGTCCTTGAGTGATTTTTGAGTACCAGATATCTCTGTGTAGTATCTTTCAAGGGATGGACCTGCGATTATCTTTTCTACGCAACCTTTCTTACCACAGTAACAGTCTGGTCCGTCTGGGTCTAGTACATTATGGCCCCATTCTCCTGCGATTCCATGCCGACCATTGATGATATGACCATCTACGACAAGACCGCCGCCTACACCTGTACCCATGATGACACCAAATACGACCCGAGGAGAAGGATTCATATCAGCAACTGCTCCCATAAGTGTCTCCGCTACTGCGAAGCAATTAGCATCATTGCTAGTTCGGAATTGTAGTCCAGAAAGCTGCTCTAGATCAGTTTTCAAAGGCTGACCTATGAGACAGAGCGTATTAGAGTTTTTCATTTTATCGGTCGTCGGATCTATGACTCCAGGGGTCCCCATACCGATGTGCGTTGGGATTATGCCTGTTTCTTCCTGTAGTTTTAGGATTACTCCGTGTATTTGACCTAGTATATGCTTGTACCCTTTTTGTTGTTCTGTAGGTAGTCTTAATCTTGCAATAGTCTTATTATTATCCTCGGAATCTAGTACTACGCCCTCTACTTTAGTACCTCCAAGGTCAATGCCCCATTTGTATCTCATCTTTTGTCTCTTTTCTGAATTCAAAGTTATAAGAATAATGGAAACATAAAAGATATTCAAGATCAAAGGTTAGAATTTGGATGAGAATTAGGCTTAGCTTTGCAACCAGAAGTAGCAAATTACATTGTATTGATAGGTGGAGAATTGATAAACTTTTAAAACTGAAAAAATGCGCTATTTATTCATAAGTATATTGGTGTCTACTTTTTTGACATCTGGAATATCACAAGTAGAATCAGAAGCCAAACCATACGAGAAGCATGGAGTAGTATGGAGTGGTGGTCTATTCAAATCATGGTTAGAAGACTTCTACGTAGATTTCAATGAAATAGGAGGTGAAGTTACCCCAGTATTTTCTTCTCAGAAGAAGTTGGGTTTAGCACTCAATTCTCATTATATGTGGAAGCCTACCCGTATGTATGGGATAGGAGTACATCTAGGTCTAGGACTCGATACTTACAGTTATGTACAGGCTCCTGTGTTATTATTTGGCTTGAGTCTCTCATACGGGGCAGATCATGAATTCATAGTCAATATAGGTTGGGCGGATACTAAGAGGAGGTATGTTCCTGGAAGTTTGCGTCTTGAGTTAGAAGAAAGTAATTATACGGAGATCCCAGTATTACACGAGTATACTCAATTTAATACTGGATTTTGCCTTGGTATATCTTATAAGATATTTTGATATAATATCTGCACTATGATTTAGGGACATGTCTATTTACGGATATCCCTGGTTATATCTCTCATTTGTCTATCCGATTGTTATAGGAATAAGTATTTTCTACTTATACCTCACATGAATCAATGTACTCGTCCCATTGCCATCAGAAGATTCGGTAGTCAGTTGCCCTTTGAGGTAGTTGATTCTAGACTGTATATTTTCGAGGCCCATTCCTTTTCTGGTGAGGTTTTCAGGATCATAGCCTACACCATCATCTTCGAACTGGATCACCAATTCATCTTCCTCGGTATTGATTTGGATGAGTATCTCGTTTGCTTGGGCGTGCTTTATAGCATTGTGCAGGAGTTCTTGGATGACCCTATATATCGAAAGAGAGACCATCGTAGGGATCCTCTCAGGAATACTATAATGCTGGAAATCTATATCTGGATACGTCTCGTCATCAAATCTGTTGAAGAGATCATTGAGTGCCGCTATGAGTCCGAGCTCTGTGAGTGCTCCAGGTTGTAGATTTTGGGATATTGACCTTACTTCATTCACTGCGGTGTCGAGCATTTTATTAGCTGAGTTATATTCTTTGAGATCGCCTATGTTGTCTACTTTTGATTGGACACTGTCGAATTGTAGTTTGATGGTACTTAATAGGCCACCAAGGCTATCGTGCAGGTCTTTTGATATTCTTTCCCGCTCTATTTCCTGTCCTTCGATCATAGATTGCATACTGCTTATCTTGATGTTATCTTCTAACTCGCGAATCTTCTGGCCGCTAATTTCCTGTTTTTGTCCGTTTATTATTTCTTCTGCTCTTATTTTTTGTCTGTAGAAATTTATGATATAGTATAGAAGAGCAAGTAGCATGACCAATCCAGCAGTTAAGATATACATTGCATTTCTTTGTTGTTTATTTTTTTCTTCTACTGTCTCTACATCAAGTTCAAGTTTTTTATTGTCCTCTTCTTTTTCATCTACTTTATAATAAACTGCAAATTTATTTTGAGATTCTATCCTGTTCTTATTGAGGATGCTATCGTTTAATTCTGAGTACTTTTTGGAATAGATATAGGCATTTTTATAGTCTTTTTTCAGTTCGTAGACCTCTGAGGTTTTCTCATAAAGTGTCCTTCTATGCGTGTTGAATGGTTTTAGTGAGACAAATTCTTCGGAATCCTTCAAGTATTTGAGCGCTCGGTCGAGGTTTCCTCTTTTTACATTTATGTCACCGAGATGGAATAGGCTACGACTCATACTTTCTCGATGTTTCATCTTACTACTAAGCTCCACGGTTTGGATAGCGACCATCTCAGCAGAATCCAATTCGTTGAGCGTCTCATATGAGCCGATCTTATGGATCAAGAATTCTACCATCAGACTAGAATCCTTTAAGGTTTTATTGAGTTGGATGGATTTATTGAGGTACTTTAGTTCCATCTCAGGATCTACTTTATCTCTATATAATTGACTGATATAATAGTTGATATAGGTTATGTTTTTGAGATCATTAACCTTAGTGAAGTAGGTCAGTGCCTTATTAAACGCCTGCAATGACTCTTGATAATATCCAGATTGTAGATACTCGATTCCGATCGCTTTATCTATCTTACTGACCATTAAGCTATCCTTGAGAATATTATAATACTCCCTAGAGTTGCCGTAGTTCTTGAATGCGTTAGCAGAGTTGTCGAAATTCTCAGCTTCGAATTGTGCCATCAGGTAGTATACCGCAGCTAGGTTTTCTTTGTTTCTGCTGATCTGTGCATCTTTCAGCATTACTTCGAGTTCTGATATCTTGTATGTGGAGTCTAGGTTTATTTGAGCTTTGACGCCAGTCGATACTAGACCTGCCAAGAAGAGAGATAAGAAGACTCTATATATTCGGATATTCATATATATAATGATAATTGTAAAAAAAAATTACAATACACACTGGGACACCAATAAAAATACGAAAGTAGGTAAAATATGTTGTATCAGAAGAATACACCTCACCAAGTCTGTTCCATATAAACTAGCTGGAATTACAGAACCGCCAGTTGATGTCGACTACTAGAGGGTTTATTATAAATTTTGTGCCGTTTGTTTTGCATCCTAAAATCCAAATCAATTCAATGATATACTTGGAATAAACTGACTAGATTCATGAAAAATGATTTCAGAATAATTATAATCACTATATTTCGTCAAGGGTAGGGATTCAATATATTGGAGTAATTCACTTTCGCTGTCTGCTTGGATTACTATCCATAGCTTGGACCGATCTGATGATAGCGTGTAATTCAATAAGATACCTTGGCTAAATAGTCGGTCGACGATCATCCGCTGTCGGGGCGTCTGCTCTTGCATCTCTAAAGTAAAAGGTGCTAAGTTGCAATCAACCATATATTTATATTTCTTTTCCATGTCTTATATTTCATCAAATACGCCGTAGCTGAAATTCAATTCGGCGTTAATATTACCGGGGACGAAAGTTCTCGTTTTGATTCTTACTTCTAGATCAATCAGCCCTTCTTTGAATATTTCTTGGACATCCACGAAAGAATTGAACATGCCTATTTGACTTCTATTCCCAAAATCTGGTTCATTAGAATAGTACATGCGGACTTTATTACTGTTGTCAACTCTAGATACTGCATATATTTCTATGCGTTGTATGAATGTCCAATCGATGTCATTGAACACAGAGGATATCTGCGCATCGGCCGGATTCACAGCCACGATGTCATCTTCTGTCCTATTGAATACCGCTAGATTCTCCTCTAAGAGTACAGGTATATTCTTCAGTTCGAAGAAGTGAGTTTCTATTGTGTTTAAGTTTCCTGGAATCTCGAATGTCCGTTCTACGTTTACAAAGAATAGTGGATCTGCGGATTCTTCGCAAGAGCTAAAAATGGATATTACTCCAAGTGCTATTATATATATGAGTTTTTTCAATTTACTTGTTTTTATTTCAAAATAAATTCTGTTCTCCTGTTTTTCTTTCTGCCGGATTCTGTGTCATTATCAGCGATTGGTTGAGATTCTCCTAGTCCTAGATAAGAAACTCTACTGTAATCGATTCCTCTACTTACTAACGCAGCTGCGACAGCTTTTGCTCTAGCTTCTGATAGTTTTTGATTGTCGTTTTCAGTCCCAACATTATCTGTATGACCTATGATCTGTATTTTGATGCTTGGATTGTCTTTCAGATCTTGGGCAAGTGTATTCAGTTCGAAGTCAGAAGCTGGCTTCAGCGTGGCCTGACCAGAATCGAAGAATATATTATTGAGCACGATTGGTTCGGACGAGACCTGAGTATTAGCATCTGGTAGTTTCGCCTGAGTAAGTTCAATATCTAAAATGTACGGATTAATAGCATCTTGGACACCTACGAGATCAAAGTTTTCAGAATGATGTACGTATCCATCCATGGTTACGAATAGTGCGTACGATTGATTGGTCAACAGACTATTGATAAATGAACCTCGCTCGTCCGCCTTACCATAGCTTGGTGATGATTGACCGGTTAGGACTTCGATCCTATAGTCTGCGCTCAAGGGGAGGCCTGTTTCTCTATCCTTAATTTGAGCTTTTACGAATGTGGTAAGTCGCGGCCTTGCCTCTGGATACAACTTGAAACTGTAAATATCTAAGTTGGCATTGGACTTATCATCAAGATACGCCATATCGGATGCGAAGTAGGCGGTCGTACCATCTAATGATACAGATAGAGCGCCTTCAGAGCCTTCTGTATTGATGGGGTAACCTATATTCTTAGCGGGTGTCCATGTATTGGTACTGTCTATATATCTGGAATAGAAAATATCATACCCACCCATGCCGATATGTTTGTCAGATCTGAAATATAGCGTTTGGCCATCAGGATGTATGAAAGGTGATTCTTCATTGCCAGAGGTATTAATTTCTTCTGGAAGTAGCGTTGGGAACAACCATCCACTAGAATCTGTCTTAGTAGTCATCCATATATCGTTGCCTCCATAACCATCTTGTCTTCCACTGCTGAAGAATAATGTCTTTCCATCTGCAGATAGACTTGGCTGAGAATCCCAGAGCACTGAATTGACCACCTTACCCATGTTGCTCGGTATAGTCCAGTAATCAGAGTCAAGATTCGCATAATATAGATCACAAGATCCTATACCAGTCTTCCTTCGGTCACAAGCGGTAAATATCATCGTACGTCCATCCGCAGATATAGTATGTATGCCTTCGTTTTGGGGTGTATTCAATCCTTCGATTTCAGCCACACGGATAAATTCTCCATCCTTGACCTCGGCGATATAGAAGTCTTCTTGACCGCCTACTCGTCTGGTGAATATCATGCGATCGCCTTCTATGTTCATCATCGGTGCGTATTCTGAGTAATCGGAACAAACGTCTCCACCTACTTTTTTCGGGTCGAATGGTACGGGGTTGGTAGTAGCTTCATGTGCAAATGCGGCCCTATCCCTTAGATCTGCCGCTCTGATTTTTCGTTTCTCATCATTACTTTTGTCAATGTAAAATTGGAAATTACGAGCTGCCAAATCATAATTTTTCAAATCTCTATACACGATCGCCAACGAGTAATACATCTGAGGATCATATTCTGGTGCCATGGCTATCGCGTCTTCGAATGCTTTTGCCGATAGATCGAATTTTTCCATATTGTGAAGCATTCCTGCTTTACGGAGTTGTGCATCAATAAACATGGGATGCTTCTTGAGTACTTTATCATACAGTTTGAGGCTCTTGTCAAATTTTCCGTTTCGACCTTCTGAGATTGCTTTCTTATAATTTTTAAGTGATTTTTTGTCCAAATCCTTTCTTGATTTGACCACTTGAGCATATGAGGTAGATAGCACCGTGATCATGATGATGCCTACCAATAGCCCTATTTTTGTTAATCTCTTCTTCATAATACTCCAAATATACTGTGAAAAACGTTATTCAAGTCGTTTATCTTGTGACGTCAGCAAGATTATTTGGTTACTTGTGTAATAATTTTAATATCAATTTAAAAAATACTGTTTACGTATAATTGGGAGACGAAATCCGTACGGCTTCGACTAAAAATTGAACAATGGATGGGTTAAGGATGGAAAAAAGACGTAATTGCAAAATGTATAATGTTTTTTTTGGTGTTCTACTTATTTGATTGGGTGATTATAATTTGATGCGATGGAGAGTATTGTATTCTTGATATTTTCTTTAGACTTCGAGATGGTTTCTTTGAGTAGAATTGCTATCGTGATGTCTAAAATTAAAAGAAGGAGTATTTCGTCATTGTGTAGTTAAAAATGACGGAATTTTTGATTAATATAGATGATTGAAATCAAAAAATGTATAAAAAACACTAAATCTCGATATACATGAAGGACTTGTCTAGCAAACATTGGTCACGACGTATATTTATAATCGCGGTGTAATTGAGAAAAACATTATTAGAAATAGAATGAAATGCAATTCGAAATATACTAATCTACTAACATGTTTATTATTACTAATTCTGACGAATGGATGCAGTGACAAAAAAACTATTGAATTTGATGATGTGCAGGGAACTTGGGTCAATGCAATAAATGATTATTTTGAAATTCAGGCGCCCGGTTCAAAACTTGGAAATTCAAATTTTGTATGTATAAATGGAAACGGAAATAATAAATATTTTGAATTGTTAGGTGATACCATGAGCTTTCAAAATAGGTATTATTCTTCGGAGACAAATTTTGAAAAACTCTATATTGACAAATTTGATTTCAGAATATATAGTGTCTCTGACTCATTCTTGACAATAAGACCAATAAGTGATAAATCTATCAAGCTATTTCAGAATAGAGATACTATTAGACTTATAAAGCAAAAGTATGCTATTGATTCAACAATCCAATTTGATAGGATCATATTTCATACGACTAACTGTTTTGGTCATTGTCCGATTTATCACTTAGAAATTGATAGCGAAGGAAATATTAGATTGCATAAGGAAATCGTTTACAACAAAATAAAGCGCAGGAAATATGAGGTCGACTCTCTTACTATCGGATATTATCAAGGTAAGTTGGATAATAGTACTTTAGAAGATTTAATTGAATCCGTACAAACTTGTAATTTAAACTCTCTTGAATTCGACGGAATTACTTGTTGTGACGGTTCAATTAAAACAATAATAATTTACTTCAATGGTAAGAGAAAATTTTTGAAATCAATGTTTCCCCCAAGAATAGCCAACAATCTGATAGAAAAACTAATTGAATTATGCGAGATAGAAGACTTGGAGAAGATAGACGAAAAATTTCATATTGAAAAAGAAGCTGGCGGATAACATAAGGCTAAAACGTACTAACCTCTCATAGCTACCACAGGATCTAACTTGCTTGCTTGGATGGCTGGGATGATACCACTGATTATACCTACGACCACCGAGACCGTAACGCCGACTACTACGTTGTTAGTAGATAGATACATCTCGAAAGGTATCGCAGAGGAGATGGCCTTTAATGCTACCAGCACAAGTCCTAATCCGATCAAGCCTCCAAACATGCACAGAATGATAGATTCTATCAAAAACTCTAGTAGAATCATAAAGCGCTTAGCACCCAGCGCTTTTTTGATGCCTATGATATTGGTCCTTTCTTTTACAGATACAAACATGATATTGGCTACACTAAACATGCCTACAATCAATGCAAATATTCCAATAAGTAGACCGACTATATTAAGCACTCCAAATACAGCATCGAGCACACCTGATAATGCTGATAGCTCATTCAAGGCAAAGTTTTCATCTTCTTTAGGTTTTAATCTTCTAGAGGCTCGGAGAATGCTGGTTACCTCACCTTTTAGTTCTTCCACATCGACTCCATCTTCCGCTTTGATATTTAGCATCCTCCCGATACGGCTGTTTTCATTGGTATTGACATATCGTTTGATATTGGTAAATGATACCCATATTACTTCATCAAAGTTTAGGAAGTTAAATGGATTATCTCCTTCCGATTTCAATACTCCGATGACTTGGAATTTCTGACCGAATAGTTTTACATATTTACCAATTGGGTCTATAGTGTTGAATAGTGCTTCGGCAGTCTGAAAACCCAAAACCAATTTGTTGGCTCCAGTAATATATTCTTGTTGAGTGAGATATCTCCCTCGTTCTATTTCTAGATTTTGTAATTCTCTGTAATCATAAGTAGATCCCATGATGAAAGTATTGGATACGGAGCTTGACTTATATTTTATAGTTTTACCACCCGTAAATACGGTGTAAGCAGCGATATCTGTAAGTTTTGATTTTTCTGATATAGCTTCGAAGTCTTTGAAACTCGCATCGGGTCTTTTTGCATATTTCCAGTAGTTCTGATTTGGGTCTTCTCCCCAGGGCATTTTATCTACGTATAATACATCACTTCCCAGTTCATTGAATCCTGATTTGATAGATTGCTCTAGAGAATCGACCGCGGACTTTACTGCGATGATACAGAATATGCCTATAGTAATCCCTAGTAGAGATAGAAATGTCCTAAGCTTATTTCCAATCAAAGATTGGAGTGCCTGAACCATAGATTCGTATATAATTTTAAAAAATACTTTCATTGTAGAACTAACTTACCGCAATTTACTTTCTATTTAAGAGATATTTGCAATCTTTCGATAAATGAATACTATTAATCGGTCAAAGAATAGAAGACGATCATATATACGAGCTATGTCACCTTTACTATTCAATAACTAGAATGATCTTTTTTAAATATACGGCATGATTGTAGATGTTATTAAATGGTAATTATCCAATGATATATCAGTATGATGTATTTCTTAGTGAAATTATTACTTTTGCAGGCTTTAAAAAGAGAATATTAAAATATGAGAACTAAACTTTCACAATTTAATTTTGAACTACCTGAAGAATTGGTAGCAATGTATCCTTCTGAGAGAAGAGACGAATCTAGATTAATGGTCGTACATAAAGAATCAGGTAAGATAGAACACAAACAATTCAAGGATGTACTTGATTATTTTGAAGAGGGTGATGCTTTCATATTCAATAATACCAAAGTCTTTCCAGCGAGAATGTACGGACAGAAGGAAAAGACAGGTGCTAAGATTGAGGTTTTCTTATTAAGGGAATTAAATTCTGACGCGAGATTATGGGATGTATTAGTAGATCCAGCTAGGAAGATCAGAGTGGGAAACAAACTGTATTTCTCTCCAAAAGAGAATCCTGATGAGAATATCCTTGTAGCTGAGGTAGTAGATAATACTACGAGTAGAGGAAGGACGATTAGATTTTTCTATGATGGTGATGATGAAGAGTTTAGAGCGGTATTGAAGAGGTTAGGAAACACGCCACTTCCTAAGTATATAGATAGAGAACCTGAGCCTTTGGATGCCGAAAGATATCAAACCGTGTATGCTAAGGAATTAGGAGCGGTGGCTGCACCTACTGCAGGATTACACTTCAGTAGAGAATTGCTCACTAGATTAGAGATCAAAGGAATCACATTCGCCGATGTTACCCTGCATGTAGGCTTGGGTACATTTAGATCTATCGATGTAGAAGATCTATCGAAGCATAAGATGGATGCTGAATATTTCAAGATCTTACAGGAGGCTGTAGATGTTGTCAACAAAGCAAAAGCCGAAAATAGAAGAGTCTGTGGAGTAGGGACGACATCTATGAGGACCATAGAATCGGGAGTATCTGCAACTAAAAATCTAAAAACAGCTGAGGGATGGACGAATCTGTTCGTATATCCTCCGTTTGAGTTCAACATAGCAAATTCAATGATTACAAACTTCCATTTGCCGAAATCGAGTCTCGTTATTATGACTTGTGCATTCGGAGGTAGAGACTTAATCATGGATGCGTATCAGGAAGCAATTAAAGAAAAGTACAAATTTTTTAGTTACGGTGATGCAATGTTGATTATATAATACTTCTCATTATCAGTAAGTTGAGGTTATTTTTTTAGTTAATTGAAAAACTAGTCTAAACAAATCAAAAAGAAAATTAGATTTGTGGGAATTTTGATCGAACTTCTTGACTTAATAAGTTCGGTATCTTGTTCTACTAAAGCGCAAGAATTGAAAGATTTTAAATAAAGAAAGAATGTATTGGACATTAGAATTAGCACACAAACTTGAAGACGCTCCATGGCCTGCGTCAAGAGATGAACTTATTGATTATGCAGTAAGATCAGGTGCACCTTTAGAAGTAATAGAAAATTTACAAGTATTAGAGGATGAAGGGGAAGTTTATGAAACTATGGAAGATATTTGGCCTGATTATCCAAGGAAGGATGACTTTTTGTTCAATGAAGACGAATACTAATAATATGTATTAGCATTAAGAAATATACAAATCTCATCTCCTTAGCTGGCAGATGGGATTTTTTTATAAGATCATCTTACTTATCATCATGAGTTTAATCATTTTTTATTACTTAAAAGAGCACTATTAATAGCAATTATATCTAATGACAATGACAATTGCAATCGACGGATATTCATCTTGTGGTAAGAGCACACTAGCCAAGGCTTTAGCTAAGAAGCTATCGTTCGCATATGTGGACTCAGGAGCTATGTATAGAGCTGTCACCCATTATTTTTTGAGACATGATGTAGATATCAATAATGATATTGAGGTCATTAATGCCTTAGAAAAGGTAAAAATAGACTTTGTCATCATAGATGGAAAGAATACTTGTCTACTCAATGGAGAAAACGTAGAGTTCGATATCAGATCAATGCGAATATCCAATAATGTGAGCGAAGTCGCTGCAATCGGTACGGTAAGAGAAAAACTAGTCGGTCTCCAGAGATCTATAGCTTCTTCAAAGTCAATAGTTATGGATGGTAGAGATATAGGTACTGTTGTTTTTCCGGATGCGGATATTAAGTTTTTCGTCACGGCTGACAGAAAGATACGTACCAAAAGAAGATACCAAGAACTCATAGCCGCAGGTAAAGATGTCACAATGAGAGAAGTACAACAGAATCTTGATCATCGAGATCATATCGATACGACTAGAGAAATATCTCCATTACGAAAAGCAGAGGATGCTATAGAGATTGACAATACGTATCTAACAAGAGAAGAGCAGCTGACATTAGCGCTCAAGTTTATAGAAGAAATCAAATAAGAAGTATGGGTACGATTGCAATCACGATCCTTGCATCACTATTTTCAGTAGTGAATCCACTCGGCGCTATCCCGATGTTTTTGACATTAACTGCCGATGATACTAGAGAAGAGAGAAATCACACTTCCTTGATGACGAGTATTTACTTTGTTATCATATTGATGAGTTTTTTCTGGGCTGGAACATATATTTTAGGATTTTTTGGAGTGAGTATTTTTGCGCTGCGGATTGCAGGTGGGATTGTAATCATGATGTCTGGTTTTGCACTATTGAATGGTAATACGACCAAGAAGAGAGTAGGGGAGAAGGTTCGAAAAGAAGCTATTGAAAAAGAAGATGTTTCTTTTACACCGATGGCTATGCCCATGCTTTCAGGCCCAGGGTCTATCTCATTACTTATCGGATATTTTACAGAATATGAAGAGCTGTCTAGTAAGTTTGTTATTGCCGGCGTTATAGCCTTTACGGGGATTCTAATCTATTTTATATTGAGATCCTCTCCTTTACTATTTAAGTTGCTCGGGGAGTCGGGGCTCAAAGCAGTAGCTCGTATTATGGGATTTATTGTATTGGCTATTGGTGTGGAGTATATCATCTCAGGTATAGTAGGTCTAGTGGATAGTCTCACAGGGCATTCGTTACTGGGGTAGTAATTATTTAAGGATGGTTTTTCCAAAGTCATCAAATCGACCGCCGCTTTTTATGACTATAGATTCTAAAGAGGTTTGTGTAGATTTTATTTTACTATTGTTGGTAAGCGTTCCTGATATTTCTATCGCGGCGTTATTAGAGTTTCTTATCACCAATTCTCCATTGATAAACATAGATCCATTGACCTTGATCGATGGGTAATTATTATTGTTACTGATGACCAGTAGAGTACCTTCGGTGCCTATGTTCAATGAACCTACATTATCTATTTCTAGTGATTTACACGATGCGGCTTCCTCGATGTTCACATTGCCATTATCTATGATTACTACGTGCTGACATGGAAGTGGCACCATATTTTGATCCCAATTGGAGGGTGTGGACCAGAGATTATTGCCGCCTAGATTAGTCCAAATGATAGTGTCACTCGTGTCAAAAATTCCATCGCAATCATTGTCTAGACCATCGCAGATTTCTAATGCCCCGGGATAGATGTTTGCATTTTTATCATTGCAGTCGATGTCGTCGCAATATCCGTCCATGTCGTTATCTTCGTTCGATTTTCCTACACATGAGGGACAATCTGTTCCACTGACTAGATAGGCCTCTATATTATCAAAATAACTGTCATTGTCTGAGCCAGCCACACGAGTACCTTTAAGATAGATCCTACATTCGTCTATACCAACATCTAATTTGAGCGTGTTACTTTTTTTTATCCACTCGCCTGTCGTATTTGATATTATTGGCGAGGTAGTAATTAGTACACCATCATCGTACAGTTCAATATACAATTCAGGAATATCACTTCCGTTAAAGTTTCTTATGTATGCTGAATAGTTTATGGATACGGAGTCTGTATCGATGTCTGATTCGTAAGTAGATAAGTCGATGATCTGAAAGGCGATTCCCTCATCACTTTCATTGGCACAGATACCACCGACGCCAAAGTTAGATAGACCTTCGTAAGGTAATACTGAATTACATTCAGCGTCCTCTAGTGATTCGATATCCCCAGACCAGTTGGATATTCCGTTTTCTGCATCTCCATTTATCACTAAGTTATTTGTCAATATATCATTTTCTCCATCTACGTAGAAAGTGGTGCTCGTAGACCAATCGCTCCACTCTAGGTTTTGATTTCTATACCTGATCCGCCAGTGGTACTGAGTACTCGATTGTACGGGATCGATTTCTATATCTGTCAAGTCATCCAATGCTTGTAGGTTTACCTCGTTGTACCAGTTTTCGCTTTGCTTCCAATGCTCCTGGATTATGTTATCATTGAATTGATTATCAGTAGATACTTGCCAGTGAGCGCCTTGTATCGTGTCTTCTAATCCGTAGAATTGGGATCCTTTCAATACGATACAATTGGATTGGATCGTGTCACCGTCAGGAAATATATTTTTCGGTGTGGATGGTTTTATTTCGTTATTCAGGATTGTGATCTGATCTCTTAATTGATTGTCTTCTGTTACGTCCTGATCTCCTCTGCCATATCGCCTAATGGTAAATTGTGGATCATCATCTGCCGTCACGTCAATATGTACGAAACCATATTCATCCTGACTCTTAACGAATTCTTCATAATCCGCATTTGGAAATTCTCCCCAGTTGTCTATCGCCCCACCTGCTGTAGCTACGTTGATCCATAGATGCTTATGATCTCTAGATTGGCCTCTACTGTATCCATGCGTATGTCCGAAAAAGTGAATAGATGCTTTACCACAATCGGTAGAGAACTGCTGTAGGGAATCTATTACTTGACCCGTAAATCCACTCTCTCCAGGAGTCCATAGCTCTGATTTGAACGGGTGATGAAGTTGAGCGAATACAAAGTCGATATGATCATTAGCACAGGCTTCACTTAAAACCGAACTCAACCAATCGAGCTGAGTGATCTTATCTGCAGTTCCGCTATTTGAGTTGAGACCGATTATTCTCACGTTGGATATATCTTGAAACCAGCATTCATCTTCTAATCCAGCGGCGCCATTCTGCGGAAGAGAAAAGTAATGTTTGAAGTTAGGTAGTCCACCGCTGAAGTATTCGTGATTTCCAGGTACGGGGTAGATCGGCACATAGCCTATGATACTATCTGCTGGTGTGAAAAAGAAATTTTTCCATTGACTATAGTTGCCTCCAGTAGCGACTAGGTCACCTGGTATGAGTATACCCTCCAAGTCCGTAAGGCTATGTAGTCCATCAGGATCGATGATCGGTATGATGCCTTCTTCTATTATTTCTCGGAATTTGTCAGGTTGGCTGCCATCGCGCTGCATATCACTGATGGCTATGAGCTGTATAGGCTCTTCGTCAGAAGACAAGCTTAGCGTTACAAAAGATCTCATGATGGATGATTGACCTTCTGCCATTATTACTTTATAGTAATATTTCGTTTTGGCCGTCAGATTGGTGATTACTGCCGTATGGATATGAGAGGTGCCATTTACATTGTTGGTTGTGCTCGTTACTGTATGATTTAGATCAAAAGGAGATAGACCCCACATTACACTTCCTTGGCCCGTTTCTCCAACTTCCCACATTACTGTGATTTGCTCTTGTTGTACGTTTTGTAAATATGGATTGACAACGATGTTTTGTCCATAGCTATTAGTAGCTATTAGTGTGAGTAGGACAAGTTTGTAAAAATAATTAAATATTGTTTTCAAGATATTAAAATTAATTCTTCTTACCAGCAAGTGACCACCCTAAGATCGCCATTGGAAAATATGCAAATAACAAATCAAAAATTGAATATATCCAAAATTCGGGTAGCATAAATGCCATCATAGCTCCTCCAATGAGGAAGAAAGCTGCGACTATGTAGGATAGTTTTTTCTGATTAGAAATAGCAATTTTAGTAACGATAAATGCGGCTACCAATGTCCCTAGACCATGTGCCAAAAACGGAACGATGAAATGTCTTATTCCGTATTGATCTGCGTGTGCTTTTATGGACGCAATATCATTTGGGTCTACTCCAACAGGAGGTGCAATTAGATCTGATCCCAGTGTGATGATGCCAGCATTTACGATCCCTCCGATGAATAATCCCGCAATTACGGCAAGTATATTTCTTAATATAGTAGGCATTATATCTAGTGTTAGTTGAAAAGCTAATATATGAATTAGTTTACAAATCATTTCTAATGATTCTGAAATGGAGTGTAGGATTATTGGCAATATATATTGGGTGATATTACTAATTGTCAAGTGATATTCGTGAAAAATAAACGAGTGTTTGCAGCGCGAGCCACCTCTCATTACAATCAAAAAAAATAGCCGAACTCACTTGAGAGCTCAGCTATTTTGATTCTATAGAATGGGGTATATGGTATTTATTCTATGATGATCACTTGTTTTTTCATAGTGACACTATCCTTTTGTATCTCTATGAAGTAGTTTCCAGCTGCTAGTTCATTTGTACTGAGAGATACATTTTTGTTATTGGCTTTTACTGTTTTGATTTTGGTGCCATTAGCAGAGAATAGTGTGATGTCACCTTCTACCATTCCTTCTGGTATTTCTACTGTGAGATCTGAACCTTTAGATGTAGGATTTGGATATACCTTTACTTCATTGGGTTTGAATTCTCCTATTCTTTTTAATGGGGCGAGTGCGTCATTGTCCATTTTACTTACGAATTCTGCAATTTTATTGAGATCCATTTCTCCAATTAATGACAGCGCCATGAATTCTCCATCAACTACTCCTAAACCTACGACTTCGAATACTACATCATCTTCTTCATCTACAAATAAAGCCAATTTGGTGCCGTCATCTCGAACTCTCATGAGTTCGTCATAATCACTTGAGATGCTTTTCATTCCTTTTTTGAATTCACCCTGAGCTACATCTTTATTTGGAACTTTTATCAATGAAAATGATTCTATCTTAGAAGCGAAATCTGATAACTGCTGCACTTCTTCGTCGTCTACTCCTTTTCCTATAGTAGCGGCGAAGTCGAACATCTTACCCGATACATATACATGGGTTACTTCATCTTTATCTAAATAGTGTGCATATTCTCTTTCTATGATTCCTTGAGCGAATGCAGAGCTTGAGAAAATAGTTAATACGAAAGCATAAAATAAATTTTTCATCTAAGTAAATTTTTTAATTGTGATTAATATCGTAGTGTGCGTTTTGATATATGCCCAGTTGACGATCATCCTTAAAAGAATGTTACAATGAGGTTAAGAAAAAGTTAGGATTGCTCGACGAACAGTAGTTAATTATCTACCAGATAGCATTAAATTGAATGTGAACAACCTCCAATGTGCACGTACACGGACTGAATCAAAAACGAGTATTAGCTATGCAGCCCGTCTTTCATCCGTGGCTTTACTCAGTACGTAACCATTCTTTCCGCCATTGATTATAACCTACGATTCCGAAGATGATATATATCACCATCATTCCTACAAAAAGCCACCAGCCTTTGACCCCATAGAGGTATATACATGCTATGTCAGCAATGATAAGGTATATCCAGCTACTCAGTTTTCGCTCCACGAGTAGTAGCGTACCTGTGATTAAGAATATGGTGGTGAAAGCATCTAGTAATGGTTGGTCGATAAGATCTATGAATTGGGACAAGCTGAATAATATATATGCTATGATACTGCCCGCGATAATGATGAAAGTGTGGGTGGTCAATGTATACTCTGATATAGGTAATTCTGATTTGTCTTTACCGCCAAACTTCCAGCGATAGATCCCTATGATTGACATGAGGATATAGAATATCTGCAGTGCACCATCGAAGATGTAGTGCCCTCCAAAAGAAACAAAAGCCCATATGCCGCTACCTATGATACCATAGAAGAAACATATGGGCTTATTTTTAATGGCATAAAACAGATATATAATAGAGAAGACAGTTGCTCCCCATTCTGCATAGCCCATTTATTTTGTTTTTTTCAGATTTACTACGAGGTTAGAAGAAAACTTCAACTCTGTGACGATACTTTCAGTATTTGATATGATATCTATTGTCTTTACCATCTCTCCTAGGTGTTGATCAATAGTATTGTAAGTTGCTCTGATTACGCCTTTGTCACCAGGCTTTATTGCTTCCTTAGGCCATTCTATATTGGTGCATTTACAAGCCGTGACTACCTCTATAATCAGATCTACATCACCCGTATTGGTAAAGTGAAACTCCATATCTTTCGAGTCTCCCTTGACGAGTGTTCCTAGTGATATGCTATCTCTGACGAATGACATGATTGGATATTTTTCTTTCAGCGATCGCCCTCCTCCGCCAGTAGATGCTCCGCTATTTTTTTTTCGGGTGATCTGTTTTTTGACTTCGATCGTCTGCGGACCTGCTATAATCTTGAACTCTGATCTACGATTCACTCTATGCTCTGTATCGCTGCATCTTACTCCATCTACACAGTGGTTTGTGATCTGCGTTTCACCGTATCCGACGGCTTTGATTCTCTGAGAGGAAACACCTTGCTGCACCAACCATGCCTTCGTAGACGTTGCTCTTTTTTGAGATAGTCTTCTATTATATTGGTCTCCACCTTGAGCATCTGTATGAGATGATAGCTCTATGACCATGTCAGGATATTGATCCATTAGCGATTTTAGGTAAGCTAAATCTTCTTCTGCATCTGGTAAAATCTCAGCCTCATCAAGGTCGAAGTAGATTTTATTAAGTCTTATAGGCTCATTTGCCGATATTGTCTCCATTTCCTCTCCTGCATTGGGATCCTTCTCTACCACAGGCAGTGGCTGTAGCGTCACATTTTTCTTCACTGTATAGGAATCTAGTAGACCTACAGTGTTGAATGATACCGTGGTGTCGGGGTAGTATCCATCTTTTGAGACGACTACTCTATACTTATGATCTGCATCTAGTAGGAAGCTGAAGTCATTACTGATTACATTAGTCTTGCTTTGTAGCGCACTATCATCGTCTATGGATAGGTCTATAACTTCTACCGTAGCTTCTTTGAGTGGTCCTTCAGGATCATTTACTAGCATAGCGAGATCTATAACGATTTCTCTTAACTGCAGCTTGTATATATCATCACAGCAAGTTTCACTGCCTTTTAGCTTTCTTTTGTCTTTATCGGGTCTATTCGATACCATGAATCCTGATGAACCATCTGGAGTAAATCTAAGATACATATCATCCTGTGGAGAATTGTAATTGAAACCCATATTGGTCACCTCTTCGAATGCAGATCCATTCCAAGAAGCATACCATACATCATGGCCACCGAAACCTGGTCGCCCATCTGTACTGAAGTATAATGTACCATTTTGATAAAATGGTGTAATATCGTCCTTCTCCGTATTGACTGAAGGGCCCAGATTAACTGGAGAAGAATAAGTGTCGCCGTTGATAGTAGAATAATAGATATCATATCCTCCATATCCACCGTCCATATCTGACACGAAGAATAATACTCGGTTTCCAAATAGCTCTCCTTCATTGGGATGCATGGCTATATAATCTCCGTTTATTGCCTCTAGCTCGTTAGGTCCTCCCCATCCGCTATCTGTTTTGTAGGAGTAGTAAATAGTGGATTCTTCTAATTCGTTGATATTCAATTTTGCACGAGTGAAGTACATTATTTTTCCATCTCCTGAGAATGCAACGCCAGCATTGTGATATCCCTCTCTATTTATCTTCTTATTGAGTGCTTTTGGTTTTTCATATTCACCATCTTTGTTTAGTTCGGCGGTGAATATCCTTGCTTCATATGCGTCTTCCTCTTCTTCGGGGATGATTACTGATTTGCGGTCGAATGATGAATAATAGAGTGTCCCATCATTATATCTAGAAGGGCTATTTTCTCCACTTCCTGAATTGATATCTTTTCCAGCAAACTGAATAACCGCCTCTAGATTCTGAGCATATGTATCCATATTTTCGATTCCTTTCAGTTCGAATAGGGCCTCGTTTTTCAACGTATCATTGTCTGAAGTAGAGGCTACCACTCTGAATTCGTTGAGCGCATCCATGTACTTTCCTTGGTACTTGAGCGATTTGGCATAATCTATTCTTAAGAATTCATATACACCATCTTTGTCCCTTTTTAGTACTCTGTCATAGGCTCTACTCGCTTTTTTGTAGTCTCTCAGTCTCATATATAGATCTCCGATAGCAATTTTAAGGTTCTTATCCTTACTTTCTTTGTATGCTTTTTCGAACCACTCGATAGCGTTGGCATAGTCTTTTTTATCAGCGGATTCCTCAGCTACTTCTATCATTGTTTCGTATGATGTAGCAGTGACAGGCTGTGCTTCCATGCATATTATCCCTACGAATAGTAATAGTGTCGCGAGTATTGATTTAGTATATGTCATATTTGTGCTTATTCTATTTTTTAGTCGATCTGTATTATCGCAATTTAATTATTGACCTTTTTATTATGATTACAAACGAGGACAATATATAATTGGTTTCGGTTTTGGCTTTTTGTAGATCTTCCCTATGTAGGAAACAGCGAGCTCTATACTCTTACTTGAGTTGGTAATGATCGAAGAAGAAGACAAATCTAGATCGAAAGCTAAGCCTACTCTTATATCTTTTACAGAAGCGCCTAGATATATCAATCCAGCTCTAGCATTTCTCAATCCGAGTCCAGTATGGAGCGTAAGTGCATTATCAGGCTTCATCTGATAGTTTAAAATGGAGTTTACATTGACTGCACTTGCTTTTTTATTGCTGTAGTAATACGCTCCTGAAGTAAGTGACGCTCTTCTTGTAAGTACAAATTCATATGAAGTAAAAGCATTGATACCTATTCCTTTTCCATCTTGGCTACGCAGTGAAGCTCTATTAGGATTTAGTACTCCATCTAAACCTACTCCGAGTTGGAGTTCCGCTCCACTTTTAGGATTTTTTCTTTTGTATAATGCTCCAAGGCTAAGATCACTAAGACTTCCACCTGATGATGTCTGACCCATAGAACCTGATGCCATTTGGGGAAACTTTTCTTTGAAATCAAATTCGTCCATAGATTGAGTTCCAGTAATCAGATTCTGAGCGGCTAAAACACCATTTGGATTAGTGACATATGAGTAACCCCCAGTTCCATATTGTACTCCAAAGGATAGAACACTAGTTTGTTTTTTATTCAATGCTAGATGATATGAAGCTCCTAATCCAAACATATTCAATTTTTGGTCAACGCTACCAGCTTCATTGGACTCTAATCGAACTCCGATCCCGATCCAGTCTTGCTTTCTTATTCCTCGGACAATGGGCGCATCTACATTGAGACTATATCCCGCGAAGTCTTTAGAAATACCAAAATACTGAGACCGATAGACACCATTTATCCTATAAGATCCGTTAAAAGCACCAGCTAGTGCGGGATTTACTCCTAGAGGGGACTGGAAATACTGAGTGTAGTGAAAGTCCTGAGAGTATATACTCAAAGAACAGAAAAATGAAAGAAAACCAACAAGAATTAAATTCTTAAAATGCATAAACTGCTTTTATTATGTGTACAAGATTGAAATTGAGTAAGATTCGTTGCAATTACTCAATTCAAAAAGCAAGATAATGCTATTTTTTAATATGTTGAAATATCTTCATCTATTGTACAGACAAATAGGCAAATAATTGAAAATTGTCCTATTTAATCAAGTATATTAGATCTGATTGATAAGTAATAAACGTATCTTTAACCGCTAGGCTATTTTAAATTGATAGATATTATATCATCCTTCGTATATTCTACATTTTTGGTGACTATTACTATCATTCATTTTGCTAAATTTGTATATGAATTATTATCTATACGCGAGATTATTTTTGCCATTTTTTATATCGTTGTTGATGTTGTCTGCTAGTTTTGGACAGGTGGATATTATTCAAAAGAAGTCTTCATTTTTTACTCCATCCGATACATTTAACCAGAAAAGATTTAACTATGCTCTAGGCTTTTCCTCGGCGACATATACTGGTTTTTCTATCGGACTTTATCAAGCATGGTATAAGCGATATCCACAGACTAGTTTTCAATTGTTTAATGATTGGGGAGAATGGAATAATATGGATAAAGTCGGTCATGTGTATACCGCATATTTTCAAGGGGTCTTGTGTTATAAAGGAGCAAAGTGGACGGGGCTTTCTGACGGTAAGTCTATCATGGTGGGAGCTATATGTGGGGGCTTATTTCAGACTACGATAGAGATGATGGATGCGTTCTCCGAAGAATGGGGATTTTCCATTGCAGATATGGGAGCAAACATTACGGGAATCGGTATTTTTGCCTTACAACAAAAGTACTGGGGAGAGCAAAGAATCACTTTGAAAGTATCTTCGATTCCAAAGGGTTATGATGAATTTTCTGTAGTGGGAAACAATGGTACTAGTATCAGTCTTCAAGATAGAGCGGATAACCTTTTTGGATCTTCTTTTGCTGAGAAGTTTTTAAAAGATTATAATGCTCAGACATTGTGGGCGAGCATCAATGTAAGCAGTTTTCTGCCTCAAAATAATAGATGGCCCGATTGGCTAAATGTTGCTGTCGGATATGGATCGGATAATATGTATGGTGGTTTCGAAAATGAATGGGTGACAGACGGTGAGAGATTCCAGTTATCAGATGAAATTTTTCCCCGAGTCCATCAATATTATCTCGGTTTAGATCTTGACTTGACGAAGATCAAAACTGATAATTACTTCTTGAAAGGCCTGCTTTCGATTTTTAATATTTTTAAGGCCCCATCTCCAGCTTTGGAGGTCAATAGTAGGGGAGAAATTAGCTTTCATTTTTTTAGATAATGATTCTGACGAACGCTTGATTATGAATACCCAAAACCAAAAAGATCCCATTCTACTTTTTAAGACGATTACACTTGTTGCCATTATGTTGATATGTGCCCTGTTTGGATCTGGATTGTTATTTTGTATGGCGTACCTCGGAGGCATGGATTTGAATCAAGGGATGGATGTATTCGAGGCTGTTACAGAACCCGCTTTTCGACCATTTATCAAAGCTGGGATCGGCCTGAATCATTTGGTAATGTTTGCGCTCAGTGCAGTAATATTTGCATATTGGATGAGAAAGAAAAAGTGGCTTTCTTATTTTGATTTCAGAAGCATCGATTTAGACTTATTGTTGAAATTTGTTGTGCTATTGTTTCTTACTTACCCGTTGATTGGTCTGTCTTCTGTAGTTTTGGAGCGTGTCGATCTGCCAGAATGGATGAAATCACTAGACGAACAAAGCATAGAGTCTCTTATGAATATGCTGAAGATGGATGGCGTGGTTGATCTGATAGTCAATCTTGTTATTATTGCATTGATACCTGCCATCAGTGAAGAACTCCTCTTTCGCGGTATAATACAAAAGGAACTGATTAAAAACATGAAAAGTCCCCAAGTAGCAATCTTTGTCGCCTCAGCTATTTTTAGCGGTTTTCATCTTCAGGTGCAAGGCTTTTTACCAAAATTAATAATTGGACTAGTGCTAGGTTATGCCTATTATCTTACTAAATCCATCTGGTATCCTATGGTCTTGCATTTTGTAAACAATGGACTACAAGTAGTGATGTTATTTGTAGCTGGGGATCATTTAGAAACGGCACAAAAAACAGAAGAAAAACCAGAAATTGTACTATTAATTATGGTAGTCGTTTTTTCTTGTTTTCTTTGTCATCTATTAATAAACCATATCATAGAAATTATTGATGACAAGAAGGGGAAGTATACATGAGTAACGTAACCACAGAAAACAAGCAATTCAAGAAAAGAAAGATCAATATGCCGCGGGTTATTACCGCGATTATTATAGTGACCGCTATCATGTTATCTATCTATTATGGAGCCTTTGGGTTATCATTGTTATTTGCTGTTATTGTCATATTTGGTGGATACGAACTTTCCAAAATCCTTGATAAGCCTCGAACGAGTATTGGTTCTTATGTCCATGTGATATTGGCAGCATTGCCGATGCTCATATTGAGATCAGGATATGCATCGCCTATAGTATATGAGATAGGAGTGCTGGTCTCATGTGTTTTGATGATATTTTTGATCGTCAATTTATGGACGACACCTTTGGCTTATGAGAAATATAAATACCTATTTACTTTTTTTTATTGGGGGCTTCCATTTGGTTTAGCTACTTATGCACTGTACAATACCAGTAATGACGTACAGATCATGTTTTTTGGAATCATACTTCTTTTGTGGACGAGTGATACGATGGCTTACTTCACAGGTAAGCTGATTGGTAAGAATAAATTATTCCCTTCTGTATCTCCTGGTAAAACTAGAGAAGGGAGTCTAGGTGCTGGGTTCTTTAGTATTTTGGTAGCTGTGGGGTTTTCGATGGTTACTGGTGATAGTATCGTTAAGTGGATTGTGATTGCGATAATCGTTTGGATACTTGGAACTCTAGGGGATCTTGTAGAATCAAGAATAAAACGGGTGCAAAAGATAAAAGATAGTGGTAGTATTCTTCCAGGTCATGGAGGATTTTTGGATCGTTTTGACAGCCTAGTTATGGTTATCCCATTTTTATTATTTTTTGAATACTGTTTTTAAAACATAAGATGCTATAAGCTTTAAATACATTCCTTTTCATACCTTTACTATACCAAAAAATCTTTATTAAAATAAAACTCAATCATGTCAATCCATCGAGAAGGTACTTACACTTTAGTGATTTCGGCAGTATTACTAGCTGTAATTAATGGGATCGTTTTTATTTACTTACCATCACTTTTTACTTTTCTACTTGTAGTGAGTATTATACTGTACCTTTTTCTTATCAGCTTCTTCAGATATCCAGACCGCACAGTCAAAGTAGTAGATGATACTATCTTCCTCTGTCCTTGTGATGGAAAAGTGGTCGTAATAGAAGAAGTAGAAGAACCAGAATATTTCAAAGATAGAAGGCTCCAAGTTTCTATTTTCATGTCTCCTTTGAATGTACATATCAATTGGCATACGATATCTGGAACGATAGAATACTATAAATATCACTCAGGAAAATACCTCGCAGCTTGGAACCCAAAGTCAAGTACTGAAAATGAAAGGTCTACTACAGTATACAATTATGGATCTGGAAAGGTACTCGTAAGACAAGTCGCCGGTGCACTGGCACGAAGAATTGTATGCTACGCAAAACAAAAGACGACAGTGACGCAGGGCGATGAATTAGGCTTTATCAAATTGGGCTCTAGAATGGATATCTATTTTCCACTAGGCACAGAGATCAATGTCAAGATAGATGACGTCGTAAAAGGCAATATCACCAAGCTGGCAACTAAAAAATAAATCGTCGTTCTTAAAATTAGATATATCCGACTATTCATGATGAGCGGTCATTTCTAATCTAGTACCTCGGCATATATATCATCAAGCTATCGTCTCTCGGATTGGAGAACTACCTAATATGTTGTAGTTTAGATAATCATAAGGAAGAGCACTTTATGAACTCGAGAACATTACTAAGTTGCGGGTATAGGTTCCAATAGCATTGATCAGTATGGTTTTTTCCAATCCACAAGAATTCTAATCCACATTTTTTATTTGCCATTAAAAACGTTTTACACACCAAAAAGGAATTACATTTCATCTAGTATTTTGAAAAGCAAATTTTATCGCATTGAAAGAACATCTCGTACATATCGTAGATTCCTGCCGAAAAGGTGACGCAAAGGCACAGAAAAAGCTATATGATATGTATGCACCTCTTTTTATGAGTATAGCGATGAGATATATGAAAAATTACGAATCGGCGGAGGATGTCATGGTTATGGGTTTTTTCAAAATCTTCGACAATATCAATAAGTATAAAGGAGAGGGAAGTTTTGAAGGATGGATGAAGCGTATATTGGTCAATGAGGCATTGATGCAAATCCGTAAACATAATAATCTTCGGATGACGGTAGAGTTGAAGGATATTGATAAGCCGGATGATTCTTCTGTTATAAGTGATATAGCTTATGAAGAGCTCGTAAGTATTCTCAATGAATTGCCTCCTGGATATCGCACTATATTTAACATGTACGTGATAGAGGGATACAAACATAGAGAAATAGCGGAGGCACTAAACATTAGTATAAATACTTCTAAATCTCAATTGATTCTTGCGAAAAGAAAAATGAGGGAGCTGCTGAAAAAAAAAGAATACTCAAAGGCTAGTATAAGCTAGTATCGAAATATTAGTATATAGAAAATCATAGATATTATGAGTGAAAAAGATTTTGATAAGATCAGGGAAATAGCGAAAACGCATTCTATCGAGCCGAGAAGTGAGGCGTGGAATAAATTGGACAGTAAGCTTAAGTCTAAAAAAGCTAAAATAAGAATGATCAACTATCGGAATATTTCGGTAGCGGCTATTCTGATTTCTATTTTATCGGTTACAGCTGTATTCAGCATGTATCTTGATGACCACAATCCTGAAGTGTTCGCAAGTAACGAAGCGTATAGACCCATAATATTAGAAGACTTAAATGTGGAGTCTGTGGATGATTCATTTTTCAATATTTCTGACATTAATACTTTGAGAGAAGCTTACGCTAAATATGGCATGTAATAAAAAGTAAACACACATTATTTATCAACACAAGCATCAGTGCTTCTTCGCATCAGTTATTTATATTTTAATAACCATTGTATTTCATAACATTTGAACTTTGTGGATAATCGCATTCATGCTATCTTCTATATTGTTTAACTCTCTCCATTTAATGTGAAATCAATTTCCTATATCTATTCAGCTTAAAAAGCTTCAAAATAATGCACTTTGCTTTATTTACTTCCTTCACTGTAATAGTGACTATGCCCCAGTTTATAAAATTGCTTATTTTTCTACTCCTCCTCCTTAATCCTCCTATCTTCTTCTCTTACTTTGTTCAGTAGTTTATATATAGTAGAGCCAGGTATATTAAAAAATCATACCCTCTTTTATCAGAGATAAAGAGAAAAAACTACATATGTTAAAAAATGAACTATTATACCGCTAAAAGTCAATTAATACGGGGATGAGCTAAAAATAATCACAATACATATTAAAAATAAATGCAATATGTATAAGATAGTATCTAAAGTATTTATATATTTGCATAATGTGTAATATGTTTATTTTGGAAATTGAGAATGCCAATATATAATAAACGACTACAAATGAGGTGCTTATCTCTCTGATGATAAGAAAACCAACCTAGACTGGAAATATGGACAAAAATTAATCTAATTAATATTTGCTAAGTTTAACTAGGGTCAAAATGAGAAAACTTACGTTCGCACGATCTCGTGCAATTTTAAAGCTAAGCCGATCGGCCATATTTATATGGGTCTTGATTATGGCTGCTAATGTGCAATCTTGGAGTCAGTGTACTCCAGAGTCCAATACCATAAGTGGGACAGTATTTGAAGACGCAATCAATGACGGTACTTTTAGAAGTACTGAAACAGGATTGAGTAATGTTCTCGTAACTGTATATGATGCAATTGGAAATTCTGTCGCTTCAGTAATATCTGATGCCGATGGTAACTATTCTATTTCAAATTTGGAAAATGATACACAGTATCGGTTAGAATTTCAAAGTGGTGATGGTTATAATTCTGGATTTCAGGGAGATGATAATAGATCTTCTGTACAATTCATCAATGCACCAGCATGTAGAGTAAATTATGGACTTACAAGAGATGTTTCTTCTTGTGGTAGTAATCCTGACATTATATTGACGTGTTTTGTACAGGGCGAGATTGAAGAACATCCTGATTTTGCTACTATAATATCTACAGAGCATGATTTTACAGTTTCTTCCGGAGTATCAGTACTGGCTACAGCTAGTGAGACTGGCTCTGTGTGGGGTATAGCTCAAGATGTTATAAATCAAAACCTATATACATCAGCTTTTGTAAAGCAATATGCGGGACTCAAATATGGTCCTTATGCTATATTAAAAACAGAACTGGAAGGAGAAAAGAAGACTACGCTATTTGCAGATGTAAGTAATATCATACCTCAATCGTTACAAGGTCTGACAGTTACTCAGGATGTGGATGACTGTTCTTATGGTAATCAGGTGGGTAGAGTTGGATTAGGAAATCTAGTAATATCACCAGATTCCAAGACTCTATATACACCTGTATTAGATGAGAACTTGGTAGTGGCTATTGATATTAATGACCCAAGTTTGGCAAAAACAGAAGTTTTTGAAATGCCGAGACCTATTAATATAGATACGGATGAGGAATACAAGATATTCGCCTTAGAGTGGCATGAGGATCTATTGTATGTCGGTGGTACTGTAACGGGTTCTGTTTCAGAAAATAAAGATAATAGTCTTGGTGTCGTCATGACGCTTAATCCACAAACTGGAGAGACGAAGGAAATATTCAGAACCAATTATTTGAAGGGATTCTGGCAAGATGAGAAACCAGCTTCTCTAGCGGTAAGTCATTGGTTTACAGATATAGATTTCACTTCTACGGGAGAGATGATTATATCTTTTACGGATAGAATAGGACATAGATACTGTAAAGCATCTACGAATAGACTAGATCAACAGTTTCCTGATATTCTTATGGTAGCATTCAATCCGGATACTCAATCTTGGGAGTTGGAGGATAATGGTACAGTCGCTGGCCGAGACGGTACAGGTATAGGAAATGGAGAAGGTCCAGGAGGCGGAGAATTCTTCGGTTTTGATAATTGGCCAACAAATCCTACCTATCATAATGAAACAGCCTTAGGATCAGTATATGTATTACCTGGTTCGGACGAGGTAGTAGTAGCAGTATATGATCCACTAACTAATTCTTACTCAGGTGGATTACATAGATACAGTACGATCGATGGATCTAAGACGGGCGCTATAGAATTGTACTCTCATGCGATCTATCCCGTATTTGGAAAAGCAACAGGATTCGGTGATATCATTGCAAAGTGTAATGTCAAAACAATAGAAATAGGCAATTATGTATGGAACGATGCCAATGGAAACGGATTGCAAGATCCTGGTGAAGACGGAATTGGTAACATCACATTAAACCTATATAATGACGATTGTGACCTAGTAGGTACAACTACTACTGATGAAAACGGTGTTTATGGTTTCAATGATACCAATGTAGATAGTGATCTAGACGGAAATCTAGATGGAGTATATCCTAATACTACCTACTATGTAGAATTAGATAATTCACTGTACGATGAAGAAACTGGATTATATACTTTTGGAAATGAAGAGTATACTATTTGTACTGCAGATGCAGGAAGTAATGCTGATGATATGATCGATTGTGATGCTCAGTATGATGAAGCATCTTGTTTATCATCTTCATTCATAGAGGTAAATACGACAGAAACGAATCATAGCTTTGATATAGCACTAGGAACGCCTTCGGGATTTGATCTAGCATTGCAAAAGGAAATCATTGGAAATAGATTTGCGATCGTAGGTCAAGAGTTGACTTTCATGATTACAGTGTTCAATCAAGGTGGGGTATCAGCTTCGGCAGTTACGATCACAGATTATATGCCTAATGGCTATACGTTTGATCCAGCCTCTAATCCAGGATGGGAACTTAGTAATGGTACATTAAGCTATAAAATAGTTGAGAAAATTCTCCCAGGAACCAATATCTCAAAAACACTTAAACTCTTAGTTAACAGTTCCCAAGCTGCTGACTATACCAATGTTGCTGAAATTAGTGAAGCGTTTGATCTCTCTGGAGATGAAGCCCTTGATGTAGATAGCTCACCAGATGCTATTTCTACTAATGACAACGGAGGAGAGCCATTCACATCTACCGATGATCAAATAAATGATACAGGAGAAATTGATGAAGATGATCATGATCCAGCTACACCAGCAATTTTTGACCTTGCTGCAAGAGTCAAAGTTTCTGATGATAAATACTACTGCGGTGGTGATGTCGTAAAATTGGATGTAGAATTATTCAACCAAGGAAATACTGATGCTGACTATATAAAACTAGTAAACTACAGTCCAAAAGAATTGATCTTCAATGCTGATCTTAATCCTGACTGGACTGAAGAGAATAATCAAATCACTCTAGTAGACGAAAATATATTGGCAGCAGGAGAGTCGAGAGATTACTGTATATACTTTAATGTATCCGCTGAGAATACACTTGACGAATTAATTAGTTTTATCGAGATCATGGAGTCTAGCCCAGTTGGTAATCCTGATTCATTCGATTTCGATAGTACACCCGACGGTGAAAATGATAATGATACAGGCGGAGAAATCTACACTTCATCTGACAATGTAATAAATGATCACGGTAATGCCGATGAAGATGATCATGATCCTGTAGTTGTGAAAACACAGTATCTTGATCTAGCATTGATGATCACGACCGATCAAAAAAGGGTAAAAACTGACGATGTTGTTACTTTTGACATCGAAATTCTAAATCAAGGTACTCTACCTGTATATCAAATTAAGATTGTAGATTACATTCCAGAGTATATGTCTCTTGTAGATGCAGATTGGACGAATGCTGGAAGTGGAATTGTAAAAAGAACATTGGTGTTGGATGCGCCTTTGACACAAGGAAATGCTGTGAAAACAACTATAAAGTTAGTTGTTGATGGAGATGCTACTCCACGATCTCTAGTAAATTATGCTGAGATAGCAAATGCCTTAGATGCAAATGATAATCCTATCGGATCAAAAGATATCGATTCGACACCAGATGAGATAAATAATAATGATAATGGAGGAGTTCCAGATTCTGATACTGACAATGATATAGGATCAACTAGAGATATCGACGAGGATGATCATGATCCAGCTAGGGTCGTAGTGATCAGCTCACAACTAGAGAGTTCAGAATGTCTTGCTAATGCTACAGATTCAAATAATGGACAGTATCAAGATGTATTTAAAGTTACCGGTCCATCTGGTGATGAATGGTACGTAGCAGATCAAAATAACTACTTTGATGAATCTAGCCCAGAACCAGGAGATGGAGCATTAATTCCGCAAGCTACAGGCGAATCTGTACTACTTACCGAGATGGTTAATATGCCAGAAGATGGTATGAGTATGTACACGATCACTGTAATAAGAGAAGATGGAGATGCTGGTTTCTTAGTATTGAGAAGCGATGACGACGAGGTAGAATCATTCAATATACCAGCTGAGACATATCCAGATATATTCATAACGGGTAATCTAGCCCTATGTAATGGAGGTACAGAAGAGTATTGCGTAATCAATGCGGATGCGGATATCACTTATATGTGGTCAACAGATGCAGCTGGAGCGATAATCACACCTACAAATGCGAATGCTTCCTGTGTTGAGATCAACTGGGACGGAGCCGCGATTAATGCAAACTATGGTCTTGATGTTGTTCCTGATGATGGGTGTGTTGCACCTGGATCTTATGTAGCATCTATAGGATCTAGTTCTGGCTCAATGTCGTGTATCGGAGATATTAATTTTTCACTTGATGGAAACTGCGAGGTTACTATCACCCCTAATATAATACTAACAAGTCCTATCAGTACAGGACAAGCTTATAATGTGATGTTAACTACAGAATCAGGAGAGGTCATCCCAAATGCCACTTTAACTGCTGCACATATAGGAATGACTGTTACTGCTAAGATTGTTGATGCATGTTCTGGAAACTCTTGTTGGGCAGATATTTTCGTTGAAGATAAAATTCAACCTACTGTTGTCTGCCAAGATGTTACCGTTTCTTGTAATAAAATAGACGAATATCCTGGCCCATTTGCGGAGGATAATTGCGGCGTTATCGCAGAAGTTCAATTGTTGAAAGATTCTTTGACAAAGCTTACGTGTGATGATAATTTTGTAGCTGTGATAGATAGACAATATAGAGCTATAGATGCACAAGGCAATGTGTCAGATGTATGTGATATGCGTATGTTTATCGAGAGGGTAGATCTAGACGATATAGTATTCCCTGATACTTTCTTAATGATGAACAATACAGCGCTTAACTGTAATGAATATGATTTAGATATGGATGGAGTTGCTGATCTAGATATCACAGGAGTCCCTACTTACAATAATGAGGTAGCGTACCCTGACTTTGGTCAGTTATGTAATACTGCACTTACGTTCGAAGATGAAAAAAGAACGATCAACGGTGTAATCAAAATCACTAGAACATGGACAGCATGGGAGTGGCATTGTAGTGGTACAGAGACTAGAACAGTAGAACAACTCATAGAAATAAGAGATACTGAGGCGCCGATAATCGTCTGCCCTAATAATATCAACGTATCCGCGGTAACAGGCGATTGTTCTGGTACGGTAAATTTACCCGCTCCGCAGATTTCTGATGCTTGTTCACCAGATGGATTGACTTACACTATAAAGCCTCCTTTTGGAGCTTTGATAAGAGAAGGAGACTCTCGTGTAGTGACTTTCCCGTTTTCAGAAACACCATATGACGTAGTATATACCGCTACCGATGGCGCGGGATTATCATCGACATGTACTATACAGGTCACAGTTACTGATAATATAGCACCTGTGGCGATTTGTGATCAAAATACGATCGTAGGCCTCAACTCTGTAGGAGTAGGGTATGCATATGCGCTAAATATAGATGATGGAAGTTATGACGCATGTGGAGTAGCATCTATCGAAATCCGTAGGATGGATGAAGGTGGACCATTCTCTGATAGAGCGATATTCACTTGTGCGGATCTAGGCGCACCAGTAGTCGTAGAACTAAAAGTAACAGATAATGGAGGATTGATGAATACTTGTATGGCCAATGTGATCGTACAAGATAAGCATGCTCCAGAAGTATCTGGTCCAGCAGACATTACGATAGAGTGTGGAGATGACTTCTTACCGTTGTCTCAATTTGGCGAATTTGCATTTACGGATGCTTGTAATGTAGATACAGTCACTACTTCTTCAGTTAATATTAACGATTGTGGAATAGGAACTATTACTAGAACATTTACAGCAACGGATAGTGACGGTACTGCGAGTACTTCTCAGACTATTACTGTGGTGAATAATAATCCATTTGATTTCGACAGTGTAGTATTCCCAGAGGATATAGAACTTACGATCAATACATGTAACGTAGACAGTATCACTGACCCAGCTAATTTGCCAGCTGGATTTGATGTGCCTCAGTTTAATTCTATTTCTACTTGTGAGATGGTAAGCGCTAGCCCACATGATGAGATATTCTCTTTATTCGAAGATGCAGAAGGTGTATGCTTCAAGATAGTGAGAACATGGACAGTAATAGATTGGTGTCAAACGGATATCAATGGAGCTCCACTAGAAAGATCAGATGTACAAGTCATAAATGTAATCAATACTAAGGCACCAGACGATATAGTGATGACAGGATTAGATGATCCTATTGTAGCTACTACTTGTGATAGTGCTATGGTTACATTTACAGCCACATCAGGTGATTGCCTGCCTAATAATCTACAATCAGTGATTCAGATAGATCTTAATTCTGATTTTGATACGACGAACGAATATGAAATCTCAATAGGCGGAGTAGGAGCGAGTACTACTTTCTCTCAGATGCTACCAATGGGGAATCATACAGCCGTAGTTACATTCTTGAATCCTTGTAATGTAAGAACGACAACGTCATTCCCTATAAATATAATAAATAATGTACCACCTAATATCTTATGTCAAAGTACTGCAATAGCGCTCGAGCCATGGGATCTAGATGGTGATGGAGAGCCTGATACTGAAGCAGCTTGTGTAGATGTAAACTCATTGATTGTACCATCTGGTACTTTCCACCAGTGTGATGTGGACTTTGATTTGAGTTTTTCAGCTACAGAGATTGTATCAGAGATGTGCTTTGATTGTAATGATCTAGGGTTCCAATCTGTAACAATATATGCAATAGATGCTAATGGAAATGTATCTTCATGTATAGATACAATTACAGTTCAGGATAATAATGATACAGATATCTGTATGGATGTCAAAGATTGTGTCTCTATTTTAGCGGATACGATGGTTACTATTTCTCAGGCATGTTCATTCGTGGTATCTGACAATACATTTAATGTAGTGCAAGAAATTGCAGATTGTGGACCATTGACGATAACTCATGACTACACACCATCATTAAATAATACGACACTATTTGGTGCTGAATTCCCACTTGGAACTACAGTGGTAAATTGGACTATATCCAATGGAGTAATGATAGAGACATGCCAGTTGACCGTATTGGTAAAAGATGAGATTGCACCTTCTATAACCTGTGCGCAAGATCTTACAGTCAATACTTCTGGATTCACAGGGTGTGAATATACACATAGTGGAACCAGCTTGGATCCGTTATTTGCTGACAACTGTGTAGATGTAACTATCGAGCATAATTATGCACCAGCACCGAGTACGACTTCTCTTGATGGGGCTACATTCCCATTAGAGACTACATCTGTTGTGTTTACAGTCACAGATGGAAGTGGAAATCAAGCAACTTGTACAGTACAAATTACTGTATTGGATAATGAAGGACCAGCGATCACTTGTGCTCAAAATACATCCTTCGAAGATATGGCTGATGGAAATGCAGATTGTCAACACACAATTGCGAATGATGCATTGGATCCTTCGACAATGGATGAATGTGGAAATGTAGTATCTATAACACATAACTATGGACCTGCACCGAATAATACGACATTGGCAGGGGCTACCTTCCCATTAGGATCTACTCCAGTTGTATTTACAGCTGTAGATGATGAAGGAAATGAATCTACTTGTACGGTTGTGATTACAGTGGTAGATAGTATTGATCCATCATTTACATGTGCTGCCGATGCTACGGTAGTTGATAATATCGATGGTGAAGACGATTGTCAATATACAGTTGACGGTTCAGAACTAGATCCAATAAACATAAGTGACAATTGTGGAGTAGATGGATTGACAATAATTCATAATTATGCAGATGCACCGAGTAATACTACTTTAGAGGATGCTGTATTCCCAGTAGGGGGACCATATACCATCACATGGACTGTGACTGACATGTCTAATAATTCTTCAGAATGTACTGTAGATGTAATAGTTATAGATAATACAGCTCCAGAGTGTGTAGATCAAGGAACTATCGATCTCACAGTAGGTACAGATGGATTAGTGATTACTACGGACTTACTTACTACGCAGTATACTGATGCATGTGGGGTGGCAAGTGTAACATTTAATCCTTCAGAATTAAGTTGTGATCAAGAAGGTATTGTAGATGTAGTGGCCACGGTTACAGATGTAAATAATAACTCTATTGATTGTGATATTCAGTTTAATGTAATGGCAGATGTTGAAGTCAGTTGTGCACTGAATATTGATGAGGTAATCCTCGGAGCAGACGGTACTGCGACTATAGATCCAGATGTTGTGGTAGATATCATAGGCGGTGGATGTGGAATCACATATGTACCATCGATAGATATTACATCGTTTTCTTGCTCAGATATAGCAAGTAATCCGATACTACTCACTATCTCTCTCAACGGAGTAGAGTGTAGTACTGCAAGTATTACAGTAGTAGATAATATAGCACCTGTAATTGATTGTGTCGGAGATCAGACTTTAGATTCTTCTGCTGATGGTGTCGATGATGATTGTCAATTCACAGTCTCAGGAACAGGATTTGATCCAGAGGTATCAGAGCCATGCACGCCGAGTACTATGCTCAATGATTACAATAATGAAGGGTCACTTGATGGGGCTATCTTCCCAGTAGGAGGACCGTATACTATCAATTGGACAGTGACTGATACTAATGGTAATTCGTCGACATGTACGTATACGATCACAGTTGTTGATAATGTTGATCCAGTATGTGTAGATCAAGGAATCATTGATTATACTATTGAGCCAGGAGATACGGATTCGATTACTTTGGATTTATTGACCACACCATTCACGGATAACTGTGGAGTAGAATCTGTAACATTCGATCCAGCGGTATTCACATGTGATGATGAAGGGATGTTCAATGTGACAGCGACAGTTTCTGACGCAGCGGGTAACAGCTCAGAATGTCCAATAGTATTCAATATAATCGTTAATGAGGAGATTAACTGTATGTTCAATATTGATACTGCATACTTAGATATTGATGGAGAGTTTACCTTAGATCCTAACACGATAGTAGATGTTACAGGTGGAGTATGTGGAGATCTTCCAGAAATCACATTGAGTAGGACTTTTGCATCATGTAATGATGTAATGGAAAACCCATTAGTAGTCACAATATTTGCTGATGGGCAGCCATGTGGGATAGATTCTATCATAGTATTGGATACTATACCTCCAGTATTGACTTGTAGTGATTTTGAAATTTCATGTTCTGACTTTGACGCTGAGTTCAATAGCATTGCCGAATATTTAGAAACCATTCCGTCACCTACTAATTCTGATGTTGGTGGTAATTGTCAGTCATTTATCATCATATCATCTACAGTAGATTCTTCTGCGGTAAATGATTGCAACTATGGTACAGTGATTAGGACTATAATAGCTGAGGATCCACTTAGTAGTATGAGTGATACTTGTGAGCAAATGATCGTGATAAATGGACCTACAGACCCTCTTACTCAAGCAGATGTAGATGGTATTGTACCAGCAAGTATCACAATCGATGGATGTACAGAAGATGGTACACCTGATATCGATGTGATTACTGTAGCGGATCTTACTGACCTCGTTGATTGTGGGCAATTTGCAGTCTCATTCGAGGATGTGTCTATAAGTGAGGGATGTCCGGATACGATCAACAGAACATACGTCATAGAAGCAATCTGCCAGGATGCCACTTTTGGTTTCTTACAGCAGATCATTCTAAATGACAGTGAAGCGCCTATATTCTTAAACTTAGCGGATACTACTTTTGTAGCTAATCCATCTACTTGCTCGGCTTCTGTTGACTTTAGTGGATTGATCACAGCTACAGACAATTGTACAGACGATGAAGATCTAGATATCACATTTGCTTATGACGATAGCGGTGAGTTTGATGTGAATACCATAGATACATTGGCTTCAGGTGATTATACTGTGACCGTTACCGCTACTGATGGATGTGATAACATCACCATTGATTCATTTGATTTGATGGTCGTAGATACCTCAGCAATCAATGTATCCTGTGCTAAGATTATAGTATATCTTGACACCATTACTGGTTTGCTCGATGTATCTATATATGATGCATTGATCGTATCTGGAAATTGTGACGCAGATCAGGGTAGTATAATAGCTTCCTTGAGTGAGGATAACTTTGTGGACACCATAGTAATGGTTGATTGTGACGACGTAGGCGAACCAGTGGTTCCTACCTTATTCATCTCACAGGTAGTGGGAATGGATACAATTCCATTCGATTTGAATCCTCTAGCAGATGGAGTTAATAATGATTGTAAGATTCAAATAGAAGTGAGAGATAGTACAAATGTATGCGGTAACACAATCTTTGAAATCCAAGGAGATGTAACTACTGTCAGTGGAGAGGGAATACCAAACTTCAGAATGAAATTACATGGTAGTAATACGGATCCTATATTAAGTGATGCTGATGGTTCTTATGCATTCCCGATGATGCCATCAGGCGGTGATTATACCGTAGGTACATATAAAAATGATGATGTGACGAATGGTGTTACGACATTAGACCTTATTATGATCCAACGACATGTATTGGGACTGGCTGAATTTGATTCGCCTTATCAATATATTGCCGCTGATATCAATAATAATGAAAATGTAAATAGTTCTGATTTATTAGCACTGCGAAAAGTGATACTTGGAATCAATATCGAATTCCCTAACAATCTAAGTTGGAGAACAATCGATGCAGATCACACATTTGATGATGCGACTGATCCATGGTCTAACTCTATACCTGAATACTATAATATCCAACAATTAGCCTCGAATATGTACATAGATTTCATAGGGGTAAAGATCGGTGATATCAATGGTAATGCAACCGTAAATCTTACGGAAAATGGTACAGTAGCTACTAGATCATCTAACACTACAACTCTAGTGTCTGATATAGAAAATGGTGCTATACTATACTCTGTAGTAGAAGATATTGATATTGCAGGACTTCAGTTTACCATCAATACAGATGGTAATGACATAAGTGAAATTAGATCTGATATTTTCGATGATAATAGCATTGCATATAATGAGGTGTCAGAAGGAGTGTACAATGTATCCATCGCGAATGCTACATCTATCTCCGTAGAAGCTAATCAAGAACTATTCACCATAGAATTCGGGTGTGTATCATGTAACCTTTCTTCTGTCGAAAAGGGTTTCGGATTATCACCAGAAGTATATGTAAGTGAAAACCTTGAAATCACTGAATTAGAGATAGTGAAGCGAGAAGGAGATCAAGAGCAGATATTATTTACTGTTGCACAGAATACTCCAAATCCATGGCTAGCATACACGCAAGTAGAGGTAACTATGCCTACTGCAAAAACGGTAACGGTCACGGTATTTGATGTGACAGGTAGAATAATGTACCAAGAAGCGCAAATGCTTAATGCAGGAAAGAACGTAATCCAACTGGACAATGAAAAAGTGACTGGTTCTGGTGTGTTTTTCTATGAAGTAAGTACTGATACACAAAGTGCTCAATATAAAATGATAAAACTGAAATAGGATTCAGAGATATTATTAGATTCGTTTGAAGGCTGCCTTACTGTTGTGAGGCAGCCTTTTTTATTTTCTGCTTTTCGATCCGATAGAGTGATTTGGATTAATAATGCCCGCTTTTACATTGGTACTTGTTGATTACCTCACTATTTAAGACCTAATCTCTTGAATATTTGGTTTTAGTTACTGCAAATTTTATTAGTTTTTATAATTTTGATGGATCTAGGTTCGAGGTCGGCTTGACGTAAAAGAAATATCAGAAGAATGAAAAAATCAATTACGATATCTGCATTTATTTTTATAGCACTTATATTGTTATCAAACACATTATTTTCGCCTCCTCCTGCGAATAAATATTTCTACGGTGTTTTTCCTTCTTCTGCGCCTGGCATTGGAGGTTCATATGCTTTAGAAGAAGTCTCTTCAGGACTAGATATAGCCTCTCCGCTCCGTATAATTGATTTTCCCAATTCTGAGGATTACCTATTATTATCGAAGACAGGATTAATATACAAGGTGAATTTTGAGGAGGAAAAAAGTGAAATTGTACTAGATATTAAAGATCGTACATTCAAATTGGGAGAGGGAGGATCAGTGGGGATGGTACTACATCCTGATTTTAATTCAGAGGGGAGTGAAAATAACTACATACTGGTTTTTTACCGATACAAACCTAATCCTGACGAATGGTCAAAAAAAGGATTCAACCGGCTGTCAAAGTTTTATTGGGATGAATCATTAGGTATATTCGATACCAACAGTGAAGAGATACTCATCCAACAATATGATAGGACAGAATGGCACAATGGAGGTGGGATGACTTTTGGTAGAGATGGATTTCTCTATTTAAGTATTGGAGATGAAGGTCATCAAGACTATATTTCAACTTCTACCCAAAGATTAGATGGAGGTATGTTTAGCGGACTACTTCGTATAGATGTGGATAATGATCCTACCAAAAGTCATCCAATAAGAAGGCAGCCAACGGATAATGGGGATGCGCCTGATGGATGGGGAGAGACATATACGCAAGGGTACAGTATTCCTAATGATAATCCATGGGTTAGTGAAGATGGAAGCACTCTAGAGGAGTTTTGGGCTATTGGTTTAAGGAGTCCATACAGTATGTATCTGGATGAAGAAACTGAGAATATATGGATCGCAGACGTAGGAGAAGCAGAACGAGAGGAGGTCAACTTAGTAGAAAAAGGGGATAACCTACAGTGGCCATATAGAGAAGGTTCTCAAAAACATGAAATTCATGACAAGCCAGAAGATCTTATTGGAAATGAGAAATCACCATTCCATGAATATGGAAGGACAGAGGGAACTTGTATCATAGGCGGAGCTATCTACCGAGGTGAGCGACATGAAGAACTCTTTGATCGATATATCTATGCAGACTATACGCACAATAAATTAGTAAGTATAAATAGCATACTAGGTGCTGACCCCGATCCTCAGACTATCATTGGAGATGTAAAGTCTTTTGGACTCGATCTACCAGCCAAATCTGGCATTACAGGATTGCAGATCAGGGAGAATGGAGAAATACTGGTTTTCATTTCTAATACAGAAGACTTCTTACAGCCAGGAAGAATCCTTCGATTGGTTCAGAATTCAATGATTTCGGATCCACCTTCTAAGCTATCATCTCTGGGCGTTTTCGAGGACCTAGATTTACTGAAGATCAAGGATGATTTCGTTCCATATTCGGTCAATAGTCCACTTTGGTCGGATAGAGCGGAAAAGAAAAGGTGGATGTTGATACCTAGTGATGGGAATCGAAATTCTAATGAAGAAAAAATCTCATTTTCAAAAAGTGATGGATGGAAATTTCCAGAAGGAACCATCTTTGTGAAGCATTTTGCATTGCCACTCTCATTGGATGATCCGGATAAGTTGCATAATATTGAGACCAGATTCTTCGTGGTAGGAGAAGATAGACGAGGATATGGTATTACTTATAAGTGGGACGAAGATCAAAAAGATGCGACACTCTTGAAGTGGTCAGATACTGAGTATTTTGACGTTACGATAGATGGGGAGATTGCATACACTCAGGAGTGGAATTATCCAAGTAGATCTCAATGCCTTACCTGTCATAATGCATCAGCTGGATATACGCTAGGTGTAAATACGCACCAGCTCAATCATGGTATAGGTGAGGATAATGCCATAGCTGTGCTCAGGGACAATGATTTCTTTATCGAAGAAGATATAGATGAACCGTATAAGTTGCCGAAGGCCTATGGTTTATTTTCTGATGCTCCCTTAGATATTAAAATCAAATCCTATTTGGATAGTAATTGTTCCTCTTGTCACAGACCAGATGGAGTGCCGAATGTATCGATGGATCTACGCCTATCAAATACGCATCCGACTTTATTTCTAGATCAGCCGACAGAGAGTATTGCATCTGATGGCGATAGGATGATTGTGTGGCCAGGAGATCACCACATGAGTGAACTGTGGATAAGAGATGCCTCGATGGATGAAAATAGGATGCCTCCATTGGGTAGAAATCTGATAGATCAGCCCTATATAGATTCTCTGGCATTGTGGATTGATAATTTGGTGCCTTTAGAAATAGAATCTACAACTTTTACACTATACCCTAATCCAGTGGTCGATTATGTGTATATAAATGTAAATCCAGCTTGGTCCTCTCCATATACGCTGTCCATATATGACATGCAGGGTAAGATGATTTTTGAAAAGTATTTAAGATATCAAAATGAGCAATTAGATATTTCTAAATTTACTCCTGGGCAATACAATATAAGAGTAACGGATGGAGAACATTCGGATGTAAAACAAATATTGGTATTCTAGTACGTGAGAAAAAAGCGCATTAAATCCATTGATAATCATATAGGAGGGCCTCGTCTCTGACTAGTCTGTCATCTGTATTTGGAATAGAAAACTGGTATATGGCACATCCGAATGTGATCGTAAAATCTAGGGTTAGCAGCATTTTTATTAATAGAATTTTTTTTCAATATGATCTTATTTACAGAAGTACAGAAGTTTAGACAATTATGGCTTTGGCTCATGCTTATTGCTATATCATTGGTACCGCTCTATGGCTTTATCAGACAAGTCATATTCAAACAGCCCTTCGGAGATAAGCCTATGTCAGATCTTGGGATCATCATCTTCTTGTGCTCTATGATATTATTGATGTTGTTTTTTTGGATTATAAAATTAAAAACAGAAATATCAGAAGAGTATATATCCGTCAATTTTTCTCCATTCTCAAAAGCTAAATTTCTCTGGAAAAATATTGAGTCCGCAGAGATTGTCGATTACGGTTTTGTAGGATATGGCATCAGATTAGGTACACAATACGGCACTATCTATAACGCAAGCGGAAGTGAAGGATTAGCAATCAAATTAAGAGGAGGACGAAAATATTGTATAGGGACAAAGCAAAAATCGAAGGTTCGGGAGGTGGTTAGTCGTGTGTTGACAAATAAAGCGGATGATTAATATTGGATCAATAAGCGACCTTGACGAGCATACTATGTCGAAGTATAAAGATGCTATCCAAGATGCGTTTCCTGATATAATATTGTGCTCTAAAGTGATCGAAAAATATTGGGATAGGGTAGAGAGGTATTTTCCTAGCTATCAGATGTTTTTACAGAGTGAGGAAGGTGAATTGTTGGGTTTTATGAATGCGATCCCTTTAAGCTGGAATCATCCATTAGAGGAGTTGCCTGATGAGGGATGGGACTGGATGCTAGAGAAAGGAGTACTCGATTACGAACGCAAAATAGTGCCCAATACCCTTGGAGGATTACAGATCATAGTATTAAGTAGTCATCTCGGAAAGGGATACAGTAGTCTATTGATCTCTGCGGCCAAACGATTGTTCTATGAGAAAGAATTTGACAACTTCATTATACCCATCCGACCGACATTCAAAAGTAAGTATCCAGAAATGAAAATGGATGATTACATAGACATGAAACTAGATGGTAAGATTTATGATCCTTGGATTCGTACGCATCTCAAAGGAGGTGCTGAGATTATAAGCATATGTACGAAGGCTATGCATATTCGTGGCGATTTACCTTTTTGGGAGAAGATGATGAATAAAAAGATAGACAGATCTGGTGCATATATCGTAGAAGGTGCATTGAATCTCGTAGATATCAGTATAGAGAATAACACGGGCGTCTACCATGAAGATAATATATGGATAAGTTACCCCAATGAAGTCCAAGATATAGGAAAGTTCAGAAGAGAGGAGAGCAGCATTACGATTGTGTGAAGGTATAAAGTAAGCCTGTCATATTCTAGTAATTAGGGTTATTCGGAAGTAAGGACAATATTAAAATTATATCACTTACAAGGAGCATTAATTTGTGGCAGAAATTAAATCGACCTTAGCTGGCTTAGGTATTTGGATTTCATTTTGGCGTTAAGAACTTGCAACTGTCTGAGCGTAAGCGAGTTT
>CALLMH010000052.1 GCA_938007965.1 uncultured Saprospiraceae bacterium | reverse complement strand
GTACAAATGCATCTGCAGAATCATTCAATGCTAAAATTAAAGCACTAAGAAGACAATTCAGAGGTGTTAGAAATACAGAAGCCTTCCTGTTTAGGTTATCTAAAATTTATGCCTAGCCCACCTGCTTTTCATCTTGATCCTTTAAGTCACCCAACCTAACTGTAGGATACAAAAAAAGCTCTTCAAAAATGAAGAGCTTTTTTTGTACCTCGGGCGGGAATCGAACCCGCACTTCCGGAGAAACTGGATTTTGAATCCAGCGCGTCTACCAATTCCGCCACCGAGGCTAGTTAGAATTGAGATGCAAAAGTATTCTTTTTTTCGTTATTGTAAAATCAAAATTCACTTTTATCTAAAATAATTGGGCTTTGTTTTTGATCCCTCGTTATTAAGCAAAATATACACCCTTATCAAAGAAAAAAATCCCAGCATCAGTTAAGATGCTGGGATTATACATTCTAGTAATGTACCCTTATCAAAGGTGCATATTACTTTTCTATTTGATATCTACGACTTCGGCTCTCTAGGAATGAGTGCTTTTGCACTTAATCTCATCTTTCCAGTCTTTTCATCTATACCGATCAGTTTCACTTTTACAGAATCTCCTTCAGAGAATACTGTACTTACATCATTGATACGCTCATGTGAAATCTCAGATACATGAAGTAATCCAGACTTACCGCTGAACTTCACAAATACACCATATGGCATAACTGAATCTACGACTGCATCATATACGTCTCCTACAGAAGGCATAAATGTAATCTTATCAATTGCAGCTTTTGCCGCATCAATAGCCGCCTTATCACTACTAGAGATAGATACGACACCTTTATCATCTACTTCTTCAATATTGATTACAGTTCCGGTAGTAGCTTGTAACTCTTGGATGATTTTTCCTCCAGGCCCGATTACTGCCCCGATAAATGATTTATCAATAGTCAATGTGATCATTCTAGGTGCATGAGGCTTAAGATCTTCTCTTACCGCTGGGATAGCTTTTGCCATTTCTCCTAGGATATGAAGTCTTGCATCTTTTGCCTGAGTCAGAGCCGCCTCTAAAGTTTCATATGGTAGACCATCGATCTTTATATCCATCTGACATGCTGTGATACCTTTATCAGTACCAGTCAATTTGAAATCCATATCTCCCAACGCATCTTCGTCTCCGAGGATATCTGTAAGGATAGCAATCTTATCACCCTCAGCAATCATACCCATCGCAATACCAGAAACAGGAGCTTTGATAGCTATACCTGCATCCATCAATGCCATCGTACCACCACATACTGTAGCCATAGACGAAGAACCATTAGATTCTAAGATATCAGAGACGATTCTGATTGTATATGGATTCTCATCTGGAAGCACTTTTCTTAGTGATCTTCCTGCAAGATTTGCGTGACCGACTTCTCTTCTACCTGGTCCTCTCATAGGCTTAGTCTCTCCTACTGATAGTGCAGGGAAGTTGTAGTGAAGGATGAAGTTATCATAGTAATTGTTCAATGCGGTATCGATCATCAATGTATCCGTCTTACTACCTAATGTAAGTGAGCACAATGCCTGAGTCTCTCCCCTATTGAATATTGCAGATCCGTGAGTTGATGGTAAGTAATCTACCTCTCCCCATATAGGACGTACTTCGTCAGTCTTCCGACCATCCAATCTTACACGCTCATCAAGAACCATAGTTCTGATTACGTTCTTTTTCATTTTATCGAAGTAAGTACCTATGAATTCGCCATTCTCTTCCATCCACTCTTCTCCTTTATCAGCAAGAAGACCTTCTTTAAGAGCTGTTTTGGCAGCTTTCAATCCGTCTTTTCTATCCTGCTTATTGTGTGCACCTTTTGCTACAGCATATACTGCATCTTTAGCTCTTTCAGTAACTAGTGCTTCTACTTCCGCATTTTCTTCAGGAAGTGCAACTTCTCTTTTGATTAGTGCTTTATCTCCTACTTTTTGAGCAAGATCATGTTGAGCTTGGATCTGAACCTTGATAGCATCATGACCGATCTTGATCGCTTCGATCAATTCTGCTTCTTGACACTCATTCGCTTCGCCTTCTACCATCATTACGTTATCCATAGTGGCAGCTACGATTACCTCAAGTGATGCTTCCGCGAGTTCTGCTCTCTCAGGATTGACTTTATACTCGCCATTAATTTTTGCAACTCGAACTTCCGACAGAGGTTCTGCAAATGGGATATTAGATACTGCAATAGCTGCAGATGCTGCCAATGCTGCGTAAGCATCGGGCATATTCCTATCGTCTCCTGAGATAAGATTAATAATTACCTGAGTATCCATCATATATCCTTTTGGAAACAAAGGTCTTAGTGCTCTATCTACTAGTCTAGAAGTCAAGATTTCGTATTCTGATAGTCTTGCTTCTCTTCTGAAGAAGTTACCAGGAATCTTACCCGCAGCTGCGAATTTTTCTTGATAATCTACAGAAAGAGGAAAAAATGATTGTCCTTCTCTAGCTTCAAAGGCTGACACAACAGAACAAAATAGCATAGTGTCCTCCACTTTTACTACTACAGATCCATGTGCTTGAGTGGCTAACTTGCCAGTTTCGATTGTTACTTCTTTACCATCTGGTAATGTGAATGAAGTAGTCGTAGGAATTTGATTTCCCATAAATGTTAATTAATTAAAAGATTAGTTAATTGACAAATACTGATCATTAACGTCGTTGAAGAATGAATATCAATGCTTATAAATCCAAAAGCCAAAAGAACTTCGACTATAAAATGTTATAGAAAACGGATTTAAATTGATATTTATCAACAGTTAGAAATGTTTCAGAGCGTTTTTAGCTTTCTCTACGCTCGTATACAGTTTTATCTTCTTTATTTCAGTGCGAAGATAGTTATTTTTACCAAAGGCTACTATTACATATTAGACATTTTTCTATTTGAATATATAGTCCTTAGCCTACAAGTAATATAGCACATAAAAAAGCCCATTGATTTTACTCAACGGGCTACAAAACATTCTTTTATTTTACTTTTAGTTTGGTATCACTTTTACAGTCTTTATTACTTTTCCTTCATTTATATATGATTTGAAGTACAAACCCATAGGCAGTTCTGAAAGATTAACCTCATTGCTATTTGTAGAAATAATTCTTCCCATTGCATCGTAAATCGTAATCATATCATATTCGATATCTAGAGGGATTTCATTCGTAGATGTCATAATGCCCTCTCCGCCTACAGTATAATTACCATTGCCTTGAAACTCGAATTTCACGGCTACGAAATCTGGGTTGATTTCTGTAGAAACTATATCAAGTGCCTCCCATTGAGGGTCCTCTCCATCTATCATCTCTTCACTGGTATATAGCCCCACTAAGTTCTCTGAAGTGAAATCTAAGTCTCCTATATTTGGCATAAAGACAGTCACTTCATAATCACTAGGTACACCCCCTTCATTTTCAATCTGGTAGACTCTATCTATCCAATCAAAATCCTCCGCTTGTTTGATATCGTTTGTATTAGACATTAGATTACTTGAAAAACAAGATGATTCTTCTCCACTCACATGCTCTATAACGGCGTATATACTATCGTTGGTTGAGAAATATATTGTTTCATTCTCTAATATCTCTGATTGGAACTTTTGATTTACATCTACATATACAGGAAAGAATCCTTCCTTATAAATAATCAAATTAGGAAGTTCTGTCGTACTTGTTACTTCACCAGTATTAGGACATCCATTCACTCCATCAGCTTGGACTACTATGGTACTATTGTATCCTACATCCGTAGCTGCAGTGATATCATCAGTAGTCCAATCTCCATTATCAAAACAAATTTGAATAACTATATTACTTTCTCCGTCGTATACAAATGGAGTATCAAATTCGATATCATTTAGTCCATTTTTGGAATTATACGTACCTGAAAACACCTGTTCGAAATCTAGACTCGTAGTGTAATTTCCATTGAATTGTTGTAGATCTGTATGTGCTATATTGATCGTAAAACCTAGAAAAGTCTGCTCAGCTGTACTCGTAACCTCAAAAGCTATCTTACTAATCTCTCCAGCACCTAAACCTGCGCCGATCAGCATGTCCGATCTATAAAGCATCTGTGACCTAGCATTTTCATAATATCTAGCAAACGGGGCTATGCTTCCTAATTGACCATTCCCGATCTCTAACTCTCTAACCAATGATTCCGTCCCAAATTCGATATCATTTTCTAATAAGTTGATTTCTAAATTTTCTGTTATCGTTTCCGCATCTGTAACCAGATTTAACCTTAATACTTTATCTCCATTTACAACTGCATCATCTAGTATAGTCAAATCAAAATCCACATTATCCTCCCCCGCTGCAAGAGTGGTCTCAGCAAGTTCTAACATGAAATCATCTCCTTCTACCGCTGTAGATGATGGATCTACAGTTAAACTTACTATTACATCTTCATCGAAGGCTATTCGACTTCCTACTGTTATTTTCTGTACTTGTGATGCGTTACATTCATCATCAGAAAATGCTAAATCAGACAACTCTCCATCCGTCGAGACAGATAATAATGGTTCGGTGAGATATCTGAGATTAAACTTAAAATTGTCTCTATAATAAAATCCATTTCGTTCTCCATTTAAAAAATACACTTCATCGTCCAATATAAACGAAGCAGGTGCCCATCTTGATGAACCAGGATGAGGAGGAAGAGCTGTCCACTGATCAAGTAAGGGTTCGTACATCCAAAACTCACCTGTAGGCATTACCCCATGATTGTCTCCGTCACCACTTAGTATAAGACCTAGCCCCTTATAAGACAACTGTGTCCCGGCTACTCTACCCTCTGCAGGTAAAGTCTGTACCTCTATCCAAGTATCATCCAATGTGTTGTATCTATAAAACTCATTGTAAATATTAGGCCCTCCGTGCCCGAATCCAACATAAACATATTCACCGTCTGTAAATTGAAAAGGGTGATGTCTTTCGGAAGCTGGAAAACGTGTTCTTTCTTCCCATGTATTAGATTCAATATCATAGACCCACCAATCATTCGAATCACCATTGTTTGTACCTCCTAATCCTACATATATTTCACCATTTAGTGCAACCATAGCTGGATGGGTACGTGCATCACAGTCGCAAGTAGCTAGCTGAGTCCATTCGTCAGTTGCTGGATCATACTCCCAAAAGTCATCACGGTTTCCTGACGTACTCCTTCCAAAACCAAAATAAGCTTTACCATTCCAAACATCACCAATAGCAAAACCTCTTGCCGCTCCTGGGAAATCCTCTTTTCTTGTCCATTCGTCAGTTGATGGATTATATGAATAAAATGATGATGAAAATCCAGTAGGTGTATTACCGGCTACTATATAACCCACACCATCTATCGAAAAAGCAAAAGAGTGATCCGTATTAAAGTTATCCGGCAATGTCGCTATTGGTTCCCACTCCTGACCAAAACAAAAAAGTGAAGTTAGAATAAACGTAAGTGCGTATAGATGTTTCATGTATAATTTTTGATGTTTATATTTATATATTTTCAAAATAGAAAGTTTCAAGATGTAATATATCAGCAAATCAATACTAAATATCAATGAAGTCATCTAAATATTCAAAATAGTCGTAAAAGGTCATAGAGAAGATAATTATTCAATAAAGTCAATCGGAGAATATTAATGATATTCTCCTAATTTAACTTCGCTGCTTTTTCTTTAAGTAAAAAATTTATGCTATTATTAGCTAAATACAAACTATCCTATTGAATTTAAAATCAGTCTAAAACAATCTTATGAAATATACATTCTTAATAATATTTCTTTTCTCGTCGCTACTCGTATTTGGTCAGTCGCTGCCGATAGACTTCGAATCGGATATCACTACTACTAATTTTGTAGACTTCGATGGAGGGACAGCATCAGTAATCATAAATCCTCAACCTAATGGCATAAACGAAAGTAGCTCTGTAGCTCAAATCCTACGAGATGGAGGGCAAATATGGGCAGGAAGTAAGATAGAGCTAGAAAGCAACTTAGATTTTACTTCTTTAAATCTTATCACTATGAATGTATTCTCTCAAGCTCCAGTAGGAACTGTCATGAAATTCAAACTAGAAAGTCCAAATGGAAGCGCTGAAAGAGATGTAGTAACTACGAAAAGTAATGAATGGGAAACACTAACGTGGGACTTCACAGGGACTCCGACTGATTTTAATTCAATAGTATTTATGTTTGATTTTGGAAATATCGGAAATGGTTCAGAGAATTCTACTTTCTTGTTTGACGATATTAAGCAGGAATTTGGAGGACAACAAATAGATTTTCCAGTTGACTTCGAAAGTTCTATAATAAATTATACAACTACTGATTTTGGAGGAAATATATCGACTCTTATTACCGATCCTGAAGACGAATCGAACTCTGTCATCCAAGTCATAAAAACGGATGAAGCTGCAACTTGGGCGGGCACAACGATTGGTACCTCAGCTGGATTTGCCTCACAAATACCCCTTCAACTCGACGACTCTAAGATGACTGTGCGTGTATGGTCTCCTGATGCAGACACACCTATCAGACTCAAAGTAGAGGATTCTTCTGACCCGACACACACTTGCGAAACCGAAGTCAGGACCACAGTATCTCAAGAATGGGAAACACTAGTATTCGACTTTAATAATCAGGCTCCAGGTACAGAATCTCTAAGTGTCGGGCTATCTATGGGCTGGACGTATAATATGGCTTCTATATTCTTCAACTTTGGTACAGAGGGAATCATAGCCGGAGAGAAAACATATTACTTCGACGATGTCCAATTTGGTGATCTCATAAGTACAGTTAGTGATATCACATCAGAGAACCTAAATGTATATCCAAATCCAACCGTCGACTACTGGCACATATACTCTAAAAATGAGCTCCTTCGATCTGTTGAAGTATTAAATAGTTATGGGCGGCGTAAGGTAATCTCACAAAAAATAGAATTAAATAACTATAGCATAAATGCCACAAATCTTGCTGATGGGCATTATCTACTAATCATTAAGACCGACCTGGGAACAGTACACAAAAGTGTCCTTAAAATATAATCGAATAAAGCAGCTCCGTGTCGGAGTAAACATATAATAAGACATGACCTATATAGCAAACAGTATCATTTCGCTCGCCACTGATAATATTGATAAGCAATAGCACCGTTTCTCGGCTAAAAGACCAATAGGCAGGGTAATTCTTTTCAGAAGTAGTTAGATGAACTGTTTTGGAATAAGGATATTCGTTATTTACGGATATCCCTCATTAGTACCACAAAACTCATTTCTTTTATGATTATTTCATAAAAAATTATTTGCCTTTTGGCTTCCAAGCTCCCTTCAATCCAGAAGTCTTATTAAATACCACTTTATCAGATGTAGAATCTTTATCTACACAATAATACCCCTTTCTCAAAAACTGATATTGCTTTCCTACCTCAGCTCCTACCAGTGAAGGCTCCATGATTGCAGCATTTACATGCATGGAATCAGCATCTACAAAATCTAGAAAATCTTTACCCTCATGACTATCTGGTGCCGGATCCGTAAATAGGTGACTTAGATTCCTAACTTCGCATGGTACACCTCCATTCACAGGGACGAAGTGCAAAGTTCCTTTGGGCTTTACACCAGAGACATCATGTCCACTTTTACTATTATCATAATAGGTACAATAGACCTCTTCCAACTCTCCAGCATCGTTATTTTTAAAACCTGTACAGTGTACGATGTAAGCGTGCTTTAATCTCACGTCTCTGCCTGGACTTAATCGGTAGAATTTTTTCGGTGCATCCTCCATAAAATCTTTGCGCTCGATCCACAGTTCTTTTCCGAAAGGAATCTCTCTTGTACCCGCAGATTCATGAGCATCATTATTATTGGCAGGTAGCATCTCACCTTCACCGTCGTAGTTAGTGATGATTAGTTTCACAGGATCTTCTACGACCATGGCTCGATCGGCAGTATCATTGAGCACCTCTCGGACACAAGACTCTAGAAGGTCAAACTCTATAAGATTTTCTCGCTTAGTCATTCCTACTTTATCGATGAATGCCCTTATGGCAGCCGCAGGATATCCTTTTCGTTTTAGAGCTCTGATGGTAGGCATCCGCGGGTCATCCCAACCAGATACTATTCCCTGCTCTATCAATCTGAGCATCTTCCGCTTACTGGTAATCATATATTCGACATTCATACGAGAAAACTCCGTCTGTCCGCTTGGATAAATGCCAAGATTCTCAATAAACCAATCGTACACTGGTCTGTGATGAATAAACTCTAGAGAACACAGCGAGTGTGTAATCTGTTCGATACTATCACTCTGCCCGTGAGCATAGTCATACATCGGATAGATGCACCATTTGTCTCCTGTTCTATAGTGATGAGCATGTTTGATTCTATACATCAATGGATCCCGCATCAGCATATTAGGAGATGCTAGGTCTATCTTAGCTCTTAATACCATAGCACCGTCCGGATGTTTCCCATCTTTCATCTCCCTGAATAATCTTAGATTTTCTTCAGGAGTTCTATCTCTGTATTTATTTCCAGTTCCAGGTACGCCAGGCTTTCCTTTTTGCTCAGCGATCTCATCCGGAGTACTTGGATCTACGTAAGCCAGCCCCTTATTGATAAGATCTTCAGCATATATGTACAATTGATCAAAATAATCAGAAGTAAATTTCACCTCTCCATCCCAATCATACCCTAGCCAATTTATATCTTCCTTGATGGCCTCTACATATTTGGTATCTTCTGTCGTAGGATTCGTATCATCAAACCTAAGATTACATGTACCACCAAATTTTTTCGCCATTTCAAAATTCACACAAATGGCCTTTGCGTGACCTATGTGTAGATAACCATTTGGCTCAGGCGGAAATCTTGTTGCTACCGCTCCATCGTGCTTACCAGCTGCGATATCATCAGTTATGATTTGCTCTATGAAATTGAGTGATTCGTAATTATTATCTGTATTATTTGTGTCTTTCATTTTTACTTTTTTCTGTTTCGCAATTCCCTTTTCTAAAAAAAAATTACATTTTGGCAGGCATCTCAATTCCCAATAGTGACATTGCCTTCTCTAATACATTTGCCACAGCGCTACTCAGCTGCAATCTGAATGCTTTTGCCTCCTCGGTCTCCGCAGTAAGTATCCTTACCTCATGGAAAAATCTATGATACATCTTTCCGAGATTATAACAATAGTTTGCAATAGAGGACGGATCATAATTCTCTGCCGAATCCTTCACCAATCTAGGGTATTCAACTATTTCTTTTAGCAATGCTAATTCGAATTCATTGAGCTCCTTATAACTGTCATAAGAGCCGTAGTCTTTATTTTCAAACTTACGAAGAACCGATTGTATTCTTACATATGCATACTGAACATAAGGCCCGGTCTGACCTTGCATATCTACAGACTCCTTAGGATCGAAGGTCATACCTTTCTTTGGCTGGACCTTGATAATCATAAATTTCAGCGCCGCCAAACCGATCTTGCGTAGGACATCCTCTTGTGCCTGCTTATCCATCTCAGCGATCTCACCTCGATCTACGGAGCCCGCTCTAGCCTCATTGATAACTTCGACCATGATCTCATCAGCATCTACTACTGTCCCCTCTCTAGATTTCATCTTACCCGACGGCAATTCTATCATTCCATAAGATAGATGATGCAATTCGTCTGCATATGGTTCTCCCAACCTCTTCAATATCTCGAACAGCACCTTGAAGTGATAGTCTTGCTCATTACCGACGACGTATACCATCTTCTCGACACCAAAATCTGAATTTCTGACCATAGCCGTCCCTATGTCCTGTGTCATGTATACTGCAGTACCGTCGCTTCTCAAGACGATCTTCTGATCCATACCTACGTCTTCTAGATCTATCCATACAGACCCATCATCTTGACGGAAAAACACTTCGCGCTCTAATCCTTCATCTACCGTCTTCTTCCCTAGTAAATAGGTGTCAGATTCGTAATATAACTTATCAAAAGTTACGCCTATATTCTTGTATGTTTCATTGAATCCATCGTACACCCATGAATTCATCATCATCCACAAATTTCGGATAGCATCATCTTTTGCCTCCCACGCCAATAGCATATCCTTCGCCTCGTTTCCTAATTCCGAATAGTCATTAAAGTAGGTATTCTTATACTTCCCGAAGAAGTCCTCTTCAGATTGCTCTCCTTTTTTCAATTCGCTAAATACCTGTTGCCCTTTCTCGGTTTTCTGCCATTCGGCATATTCGACTTTGAATTTTTGTTCGAAAAGAACATAGTACTTACCTACAAAATGATCTCCCTTTGTATCTGATGATTCTGGTGTTTCATTATTTCCAAACTTCTGCCAGGCCAACATACTCTTACATACCGCAATACCTCTATCATTGATGATTTGAGTTTTGATCACATCGTATCCTGCCGCATCCAATATTTGACTACAAGACCAACCCAAGAGTATATTCCGAATGTGACCAAGGTGAAGTGGCTTGTTCGTATTGGGTGATGAGAATTCGACAAGCACTTTCTTACCGTTTCTCGGATGGATACCGAAACTATCATCCGAACTGATATCACTCAATTGATTTTTCCAATATTCATGAGTCAAACTAAAATTTAGAAACCCTTTGACGACATTAAAGCTATCCACAGATTCTAGTGACTGCACTACATGATCACCTAATTTATTACCGACGTCATTTGGACTACTCTTCAGTATTTTGACAAAAGGAAATACTACAACTGTATAGTCGCCCTGAAATTCCTTCCTTGTTTGACTGATCAATATATCTTCTGCATTTGCATCATGATTATATATCGTACTCAATCCCTTGACTATTGTCGATTGTATTTCTTCTAAAATCTTCATCTAATATCTTTTCTAAATATCTTTAGCGAAATGTGATCTAATTTTCGGAATGCAAAGATAGTTTTATTGTATTTAATAACAATGTTATGAAAACATTACTGATTACATATAATACTTAACAATCAATTAGCCATACGAACACACCTTCATAATACAATAAGATGACCTTTGACGTATTGAATTATTACAAAAACCACTTTATTATGTCAAACAAGATCTATTACGCTATTGCGGTCATACTATTCTTAATTATGCCAATATCAATCACAAAAGCTTTATGGTTAGCTGTATCAAATCGCTTCTCAAAATAAAATACGCGACGAGAAACAGATAAAGATTTCACACCAAGAGATCTTTCTTTCTAAAATTAATCGCTTAGAATCGATTGAGTTTCTTACAGTATGCATTGATAAAATGAACACCTTAATCATGAAGTAAGTCAATGGATTTTATCAAGCAATATTTGCAGAACACCGTGTAGTTTTCATTTTTTTGCCAACTGTGCCAAAAACAACGCACAAAATTCATAGATTAATATATATTTGCATCCGCGAAAAAGCGCTCAATAATCAGTAGACCAATAACTTAGCTTTACTGATTGTTACATTTATTTTTTATTCAAAAATGCAATTAATTATAGATCCGAAATGAAGAAAATCAATCCGAAATTCACTATCAAAGAGATTCATACGCATCAAGAATTTCTTAATAGCGGATATCTTCTGAATAATGCTACAATCCAAAATATAGATTTCTCATCTATTGACATCAATTGGAAAACTGTTGACATTGTGAATGCAGTATTTCTGGGATGTAAGTTTTCTGAAAAGGATCAGGTTCAAATCATCCAAAATGGTGGACTTATATTTCCAGAACCCTCAGGATTATCATTCAAACCGTATAGATCCCACCTCTACACATGGCAAGAACTATATGAAGAAACTGACTCAGGAAAATCAACTGACTTAGAGATATATGAACACTTCTCTGACACCAAATATGCTCCATCTATGATGGAATCGCTGTATCAAAGTATGCATGATCACAGCATAGATGATGCACTGAGAGATTACCTTAATCCTGACAAAGATGGAAACTATAAAATAAAAGCAATAGGTATAATGGGCGGTCACGGGACATTGCGTACCGATGATTCATATACCAAAGTGGCTAAGACAGCGCAACTACTCAGCCAAAAAGACTACCTAGTGATGTCAGGTGGAGGGCCTGGCACTATGGAAGCTGCGAACCTCGGAGCCTATATGGGTAATTATTCAGAAGCAGAACTTATAGATGCTATATCAATCATGTCTGTATCTCCTTATTTCACATCCGAAGGATTTCACGAAAAAGCGGTTTCGGTATTAAACAAATATCCTGATGGGAAAGAGTCATTGGCTATTCCGACATGGTTCTATGGGCACGAACCGAGTAATGTATTCGCTAGTCATATCGCTAAATACTTCTCTAATAGCATCCGAGAAGACACCCTATTAGCCATAGCCATACACGGTATACTTTTCGCTCCCGGTAGTGCAGGGACTACTCAGGAGATATTTATGGATGCTGCGCAAAATCACTACACGACTTTTGACTACATAAGTCCTATGATATTCTTGGGAAAGAAAAGATATGCGGAAGACACAAATCTCTTCTCTACTATCCAGCAACTGGCCAAAGGAAAAGAATATGGCGAGATGCTGAGATTGGTAGACGAACCCGAAGAAGCGCTAAATGCATTTCTAGAAAATCCACCGAGAAGAGTATAAAATACAAATGACATCGCAGAGTGCGATGTCATTTTCAATTTCTTTAGGGTTACTCACCATTCAGAGCACTCTTGTAGGTTTTAAGGCACCTTTCTCTGGCTTCTTTATGATCTACAATCGGATCTACATAGCTATCACTGTCTTCTTCTGGCACCCACTTTTTGATGTATTTTCTCTTTTTATCAAATTTGTCTGCCTGAGTATATGGATTAAATATTCTAAAATACGGCGCAGCATCTGTACCACATCCTGCTGCCCATTGCCATCCTCCACTATTAGAAGCAAGATCATAATCTAGGAGTTTTTCAGCAAAATAGCGCTCTCCCCATCTCCAGTCAATCAATAAATGTTTGGTCAAAAAACTAGCAACTATCATTCTCACACGATTATGCATATGGCCCGTATTATTCAATTCTCTCATACCTGCATCCACAATAGGGTATCCCGTCTGACCTTTACACCACGCTTCGAATTCTTTCTCATTGTTTCTCCACTCGATAGCCTCATATTTTTCTCTAAATGATTGATCTTCGACTTTTGGAAAGTGCTGCAAAATCATACTATAAAAGTCTCTCCACACCAACTCACTCAAAAATGTATCGTTAAGCGTTTGTGCCTTTTTCGCTTTGTCCCTGATGCTGATCGTCCCGAACCTGAAGTGGACACCTAGTCTAGTTGTACCCTCCACTGCCGGAAAATTTCTTTGTTCATCATATTTTCTGATTACTCCCTGAGAAGTTGTCTTTGACGGAATAGGTATTGACGATTTCTCGAAACCCATATCTTCCAATGATGGTAATACACGACCATCGAAAGCATAGAGATTATCAAAATACTTCTCCGTAGGATACGGCTTAAAAAAATACGACAATGATTGTTTTGATTCATCAACCTTGGTAGTCAGTTTCTCTAACCATTTTCTCTTGTAGGGTGTAAAAACAACATATGGCGTGCCATCAGATTTCAATATTTCGTCCTTTTCAAAGATGATATGATCTTTGTAAGTATGCAGATTTTTGTTTTGACTAGCCAATACTTTCTTTACGCTCTCGTCTCTTGCGATTGCATACCGTTCATAATCACGATTGGTGTATACATCATTGACTTCACTATTTTCACTTAAGTCTTTCAATATTTCCGTAGGATTACCGTAGTATACATCAAGCGAGGAACCCTGTTTTTCTAGTTCATCTTTCAACTCTGAGATCACTCCATGGATAAATGTCACCCTAGCATCTTGCTTATCGTCTAATTTATTTAATATTTCAGTATCAAAAATGAAAATTGGTTTTACTGGCAGTTCACTTTTCAGTGCATGATATAATCCTGCGTTATCCGCTAATCTTAAGTCTCTCCTAAACCAGAAGATATTGTACAATGGCATATTTTTACTTTTTACTATCTAAACTTATTATTAACAGGATAAAACTCAATATGTTGCAACTATCTACTTCTCAGTTTGTAACAATAAAATTTTAACTCAGAGTTAAATTCAATATGTTTTTTTGTTCAATAAGTTAGATTAATAAAATAAAATTTCGCTTATTTGAGATTGATTTGTGTTTTCAGATTTTCACAAATGCAATAAATAATTACTTATATATATAATAATTAAATTATATTTATGACTATTATTAAAGCATTTATGTAAATAACCCTGAGGCTCCAAACTCTAAAAATACATACATGACTATAAGAAACATACTTACTTTTATCATAGTTTTTATATCCATAAGCATCCATGGACAAACTATCCTAAAAGGCAAAATCTCCGATGCTACTAATGGAGATCCATTAATAGGAGCAAGTGTATTGGTGAAAGGTTCATCTGAGGGAAACATTACAGACTATGATGGTTTTTTTGAAATTAAGACAGCTGCAGAGTACCCGATTACACTAGTCGCTTCTTACCTTGGCTACATCGAGAAAGAAATACTCGTCGAAGGCTCAGGAAATATAACTATAACGCTAGAAGAGAATAGTGTCACAGTAGACGTCGTAGAAGTCAAAGCGAGCAGAATTTCTGAAGAATCGAAAAAATCTCCATTGACTATCGAGTCTTTGGATATAACCGCTGTAAAGGAAACATCATCTTCAAATTTTTATGAGGGACTTGGTCAATTAAAAGGAGTCGATTTGACTACTGCAAGTCTTGGTTTTCAAGTGATCAATACGAGAGGTTTCAACAGTACAAATCCAGTGAGATCACTGCAGATAATAGATGGTGTCGATAATCAAGCCCCTGGTTTGAATTTCTCATTGGGTAATTTCTTGGGATCTTCAGAGCTTGATATTTTGAAAGTAGATCTCATCCAAGGAGCCAGTTCTGCATTTTATGGACCGAATGCATTTAACGGGGTAATCAGCATGGAGACAAAAGATCCATTTTTACATCAAGGTCTAGCGGCATCTGTAAAAGTGGCAGAAAGAGATCTACTAGAAACCGCTATGAGATGGGCGCAAGCATTTGAAAACAAAGATGGAAATGAATGGTTTGCCTATAAATTAAATCTATCTTACCTCACAGCGAATGATTGGGAAGCGGACAACTATGACCCAGTATTCTCAGAAGACAATGATGGCATAGGAATCGTGGGATATTCAAGAGATCAAAATCCTGGCAGGTTTGATGCGGTAAACACTTACGGAGATGAATACAACTCACTGTTTGATCAGACGACGGTCAGCTTATTTAGTAATCTAGCTGGATTGGGGCAGTTTCACAGAAATGGTTACAATGAGGTAGACCTAGTAGACTATGACACAAGAAATCTAAAATCTAATGTTCAACTTAATTTCCGATTAGATCCTTCGAAAAACATAGATTCACCAACTCTAACGCTAGCTAGTTCTTATAGTAATGGTACTACCGTATATCAAGGTGACAATAGATTTAGTTTGAAGAACATACAATTCTATCAGAATAGGATAGAGTTTTCGAAGAGAGATAAATACTTCTTAAGAGGGTATATGACCGCTAGTAATGCAGGTGATACATATGATCCGTATTTTACAGCCTTACAACTTCAACAATCGGCTATTCCTGATTTAGAATGGCGGACTAGATATATCAATAATTGGATTGATGAAAATAGACAAGAAGGGATGATAGGAAATGGATATCCTGAATTTATGCTACGCGATGAAGAAGGTAATCTTATAATTAACGAAGATGGTACTTTTGGTGAATTTGATAGCGAAGCTGCTTTAGATTGGCTTCAAGATCCTGATAATATTAGTCTACTTTCTGGGTATCATGCCGAAGCATTGGCTGCAGCAAACCAACAGTCAGAAGAATTCCAAGGGTTCTACACACCAGGCACTCCAGAGTTCCAAGCGGAATTTGACAGAATAACATCCGCCCCGAGTGGCAGCCCAGGAGGAGGAACGAGACTAATAGATGCTTCAAAACTTTATCATGTAAATGGGGAATATAAATTCGAACCTACATTTGTAGACTATATAAAAGTAGGCGCTAGTTATAGATTATATGCACCTGAATCAGAAGGTACTGTATTTATAGATAGTACGGAAGCTGTTGATATTTCAGTGAGCGAAGTAGGTCTATATGGTGGATTTCAGAAATCACTCGCGTCTAATAAGGTCAAACTCAGTGGTACATTGAGAGTTGATAAAAATCAAAATTTCAGAACATTATTTTCTCCTGCGGCTAGTGTAGTTTGGACGCCCTCAGAAAAGAACTTTCTACGATTTTCATTCTCTTCAGCGATTAGGAATCCTACTTTGACAGATCAATATCTAGACTTCAATGTAGGTAGGGCTACACTAAGAGGTCACATCGATGATATCAATGACGTGGTCACACTTGAGTCATTTGATGATTTCAGAAGAGACCCTAATTTGGATAGAAGCCTACTAGATTCTTTTGATATTCCTGGGATTCAACCGGAAGAAGTACAGACGCTCGAAGTGGGATATAGGACTACCCTATTCGACAAAGTATATCTTGATGCTGGATATTATTTCAGTTCGTACACGAATTTTATAGGATTTAATTTGGGAGCAGAAGTCTTCTTTGACAATACACCTGGCAGTGGGAATGTGCCGACGAATGTAGACATCTACAGATATTCAGCCAATAGTACCAGTACAGTAAGAACTCAAGGACTATCTGTTGGGCTTAATTATTATTGGAATGAGTTCAAAATAGCTGGGAATTATTCGTACAATGATCTAGTGGTGACTAATGATGACGACCCAATTATTCCTGCATTTAATACTCCGAAACATAAATATAATATAGGATTTTCCGGTAGAAGATTGAAATTAATAGAAAATACATCAAATACATTCGGCTATAATGTCAACTACAAATGGATTCAGGGCTTCTTATTCGAAGGGTCTCCACAATTTACTGGTTTCATACCTTCATATGGATTAGTGGATGCACAAGTAAACTATAACCTTGACAAACAAAACTTAACTATAAAAGTCGGAGCATCTAATATTCTCAATAACTTAGTATTCCAAGCTTATGGAGGGCCGAGAATAGGAAGAATGGGATATATCAAATTGACTTACGACTTTAAATCTAATTAACAATAATTACTAAATTTTAAAAACATTAACAAATTCAAATTATGAAAAGAATTTTTACACTAACATTATTCTCATTTATCTTCTTAGGGCTTAATGCTCAAACAAGATATGTAGATGAGGTATTTACAGATGTAGATGTACAGACGGATATTGTATATGCTACTAATGTAGAAGTATTAACAGGAATGCCAGTACCAGTAGATTTAAAACTTGACTTGTACACTCCCGCAGGAGATACGGAGACAGAAAGACCACTGATTAAGGTATTTCATACAGGTAACTTTCTACCACAATTGGTAAATGGTCAAATTAATGGTAACAAAAATGATCCTTACTTAGTAGATATGATCGAAAGACTCGTTAGAAGAGGTTATGTCGTAGCATCTATCGGATACAGACTAGGATGGAATCCAATCTCACCTGACCAAGATGTAAGAACTGAAACATTGATCAATGCTGCTTATAGAGGCGTTCAAGATTCGCATGCAGCGACTAGATTTTTCAGAAAGTCAGTTGAAGAAGGAAATCCTTATGGAATCAACGGTACAGATATCGTCAACTGGGGAGTAGGAACTGGAGGATACATAACTCTTGGTGCTGGGACTATTGATACATATAGTGATGTAGTACTACCTAAGTTTATCAACGCAGATCAAGTACCTATGGTAATCGAGTCAGTACATGGAGATCCATTTGGTGAGAACATGGCGGTTATCAATATACCTAATCACGTAGGTTTTTCTAATGATATCAGCCTTACGGTAAATATGGGTGGAGCACTAGGAGATCTATCTTGGTTAGATGCTGATGATACTCCTATTGTATCTGTACATGTACCGACTGATCCATTTGCACCATACAACACAGATTTCCTTATCGTACCTACGACGGGTGACTTAGTAGTAGAAGTATCTGGTTCTTTTGATCTTCAAGAAAGAGCAACTGAATTGGGGATCAATGGTGATTTCACCATAGGAACAATCTACAATGATCCACAAACAGAATCTGCACTTCAAAACAATGAAGGAAATGAAGGTTTGTACCCTCTCGTAAGACCAAACTGGGATCTAGATGGTGACCCAAATACTCCAGCCGCAGAAGAAAGTAGTCCTTGGGACTGGTGGGATGCAGCATTCTGGTCAATGTCACAACCACAACAATGTGCTGACATGATGATTCCTCTTACTGAATGTAACTGGGACTTATTGAGTAGAGCAAATAATCCTGATGCATCATTCGAAAAAGGAACAACATACATGGACTCTATCATTGGGTATTATGCTCCTAGAGCAATGGTGACTATGGAATTACCTGGATTCGAAGTATACTTAGACAGTTCTATCAATGTTACGGATATACTTGACCCTTCTGTAATGACACTATCGCCTAATCCTGCGTCTACAGATATAAAAGTAGAAGCAAAAGGTAAAAATATAAATTCTATTGCTATCTTTGGGATCGATGGAAGATTATACAATCAAATTACTAACGTAAATGCTGAGCGTGTAATCGTTCAACGAAACAATCTACCAACTGGTATTTATTTTGTAAAAGCCTACTTTGATGAAGGCATCGCTACCAAAAAGGTAACGTTTGAATAAATCAAACCACTTGAAAACATTAGCCGCCTTTACCCAAGGGCGGCTTTTTTAATATCCCTCAAAGACATAAATGCTCCTACTACTAATTTGTATTTTATTCAATTCATACATTAGTGTCATATTCAAGCTATTTGCAAGATATGAGATTCGTGTATTACAAGCCATTGTGATTAATTATTTTGTATGTGTCCTAACCGCTTCGGTGGTATTGGGAAAATCTGCCATCAGTATACAGACAATGGATAAGCCGTGGCTGACAGCTGCATTACTGATTGGGTTGAGTTTCATTATTGTCTTCAATCTTTTTGCACAGACTGTACAACGGTTTGGAGTTGTGATCGGCTCCATATTTCAGAAGATGTCATTGATAGCTCCAACGTTGGCGGCTATATTATACTTTGGAGATTCGTCCGGCACTATGAAGATAGTTGGGATAATACTTGCTATTGCATCAATATTTGTAATCAGTCTCAGTGGTACATCTAAAAATGCTAAAGAAAGCGCACCATCTCAAAAACTAAATCCTCTCATTTATCTATTTCCGGCTGGAACATTTATCGGTAGTTGCATTATCGATTTCGGATTATGGTACGTAAGCGAGATTGGACTTGTCAGTAGCTTAGACATAGATTTTGTAGCAACCTTATTTTTCGTAGCGGGTTGTTTTGGATTACTTTTTGTCCTCATTGATTATCTAAAAAACAAAACAACATTTCGAAAAAAGGAATTGATTGCAGGAATAGCTTTAGGTATTCCAAATTTCTTCTCTATCTGGCTGGTACTCAAAGTACTCTCCAATGGAATGGAAGGATCTGTAGTATTCCCAATTAATAATGTAGGAATATTGGTAACAACCGCTATTTTAGGTTTTATATTTTTCGGAGAGAAGTTTAATAAGCCTAAGATTATCGGATTGGGGATGGCTATATCCGCTATAGTCTTGATCGCCATAGGTTAAGATGAGGACCAACTAAATTTATAAAAAATATAAAAAATGAAATACAATTACACCTTGATTCTTTGTTGTCTATTGACTACGCTCTTCTCCCAATCTGAACTGGAGAAAAAGCTATTTGAGTTACCTGATGTGATTTTCACAAAAATAGAAACACCCGAAGGCTATGAATCCGCTTACAAACTAATGATCAAACAACCCTTAGACCATCAAAATCAAGATGCTGGTTATTTTTATCAGAAAGTCTATTACAGTCATATCCAATATGATAAACCTACAGCTATCATAACAAATGGGTACGAAAAAGGTAGAAATAACATCACGGAAGTCGCAACACTTACAGAAGCAAATCAGCTCAATGTGGAGCACAGATATTTCGGAGAAAGTATGCCTGACTCGGTCGACTATCAATACCTCAACTTTGAACAAGTTACAGCAGATTTACACAGGATAAGAACACTATTCGACGAAATCAATACTGGCAAATGGATCTCTACTGGGATCAGTAAAGGAGGCACCACTACGATACTATACAAATACTTCTATCCGGATGATGTAGATGTATCGATACCTTATGTAGCACCATTAAACTACGAATATGAAGAGCAGAGAATCTATGACTTCTTAGATAATATAGGCTCGGAAGAATGCAGGAATGACTTACTTGACCTCCAAAAAGATCTATTAAAAAATAGTGATCAAGTACTATCAATGCTAGAATGGTACGTAAAAGGTCGCAATCTAAAATTTAACTACTTTACATTAGGAGAAGCGTATGAGTATTCGGTGCTTGAACTTCCCTTTTCATTTTGGCAATATGGGAACGACTGTTCTAAGATTCCTGAGGATGCAAACTTAACCACACAGGTCGATTACCTACTAAATATAGTCGGCCTCGACTTCTACTCTGATATAGAAATGCAAAAATTCTCTTCTCATTATTATCAATCTGCGAATCAAATGGGATATTATGGTTTTGAAACAGAAGACTTCGAAGGATTACTGAATCACCTGGATTACAAACCTCATCCGCATGCTGCGTTTGTACCTAATAAAATGGAAGTAAAGTGGGACGGCACTATCACCAATAAAGCCGCTAAGTGGATAGAAGAAAAAGGCAATAATATGCTCTATATAAATGGAGCCCTAGACACATGGTCCGCAACAGCAGTGCCGCCTTCCGACAAGGTAAACTCTAAGTGGTTTTTCATGAAAGATAAGCATCATGGTAATGCTAGAATAAGCAATATGACGGCCAATGAGAAATCGCTATTCATAAATACCCTAGAAGAATGGCTAGATATAAACATACAAATCGATAGATAATTATTGAACAGAAGTAAACATTTGAAGATATTAGCAAACTATTATTTGTTTGAATTGGGATAGTGTGCTATATTAGTCCATAGAATAAAAAAGCACAAAATCATGGCAAAAAGAAAAAAGAAAAAATCAGAAATAGCAAAAGAAGATAAAGCGGCTCAAAAGAAATTTTTCACTATTACTCTTATCGTTACTTTACTATTGATAGCGCTCTTATATATGGCATCTTCTTAGGGAGAGATTAACATCATAGGGTCGTAATTTTACTTAAGCACGTGATATTCGTTCGTTTCTAGTATTTAATTATAAAGTAGCTTGCAGTCTAAGTCCTATCCTTAGCTTAACATTCAACCGAAAATCAATGATAACATGATCCTCGTAGTAGACAGTGGATCTACTAAAACAGATTGGGCAGTAATTAATGGCTTAGATCATACTATCTATCCAAGTATAGGCATAAACCCTTCTTCTGATACTGCATTTATATCACTTTCCGAGCACAATGCAGAATTAGCCAACCTTGCATCTAAAATAGAAAAAATCCATTATTATGGAGCTGGTGTAATCGACTATACAAGTAAATCAAGGATAGAGACATGGCTATTAAATTCCTTTCCAAATACTATCAAGATAAATATCCAAAGTGATTTACTAGGAGCTTGCAAAGCACTTGCTGGTGACAAAAAAGGTATCATATCAATACTCGGAACAGGATGTAACTCGTGCACATATAATGGATCAGAAATAACTGATAACATCCCAAGCTTGGGCTATAAGATCAGTAATGAAGGAGCGGGTACCGATATCGGGAGGACGATTCTCAAAGCGTATTTTTATCGTCAAATGCCTCTTGATGTTAAAGTCGATTTTGAATCAAAATACGATCTCGATAAAAGCAGTGTGATTAGATCTCTATATCAAGAATCGGGTCCTACTGCTTACTTAGCAAAATTTGCACATTTTATCAATGAAACAAATAATTTGGAGTGGCGAAGAGCCCTACTCTCTCCGCTTTTTCAGTCCTTCATAGACATAAGAATTAAGTCATATTTTGATTATTTGTCATATGAATTATACTTTGTAGGTTCGATAGCTTATTTTTGTGAGGATATATTAAAAGAGGTTTTAGAAAATAACAATTTACACATGACTTTGATCTTACAAAAACCTATTCAAGGGTTGATCAAATATCATACAAATAATCGAACATAGAGATATGACCACCACATTGACGTAGCTGAATATAAAGCTAGGAGAAAGATGCAAAAGTCAAATCGAAATCTAAGATTATCAAAAAACAAAAACAGATGTCAGGAAATATCAAGAGAATCGCGGTCTTTACTTCAGGAGGCGATGCACCAGGAATGAACGCCGCTGTAAGATCTGTAGTAAGAACAGCAGAATACAATGACCTTCATGTATACGGCATATATAGAGGGTATGATGGCATGATCAACGGGAACATCAAGCGTCTAGAACGAAGAGATGTAGGAAATATAATGCATAGAGGAGGTACGATGCTCAAGACCGCAAGAAGTGAGGAATTCCGAACACCAGAAGGAAGAAAAAAAGCTTACGACTCATTGAAAGCGCACGATATTGACGCTTGTGTAGCTATCGGAGGTAATGGTACATTCACAGGAGCCAAGATCTTTATGGAAGAATATGACATTCCTTTTGTAGGTCTTCCTGGTACAATCGACAACGATATATTCGGTACGGACTATACTATTGGATTCGATACCGCGATCAATACCGCGATAGAAGCAGTAGATAGAATCAGAGACACAGCAGACAGTCACAATCGATTATTTTTCATTGAAGTAATGGGCCGTCATTCTGGTTATATAGCATTGCATACTGGGATCGGAAGTGGAGCTAGTTCTATATTTCTTCCTGAGACTGATGATTCGCTAGAAGACTTATCTGATATGCTCAATAAATCTGCGCAACGCAAAAAACTATTCAACTTAGTGATCGTGGCAGAAGGTAATAAAAATGGCAATGCCATGGAGATTGCGGATAAAATCAAGGTTATGAATCCCCAATTTGACACGAAAGTGACCATCATTGGGCATTTACAAAGAGGTGGATCTCCCTCTTGTCAGGACAGAGTATTATCCGCTCGATTGGGTTTCGCGGCTGTGAATGCACTCCTCGAAGGAAAGTCTAGTGTAGCCCTCGGTGTTATCAACGATCAAATTTCTTATACCTCATTTGATGACGCGATTACCAAGACTAAGGAATTGAATAAGGATTTGGTAGAAATGGCTGAAATTTTGGCACTTTAGACATAAGCTGAACGTTTCACAAATAAATAGCAAAATATCATGAATTCAAATGCAAAAAAAACACTTGGCGCAATATCATCTATTTGCATTGTTTTTGTGATTTATTTATCATCGACAGCATTCATTTCTTCTCCAGAGTGGGGTTTCTATGGACATCGAAAGATAAATAGAATGGCTGTTTTTACCCTACCGCCAGAAATGATCGGTTTCTATAAGAAGAATATAGAATACATTACCGAGCATGCTGTAGATCCTGATAAAAGAAGATACGCCACAAAACACGAGGCAGTAAGACATTATATAGATATAGATTCTTGGGGAGAAAATGCACTGAAAGATGTACCGTGGATATTCGATGATGCATTGATGAAATATGCTGACTATAAACTAATCAATCGACTAGATACCCTTGGTCTCCAGTTACAATACTCTCGTGACACTGTAAATATCTATCTTGATCATAAATCATATGCTATCTCTACCGATACGTTTCGACAGTTTTTTAGGAATGAGGTCATGCCTCAGTACTACGAAGATGACTGGACAGTGAGTAATCTAGCCGTGAGAGATATACTTGAAGATTATGATATAGATGGTGATCTTCATATCAAAGACGAATTTTCACAAGAAGGAATACTCCCATATCATTTGAATACAATGTACTATTGGCTCGTAAAGGCATTCCAAGATGGTGATTATGAAAAAATACTCAGACTATCTGCAGAATATGGTCACTATATAGGAGATGCACATGTACCACTGCACACTACAAAAAATTATAACGGCCAGTTAACCGACCAAGTAGGTATCCATGCATTCTGGGAATCAAGACTACCGGAGCTCTACGCAGATTCTGAATATAGTTTTTTGGTAGGAAAAGCATTATACATCAAGAAGCCACTAAAATATTTCTGGGGTATTGTAGAGGAGAGTCACAGTCTACTTCCAGATGTACTAGATACAGAAAAAGAACTGACCCAAACATTTCCAGAAGATCAGCAAATGTGCTACGACGAACGACTAGATCGCACAATCAAAACACAATGTCCAGAATTCTCAAGAGCATATCATGATAGAATGGACGGTATGGTCGAGAGAAGAATGCAAGATGCTGTGCTTTCTATAGGTAGTGTATGGTTCTCCGCATGGTTGGATGCCGGACAGCCTGATCTTAACTTGGTAGAAAAACTCGACATTAAAAAAGAGGTTATAAAAATTGATGCATCAATTAATACTAGGGATCACTCTAATTAGTTATTTGGTTTTTTCAATATATCTTCAATCAATCACCCAAACTTACTCCACCTAATTCAACCCTATATTCTCTAGGGCTCTTACCTGTGATCTTCTTAAAATTTCTATTGAAATGAGAAAAATTATTAAATCCGCTATCAAAACATACCTCAGAAATTGGGGCATCGGATTCTGATAATAACTTTGTTGCGTGCACAATTCTAAATTCATTTACGAATTGTGTAAAAGTCTTATTTGTATGTTTCTTAAAATATCGACAGAACGAAGGTACAGTCATATTTACCAGTGCCGATATAGTCTTCAATGGGAGTTCCTCATCCATAAAATGCTTTCTTACATACTTGTATATCGTATCTATTCTTTTGCTATCCTGTAGATTTACAACTAATCCGACAGAAGATGCATTGAGCAGTTTATATTCATTAGAGAGAGAAAGTTTATGAAGTATTTTTATAAAACCTATCAATCTCTCAAACGGTCCCATATGTATCAGATCCTCCAATCGGGCCCCAACTTCCTGTTTTATATTCCCATAGAATACTATTCCTTGCTTTGATCTGCTGAACAAACTCTTGATGTGTTCAGTCTCAGGCAAGTCTAATATCTTTGTCCCTAGAAAGTCCTCCTTCCACTGCAAGACTATTTCAGAACTATTAACACTGAATCTATCTGTAAACCCAAAATGGGGCAAATTAGGACCAATGAAAACCAAATCTCCCTTGTTGAAATAAGAAATATGATTACCAATATGACGCTTACCACTACCATCTGCCACATAGACTAATTCTAATTCAGGATGAAAATGCCAGAACCTCTCAGTATTGTCGTTGGACTCGTCAAACTTCAATAGTGTAAATGATTGACCAAACGATGGGACTACTCTTTCTAGTAAAGGAGAAGATGTTTTTTGCTGACTCATAAGTTTCTATTTATACTAAATCGAACAACTTAAATTTCGATTGATCCATACTATATTTTGCACACTATATATTTTAACCTCCAATTTAACATAAAGCAACATCAAAAATAGATATTAAGGTAATATAGTATCAATAATTAACAATTTTGACATATTATATCGTGAGTATCGAGTATATATTTGTAGTAGAAAAGATTAAAATAATTACAAAAACAAAAATTTACAAAAATGAGAAATTTATTATTTAGCACATTTATAGCTGTTATATTTTCTGCTGTTCAAGCTTTTGCAATCACAACAAATCCGACGATCACGTCAAACGGTACTAAGTCATTTATTATTGACAAGACCATATGGAAAACAAATTCTGTATTAGTAGTCATTGACGATGAAGAGGGAAACAGAATTTATAATAAACTAGAATCACTACAAAAAAGCAAAACATTCAACTTAAAGAAATTGGAAACTGGAAACTATACCATAACAGTATCCAACAATCTCAAGTCCATCAAAAATAATATTACAATAACTAATGAGGGACTGATCATAGATATCAATGCAAATACTACGTTCAAACCTACATTCAAAATAGTAGATAATAGCGTCGATGTAAATTATCTGGCAGCTGGAGTTGATACCGAAATTTCTATTGTGAAAGGAGAAGAAACTATTCACCAATCGATAATAAAAGACTCATTATCAATCAATAAAAGATTCGACACTTCTCAATTACCAGCTGGAACTTACAGTGTTGTCGTATCTAATAAAGAAGGAACATTTTTACATAGATTTTCAAAATAAGTCGGATATTATAGACGTTCGAAGCCTAAAAAACAATTTTAGTAGTTAAGTAGTGCGGCGATCTTTCTTTAGCAGGAAGATCGCCTTTTTTGTTTATTCTTCATTATATTGGATAGGCTATGTATATTTACGATATCTATTGCATCAGATATATGAACATAAGATACCTTACAGTCATTATTTTACTTCTATTGGTTAATTTTCGCCTAACAGGTCAAGATTCTATAGCTGTGCTTTCAGCAAACTTGCTTGAAGATCTATTGGAGAATGATGATGATGACGTTACTTATGATTTCTTCTCTCTATATGAAGACTTACAGGCATATTTGAAAAACCCAATCAATATCAATAAGGCAACTACCGAAGATCTCGAAAGTCTTCAGCTCTTATCAGATATTCAAATAGCGGACATAATAGACTATAGAGAACAGTATGGTCCATTTTTAAGTAAATATGAATTACAAACTTTGCCATCTCTAGATTTTGGCGTACTAAGTGCCCTAATTCCGTTAATAACAGAAGGAGGCGAAAAAAAGAATTATTCCTTGAATTCCATCATGAAGGAATCTAGGTCTAATATGTTTCTCAAATGGAAATATGTACTGCAAGAAAGAAAAGGCTTCAGAGACGAAAGTTATCTAGGTGATCCAAATCATCTATTCGCTAGATATAATTTTAATAGTGGTCGTAATGTGAGAGCAGGGTTCACAATGGAAAAAGATCCTGGCGAACAGTTTTTTTCAGGAAGTAATCGAAGTGGTTTTGACTACTATACTGGATTTCTTCACCTGCGAGATGTACTGCCTATATTTCATACTTTTAACATAGGTGACTACACCATGAGCATGGGGCAGGGATTAATCGTACACAACAGTTTCGGAGGTGGAAAATCATCTTTTGTAACCAATATAAAACGTGGTGGAAGAGCTATAAGACCCTATAGTTCAGTCAATGAGGGCAACTTTTTTAGAGGCATTGCAGCAGCATCCAATATCAGTAAAAACGTAGAGCTGACTGCATTTGCATCGAGAAAAAATATCGATGCATCTATTGATTTAGACACTACTATCGATGCTGGATTCCAAAGATTTTCAGCCATTATTATTGATGGATTTCATAGAACACAAAGAGAAATAGAAAAAGAAAATGCCGCAACCCAAACATCAATGGGCGGCATACTAAAATACAAACGCCGAAATTTTTCAATTGCATTTAATACGCTACACCAAACATTTTCTATCCCTCTCGAAGTCGATGATCAGCTCTATAAGAAATTTAGATTCGAAGGCGACCAACTGACCAACATGAGTTTGGATTTTGGGTATAGATATAAGAATTTCAATCTCTTCGGAGAAGCTGCACGAAGTGACAATGGTGGCACTGCACTACTAAGCGGAGCACTCATAAGTATAGGTAGAAACACCGATGTAGCACTCTCTTATAGAAATTATGCAAGAGACTATCAAGTACTCAATGCCAATGCATTCTCTGAGGTCTCATTCCCGATAAATGAGGAGGGGGCTTACATAGGCATTCTCTCTAGAATTAGTAAGCACTTCACAGCAAGTATGTACTTTGATATTTGGTCACATCCATGGTTAAGATTTCAAGTTGATGCGCCTTCTAGCGGTCGAGAATATTTATTTAAGTTAGAATATAACAAGAAAAGAAGATTCAATGCCTACTTTCAGTACAGATATGAAGAAAAACAACGAAACGAAAGTGGCGGGTCACAGGCCAAAATTGACAGACTAACCCCGCGAGGTCAACATAGAGCAAGATTGAATATGACCAATACACTTTCTAAATCATTAAAATTAAGAAACAGAGTAGAGTTTACACTATTTGACAACAATGGAAGCACTACTGATGGGTACCTATTATACCAAGATATTATTTACAAACCAATTGGCAGATTATTCTCATTTACAGCCAGATACGCGATATTTGATACTGATGGATTCGATACTAGAATATATACATTTGAGAATGATATTCTCTATGAATTCAGCATACCATTTTATACAGATAAGGGTTCTAGATTCTATATTAATTGGCGTCAAAGATTGGGTAGAAAAATCACCTTAGAAGCAAGATACTCTAGAACATATTATGACAATAGGGAAACTATAGGCTCAGCAGGTCAACTGATAGATGGCAACGTAAGGTCCGAGGTTAAAGCACAAGTCAGATACAATTTCTAAGCCTCAATCTATCTATTTTTCTTAGTTTATAATTAAAATCATCTTCATTTTTTCTTTGTCAATTTGGTTAATTACTATAATTTTGACTCATTAAATATGAACTCATTATGATCATAAGCGAACTCTGGATTGGTGACTTACTCAAGCTCAAAAGATCAGGTAGAATAGGCAAATTCGCAGGTATATCTTCTGAGCAGAAAATTAAAGTAAAAGTCGATGGTAAAATCATACTTACGACACCAGGTAATCTAGAGCATGCACCAGACAATCATTCTGAGACAGAATCGAAATTCATCCCTAGACCCAGTATAAGTAAGCAAACACCCAATTCTATAGATAACGTAATCGACCTTCATATGGATGTTCTTAATCCTTCGATGGTCCATGCAAGGCCAGAAAGAATCATTGATTATCAGGTAAATGCAGCAGAAAACTTCATAAAAAGTGCTATAGAAAAACAATTACCAAAAATTGAAATCATTCACGGTAAAGGAGCTGGAGTTCTTAAAATGGAAGTAGAACATCTAATTCATCTATATTCTGATCACATTAAAGCACAATTCCCACTTAATAAAGGCGGATCAGTAGAATTATGGTTTTCAATTCCAAGATAAAATTCCAACCATTTTTAATGATAATTAATGGTACACTTTGCATGATAATTACTGGTATACTTTACATGATAATATGCAATAATTACTAGATAAAGATCCTTCTATAAATTCAACAGCAATATAAATAGTAGGAGCTACGTAATTTGAGCGTGTAAAATCAGTTGTAAACGCTCTTACAACTAAGAAAGATTTACAAAATATTATCAAAGATATTGTTACATATAAATTTTCCTCTTTACTACCGCTAAATAAATTTACTTATTGTATATTTATAAGTCTTAAATAGGTTTCTTACTAATACAAATGTGGTAAGACTTTTGCACTAGATATAATAATCATTTACGACACCCCCGAAATCATCTCAATTGTTTAAGAATAAACTATTTACATATAGGCATAAACCTGTATGTTTAAAATATTATTATGAAAAAATTCATCAAATTACTAATACTCCCAGTAATCGCCTTTTTACTACTGCCTAACACTGTATCGGCAGATCACATATGGGGGGCTAGAAATTTAGTCGTTTTAGAAGATCCCGACAATCCTGGCACATTCAAAATAGAGTATGAATTCTATCGTAGGAATGGCTGGACATCCAATTGGTTTTCCTATGAACTCTACGTAGTCGAAGAGGGTTGTTCTCCATCTGATGGATTTACTGCAGAATTTTTCGGATGTACTGATACCAGATCAGGACTCGAATTGCAATGGAACCCTGGCACCTTAGCTACTGGAATTCTATTGTGCCCAGGTAAAACATACAACGCTGTCCTGTATACACGAAGAAGAGGTAATGAAGGTGGTCCGCCATGTGGAAGCAACGAAGACAGGGCAGGAGCCGCATCGCCATTAGGAGAATTAATTAAGTTTCCTGCAGTAGGTCCGAATGATCCCGCTAATATCTGGGACGGCGCACCAGCTGATCCGCTCGGGGACGCACCCAGCTTTGATGGCAACTGGGCTTATCTGATTAATAGCCTTGTCGTTCCTGGGGATAGAAAATTTCAAATAGAAGCAAGTTTTGATGTTGAAGATTGTTTTGGCGGCCTAGATCAAACTATAAATTATACCGAAGCAGATGGCAATATTATCAATACTGAACTTACAACAGTCCAAGTAAGATGTGGTTCTGAGCTCGTCGTTACTTATGATTCTGACAATACATGTGGGGTAGGTTTTGCTGGCAACACTTTTCAAATAGACAATACATCCACAATTTCAGGTTTCGACCCTTCATCAGGAAATGTAAATACTGCCATGGGTAGTGGACTCAATGTTGACGGTAGATTTGAAATCCTGAGTAATGCTATGGCCTTGGGAAATACATGCTCTACAGGTCTCGCTGCATTTGAATTTAAAGACGCTGATTGTAACGCTGAAACCGATGTTCAAGTAAATGTTGAATTTAATGTAGAAGTATTCTACCCTACCTCTAATTTCGCAGATCCTATTGAGATAAACTGTGATATGCTTTGTGGTCAAGAACTTATACTTCCTAGCAATCTAAGTAACCCACAGTGGCAGCCAAATGGACTAAACGCAGGAAATTCCACAACGCTCTCGCCAATTGATCCGCCACCAGGGATGTCATTTAATTGGTCAGGTCAAATATGTACACCGGCAATCACCCAAGACTTTTGTAATGAAGGAAGCGGAAGCGTGACAGTAGACCAATGTGCCACTTGCGGAGTGTATGACATTACTTATGAAATTGCAAATTCAAATTGTACCCAATGTTCGACCACTACCACAAAACAAGTGACAATTGTAACTCCAGTTATCACAAATGTAATGGCAACCGAAACAACATCATGTGGAGACTTCATACCAGAACTATCCTATCAAGTAGAAAAATGTAATCCCTCTGATGGTAGTGCATCTGGAGTAGCATTCAATGACATGGCAGGGTCTTACTCTAAATTTTGGACTAGAAATGATATGCCAGGTGTATTGATCCCAGATGGATCGACAATGCTTGAAGTATTGGAAGGTACATCTGTTACTTTTACTCCTACATTTGTTAATTCTAGTGGTTGTTCTACTTGTGACGCCGTTGGTACTCCGATAACGATCACCTCTTTTTCACCAGCTTCTGATCCCACGAACGGAAATACCACTGTAGATATATGTGAAGGAAATGCTATATCCTTAATTGCAGTTTGTAGTGCCTGTGCAGATGCATCGGCTCCTACTGTAGAATGGTTCAGCAATGCCACGGGAGGAACTTCTATTTCGACAGGTGCTAGCTTTAATCCGACTTCGGGTAGTTCTGTAGCTCAACAAGGCGTATTTGATAATATGTCTCCTGGCTTATATACATTCTTTGCTGAATGTGTTTGTAATGGTTGTCCTTCTAATCGAATCCCCTACTCTATATCTGTCGTTGAAGAGCCATTTACACCAACTGCTACTACTATAGATTTTACATGTACTACTAGCACCACAGGCCTCGTTCCACTGACTACACTTTTCGCAGGCGCAGATATGACCCCTGAGAATTTCACCAGCAATGGTGCAAATCCATCAAATATTCAAGGCGGAGCTTTAATTTATGATGGTCCTGGATGTTTTTGTGTAGATTATAATCTTGATAATGGTACTTGCCCAGCTGTAGGCCCAATCACTTCTTGCGTAATAATAAGTGAAGACCCGCAACCTTCATTTAATATTCAAAATCCTGTCTGTTATTCTGCAGCAGGCCCAGCACCTACTGCTACTCCGATACTTACTTCCCCGACTTACTCAGCTCCTGTAGACAGAGTTTGGTCAGCTAGTGGGCCTGGAACTATTGATCCTGTTACTGGAACAGTTACCTTTTCTGGTGTCGGTACATTCATGGTTACTCTTACAGAAACTGTAGATTACAGCGCCTGTGGAGATATACCAGCGGGAAGCTGTACCAATTCAGTCACACAAAGTATATCTGTAGAATCAGGTGATAATTTAGATCCCTCTTTTTCATTATCAAATAATGAACCTTGTCTAAATGAAGCAATTACACTGACTCCTGTAGAAAATGGAGGAGTATTTTCAGGTACTAATGTCGTAGATAATGGTGATGGCACGGGAGGTGTTTTCACTCCTACGTCTTGCGGGGTTACCGATATTACTTACACTAGATTCTCTATGAACGGTTGCGAAAATGTGTTGACTATATCCGTAAGTACAGATGAAACAGCCCCAGTCCTAAATGTACCAGCTAATCTGACAGTTGAATGTGATGGCACTGGAAATTCCGCAGATATTATGGCTTTTGAAGCTATGTTCTCTGCTATGGACAATTGTAATATTGCCTCAAGTAATTTGTCCGAATTATCAAATATCAATACTTGCGGGAATACATCAGTAATAACTTACCAATACACAGTAACTGATGAATGTAATAATACATCAATAGACTATGCTACCATCACCATAGAGGACAGTGAACCACCTATCATTACCCCTGCAAATACTGACCCGACCATAGTCGATTGTGATGGAAATGGTAATTCAGCTGATATACAAGCTTGGCTAAACTCTAATGGAGGCCTGACCAATGCTGATGTAAGTGAAATGTGCGGAACATTTGAGTTCGAATTCTCATTCACAGGCGTATCTGTAGAAGATCCAATGTGTATCGATAATATACAAGAAACATACACAGCGGTCTTTACCGCTGTAGATCAGTGTGGAAATGAGTCAGCACCCGTTACAAGGGAATTGCAAATTAGAGACAACACAAATCCTTCCCTAGTTGTCCCTGCTAGTATAACGTTAGAATGTAACGCTGATAACAATGATGCCATATTGCAGAATTTTTTAACATCAGCATTTAGTATTGACGGCTGTGATGGAGATGTAACCATTACTAATGATTTTACAGCTCTACCCGATTGCGGAGATATTTTGACAGTAACTTTTACCGCTATTGATGACTGTAATAATATGATGACAGCTACTTCATTAATTTCTATTGAGGACACGCGAGCTCCTATCGTAACTCTAGCACCTACTGATCTAGTACTTGAATGTGATGGAACAGCTGATCCAGGAGGCGCCATCGCCAATTGGCTTGCCATCAATGGTAATGGAATTTTTGAAGACCTATGTGACCCGAATCCTGTTGTCACAGCTATGGCTGGAACAACTACAACCCTATGTCCAGGATCAACAATAACCCCTTACACGTTTACAGTCACGGATGAGTGTGGCAATAACTCTGTCAACGAAGTAGCGAATGTAATCATCCAAGATAACACTCCTCCAGTTCTCGTAGTTGCAGCTGACCCTGGACCAATCGCATGTCAAGGAGCCAACCCTTTCCTCTGGGCTGGAGCAATGGCAGCTACAGCAAATGACGCTTGCTCTAATGTAACAGTTACCAATACCCTCGTAAGTGTAGTAGAGGATGGATGCGCTGGAAATTCTACCTATACATTTTCATTCACCGCTACTGATGAATGCGGAAATAGCATCTCATCACCAGGAACATATACCACAACAGATAATACTGGACCTTCCTTTACAGTACTACCAGAAGACATAACTGTAGCTTGTGGCGATAACATCACAGGACTAATCAATACTTTTCTAAACGTACCGACTGCGGAAGATGGATGTGGTGGACCAATCACGCTTACCAATGACTACGATGGTACGGCACCTGATTTATGCGGTGACAATATTACCGTAACTTTCACAGCAACTGATGAATGCGGAAACAGCACAATTACTACTGGAGAAATCGTAGTAGAACCAGAAACAACGCTTCCAACTTTCGACAATTGTCCAGCTGATATGTCTGTCAATGTCGACGGAACAGCATGCTCGACGGCAACGGTTTTCTTCCCAACACCTACTTCTGATGATTGTAATATCCCAGTGACTATTGTCCAATCAGCTGGTCCTTCTTCTGGATCAGAATTTCCGATAGGAACAACGGGAGTTACATTTTTAGCATCTGACGCATGTAATAATACCGTCTCTTGTACATTCAATATTACTGTTGTCGACGATACAGCACCCAATATTACTTGTCCAAACGACATCGTAATTTGTAATGATGATGGAGAATGTACTTGGGCAGCAACTTCTGCTGTCAACCCATTATTTACTGATGGTTGTTCTACTTCTACGACTTATGAAGTAACTACCCCGTCAGGCATATCTTCGGGTATGGGAAGCGCAGCTGGTGAGATATTAGAAGTTGGTATGAACACTATAGAGTATACAGTAGATGATGGAAATGGAAATATGGCTTCTTGTATGTTTACCGTTATAGTAGAAGATTGTGAAGATCCAATCATAGAATGTCCAGAACATTTAGTCTTGGAGTGTCAAGAGGATGATGAAGAGGCAGAAATTATGGCTTGGTTAGCTTCTATCTCAGGGACAGACAATTGTGATATAGATCTAGACTTTACCAGTATGGTATTATTTGAAATCGCAGAATGTGGTCAGACATATACAAGGCAGTATCAGTTTACAGCAGCTGATGATGCAGGAAACTCTTCTATCTGTTTTGCAAATGTTGTAGTCGAGGATAATATAGCTCCGATTCTAGCGGATAATGCTCCAGATGTTACTTTCGAATGTGATGGAAATGGAAATGGCGCAGACCTTTCTACCTGGTTAGCAAATAATTCCGGAATTTTACCAAGTGATGTAACAGAACAATGTGGACCAGCTTCTGATTTTATAAATAACTATAATGTAGGAAACTTCGTACCAGATGCTTCATGTCCTTCAACTGGATATTATGATGTAGAATATACCGCTAAAGATCAATGCGATAACATTTCAAATCCAATAACGGTAAGATTTACAATTGTTGACACCACAGTTCCAACAATCACTCCACCATCTGATATAACGCTGTCTTGCAATGAAGAATCTAATGATCTAAGCATTATTCAGTGGTTATCTTTGGCTCATGCAGATGACATCTGTTCGGACAATATAAATATCTCCAATGATTACACTACAGCAAATCTTCCTGGTTGTGAATCTGGTATGAATATGCTGACTGTCACATTTACAGCTACAGATGATTGTGGTCAGACAGCAATGGCATCATCTACCATCACAATAGTAGATAATGATAAACCGATCATCATGACTCCACCGGCAGACCTCATCCTTGAATGTCCTGCAACAATGGCAGACATCCTGACTTGGACTGATGCATTCGGTGGCATGACAGCTATTGATCAGTGCGATGATGATGTTACACTATCATTCACAGTAGGAACTCCTACGGGCACTTGTGGGAGCAATGAAGTAACTCCATATACTTTTACGGCAACTGACGATTGTGGAAATTCAATTTCTGAAATTGCTTACCTAATAACCACGGATACGACTGATCCAATATTGACTCTACCTACCCCTGGAATGTCTACTGATTGTGCCGCTGATCCTTTGACATTAATCAACCCTTGGTTAGCATCTGCATCCGCAACTGATGATTGTGACAATGCTCCTAATATAACCGCTGCACTAATCTCTCAAAACTCCGAATGTGCAGGAACCGATACTGAAATAACATACACCTATGTATTTACAGCTTCTGATGCTTGTGGAAATCAATCTATTGGTACATCTACTTTCTCGATTACCGATACCGAAGCTCCGATGATCACTCCTCCGTCAGATCTTTCTTTAGAGTGTGGAGATGACATCAGTCTCAATGTATTAGATTGGCTAGATAATTATTCAGTAATCGAAGCATGTCAGATTACTGATGTATCAAATAGTTTTGACGCTTCAGCAGTAGATCTTTGTGGATCTACAACACCAGTAACATGGACTGTAATTGATGATTGCGGTGCGATGGGTACGGCAACAGCCAATATTATTATCCAAGCAGATTCGGAAGCCCCTTTATTCCTTAATTGTCCTACTCAGGATATCATTGTGAATGTAAATACTGCCGACTGCCAAGCAAGAGTAAACTACCCTATTCCAGTAGCAACGGATTGTAACGAGCCCGTAACTGTAACTCCCAATGCTGCAAATATTTCATCAGGTGATCTATTCCCACTCGGGACATCCGTCATATCATTCACTGCCACCGATAATTGTGGAAACACATCTACTTGCACATTCAATATCATAGTAGAAGATAATGACACGCCTACACTATCTTGCCCAAGTGATCTGACAGTATGTACGGATGAAGGTGCTTGCTCTTTTTCGGCGACATCTGCCCTAGATCCTTTCTTTAATGAAAATTGTACAGGTGCTACTTTGACTTACACTATTACAGGAGATGCTACACCGATGATGTCAGCAGCTACCGGATTCAATACTGTAAGTGGAGACGGTGTAGTCTTTGGCCTAGGGGCATCTACCATAACTTACACCACTACAGACGCCTCTGGTAATATGGCGACATGTACTTTTATCCTCACGGTAGAGGATTGTCAAGCACCTATCATTACTTGTCCTGCTGATATATCTTTAGAATGTGGTGACCCTGGTAATGAGGCCGCTATAATAGCTTTTGAAACTGCTGCATCGGCCACTGACAACTGTGATATGTCAGCATCCATTAGTTCTGATATTTTCAGTATAGACACTCAATGTGGTATGACATCAGTTACAACATATATATTCACAGCAACAGATGACGCTGGAAATACTAGTACTTGTTCGGCAACTATTACCATCGAAGATACAACAGATCCAATAATCTCAAACGCTACAAGCCCAACTGTAGAATGCGACGGTGAAGGCAATAATGAAGCACTTTTGGGATGGTTAGATAGCAACGGTGGTAGTTCTGTATCTACAGAAGAATGTGGTTCTGTCTTATGGTCCAATAATTACAGTGGTCTTAGCAATGACTGCGGATCTACAGGATCTGCAACTGTAACATTTACAGCGACAGATGAATGTGGAAATACTGCAACTACGATGGGTACCTTTACCATAGAAGATAATACTGTACCAACTATAATCGCTCCATCAGCCATCACTCTATTGTGTGGAAGCACAGACAATGAAGCAATTATCAACAACTGGCTTGATGGTTATACTGCTGAGGATGCATGTGGAGATGTAACCGTAACCAATGATTACACCACTGCACCTACTATGTGTGAAGCTGGTATGAATGAAGTTATAGTCACTTGGACAGTAACAGATGCTTGTGAGATATTAACTTCTACTGCGACTTCGACCATAACGATAATTGACAATGAGAAACCAATCATAATGACACCTCCAGTTGATCTTATTCTTGAGTGTCCATCAGCACAAGGACTTATCGATGCTTGGACAGCTAGTTTTGGTGGCATGACCGCTGTTGATAACTGTGATGACCCAGTTTTAAGTTTTTCTACAGGTCCAGCACTTTCTGGATGTGGAAACAATCAAACCATACCTTACACTTTCACTGCAACTGATGCATGTGGAAATTCAATCTCGGAAATTGCATATCTTATATCAGAAGACAATACTGATCCGTCTCTTATAATACCCCCTGCAGGAAATTCTAATGATTGCAGTAGTGCAGAAAGCACATTAATCAATCCATGGTTGGCAATGGCATCAGCAACTGATAATTGTGATGATAACCCATTAATCACCCATGCCTTGGTCACAATAGACGAAACATGTATGGGTACAAATACACAATTGACATATACGTACTTGTTCACGGTCACAGATGCATGTGGAAATCAATCGACAGGAACTTCCACATATACTATTACTGACACTGAAGCTCCTACCATCACTGCACCAGCAAATCTAGAAGTAGCTTGTGGTGATGACATAGGTACGATGATTACGGCATGGTTAGAGGACTACTCTGTAACCGAGGCATGCCAAGACTATACAGTGACCAATAATTATATGGGTTCTATTCCTTCATTATGCGGAGGTATGGAAACAGTTACATGGAATGTTATAGACGGATGTGGAGCCATGAGTTCTGCTACTGCAATGATCATAGTAGCCGACGATAACACTCCACCTACATTTGCTTCTATTTCTAATGACCTGACGGTGAATGTCGATGTAGATAACTGCGAAAGTTCAGTCGTATTTTCTACTCCAGTTGGGGCAGATTGTAATGAGCCTATCACTATCACCCAAGTGGCAAATACTGATGGAGACCTACTTTCCTCTGGAGCAGAATTTCCATTGGGGACTACCACAGTTGTTTTCGAAGCCGAGGACGCTTGTGGAAATACAGCAAGAGATTCATTTGATATTACAGTGGTCGATTCTCAATTGCCATCATTAAGCTGCCCTAGTAATGATGTAGAGAAATGCAATGCTAGTGGAACTTGTATCTGGACAGCAGATATGAGTACTGACGCTATTTTCGCAGACAATTGTACAGGTTTTGATTTGTCATATGAAATTTCTGGTGCCACTACTGCAATGGGAGATAGTTTACCAAGATTAGATGGTGTTATGTTTGAATTAGGAACATCAACTGTCACCTATACATTAATTGATCCTGCTGGGAATGAAGTAACATGCTCATTCGATGTGGTAGTAAATGATTGCGAAGCACCGACAGTGACCTGTCCTCCATCTGGGGATCTTATCTTAGAATGTAGTGATATGGGTAATACCGCAGCAATATCAGCTTGGTTAGCTACTGCGACTTTTGATGATAATTGTCCTGATCCTACAATTACAAATATGATTTCTAATGTAGATCACATGTGTGGAATGACTTCTACTACTACCTATTTATTTACTGCTACCGATGCGGCAGGAAATACAGCAACTTGTACTGCACAAGTAATAATTCAAGACACATCTGATCCTACTATAGATATTATGGCTATGCCAATGACAGTCGAGTGTGATGGACAAGGAAATAATTCAGAACTAATATCATGGCTTAACTCAAATGGTGGAGCCGCTGCAAGTGATCTTTGCGGTACTGTGACTTGGTCAAATAACTTCACCACCCTATCTGACGCCTGCGGAGATACAGGTTCCGCAACTGTGATATTCACAGCAACCGATGAATGCGGACTAACCGCTAATACAACTGCTACCTTTACCATAGAAGACACTACCAATCCTACCATAATTGCACCTGAAGCCATAATAATAGAATGTGGTAATCAGAACAATGAAGCTATAGTACAAAACTGGCTAAATGGATATACTACAACTGACATCTGTGGTCTAGAAACAGTAACAAATGACTATGATGCTCTTCCTACAGATTGTACGACAGGTAATGATGAAGTATCAGTAACATGGACAGTAACTGATGCTTGTGGCACACTAACTGCTACAGCCAGTTCTACCATAACATTGGTGGATAATCAGAGTCCTGTAATAATGATACCTCCTACTGACTTGATCGTAGAGTGTACAGCTCCCGATAGAGCTGCATTGCTATCCACTTGGGAAGCCGCTTTTGGAAACGGGAGTGCCGCAGACAATTGCGACGCTGACGTTCTATTGACATTTACAGCCGGCACACCTACTGATCAATGCGGTATGACGAGTACAACCCAATATACATTTGTAGCTTCTGATGATTGTGGAAATACAATAACGACATTTGCAAACTATATTGTTATAGATGAAACCGCACCAAACTTAACATTGCCGACGGCGACCAATACTGTAGAATGCGATGGATCCGTAGAAACAATACGAACCACATGGTTGGAATCAGCATCTGGAATTGATGACTGTGGTGGTGATGTCTCTATCACATATAATACACCAACTATCAGTACTACTTGTACTGGAACAGTAACAACAATTACTGAAACATACACCTTCACTGCAACTGATGAATGTGGAAACGATTCTATAAACACTGCAGTATTCATAATTGAAGATAATACAGCCCCTACCATAATCCACAATACTGGAAATCTTATCGTCGCTTGTGGTGATAATATAGCTGCTGCAATCATCCCTTGGTTAAATGATGTAACTGTAACAGAAGGGTGCCAAGAAACCACAATAACAAATGACTACAATGGATCAGTCCCTAATCTCTGTGGTGGAAACCTCACCGTAACCTGGACAGTAATAGATGAATGCATGGCTATGAGTACAACCTCCGCTATGATTATCGTAGAAAATGACATGACCCCACCAACATTTACAAATATAAGTCAAGATCTAACGATCAATGTAGATGTTGATAATTGTGAAAGCAATGTCGTATTCTCTACGCCAGTAGGAGCTGATTGTAATGAAGCCGTAATAGTAACTCAAGTTGCAAATGCGGACGGAGATCTACTAACCTCCGGTGCTGAATTCCCAGTAGGAACGACAACGGTAGTTTTTGAAGCCGAAGATGCTTGTGGAAATACTGCACGAGATAGTTTTGACATTACGGTAGTAGATACCCAAGAACCAAGTCTGTCATGTCCATCAAATGACGTTATAAAATGTAACGATACGGGACAATGTTACTGGACAGCGAATATGAGTACAGATGCCATCTTTGCAGATAATTGTGGAGGCTTCGATCTCTCTTACTCGATCACTGGTGCAACTACCGCCATGGGAGATAGTCTACCAAGGCTGGATGCTATAGAATTTATGCTCGGAACATCATTGGTCACTTATACACTAGTAGACACTATGGGTAACACTACGACTTGTACTTTCAATGTAATCGTAGAAGATTGTGAAGAACCAACAGTTACTTGTCCTCCAGCTGGAGATCTAACACTAGAATGCACAGATACAGGAAATGATGCTGCAATAGCCGCTTGGATTTCAACAGCTATGTTTGCAGATAATTGTCCAGATCCTACGATTGTAAACGAAGTATCTTTCATAGAAAACATGTGTGGCAATACTGAAACTAGAACTTATACCTTTACAGCGATTGATGCAGCTGGTAACACAGCTGTATGTACCGCTGAAGTGATCATAGAAGATACGACTGTACCGATGATTGATACTCCAGCCGCACCTATGACCGTCGAGTGCGATGGAGAAGGTAATAATTCTCAACTACTAACATGGCTTAGTAATAATGGAGGAGCAGTAGCTTCTGATCTTTGTGGAAATATCACATGGTCCAATAATTTTACAGGTTTATCAAATCTTTGTGGAGCTTCAGGAACAGTTACTGTTGTATTTACAGCTACTGATGAGTGTGGCCTTTCGTCGACAACTTCAGCAGCATTTACAATTGAAGATACTACTGACCCTACAATTACAGCACCTCCAGCAATAACCTTAGAATGTGGAGGAGAATTAAATGAAGAAATAATCTCCAGCTGGTTGGCACAAGCATCAGGAACAGACAATTGTGGTACTCCTACAATTACAAATAGTGGTCTTGGAACAATAGCTGACGCGTGTGGAATGACAGGAGTATACACTGTAACTTTCACCTCCACAGATGAATGCGGACGGACTGCGACGACTACATCTACAGTGACCATCGTAGACGAAACAGCTCCAACGATCACAATTCCAGCAGAAGATCTTATCCTAGAATGTGTAATGGATGGCGATTATGCCGCAGCAATTAATGCTTGGACAGGAATGAATGGTGGAGCGGAAGCAACTGATGGTTGTAGTGAACCATTAACTTGGTCATTTTCCGCTGGTACACCAATAGACGAATGCGGAAATACAACTACTACAATCTACACATTTGTTGTAGAAGATGAATGTATGAATAGAGAATCAGTAACAGCGAGCGTAATTATAACAGACCTTACACCACCAGAACTGACAGAACCTACAGATATAACTGTACAATGTGAGGATGCGGCAGCAACAACTGTTGCAGCATGGATCGCAACAGCGTCTGCCACAGATATTTGTAGTACACCTACTGTAACCAACGAACTATGGAATACCATATCAGGATGTGGAAATACAACTGCTACTACGTACTTATTTACAGCAACTGATGAATGCGGAAATATTGATACTGCATTTGCAACTTATACAATTGCTGATGAAACTGCTCCTACAATCATGGCACCGGCTGATCTCTTGATTACATGTGGGGATGATGATATCGCCACACAAATCAATCAATGGCTGGGAGAATCTATTACAGAAGATGGATGTGGATCTACGAATGTAACAACAGACTATAATGGAGACTTACCTGATGCGTGTGGCGGTACATTCTTAATAACATTTACCGTTACAGATGATTGTGGAAATATGGAGACCGCTACGTCCAACATCATATACACTGATGATACGACACCTCCGACGTTATTCAATTGCCAATCCGACATTACAGTAAATACGGATGCAAGCGCATGTGGTACTCAAATAATCTACTCTACCCCATTTGCAACGGATTGCAATGGAGCTATTGTTACACCAGCCGCTACCAATATTGCATCCGGAGGAGAATTCCCTCTAGGAGATACGGAAATAAAATTCTACGCCCAAGACAACTGTGGAAATATAGATTCTTGTATGTGGACCATCACCGTAGAAGATAATGATGCGCCTGTATTAATATGTCCTGAAAATATAACAGTCTGTAATGACACGAACACTTGTGATTGGAATAGCTCAGGAGCAATAACTCCAATAACATCCGCTGAAAACTGCCCGGGAATTACCATCAGTTATTCGATTACTAATCCTGATGCTAGTGTCACTTCATCAGCTGACCTTTCTGATACGGATGGAGATGCAAGCGGATATACATTTGAATTAGGATTAAGTTCGGTAACGTATACAATAAGTGATGACCAAGGCAACAGTTCTTCTTGCTCGTTTAATATCTTAGTTGAAGATTGTGAATCACCTATAATATCGTGTCCTTCTGATACAATAGCTAAATGCTCTTCAATAATGAATGCGATGGATCTAAGTGATTTCTTAGCAAGAATCTCAGCTGTGGATAATTGTGATTCTGATATTACCATCACTAATTTAATATTCAATACAACAAGCGGATGTGGAAACACTGAAACAATCACGTATCAATTTACCGCGACTGATGATGCTGGCAATACTTCGGTATGTTTTGCTGATTTCGAATTGACAGATACTACCATCCCTGTAATTAATAATGTCCCAGCTGATATGACTGTGGAATGTGACGGAAATGGAAATAATGCACAACTATTATCTTGGTTACAAAATAATGGAGGTCTTACTGATGCTGATGTTACGGAAGATTGTGGATCAATCACATGGAGTAATAATTTTGATTCCGTGAGTTTCACTGAAAATACAACATGTGCTGACGATATTGGATTTTATGAAGTTCAATTTGTAGCTACAGATGAGTGTGGAAATCCTTCAACTCCAGTTGCTTTACTATTTGTCATAGAAGACACGACTGACCCTATACTATCAGTTCCTAATCCTATCACACTAGAATGCAGCGACCCAGACAATGCCATCACTATAACTGAATGGCTGGCCTCTGCTTTTGCAAATGACCTATGTTCTGATGTCACAGTGACTAACGATGATCCAGGAGTATTTGTAGGAGCGTGTGCTAATACCGGTGTAACAACCTATACATTTACAGCAACTGATGATTGTGGTAATACAGCAACTGCCACTTCAATAGTAACTATAGAAGATAACACACCGCCTACCATTACCATTCCAGCAATGGATATGACAGTAGAGTGTGGACCAAATAATGGTGCCGACTTGGCAACTTGGTTGAGCAACAACGCTGGCTCTATGGCAACTGACGAATGTTCTGCAACTGCCGACCTTACTTTTTCAAATGAAATGAGATCAAATATTGCTGGCTGTGAGAATACAAATAGTATGACCTATGCATTTATAGTGACTGATGAATGCGGTAATTCATCAGAATCTCTTGCAACCTTTACTATTGAAGATACGACTCCACCGACTATTGATACCGCTCCAGAAAGTGAAACAGTAGAATGCGACGGAGCTGGAAATAATGTACAACTTACTGCATGGTTGACATCCAATGGAAACATAGGAGCGGCAACTGATATTTGTGGAACTGTGATTTGGTCATATGAATTAATTGACTTTACAGATTCCTGTGGTACAAACGGTACCAAGACCTATACATTTACTGCAAGTGATGGGTGTGGAAACACTTCAACATCTAATGCAACATTTACAATAGAAGATACTACCCCACCATCTATAACTACCCAAGCGATAGCATTCACAGCTGAGTGCAATGGTTCAAGCAATAGCGCTGACCTTCTAGGCTGGTTAAATTCAAATGGTGGAGCCGAAGCATCTGATATATGCTCGGGTGTAGTATGGACGAATGACTACTCCACTATTGATTCTAATTGTGGTGCTGATGGTGTAGATGTGACGTTTACCGCTACTGATAATTGTGGAAATACGAGTACGACTATCGCTACATTTACTATAGATGATACAGATAATCCAGTATGGGAGATAGCACCACAAGACTTAACACTCGAATGTACAGATACTGATATCATGGGACAAATCGATACTTGGTTGGCCATCAATGCTGGTGGAGAAGCTGAAGATGGATGTAGTCTAGTAACCTATTCAAATGATTTCACTGCTCTATCTGATGGATGTGGATTGACCGGATCAGCTCTTGTGACGTTTACAGCTACGGATGGATGTAACAATGCAACTACTGCCACTGCAACTATAACTGTAGTAGACAATACACCTCCTAGTCTAGTCACTGAACCCACAGCTGAAACTGTAGAGTGTGATGGTGCTGGAAATACGACAGACCTTGCTAATTGGTTGGTTAACTATGCAGGAATCACCTATACTGACGGATGTAGTGCATCTATAAATATTGATAGTGTACTCATAGGTACAGAAGAATTATGTGGTGGAACATTGATATATACCTATGCTTTCTTCGCAACAGACGAATGTGACAATGTATCCACTCAGACGATGTCGACATTTACAATTGAAGATACGACAGATCCTACTATTACTCCTGTACCGATGGATATGACCGTAGAGTGCGATGGTGCTGGAAATACAGTTGCACTTCAAACTTGGTTAGATGATAATGCAGGAGCGGATGCAACAGATAATTGTAGTCAGACTTTCACCTGGGAATATGACTTAGTGACTGCCACTGATTCGTGTGGGACTACTGGAAGTCAAACATATAGATTTACAGTAGCTGATGATTGTGGAAATTCATCAACCGCAGAAGCTACTTTCATAATAGAAGACACTACACCACCTACAATAGATACTCAGCCTACGGACTTCACAGCAGAATGCAACGGTGCCGATAACAGTGCTGAGATCTTGGGATGGCTAAACACCAACGGTGGAGCACAAGCATCGGACATGTGTGGTAATGTAACATGGACGAACAACTATGGCGCTATCGACAGTGATTGTGGTGCAGATGGTGTCCAAGTGACATTCATCGCTACAGACGATTGTGGAAATGCTTCTACGGTTACTGCAACATTCACAGTAGATGATACAGCCGCTCCTATTTGGGAAATTTTGCCACAAGACTTAACTTTAGAATGCGATGGTTCTTCTGATCCATTAAACGAAATTGATGCATGGTTGGACGGTGTAGGCGGTGGAGAAGCTGAAGATTCTTGTTCTCTAGTTGTATACACGAATGACTTTACAATGTTGTCTGACGGATGTGGTAGCACGGGAACACTAACCGTAACATTCACAGCAACTGACGCTTGTGGAAATTCTACGGATGCTTCTGCTGATGTAACGATAGTGGATAATACCGGACCGATGATCACATCACCTGCGTTAGACGAAACAGTAGAATGCGACGGTACTGGAAATAATACAGAACTTACAGCTTGGTTAGCAATGAATGGAGGAGCTAGTGTTGCAGATATATGTAGCGATACGACATGGAATACACCTTTATTATTGGAGACTATAGAAAACTGTGGCGACACTCAAGAATTAATATATGCATTCAGTGCACAGGATGCATGTGGTAATCAGTCTGACACTGCTATAGCAAGCTTTATCATCATAGACACTACCTCACCGACTATCGATACTGAAGCGATAGATAATATCGTAGAGTGTAATGGAACTGGAAACACGATGGATCTTCAAACATGGTTAGATTCGAATGGTGGTGCAACAGCATCCGATATTTGTGGCACTACAACTTGGGAATATGACTTGATACAAGAAAGCGACTTATGCGACTTGACTGGAGGTGGAACTTATAGATTTACTGTAACTGATGCTTGTGGAAACACTTCTACCACGGAAGCTACTTTCGAAATAGAGGATACAGAAGCTCCTATAATACAAGACCAAGCTATAGATATAGATGTAGTCTGTGATGGCGATAACAACATTACTCAACTTCTAAATTGGTTGAATAATAATGGTGGAGCGACAGCCACTGACAACTGTAATGAAGTCATATGGACAAATGATTACGGTCAAGTAAATCCTGGAGCATGTCAAGGAACTGGAAGTATAACTGTGACATTTACAGCAACTGATGGATGTGGAAATGCTACGTCTACTACCGCTACGATCAACATTTCGGATGATGTAGCTCCATACTGGACTATCAATCCTCAAGATGTAACCTTCGAATGTAATGATAGTGATGATCCATTGATGCAAATAGAAACGTGGCTAGGAACTGTTGGATTTGGAGAAGCAGCCGATTCTTGTAGCGTAGTAGCTTATAGCAATGACTTCACTATGTTGACACCTTCATGTGGAGCTGGTAGTAATGCAGGATCAGCACTTGTAACATTTACGGCAACCGATGCCTGTGGAAACTCCACAGAGAGAACAGCAATGGTCACAGTAGTAGACAATACAAAACCAAGTGTAACAAATCCAGCTTCTGATATGACTGTGGAGTGTGATGGAGCGGGAAATCTTGCTGAATTACAAGCATGGTTAGATGATGATGCGGGTGCTTCTTGGGAAGATGAATGCGGAACTACGACAAGGAATACACCCGAACTTCTGACGACAATAGAAGGATGCGGATTGACCAATGAAATGAGATATGCATTCACAGCAACTGATGCTTGTGGAAATGTGTCTGATACGATCATAGGAATCTTTATAATAGAAGACACGACATCGCCGACGATAGATCCAGAAGCGATGAATATGGTAGTAGAATGTGACGGAGATGGTAATGATAGTGATCTTCAAGCATGGCTAGACAGTATGGCTTCTTCTGCGGCTACTGATGCTTGTTCTGATGAATCATTGAATGTAGAATGGGATCTTATCACAGAAGAGGACTCTTGTGGAATCACAGGAATCCAAGTGTACAGATTTACATTCACAGATAACTGTGGCAACGCAACTTCGACAGAAGGCACTTTCACTATAGAAGATACTACCCCTCCTGTAATCGTAGGTGGTGAAAACTATTCTGGAGAATGTGATCAATCAAATGCAAATAACGATGACGAACTTCTCAGCTGGTTGAACAACAGAGGAGGAGCTACTGCATCAGATATGTGTGGCACTTTGGTATGGAGCAATGATTATAATGTCGACAACTTCATGGATGGTTGTAATGACAGCAGGAATATAGATGTAACATTCACAGCAACTGACGAATGTGGTAATGCATCTTCAATCACATTGAACTTTAGTACTGGAGATAATACTCCACCAGTATTTACGAACTGTCCAAGACCACCAGTCATCGTAGACGCACCAGAGGGATGGTGTAATTCGTTTGTAAACTTCTCATTGCCTTTGGCTACTGATAATTGTGGAATACCATTCGTAGAGCAGACCGATGATACTGGTCTTAGCACTGGTGATCTATTCCCAGTTGGACTTACTTTATTAGAATTTACCGCTACGGATTCTTGTGGAAATAGTACAACTTGCGAATTGAAGATAATCGTAAATGACTTCCATACTCCTCCATCTATCGAATGTCCTGTAGATCAAACAGTGAACAACGACCCAGCAATGTGCGGTGCTACTGTCGATGGTATTGAACCATTTGACATTGAAGATAATTGTCCTGATAATTTGGCTGTCGTATACACGATAACAGATGAAGATGGCAATATTATAGAGGGAGGTGTAGAGGATGCTAGCGGATTCAAATTTCCAACTGGTACTAATACCGTAACGTATGAAGTAATCGACCAGCCTATATTATTGATCACCGAGATTATGAACGATGGCAATAACGTAGGGATAGAGATCAGCAACTTCGGACCTGGATCAATTGATATTTCTTGCTTGGATATAGCGAGAGAAGGGATCCAAGATACGATCTTCAATGTGCCAAATGGAACAGTGGTCGGTGTCGGAGAAGTATACACAGTTTTCTTAGATGGTATAGATCCAAATCAGGGAGCTGGATATACCATCGGATTACTAGATAATATATTGGATGGTGTAGCTATCAATGCCTATGCACCTACAGGCTGGACTTTTGATGGTGATATAGCAGGAAGTAATATATTCAGAAATAGATTCCCAGATACTGACTCTTCAGATGATTGGTCTATTGGAAACAGCTGTGCAGGACTTAGCTTCGGAGAATTCAACCCAGAACTACCAATGTTTACAGACAATGGATCTACGAGTTCTCTCCAAAGTGAACCTGCCAATACCTCATCTTGTAGCTTCACTATAATAGTACAAGATAATGAAGCACCATACTGCGCGGGTTTAGAAACTAGTGACTATCCATCTACGGACACCCCTATTACATTTACTGACGGAGGATGCGCTACATCAATTATAAATGTAAGTGATGTATTCAATGTGAGCGATGTAAACATCATAGATCTCGAGGGAGAATATCCAAATATGAGCGAAGTAACTATAACCCTTACCTCTCCAGAAGGTACAGTCGTCACATTATTCGACGGATTATGCGCAGGAAGCGAAGACTGGGATATTAACCTAGATGATCAAGCAGCCAATAGTCAAGCAAGTATTACATGTGCTCCATTAGGAAATGGAGAATCATTCCAGCCGTTGCAAGCCATGGATATATTCAACGGTGAGGCAGCCTTTGGAGACTGGCAGTTAGACGTTTTCGCAACAGGAAATGATGATGGAACATTAACAACATGGACACTACAACTTTCTGAACTGGCACCATATAGTCAGACTGATACTGTGCTCGTAAATGACACATTGCTCTGTGGTGCAACCTTCGAATGGCAACATCCATTCATCGGAGACAACTGCGAGGCGGGAGATATTTCAGTAGAATATGTATTCTTGAATGATAATGCAGTAATTCTAAATACTCCTATCAATATAGAAGCTGGAGCATCGGCATCAGAGTTCTTCGCTGTAGGTACTACTCAAGTGATTTATACATTGACCGACGGAGCTGGAAATACTTCTCAATGTGGATTTGATGTGACTGTTATTGATACAGAAGATCCTGATCTATCGGGTATATTTGATGCTACTGGACTGTGCCAAGACATAACAATACAACTAGACGCTGGAGAATGCTCGATGGGACTTCCTGGATATGGGGCCGGATTCCCTCTCGCACCAATAGGGTCGAATGATAATTGTGGCATAGACTCCGTGAGTTATGATCCCCCTGTAGGCTTCCAATTCCCTATCGGAGTGACCCCTGTAACCATCACTGTATACGATGCCGCTGGAAACAGTACATCATGTACTTTCAATGTAACGGTCAATGAATTTGATAACGATGGAAATAACACTTTAGCTTGTAACAATAACATCAATCTATCACTTGGGCCTGACTGTACGGCAACAGTAAATGCAGACATGATTCTAGAAGGGGATCAATATGGATGCTATGATAATTACTGTATCGTCGCAACTACAGAATCAGGAATAGTAGTTGATAATATTTTTGACCTTACAGATGTAGGCCAGACGTTTATTATCACAATCACCGACTGCGAAGGAAGTGGAAACTCATGCTGGGGATATGTAACGATAGAGCAAAAGTTGATACCTGAGATCGAGTGTGCTCCTGATACAATCATAAGTTGTAATATGGCTACAAATCCAGAATTTACTGGCTACCCTACGGTATTGTCATGTGAGCAAGACGTTCAGATGACTTACTTCGATGACTATGAAGACTTCGGACCATGCGGCGAACCGAGAGCCCGTATCACCAGAGAATGGACGGTGACTGATGAAAGTGGAAATGTAGTAAACTGCACTCAGACTATAGATATCGAACAATTCGATACTGAAGATATTGAATTCCCCGCGGATTATACAATAGCAACTGGGTTGGATTGTGCTCTAGTAGCGAATGACCCTTCTCAAATCCATCCTGATAGTACAGGCTATCCTACCATCAACGGGCTCGATGTACCATTAAGTACGAATGGCCTGTGTATGGTATCATGGAACTGGGATGATCAAATCTTATTCTCGTGTGAAGGATCATATGAGATTTTGAGAAAATGGTTTATCAGAGATATGTGTGAAGAAGTACAGATTGGCATCAATCCTATCGAGCACTATCAGATCATCAAAATTCTAGATACAGAGGGACCAACTATCCATGATTGTCCAAATGATGTAACGATCAGTACCGATCCATGGTCGTGCACTGGAACATACGAATTAGCTGATATCATCTCTACTATAGACGATAATTGTGGAGGTGTGGATCAGGTACAAGTATCTGTCAATGGTGGTACAGTAGTAGATAACATGGACGGTACATTCACAATCACCAATATGGAGAAAGGTGATCACCTCGTCAGAGTACGGGCGCGAGATTATTGCTACAACTACTCTACCTGTGAGTTTAATATCAATGTATTCGATGGTACTGCACCAGTAGTAACTTGTACGCAGTTTATCAATGTAAGTCTTACTACTGAAGGTAAAGCAAAGATGTTTGTAGAGTCAGTGGATGCTGGATCGTATGATAACTGCACAGAAATCCGCAGAGAACTGTTCCGTATGGATGACAATTGTGGAATTCCTGAGAATACGCTCCCTGGACAATTCGTAGAATTCTGTTGTGCCGACGTGGAGGCAAGTCCGATCATGGTAGCGCTCCAAGTATGGGACGATGCCAATATGGATGGCGTCATAGGTAATGAGGGCGATAATGTAAGTCTATGCATGGTAGAAGTAACTGTAGAAGATAAATTACCTCCAGCTATTACCTGCCCCGCAGATCTTACTCTTGAGTGTAATGCAGATGTGGAAGATCTCGCTGTAACTGGTGAGCCGACTATAGAAGGCGCTTGTTCTAATAATACAGCAACATACCAAGATTTCCGAACTGATCTTAACAACTGTGGAGCAGCGATCATCAATAGAAGATGGACGGTAGATGGAAGACCTGATGTATTCTGTACACAAGTAATCACTCTCGAGACCGGAGAGCCATTTAATGGTAATATCCAATGGCCAGCAGATTGGGAAGGAGCTTGCTTAGACAATATCCCTCAGAACGAACCGATCTTTGTTGATGGTGCTTGTGATCAGGTAGCGTATTCTGTGGCTACAGATACATTTGACTTTGTAGAAGATGTATGTTACAAACTGATAAAAGAATGGACGGTAATCGATTGGTGTCAATATGAACCAAATAATCCGAACACTGGAGGTATATGGATGCACACCCAGATCGTTAAGATATCTGATGACACCGCTCCAGAAATACAACAATGTGCTGATATCACTATCGATTTAAACGCAGAAAATTGCATGCAGGATGTCGTAGTCACTAATACAGCAATGGATTCTGTATGCGGGATCAACTCACCTATCAAATGGGCATATCAGCTTGATCTAGATGCAGATGGCAATTGGGATATCGAACTTGATTATAATGATAATACACCAAATGACATACTAGTGGGTGACGAAGCTAGCATAATGATCAAAGACGCTACTCCTGGTAATTATAAAATTGCTTGGAAAGCATTTGATGGATGCGGTAATGTGGGAAGTTGTCAATACGATATTGTAATCAGAGATGGGAAAGCACCAACTCCATATTGTATAGATGTGGCTACAGCATTGATGCAGGATGTCGGTACCATAAGTATCTGGGCTAACGACTTCAACCTTTCATCTTTTGACAATTGTACAGCACAGAGTGATCTCTTATATTCATTCTCAGGTGATGTCTATGAACCATCTATGGAATTCTCATGTAATGATATCCCGAATGGTATCAGTGAGACGATAGAATTGGAAATGTGGGTTTGGGATGAAGCAGGAAATAAAGACTTCTGCATAGTCCAACTAGACCTCCAAGACAACTTGGATCAATGTCAGGATACACTGAATAACTTAGCTATCATCAGTGGTAGAGTGGCTACAGAAGAGGAAGAACCAGTAAATGGAGTGGATATTACCCTTACTAGTTTTGCTCCAGAGTATCCTTATACGAATACTTCAAATGAAGAGGGAGAGTTCTACTTCTTATATAATCCGACAGGGTATGACTTCGAAGCTACAGCGGAGAGAAACACGGATTACAGAGAAGGAGTAAGTACATTGGATTTAGTCATGGTGCAGCGTCATATATTAGGACTTCAAGACTTAGATAGTCCATATAAAATAATAGCTGGTGATGTGAATAACGATGAGCGACTAACTGCAAGTGATTTACTGTCGATGCGAAAATTAATCTTAGGTGTTACCAATACTTGGGAGAACAAGTCATGGAGATTCGTAAATCAAGTTTATGAATTCCCTAACGCCGAAGACCCATTCCCATATGAGGAGGAGGTGCAGGTATTGGACCTTATGGAAAGTATCGATGATGCAGATATGATCGCAGTAAAGATCGGAGATGTAAATGGCTCCGCGTCTTCTAGCTTCAACAATGCAAAAGCTGGAATCGCTCCGAGAAGCAATCCTATTCAGAAAGTGATACTAGAGAAAGTAGATATCGATGGTAAAATTTATATAGAATTCCGAGCTGCAGAAAATGGCAAATTATATGGTTTCCAATTCGGTGCTGAGAATACTGGATTTGACATCAAGGGATTAGAGCGTGGTCTGATAGACGTGTCAGCGGACATCATAGCCAAGTCAAATCATAAAGTAAGAATGTCCTGGTCTGATAAACATGGAGTACATGTATTTAAGGATCAAGTACTGTTCCGTATGTTGGTAGAGTCTGCCAATGAATTGGCTACCCTATCGATCGACGAAAATGACTTAGTCCCTGCTGAGATCTACATGAATACACTGGAGATTAAAAATCTAGAATTCGAATGGAGAAACGATGCGTCCACGAATTCTGAAACTGCATTCCGATTGGATCAAAATGAGCCGAATCCATTTATTGATGTGACTGAGATTGGATTCTTTATGCCTGAAGCCGGTGAAGCTACTTTCAGCGTGTTTGATATTGATGGCAAGTTGATTCTTAGACAGACTAGTATGTATGAAGCTGGTGAAAATGTAATCAATGTATCATCAAGGGATATCGGTGTGAAAGGTATGGTCGTATATGAAGTAAGTGGCGATGGATTTAGTGGTTCTAGGAAAATGATTGTAGTGGAATAGCCGGAAAATCGATGATCTGTTTGATCTAAAGATTATGATAAGAATTGTTACTAAACCTTGGATATCATTAATCTGCTCACCGGACTTTCCAAGGGCCTTCTACTCTATCGAATTAAGCAATGCATCACTTCCGTCTACAATTGGAAGTGATGCATTGTACATTCGGAATCGTTTTTCGGAGACTAATTTTCGTTAAAAACAGAACCATGTTTTTGTCAGAGTGGCTTGCGAAGCAAACGCGCGTCACTTTATGTTACGAAGGAAGTGAGTTTGATACTGTTGTGATCAATTAGAGTTACGCGCTCACTCCTCCTACCGTGTTATACCCAAAATATTCTACCTCTTTTTCTTTGAAATGAATTCCATAATCTTCCAATTCTTTTAGAATCGGGTCATAGACTTCCTTACTAATCGGACGCTGCACACCGGGAGTAGTGATGTCACCATTTAATATTTTTAATGCTGCCATCGCAACGGGCAATCCCACAGTTGCTGCCATCGCTGTGAAAGTCTGATCTTCACCAATCATCACCATTTTACTATCTATTTGGTGCTTTTCGCCGTCCAATTCATAGCCAAACTTATGATACATGACGATCATATCTTTATCTTCAGGTTTTAATGTCCACTTATCCATCAAGATCTTCTGAAGAGCTTGAGCAGGAGTGGCATTTTTGATTCCAATTTTCTTTTTTCTATTAAAAATATCTAGTTCTATAAGCTTGTCCCACATGATATCATCTTGATCAATCTTAAGGGCATATCTCACCTTCAACTCCACACTGTCTGTTGGTGAAAATGGTAAAAACAGATTTACAAACTCTATATAACTCATATCTTCTGAGTTGTCGATCGTATAACTATCGTCGGTCATACCCAGCTGTACGAACATATTCCACGCTTTACTGAAGCCTACTCTCCTCATCGTACCTCTATACAAAGTCAAAATATCCTCAAGACCGTATATACTCATATATTTTAGGGAATTCCGATTGGCCAATGCTTCAAAACGACCATAACCTTCAATATCCAAAAATTCAGTACGTCTAAATAATCTATGATACGGAATATACTTCTTAGTCCCCTCTTGGATGAACTCAGCTGCACCACCCTGACCAGCTAGTACGACGTTTCTAGGATTCCAAGTAAACTTATAATTCCATAAGTTATCATCACTTTCAGGTGCAACTAACCCACCAGTGAATGATTCAAACATCAACATCTTACCACCTGCATCCTTTATCCTATCTATGACTTGCATGGCACTCATATGATCGATTCCTGGATCTACTCCAATCTCATTCATAAATACCAATCCATGAGCCTTTGCATCAGCATCCAAGGCTTGCATCTCATCACTTACATATGAAGCTGTCACCATGTGTTTTTTGTACAAAATACAATCTCTGGCAACTTCAATATGGAATCGTGCAGGCAACATAGATATAACTAAATCCGCTTCCTTTATTGCCGCTTTTCGCTGTGGAGCTTCAAATACATCTAACAGAATCCCCCTAGCATTAGGATGTCCTTCTATAAATTTCTGTGCACTATCCAAAGACAGATCACCTATTGTAATGAAGAGGTTTTCACTTTCTGATTTGTCTAATAAATACTTAATCAAGTAGCAGGCTGATCGTCCAGCGCCGATTATCAATATATTTCTCATAATTAATTTCATAATCTGATGATACTACGAATGTAGGTAAGAGGTTTCGAAAGGTATAATTATCTTCTATTAAATAATATATTAACCAAACTTCAATTAGTATATTTATGGTTAACAAAATTAAACCCAATGTTTTCTCTTTGTTTACGGTAGCACTTAATAAAATATATACGTCATCAATCTAGATCTGTAGGATAATCATAACGCGATGAAAGCATTTTACATAAAACATATACATAGGACAGTTCCTGAATCAATTGATCTAGAATATCACAAGATTCTCATGCACTATTCATCTTACTATGTGATGCTTAATGATCGTCTACGAAGCTTATTTCGACTTAGGCTATACCATCTTCTCAATATCTTATCATTCAGCTCGGTGGAGTTCCCAAAAGTGACAAGAGAAATGCGTGCTGTAATTGGCAGTTCTATCATTCAGATTACATTTGGTCTTAATAACTATCTCCCGACGAAGTTCACCAACATAGTCGTAAAGCCGTATAGGTATATGTATCCTGGATATGGCGAGCCATTTCTTGGCCATATCGATTTTGATAATGAAACAATTTTTTTCTCCTGGCAAGATGTAGTCGAGGGTTTTAGATATCCCAATGATGCAGTGAATGTGGCACTTCATGAGATGGCTCACGTCATAGAAGCTGAGAATGGATTTGATGAGATATTCAATTGGTTTTTCAAGAAGATAGAATGGGCTATCTGGGCAGAACTAGCATTCAATAAGATGCATGTCATAAGGAGCGGAAACAATAAATTTCTCAAAAACTATGGAGGTATTAACATGAAAGAGATGTTTGCCGTGTGTATTGAAACTTTTTTCGAACAGCCCGAGGCATTTCAGCGATCCCTTCCAGAGATCTACCAAACACTTGTTGATCTACTGAGACAAGATCCTATCGTATTAAATAAGAACAATCAATGACAATTTTAAAATCGTATTTTAAAAATGGTAGTTTAGAAGTAAGGAAAACAGTACAATTGTGTGATGATATGGTTTTTAGTAGATAGACTTCATTGGCCACCATACATATAAATCTATTTCCACATCAGATAAGCCTTTATAAATAGCTCTAAGTCTCCATCAAGAACAGCATCCGTATTTCTATTTTCAGCCTTAGTTCTGTGGTCTTTTACTCTTCTATCGTCTAATACATATGAGCGGATCTGACTACCCCACTCATTCTTCATCTTACCTGCCTCTATTTCGGCTTTTTCGGCCCTCTGCTTTTCTAACTCTACTTCATACAGTCGAGATTTAAGCATACGCATGGCGATTTCTCTATTCTGAAGTTGGGATCTCCCTTCCTGACACTCCGCTGTAATACCTGATGGTAAGTGACGGACTCTAACTGCAGATTCGGTTTTGTTTACGTGTTGACCTCCTGCACCAGAAGCTCTAAATGTATCCCACTCTATGTCTGCAGGATTGATTTCTATCTCGATACTATCATCTATCATTGGATGGACGAATACAGATGCGAATGATGTCATCCGCTTCCCTTGCGCGTTAAACGGACTGACACGGACCAATCTGTGTACTCCATTTTCCCCTTGTAGTAGTCCGTATGCATATTCACCCTCTAGTTGTAAGGTTACACTCTTGATACCTGCTACTTCGCCATCTACCCTATTGAGTTCTGTTACCTTCATATCATTCTGCTCTCCGTATCTAACATACATTCGATAGAGCATTTCAGACCAGTCACAAGCCTCTGTACCTCCAGCACCGGCATTGATTTCTAATAAACAAGACAGTTCATCTTCTTCTCGATTGAGCGTAGACCTGAATTCTACCTCTTCGATGATGGCTAGCGCTTGTTTATATCTGGTATCTACTTCTTCTTCCGTCGCTTCTCCCATTTTTTGAAATTCTAGGAGTACTTCTGCATCTTCTACGATTTCGTTTATCTTATTATACTTAGCGACCCAGTTCTTGTGACTTTTTAGTTCCTTGAGTAATAGTTCAGCCTTCTTGGGATCATCCCATAGATTAGGATCCATACTTAACTGTTCTTTCTCATCTATCTCTGACAACCGCCTATCCACATCCAGATAGCCTCTTATCAAGACTAACCGCTCCTTCATTTCATTGAGTTGATCTGTTGTCATTTTTTACTGATTAGATTAAAAATACTAAGATAAGATGATTCATAAAAACACAAAGTGCTAAAGCAAATAGACGCGTAATGTCCAATATGCTTTAGCACTTCAACAAAATTAACAGCTAACTTACTTTACGTCTTTTAACTCGACGTAGAATACGAGTTCAGCTTTAGGTCCGATATTGGGTGGACTACCCGCTTCTCCGTATGCCAATTGATACGGTATGAATAGTGTCGCACTACCGCCAGTCTTCAGCAATGGAATCCCTAGATCCCAGCCCTTGATTACTTCACCTCTACCCAAGGTAAATGTATACGGTGATCCTCTTCTGAAACTGTTATCGAACATCTTATTGTCCATCGTTACTCCATAGTAATCTACGGATACTTGTTTTCCATTCTCAGCTTGCACGCCATCTCCTGGGTTGTGGATTACATACTTTAATCCACTATCGAGTGTTTCTGTTTTGAGCTTACCACTTTTGTAATCTTTAACAGTCGTAATCAACATTTCATCTATTTCAGGAATTCTTTTCGCATTTGCTGCAATAGCTGCTTCTACTTCTAGTCTTTTTTCTTCATCAGCTGCCTTTCTAGCCGCTTCATCCTGTATATCTATTACGACACTAGTATATCGGAGATATTCTAGACCTGCAAATTGAGGATTGCTCTTTACATTTGGAAGAGAATCGATCGGCATAGTAATTACAAATGTGTCACCTAGGCTAGCCTCCTCCATTGCTTCCAATATAGGATTGGTCTGGGATAGCGGGTTTTCAGCTGTTGGCATCTGCATGATTGGCATGTTAGGACCTTCTGGTAGATCTTGCAATACTCTTCCATCGCTACCTTCTATTTTTAGTGTAAATGATATAAAATCCCCTGGATTTACTTTTTCAGTTCCTACTTTACTATGAGTGTAAGGAAATCCACTTGGTGTAATCATTTCTTTTTCTCCTGTTTGTCCACATGCTACCATCGAGATAACTACAAAACAGATTAATATCCTATTCAACATTTTATTCAATTTATTTTATTTATCATTCGTGAAAAAACACTACCATCGAAATGGTACTCTATCAAACTTCTAATTTTGGCAAATGTTCTGGGATCGCTTTCTTGAATTTGTTTATAACATCAGTAAGAGATCCATATTGCGCACCTCCAGATGCATTTTTATGCCCACCTCCATTAAAGTTTTCAGATGCTATTTTCTGTACAGATATATCTCCTTTACTTCTTAGTGAGATCTTTACTATACTCGGCTGTTGGGTTATGAATGCCGCTACTTTTATTGATTTCATCATCAATAAGTAATTGACTATACCCTCTGTATCGCCTCTCTGTATATCAAATTCCGCATAGTCTTTCTTCGTCAGATATATATATGCGGCTCCATACTCTTCAATGATCTCCATACGGTTGGCCAGACAATGACCAAGCAGTCTAAGATTCTTTGGTTTGAGGCTATTGCTAATCGTATCATTGAGGAGATAATCATCCACCCCTGCTATTTTCAACTTGGCCGCAACAGTGTAAGTATTCGGTCGTGTATTATATTTGAAAGATCCGGTATCAGTAATCAAACCAGTAAACAAGCAATTACCTATTTTTTCATCTACTAATCCTGCATCCCCCATATCTTCTATGAAGTTGTATACAAGCTCACAAGTAGAACTGGCCTCTGTATCCGAAAACATATGATCGACAAATGGTTCTGGATCTAGATGATGATCTATTAGCACTTTTACCGCTTCGGATTCCTGAATTGTAGCACCAAGTTTATCTACTCTATCCAATCCATTAAAATCAAGACAAAATATACAATCAGCTTCTTTTAGTGCCGCTCTCGCATTATCATGACTGAGATCAAATACAACAACGTCATAAAAATGTGGTAAGTAAGAGAATATATTGGGACTTTCGCTAGGCATGACCACCTTGACGAAATGTCCTTTTCTCTCAAGATAAAGCCTCAATCCAAGCGCACTTCCTAATGCATCACCATCAGGATTTCTGTGAGCTATCAATGTAATATCTCTAGGAACTGAGAGATATGATTTTAATTCTGTAATGTCTTCCATCATAATTGGCTGCGAAATTGCCAAAATTACTGTACATATCTATATATTTCTATATAAAATATTCATATTCTTGAGAATAGGTATCATATAAGCAAAAATGCGGTACAAATTGCACCGCATTTTAGTAATCTTGGTATTGTAGATATCTTGTGTATTTTTATTTTTTACCGACTTCTTCTAGATTTCCAGTATCTAATCGTGCCTCTATGTGCGTAGGCTCGTCGTGCGTTCCTCCGTGCCAGACCAATAATCTCAAAGGCTTTTCATGTCGCAACATATCTATAGTCGGTGCCAATTTCTCATATATCAAGTCTATGTTCAATTGTTCTCCCGCGAAGTATTTTCTAGAAGGTATCTCCCCTGGAACTAAAAAGTTCAGATCTGCTACATTCTTACCATTTGAGAATAAACTTATGCAAGCAAAAGTTTTTGACCTTACACCTTCGTCAGTTGCCTGCATTTCTAATGAGTAATCGTATCTGTCAATATTAAATTTAGCATTTCCCATACCTGTAGATTTTATTTATTGTATAAAATTAGTCCTCGATTCTCAGTTCAACCCTATATTTATACTAATTGGGTAGACCAATATTTGATCGAAATGCGAATATAATATTAAATAGAATTTTATAAGTTATGTTCTTAATAAATCATAAAATGTTGACTATTCATCAGTACTTAATCGCTTTGAAGACATTGACAAAACTATTCTTAAAAATTCGACAAGAAAAAACTGAAATGCATCCATCCGTACTTTACGTAATTAACCTCTTAAGGTACTGAGATTAAGCAAATCTATGCCCGAGTCATATCATCTTAGAAATCAACTCGTACTAAGGGATGTTCATGAGTAAGGTCACTTTCTGGATTCAGGTATTTTATAAAGTTGCTGAAATAAGTTAAAACGGCCTTAGTCAGTGTAGTTTTTCGGAGATTAATTTTCGTTAAAAATAGAACCTTGTTTTAGTCAGAATGGCTTGCAAAGCAAACGCGCGTCACTTTAGAAGCCCTTAAGCAGAAGTAATTAGAAAAACTGTTATGGAATAAGGATATTCGTTATTTTCGGATTTCCCTACTAATAATTTATTATAAAAAAAGCGATTCCTAATTACTTAAGAATCGCTACGGTTGGTAAACTGAGAATAGTTCTATTAATCAATCCTCAGATCTTCTATATGTACTCCTGGAAACAATGATTCGTCGAATCTAAATACTTCCGGGCTATATTTTCCGTTTGCTGCAATATCGTTAATTTTTAAGGTATATCTACCTCCATCCTTGGAAAAAACTTTCATTTGGACCATTTCACTTGTCTTTTTAGAGACATACAACGTCATTTTGGAAAACTCACTATCTCTGTCCAATGGCTTGAATTCTATCTGAGTTACCTTCTTACCATCTAATAATGGCTCCGCGGTTATAGCATATACAAACTCTCCAGATTCATATAGTTTCAGCATATCTTTTGGTGACAACATATTTGCCTCGTCCCCCATATCCGCATCATTGATCTGGACTTCATTGTTTTTCTTTACGTATAGCCATACATATTCTCCGTCAGAATAAATGGATCTATCGTCTAGCTGAAGCTTGAATTTTTCATCTTGCTGAATGACCAATCCTTTTTGAGTTTCAGATTCTTGACCTGGCAATTCAAGAATGAGATCGAAATCTACTTCCATGGATTGATACGTGTCATATTCTTTCTTTAACTTATCTAGGATTTTTTTCGCAGCGGGATCATTGTCAGCTGCAGAAGTCATAGATTGACCGATGACCACAGAGGAGGTCAATGCTAAAAACAGTATTGTTAGAATATTTCTCATAAACTTGATTTTTATACGATACATATGTATAACATCTATCGTCTAGGAATGTAACCAATATTTCAGTTAAATGGTTGTTAAGAATTTAGGCGGGATACCATTTATAAGGTTCAATAAAGGAGATATTTCTTTCTTATTTTTTTGAAATCAGCAATGTCTTGCTCCCAACTAGTTCTGATCTCTTCCTCGCTTTTCCCATTCTTAATTTGACTGCGTAGATTCGATGTCCCAGCCAATTTCTCAAAGAAGTTATTATCATTAAAAAATGGAATTCCCTGTGATTGTAAATTTGAATATGAATCCAATAAGTAAGAAAGATCAAGTCTACCAAAATCAAATAATTCTCCCTTTGTCTTCTGGGTCAAGTCTACTCCGAGACAGGCTTTATTCTCATGTTTTGGATATTTTGAGCCAGGTCCTGATTTGGGAGTAAATTTATGAGTACCACTATTATATCTTGGATGTCCAATGACTTGAAACTGCGTATCGGTACCTCTACCAACACTCATCACAGTGCCTTCGAAAAAGCATAGAGAAGGATAGAGCAATATTGATTGTATATTAGGAAGATTTGGGGAAGGCTTTACAGGTAAATTATAATAAGTATTGTGATCATAATTGCGGTTTTTGATAACAGTCAGATCAGCTTTCAGTCCATTACTTAGCCACCCTTCCCCATTGATCATTTGGCCATACTCACCTATCGTCATCCCATATACTACAGGCACCGGATGCATCCCCACGAATGACTTGTACTTCATCTCCAGTACAGGACCATCTATATAATGTGCGTTGGGGTTGGGCCTATCTAATATTAGTATTGGGATATTGGATTCTGCACATGCCTCCATCACATAATGCAAAGAAGAAATATATGTATAAAACCGAGCTCCCACATCCTGGATATCAAACACCATAACTTCAATACCTGACAAATCAGATTTCGTCGGTTTTTTCTTTTTTCCATACAGAGAGACCACAGGTATCCCCGTTTTCGAATCTCTGCTATCCTTGACTTGCTCCCCAGCATCCGCATCGCCTCTAAATCCATGCTCAGGGGCAAAAATCATTTTTATATCCACCTCCAACTTAAGAAGAGAATCAACCAAATGCCCATCGCCGATGATGCTCGTTTGGTTGACCACCATTCCTACCTTTTTGTCCTTGATAAGTGGATGATATTCTGCTATATTTTGAGCTCCTGTAATGACTTCGATGGAGGACTCTACCTTCTGCGAAAGCACGCCTACGCTACTGTCTGGTCTCTTTTGCTCTTGACAAGAAGAAAACAGGATTGTAAAACCCACGAGTAAAATCATCTGTGATACGCTCTCTAAAATATTATACATAAATTATATTTTTATAATCCAAATGTATCAATATCATTGATGATTAAGTACTCTAAACTAAGTTTAACACTTTATTGTAAGTTCATCGTAAATATAGATTACCAATTTGAATCACCTGTCAATGCAGAGCGGCGGATATCTTGATACCCTGTATCGATGATTCCAAAATTCTAGATCAATTTGCTCTTCCAATTTTATAAAATGAACCAAGTCGATTAAATGTTATTATATAACCTGTTTGGCGACCGTACGCTCGCAATAATGGCTGGAGCTTCATATTGGAGGTCGGAAGTACTAGATCGGGTATAAAATCCCATCATCACTAGGAAATTAGAGACAGAAAACAATCTACTACCCTATCCAAGAATCAATATCACTTTCTCACAAAGACAAATATTTGATTTATATAGCTAGTTTATAGCTTGTAATATATAACGAATTATTACATTACATCTCATTTAGAAAAAAGTAAACATGAAGAGATACGTCAATAAAAAAGCAACCATCGGATTTTCGATATTTTGCGTACTAATCTTATTTGCATTTAGTGGCTCACACCCAGTAAATAATTCTAATGGAAACGGGTATACTGGAGGACCAAACGACAGCGCATGTACTCAGTGTCATTCTCCAGGAGGAAATCTAGATGGTACGGTTACTATTACCGGATTGCCTTCATCTGTCGATCCTAATCAAACATATCCCCTTACGGTAACCATCATGGATACTAGTCCAGCATTGAATGCCTCTAGAGCGGGTTTTCAGATGGTCTCTCTAAAGGAAAACTTGGCTAATGGAGGTACTTTCTCAGTAGCCCCATCAGAAAGTAGCACAAGCGTAAAGATCTCAGGAGGTAAATCCTATATCGGTCATCAACCAGCAAAAAACTTCCAGCCAGACAATACTGTAACCTATGACATAGACTGGACAGCACCTGCATCTGCTGATGGGCCTATCACACTGTATATAGGGACTATACTTGCAAATGGCGCCAATGGCAATAGTCAGGATAAATTTGTAGCTTCTAGCATAAGTACTGTAATAAGTGGTTCCGTAGATCCATTGACTGCTACATTCTCCAATATAACAGAGGCTACTTGCAGCGATTCTGCGGACGGAAGCGCTACAGTAAATGCCGCAGGTGGTAGCGGAGGATATATGTACCAATGGGACAATGGAGAGTCAAGTGCAACCGCTATAATGCTGACTGGTGGCACGCACCAAGTAACAGTAACGGATGATAGCAATGAATCGATAACGGTCTCAGTCGATATTATTGCTCCCTCAGAGATTACTCTTACTATCTTATCTCAATCTGATGCTACTTGTAATAATACTCCATCAGGAGCAGCCGAAGTCTCCGCTACGGGCGGGAATGGTGGTTTTGATTACGATTGGGGTGGAGGAATCACAGGTGCCGTCCAGAACAATCTTTCGTCCGGCATCTATAATGTAACCGCTACAGATATAAATGGATGTACCCAAGAAATTCCTATTACCATAGGACAACCAGAGCCAATAGTCATAAATATCTTGGGGAGTAATCCGCCAAGCTGTAATGGCAACATTGACGGTAGTATCTCTGTAGAAGCTACTGGCGGAAATGGTGGATTTTCATATTCATGGTTGACTGGCGGCACAGGTAATCCATCAGGAGGCACTATTACTGATCTACCTGCAGGATCTTACTTGGTAGAAGTATTCGATAGTGAAGGATGTAGCAATGAGATAGAAATAACAATCGATGATCCATCGGAAATCATCATTGACATCAGCTCAATTGATGTAAACTGTAATGGTGGTCAAGATGGCACAGCTACTGCAATAGCCACTGGAGGTACAGGAGCCTATGTATATATCTGGTCCAATAATGAAGAAGGAAGCATAGTGACTGACCTTGCACCGGGCACCTACACAGTTACCGTCTCTGATGAAAATGAATGTCAGTCTTCTGCGAGTGTAGAAATAAATGAACCAGCAACCGTCTTAAGCGCTGGAATCGTAGTCATCAATCAACCAAATTGTGGCAATACTGACGGCTCCCTATCTGCATTTGGTGATGGAGGCACAGCGGATTACGCATTCGAATGGAGTAATGGATCAGTAAATGAAGTAATAAATGATTTATCATCAGGCACTTACAGTGTCACAGTAACAGATGCCAATGGATGTACAGCTGAAGCGCAAACAGCACTTAATGATGTAGAAGGAATATTATTGGCCGTAAATGACGTGGTAAATAATACATGCAGTAACGAAAGTAATGGATCAGCGACCATATCTGCGGAGGGCGGAGTTGGAGATTATACATACGCATGGTCCAATGGAGGCATGAATGCAACAGAAGAAAATCTCCCAGCTGGAACTTACTCTGTCACCGTCACAGATGTTGGCGGGTGTGATGGGGTGATCAGTTTTGACATTCTTGGACCATCCCCTTTTGTTGCCAATGAGATGATTACTAATATAACTTGTCATGATCAAAATGATGGTACTATACTCATATCTCCAGAAGGAGGCACGGGTCCTCTTAGCATAATTTGGAATACAGGATCTACGGAATCATTAATTACCGATTTGGTTCCCGGCTTATACAGTGTAGTACTCAGCGACGAACTGGGATGTAACGAAGAAATAGAATTTGTAATATCTGAACCAGATCCGATTAGTATTGATATTAATAATATAACACCCCCGCTATGTCCTGGAGAATCTACGGGTATGATCGACTTGATGGCTTCTGGTGGAACTGGGACGCTGAGTTACTTATGGAACACGGATGATACGACTCTTGCATTGGTAAATCTAGAACAAGGCGATTATTCTCTTACTGTAACCGATCAAAATGAGTGTACAGAGGTTGCTAACTATACACTAGATGACCCTACAGAAATAACTGCCATAGCAACATCCATCTTACCGACTTGTAGTGATAGTGATGATGGAAGTATAGATATCGTCGCAAGTGGTGGAAATGGAGTATACACTTACCTCTGGAGTACAGGTGATAACACCAGTTCGATTTCAAATATTGGTGCTGGAGACTATACACTTACTATATCAGATGGTAACGAGTGCAGTACAACCATAGAATATACACTAGATGCACCTCTAGCTATAGATCCTAATGTGACCACAACAGATCTATCTGAAAATGGAGCTGATGATGGTACAGCCACTGCAGCACCTATAAACGGAGTAGAACCATATACCTACCTATGGAGCAATGGAGAAACCACAATGTCAATCTCGAATTTGATGATTGGCACCTATTCTCTAACAGTGACAGATGCCAATGGATGTACTGCAGAAGTATCAATAGCTATAAATAATGGAGATTGCAATGTAACATCTACAGCAACTATATCTGATATATCATGTTTCGGAGCTGCTGACGGTAGTATAGAGATAATTTTGGACGGTGCAGTTGACCCTATCGATTACGAATGGAGTAATGGTGCTATAGGATCATCTATATCTGGTCTAGATGTAGGTCAATATTCTGTAACCGCTACAGATGCCAATGACTGCATCGTACAAATCGTGGATATGGACATAACATCACCTGAGGAAATAACTATCGAAAACATAGTCATTATCGATGCTAGTAATCCGGAATCTGAAGATGGGAGCATTAGTTTTGATGTCATAGGGGGTACACCTGCATTCACAATCGAACTTACAGATAATCAAGGCAATATACTCGATATAGAAAATCTAGACAACATCGGTTCCGGTTCGTATAGTGTAATCATAACAGATGCGAATGGATGCTCTGGGACGTTTGGACCATTTGAAATAGGCGTATTATCTAGCGTGAAAGATGTAAACTTATCGGCTCTAGTATATCCTAACCCTGCCCGTGACGAAGTAACACTAGAAGTAGATAAAGCGCTCAAATCTATACCGATTGTCTATAATCTAAACGGGCAAATAGTTGATATTTCAATTTCTTCAAATGGAGGAATTTATAAATTAGACGTATCATCGATTCAGAATGGAGTGTACTGTATCCAAATAAGTACAGATTATGAAACTAGACTTATGAAATTTTTGGTCGCTAAATAATATGTAACTTGAAAAAGTACCCAAAGAGAACTTAGGATAGTTCAGAAATAAAGAGAGCCATACAATTATGGGTATGTTCATCGTCTGGTATATGTAGCCCATTGCGACCGAATGGGAGTTATAATTTTATAAACATTGTTCTCTCTCGTTTTTTAGTTTTTCATTCTTAACCAAAAAAAACTTCGTACAAATATCTTCCTGGAAAAAAAGTGAATCCTCCAGCTATTATAATAGCACCGAAATAAAGCAATATCATTTTTCTCTTATGAGATTTTATGTTTCTTTTTTTGCAGCGAAATAAGCAGTTGGAACTGTATATATAGTTAAAATACTAAAGCAATGTAGCCACCCAAAATGATTAAACATTCTTAGTCCAACTTGTGCTTGCATATACAACGTTATAATGGCTGTAATCAACATCAATATCATATAGATTCGTCCAGCCGTTTTGAGTAATGTTGTTCCTTTCTTAATCAACAATAATACTGTTCCGATTATGAAACAAGGTATACAGTTGCTAAATGAATATACATTAAATCATCGTATACCATAAAATTCTTTTTCGATTACTAATTCGTTTTTTTAATGAAAGATAACTCAAAAGAATATAATCATTGTCTACCACAAAAGCCAATGCTACGATGTCTATTGGACTGTGATTGTATTTCAGTTGGACATGGCCAACGTAGTGGGCATATCGGGAGTGCTGACGAAGGAGGCATTCCCTGATCATGCCTTGTTACCGCCAGTACTTCCATTACTATATAAAATACCTATAATCGTATTCAATTTTGCTCTTATTTTCTATAAGTTTTCCTATTCGAGCTATATCACTTGAAGATGAAATTGTAGCTGGTAATTGAGAATACATGTTAAGTGAATTCCAATTCATTTTTGTTAGTCCTAAAATTTCATTAGCGATTTGCTCTAAACTTCCATTGCCATGATGTTTAATCAACTTAAGTGGTTTAGGAATATATCTACCTCCTGGGTAAAAATTATACCTTGGATTGTTTACTGATGGTATTACGCCATGTGCCCATAAAAATGCTTGAGATGCTGATATTTGTATGCAAGTACCACGTGAGACTGAAAAGCCATCTATTTGAGTCTTGCCATCACGTATCTTACTTGAGACATATTTTATATCATCTTCAAAATTAATCTCAACTAAGTCAACTGATTCTATGTTTGTATTGTCATAAAGACTATCAAGTATTCCTTTCTTCTCATCCTCTGTGAAAAAAGTTCTTTTATGTATAACTACTCTCTTAGGGATTTCATTCATAGACTCATAGAAAAGATTAATTACATTTTTCCCAAATTCATAAGCGTCATCATAACCTAAGTGTGGTTTTTTATATCTCCATTCAATTCTGTCATTACTTATTTTGGATAATTTATATTTTAAACCTTCTCCAGAAGAACTGTATATATGACTACATCCCAATATAATATGGGCCTTGTCATCTTTCTTAGAATCAACACTGTAGCCAATTCCTGCAAATGCTGTTGATTTATCTATGTTACTAAGTATCCAAGGCGTTCTTAACGATTTTACGTAATAAGATAGCGAGAGCCACCAGTTTATTTGACAGCTTTGTCTACTATCCTTTATAGTTTTTTCTCTGATAAATTGTGAGGTAACTCTTTTCTCGACACAATATGCTTTAACATAATCATGTAAATCAAAAGACTCGCCTTCTTCATGATAACTTGTGAAGTTGTCCCATCGTTCTGGGATGAATATTACGATTACCTTTTGATTACCTGAAGTCTTTAATTGCGATATCTGTTCACATATATTTCTTTTAATTTCATGAGCTATTTCCTTAATGTCCTGTTTAACTGGTTCCGCCAAGGTTAACCAATCTGAAGACGTTGGCTCTGGAATATTCAAACTCAATCCGTAGGTATTATAAAAACCCTCAAAATCTATTATGTAATCCTCTTTCTCACTAAACTTTGGAATTTTTTGGTTTTGCTTTAAGAGGAATTTATAGAAACCATCAGCATCTAAAACTGGACAAATAACCCCTAATTGTATACTGTCACTAAGAAAGGTATTTAGGCTTGTTTCGAAAGGCCTATTATTTAGTAAGCCTCTCATTGGATGTGTATCTGTGGTATGGTTATTTCCGTGTTTTGTGGAAAAAACCAGTTCTGACTCTTTGAATTGTACTCCTTTAAGTTTTATGTATTTGTTCGGGACATTGTGCTTGTTTGTGTAGCTGTTGGATAATTCACAGATGTTTGTAAAAAGAGGAATTTTGCCAATTACAAAATTAAAGCCACTACCTGAATTTAAAGGAAGTTCAAACTTATCATGAGTGAACAATAACTTACTCCATTTTTTTATGTAATCGTTATACTTACTATTCCATATTTTATGGTAGAATGCTAAACCAATTCGCTGCATTAAATCTTTTGAATGAGTATCATCATTTATGTGAAAACTTGGATTCAATGTTAAATAGAACTCACCCCTTATTTTTTCTAATGATAGTTTAACAGCATTGTATACTTGGGTATTCGCTATTGTTTGATATTCATTAGACCATATTTTATTTCTGAAATTTGTCTTGAGTTCCTTTGTCGCAGTAAGGACCTTACATATTGAAGACAGCATCAAGGAATTAATTCCTGAGTTATGTATTCTCGTATCAGTTAAAGGTTTTCTTGTAATGTCTCCAGATATAATCCCTTCAAACGCTTCTTTAAGAACTTCGACAGTTCCAAAAGCCCAAATTTTCCCTTGGTATGGTATTGCGGAAATATCATTTCGTTGTAATGCTATTGAATTAATTGTGTCCCAAGGTTTGGCTTCTATTATGCCATCAAATACAAGAACCTCTTCTGGGAATTTCAATGGAAAACAATTGCTCTTTAGGACTTTGTTTATTCTGGGAGGTTTTAAATCGAATGGTGTGAATGAATCATTTATTTCACCAACCTCTTGGATTTCTGAGAGTTCTTGTTTTAAGCTGGCATTATTCTCTACTACTAATTTTGCAATGTTAAGAATTGTCGTATCAAAACCATCCGTTGGGATATAGAATGCTTCCCTTTCATTTTCCTTAGCATGTTTTATTAATTCAGAAACAGGAGCACTTAGGTTGTCGTGGTATCCGCACCAGAAAAGCATCCCACCACCTTTTTTTGAATATGCATCTTTCAATGCGGACATCAATGAATTATCTCTTCCGCTGTACCCAACAACAATCAGGTGTTTATCTCCTAAGTAATCTATCAGCTTGTTTCGGAAAGTTTCGTCTTGAACTTGCAACTCTTCATTTGTGTTTTTTAATTCTCCATATTTGAAGTCACCATGAAGTTTAATAATTGGTAATTCGTTTTTACTTTGAGTTCTTTGATTAATTCTGTCAACTGTATCTAACGATATGTCAATTCCTTGAACACCACCAATGATACAAGAGTTTGACACCAAGTCATCAAAGTTTGTTGTCCATACGGAATCAAGCATGCCTTGCTTGACTAAAATTGGTATAGCTCTGTATCCAATTGCTGGTTTAATGTTTGAACAAATCTTTTGAAAGTATTGTCTTCGATTAGAGTCTATTGGAAAGCACTTCTTTGCATAGTAGGAATATTCTTCATTTGATCCTTTTTCAACAAATGTCCCTTGGTTATCTAACCATGTCTGGATTGTTTTTTGAACCTTTGGATTTCTAAAATTATTTATCCAATCTGAATTGGATGGATTATTAGATTTATAAATTGCTCCTTTCCAGTCCCATATGCAATCATTAGCTGATGGAATTCCAGAACTTATTGAACAACCCGCTCCAAGTAAAATTGTATAGGTATCATTTTTACTAATTGTAATTGATCTTAAAAATTCATCGAATTGAAGTTTGTTCATACTTTCTTCATTATATCTTATTCTTTGATACTGTTATTTCTGTATTGGCGGTAACGGCTCAGAGTATGTGGAGGAGTGAGGTACGAACTCTTCCATCATCACTCATTGTTAGTGATAGTTACCTTTTTTGTATAGATTCCATCATTTGTACTAAGAGTTAATAAATAAAGTCCATTTTTAAGATCAGATACATCAATTTGAGCTGAATGGATGATCAATTCTTTAACCTTTTGCCCATTGATTTCATGAATTTCAACTTTTTCTATTTTTTCTGAACAATCAATTGTTATTACAATAGTGGCAGGATTAGGGTACAAATTAATCGTTATATGGCTGTTCATAATATTATCTGTACTGACCATTTCGCAAGCTTCTAAAATTTCTTCTCTAGAATTGCAACCAAAGTCATTATTTTCAATAAAGTAATTTGTATTTGATTCTTCTAGATAACTACATATTGACTCATACGCACAGACAGACAGATTAGGACAATGAGAAATATTAAGGCTTGTAAGATAATTTACATCAATATTGGATAATCCCTCTATATCGTCAATTCCGTTTGTAATTATTGAAGTCGTTGCTGATCTTATAATTATCTCGTCCACTTTTTTCAATGATTGGACAAAATCTAGATTCTTTAAACTATTACAGCCTCCAATTAGAAACGTCGAATCAATAATTTCCAAGCTCTCAAATGCATTTATAGTACTTAAATTTGGACAGTAGTCAAGGTGCAAATATCTCGTGGAAACTAAATCATCAAATCCGTTAATACTAATTAAATCTTTTGTGGTTCCAAAGAGCACTCTAGTTTTTACATGGCTAATTTTATTGAATCCATTTACTGATTTTAATGAATCACACCTAAGAATGATTAAGTCATCTATTGTATCTCGAAGATTATAAAATCCATCAATTATTTTTAGTCTATCCAAGGCTATCTGAATCGATTTGCTGTAAACTAAATTGTTAAATGAAGGAATTTCCTCGATATTATCACATGCATTAAAACTCATACCCCCACCAATTCTAATTAATGAGTCAAATCCTGAAACATTCTTCAATTCAGAATTATTCAAAATTGTTAAATTACTGTTTATTTTTTCTAATTTTGTGAATCCTTCAATGGTCAAAAGATTTGGATTTATGTCAATTCTAAGTGAGCCCTCTATAGATTTCAAATTGCCATCTATATAAATATGGTGAAGTTCAGAATTACTAGTGATGTCAATCGAACTTATTGTGTCTGTCAGACTTGTCATAGAAATCGAATCTAGAGTAGAGTTTCCGCTAATTTTTAATGTAGATTTTAAATTCGACAGATTTTCTATAGCCTTAATCGATTGTAAGTTTTGGTTGTTCTCGATTATTAGACTACCGTCTATACTAGTTAATGAATCTAAACCTGATAAGTCATGTAAACTATTATTGTCACTGACAATTAAACTTCCACCTATAGCATTTAATCTTTTTAAGCCAATTAGTGAAGACAGGTTATGAGACTCACTTATAATAAGATTACCTTTTATTTCTTTAATATTTTGAAGGGCATCTAGATTTTCCAAGGATGAAAAAAAGACATTAAGATCGCCTTCAATAATAGAACAATTTGGATTATCTAACAAAAAATTTTCGGCTTCAATTTGATTACTTAAAGAAAGTCCATCTTCAAAACAAGATTGAGATTTTAAAAGAAAAGGTAGCAAGGAAACAAAAAAACTTATATATAAGAGTTTCATATTTATGAATTTAGTTCTAGGTGGACGCTAATATATCCACCTAGAAGAATTATTAATTAATTACACTCAGGATCTTCAAATTCAGCAACAGCTGGATTTCCACCATTGCAATCATCTCCACCTATATTTACAACTGTAAATTGCGATGAAGTGATAAAGAATCCTGGAGTTTCACCAAGTCCAGCTTTTTGACACGTAGTAATGTCGGTATTTGATTCAGCGAATTCAAATGCAAAACCTGCATTGTTTAGAGCATTTATTATAGCTGTTGAAATCTCGCAGAATCCACCAGGTACGGGAACTGAAGCGGGTAGTGGATAAACTGGGAACTGGTCCCAATCACAGAAAGCATCACCACTTTGTGCAGCCTGAAATGGTAGAGTTTGTAGTGATCCATCTGACAATTCTATTGTAATTGATGTGGCACACTTAAAGTACCCAATAAAGTCTTCCCAACATAAATATGAAATACAATCAAATTCGCACTTTTCTATATCTTCTTCAGTAATAGTAATGATAAAACCTGCACCGTTCCCAATGGGATTACCATTTTCATCTATAACCTCAGCCTTTACAAAATAGGTTCCTGCTTCTGTATAGCAATGTTCAAACACATTATTATCATGATCCCCATAGAAAAATGTACCGTCTGCCATTTCTATTCGAAAATCTCTGCCAGGAGGAATATTGACTTTCATTGAAACACAACAATTATCCTTTTCAAATTCTATTGAAATTTGAGCAATACTAGAAACTTGAAAGGAACAGAGTAAAACAAATAATAAAAGTAAATTCTTCATCATTAAAAATTTATAAGTTTTGACAATACCGCCGATTTTAACCGTTTAATTATCACTAACTTATAAATAAGTGGAACTAAAACTACACAAATTCCACATATTTCTGATATAGCGATACTCCACCATCTCCATCTTACCCCTATACCTACCAAGTGGACACCAGAAATTAAATCATCAATAAAAGGGTAACCTTTTTCAGAAGTAAAGCTGTCATAGGCTCGTGAATAAAAGGATATCCTGTATTTCGGATACCCCAAACTTAAAATTTCTTTCAAAGCATTTCCTACTCCGTATTCCAAATGCTATTTAAAGAGTAAAATTTAGAATTTGAAATATTAAATTCTCCATTTTTAGAAAATAGAGCTATAGTTTCGAAATCTTTAGATGGAAAAAATATTCCTGTATAACTCGCTTCCCCATCATTTATAAATATCTCGATAGACGCTACATCAATAAAAATATGCAATTTTAATTCCTCCTGTGAAAGATCGATCGGTACTGTGTGTACATCTTCATAAAAAACATCTGAAAATTTAGTCACATTGGATTGAGTTCTATCCACAGACATCTGATTCGTGGACTTATTGAATTCAATGACAAGCTTTTCTCCCAGATCATTATAAATTTTAAATCCAAACGCATCAGAATCAGTTTTGGCCAAATTTAGATCTACAACCATCTCCGCTTGCGAAGGATTTTGAATTTCTTTTATAATTTTTTCGTCCGAGATTTCTAAGTTACTTATCGTGGCAGAGTCTTTTCTTAGAAATTGAAGTTCCTTTACAGGTAGACTTTTGAGAAGGTACCCTTCTGAGGACTGAGATAATCTAAGTTCTCTCGGTAGAGTCATGGCACTCCGCCATTTTTCGGTAGGAACAGTTTGAGCATATTGCCAATTAGACATCCAGCCAATTCCCTTAACCTGCCTGTGTTTTTCTGGCAGATTGTTCCATGTAACGAAAGCATAATTATCTGTCCCCCAGTCTAGCCACTTTTGATTATCTGCATCGCTTATAAAGTTCTTACCATCGAAGTCACCTATAAAATAAGAAGAAGCTGTCCCTCCATTTGGAGCTTCTTTTTGAATACTCACTATTAATACCCATTTCACTTCATTACTTCCCTCTACTTGGATAGGAAATAAATCTGGACACTCCCACAAACGATTATCTCCTTCAATTCCAAAATCTGAAATAAATGTCCAGTCAATTAGATTCTGAGAAGAATAGAACTTGACCTTATCATAAGCCGCTAGGGACAATATCCAATTTTTAGATTCTTCATGCCACACAACTTTCGGATCTCTGAAATCTTTTATTTTTTCTACATTAGGAATTACTGGATTACCATCATATTTCTTCCAATCATAGCCACCGTTTAGACTGTAGGCCAAACTTTGCTTTTGAAAATCATTCGTTTTGGCCTTCTCTCCTACAAAGTCATGATGTGTAAATGTAGCAATGATCGGAGGATTCTTTTCGCTTCCTAGACCCGAGGTGTTGTTATTATCAACAACAGCACCGCCAGAAAAAATGCAACCTAAAGAATCGGGATACAATGCAATTGGAAGATGCTGCCAATGAACCAAATCTGATGACTCTGCATGGCCCCAATGCATCGGACCCCACACAGTACTATCTGGGAAGTATTGGTAAAACAAATGGTATTTCCCTTTAAAATAAAACATACCATTGGGATCATTCATCCAATTTGCCTGTGGTGTAAAATGAAACTGTGGGCGATGCTTATCCTGATATTCTAGAGAAGATGAAACTGGCTCTTCTTTGGTAGATAAACATCCTGCAAAAACAATAATTATTGCAAACGTGATCGGAAATATTTTAAATAATTTCATAAGATTAATCTATAATTGACTTAGTAAATTCTTCTTCTAATTCTTCTAGTTTTTTGCCTTTTGTCTCTGGCATCAAAATCAATACCCACAGTAACTGCAAAAACATCATGAATGAAAAAAATAAAAATATACTTACTGGAGAAAATGCAGCCAGTACGGATGGGGTAATCATTGTGATAATCGCTGCAAATACCCAATGTGTGCCACTCCCCCAAGACATTCCATTTGCTCTGACTGAATTAGGAAATATTTCAGAAATAAATACCCATATTACTGCACCTTGGCCTACAGCATGTGCACCTACAAATGCACTTACGAAGAACACTACCATAATTCCCTCTGCTCCACTGTAGAATGACCAAGCAACTCCAAGTAGAGTGATCAAATAACCAATGGAACCAATAATCATCAGACTACGTCTTCCCATCTTATCTATAAGGTACATCCCTATTAATGTGAAGATCAAATTTACTGCCCCTATAGGAATAGAGGCTATAAGTGTATTGCTTTGGTCTATTCCAGCAGCTTCAAAAATCCGTGGCGCATAGTAGAGTACGAAATTTATTCCAGATACCTGATTGAAGAATGCCAAGAAAAATGCAAGTAAGATTGGTTTTTTGTATTTGGATGTAAAGAACTTCTTTTTCGTTTTAGACATAGATGCTTTGATCGCTGCGACTTGTTCGTTTATATCAATGCCTGGGTTTAATTCGCCGATGAGCGCTCTGGCTTTAGACTCATCTCGTCCTGAGTGTAATAACCATCGTGGGCTATTAGGAACACCGAGTATCAATACACTATAGATGGCTGCGGGTAATGCTTCAATAGCAAGCATCCATCGCCAAGAATTAGTTTCTATCAATTGACCGATCAGATAATTGGAAAAGAAAGCTATAAATATCCCGAAGACGATATTAAATTGATAAGTAGCAACGAGTCTTCCTCTATCATTCGCCGGTGCTATTTCTGAGATGTAGATTGGGGCGGCAATAGAAGAAGCTCCAACACCTAGACCTCCAATAAATCTAAAAAATGAAAATACATAGGGATTGGTAGCAAGACCCGATCCTAAAGCAGAAGTCAGGTAAAGAATACCAATCCAAAACAAAGTTTTTTTACGCCCGAACTTATCGCAAGGCAATCCTCCGAACAGTGCCCCGATCACAGTACCCCAAAGTGCCATTGACATTATAAATGTCCCGTGAAACCACTCGCTAGTGTTCCATAGCTTCTGTAGAGATTGATCAGCACCTGATATGACTATAGTATCAAATCCAAATAAGAAACCTGCTAGAGCAACCGTAATTACCCAATATCTAATATTTTTTTTCATTTTATGGTTCTTTTATCACTTACGGGTTATACTTCCATGTGGAGGGCAACGTATTTTCTTCTGCGATTATATGATTCAAAAGTAGTAAATTCTATATTAATCCCTAATCTGCAACTTTATATTATGGTGATGAGTCAACTTACTGCCAACTCAAAGGAATACAACCATAGTCTACCACAAAAGCCAATTCGATGCTACGATGTCTATTAGACTGTGAGTGTATTTTAGTTGCTCATTGCTAGCTTTTGATTTTAAAGGGAATGTGATTTAATTAACTCCATAATTTGACACTAATATAAGTAGGAATTTTGACTCAGCTACTATCATCCTAGAGCATATTTGACTTTTGATACCATCATTTACTGATGACCGATATTGATTTAGCCATGGTTATGATGAAACAGGATACAGGTATTCTAGTCTTAGTTATTAACTGATAAGGAGATTTCGATTTTAATTAATGTACGACAATACATGTCGAGTGTAGAGGGATGAAAATTCCTTCAATATCAGGTGCTTTCTGTACTCATGGACTTCATTTTCTACTAGGACTTGATCGGTTTTCATAGTAGTATTTTTTTGATTATTTAATACTACTAAGGTAGATCTATAGGTGGATATTACATTGATTTACTGAGACTTATGGTTGAAAATATGGATTGGGGATGTTCAACGGTTCTGTGACATGCGGCGTGCTGACGAAGGAAGCATGATCGTCATGTCACTTGTTACCTGTCGTATTCAATTTCACAGTTTTTAATATTTCCGAGATTAATTCATGATTGCTTTCTTTAAAATTACTCGTAGTAAAACTAAGTTTGTTGTGACCGTATTTACCGTCTCTTTTTTCCTCAAGGTTCTCAATGTAAACACCAGCTTTTTTGCCTTTGCCTTTCTTTGACTGATATTGTTTTCTCCTCAAGTCTAAATTTGTCGATTCAATTATAGTGTAATTATCGTAATTCTCAGATATATCTCCAATCATATTGAATGTATGAATTGTACAAGTTCCAGTTCCTAAGCTTATAGTTGTTGATATTTCCTTATCTGATTCTTTAGGAAATTTTGAGTTCTTTTTAGCTTCTAATATTATCGGATTAGCTCTTATTACTTGGTATAAACTATCGTTCAAATTACAAGTTGCTACAATTTCGTCCTTATGTAATTTAAATAGATATTTATCAGCGTAATCATAGTAGGTTAATGGGCCTCTATTGGAGTACCAACCGTAATCAAATCTAAATTCTATTTTTCCATTGGTTATTTTCCCGACATAAGAATCAATTCCTTTTTCTTGTACTAATTTGAAATTTGATGGAGTTGTTACTTGATAAGGGCCAGCATCAATTACATTTTTTTGTAGTGGTTCCATTGATCTATTATTACAACCCCAAATTGAGATTGCGATTCCAAATACAATTAATATGTCTCTAAGTTTGTTCAATGTTTCTTTTTATGACAGGTAACGTCCCCGTGTATGCGGCGTTGCCAGCTTTTGCTGGCAATGAACGCATACACATTGTTACACACAGGCTTCATTTTTAAGTTATTTCGAATTTGCTGAGTGAAAGATAATGTTTCTTTTTTATTAGCCGAAGTATTTTAATACTCTTTTTCCAATTTACTCGCTTTGAAAACTAAATCTTAAAAATTAAAATTCTCTTTTTTATTTGTCGATTAAAAGCTGAATTTACTTTTTTCTCTGTGAAGTGTTTGTAAGAACTTTTTCCAATTTATTCGCCATGAAAATCGAATCTTAAAAATTAAGCAATTCGCTTTTTATTTGTCGATTAGAAGATGAATTTACTTTTTATCAGCGACATATTTTAAAATCCTTTTTCCAATTTACTCGCCATGAAAATCGAATCTTAAAAATTAAGCAATTCATTTTTTATTTGTCGATTGAAAGATGAACTTTCATTTTTTACCAGCCATCTTTTTGACTGCATTTTTTTTCTTTTTGCTTGTGTGTAACTTGTGTATATGTGGAACTAAAACTACACAAATTCCACATATTTCAGCTATAGCACCACTACATATCTTCTTTCCCTATCTTATCCATTTACCTATCTAGTGGGCTCCACACAAGACGAAAGCGATCACCTAAAAATCTATATTAACATCTCAGTAAGATAAAAAATGTAAGAAAGTGGTTACTATTGTAATTCAGAATCGTATAAATACTATGAGATATATAATATTTACATTCGCAATATTTTTTTGCTCTATAGGTCTAAATGCTCAATCCAAGGCTGTCGAATTAAAATTTGACAAAGAGAACATCACACTCGGTAAAGTAACGAAAGGTGAAAAGAGAGAATTTAAATACAAATTTGAGAATACGGGATCAGAAACCATCGAAATAGAAATAGTGTCAGGCTGTGATTGTACGACGTTAGACTGGACTAGAGGTCCAATCAAAGTTGGAGAGAAGGGCGTCATCGATGTCATTTTTGATAGTACCGAAAAAGAAGCTTCTGAGACTGTAGACGTAGATATATATCTAAAGAATATTAACCCAAAGTCGAATAGTCCTTACCTCATCGTGTTAGACTATAGTTTCGAACTCATAGCAAATAAGAGATAGGATTATATAAAAGATAAAATACCAATTCAATCTAGATTAGGGACAGAGTCATTTTAGAAAGAGCATTTACGATTAATATTGTAGATGCTCTTTTTTGTTGTTGAAAAATGTTCTTCAATCAAATAATCAAAAATTGTAATATGTTTTGTTATTTTTGTTTGCTAATGAATATGGCTATAAAACTATTGCAAAATGGCAGAGATTAAATATACGGAAGATAATATCAAATCACTCGACTGGAAAGAGCACATCAGGCTTCGTCCTGGAATGTACATCGGTAAGCTGGGTGATGGATCACATATAGATGATGGAATCTACATCTTGGTCAAGGAAGTAATAGACAACTGTATCGATGAGTATGTCATGGGCCATGGTAAAAAAATCGAATTGAAAATTGAAGATGGCCGCGTAACCATAAGAGATTTCGGGAGAGGCATACCATTGGGTAAAGTAGTAGATTGTGTTTCTAAAATGAATACAGGTGGAAAGTACGACTCTAAAGCATTCAAAAAATCTGTAGGATTAAACGGAGTAGGTACCAAAGCTGTTAATGCACTTTCATCTTACTTTAAAGTGCAAGCATTTAGAGAAGGGAAGACGAAGTTGGCAGAATTTACAAGAGGTAATCTCGACCAAGAATCCAAAATCATCAAAGCTAGTGATCACGATGGTACTCTAGTCGAGTTCGAACCCGATAATACGATATTTAAAAATTATAAATTTAGATCTGACTACATCGAAAATCAATTGTGGAACTATGCGTATCTCAACGCTGGTCTCAGGATCAACTTCAATGATAAGTCAATCTACTCAAAGAATGGATTACTTGATCTCCTTATAAAAAAGACAAATCCAGAACACCTTCGCTACCCTATCATTCATCTTTCTGGAGATGATATAGAGATAGCACTTACCCACGGGCAGCAATATGGAGAAGAGTACTATTCGTTTGTAAATGGACAAAACACAACACAAGGCGGAACCCACCTCCAAGCATTTAGAGAAGCAATCGTATCAGTGGTCAGAAATCACTTTGGTAAGAATTTCGACAGTAAAGATATCCATGCTTCTATCATTGGAGCCATATCAGTGAGAGTAGAAGAACCTGTATTCGAGTCTCAAACAAAGACTAAACTAGGATCTCTATCCGTAGGACCTAGTGGCCCATCTGTGAAGGCCTTCATCCTCGACTTCTTAAAGAATAATCTAGACAACTTTCTTCATCAAAATAAAGACTCAGCGGAAGCCCTCCTCAAGCGTATCCAACAATCAGAAAGAGAAAGAAAAGAAATAGCGGGCATCAAGACACTCGCCAATCAAAGAGCTAAGAAAGCGAATATCCACAACAAGAAACTGAGAGACTGTAGACAGCACCTGACTGACAAAGAGAAAAAAACAGCACTAGAACATAGGATGGCTACTACTATATTTATCACAGAGGGAGACTCTGCCAGTGGATCTATTACCAAAGCCAGAGATGTCCAGAAGCAAGCAGTATTTAGCTTAAGAGGAAAACCACTCAACTGCTATGGCATGACTAAGAAGATAGTATACCAAAATGAAGAACTCAATCTCCTGCAGCATGCACTAGATATAGAAGACGGTATATCCAACTTAAGATACAACAGAGTTGTGATAGCTACAGATGCTGATGTTGATGGTATGCACATTAGATTATTATTACTTACATTTTTCTTACAGTTTTTTCCCGATCTCGTACGTCAGGGGCACTTATTCATTTTGAACACACCATTATTTAGAGTTAGAGATAAGTCTAAAACATACTACTGCTACGATAATCAGGAGAAACAAGAAGCGATTGCATCATTGAGAGGAAAACCTGAGATAACCCGTTTCAAAGGATTAGGAGAAATATCGCCATCAGAATTTGGCGGATTTATTGGAGAAGATATCAGACTAGACCAAGTATTACTTCAAGAATCTACAAGTATCGAGGATATCCTAGGATACTACATGGGAAAAAATACTCCGCAACGTCAAAAATTTATCATCAATAATCTGAAATACGAAATTGATGAATTAGACGAAGAGCTCGGAGTAGTAGAAATGAAAGACGAAGAAAACGAACAAACTCCCAAAGTCAGCACTGCTGATATTATGGCAGAAAAAGGTATTGGATAATATCTCATATCCTAATAATAAATGGTGCTATAGTGAAACATGATGCACAAAATAGAAGATACTACATTCTCATAATTGCCATCAGCAATATAACGGACTAAACTAGAAAGCAAAATGCAAGATTCATCAAAGACTATTGACTACAAATCATACTTCGATAGAGCGATAAGCTACCGACAATATCTTGCAAACTTCCAAGCCGAAATTGATATGGGAGATAAAAGCAAATTTGCCGAGTATCTACCACAAAACTGGAGCCGACAGTCGCGATTAGATAGAAAGATAAAACTTCGAGAAGATCTCATCAGCGCTATTGATCACGTAGATCAACCTTCTAACTGGCTAGTGATCACGGAGCATTGGTGTGGGGACGCTTCACAGATCAATCCCGTAATCAATAAAATCGCAGAATTAAGTTCAGGAAAAATTAATCTAAAATTCATCTATAGAGACGAAAATGAAGAACTGATAGATGCTCACCTTACGGATGGTAGAAGTAGATCTATCCCTATTCTAATCCAATTGGATGAAGACTACAACTTAATAAAATCCTACGGCCCAAGACCAGCCGAAGCACAACAACTCGTAAAATCTCTACTCGCAGCCGGTGAGTCTTACAATATCCCACTGCACACTTGGTATGCTAGAAATAAACAGCAAGCATTACAAGATGATATGGTATCATTCATGAAATGAGTTATTAAAAATATCTTATTTAGCTCGTCGAGATTGTAGAATATAGACGCCATATATGACTATACTACTTGATATCGAAATCTAGATTAGAGGTATTCGTAAATAGCCAGCAACCTCATTATATGACCGATCTTTATCACCGCTTCTGAAATGATTAACCTATTTTTAGTTGATAATTGTAATTGCAACTCACTCCCTCTCTAAGAACACAAATGATGTAACAATGACGTACCAAAAAATCATAAGGATGTAAAGATGTAGTAACCGCACCTACCTCCCAAACGATATTTTCACTTTCTTTACGAATCAAAAACAAATATAAAATTTACAATATGCCCTTGATTCAAAATTTAATCTCACACCCATTAAATTTCAAATTACAGAATGTTTAGTATCGGATATGACATAGGGAGCTCCTCGGTAAAAGCATCTCTACTAGATCTTGAGAGCGGAAAAGTTGTAAAATTAGTATCGTACCCAGACAATGAAATGGAAATGATAGCCGCCAACGAAGGATGGGCGGAGCAGGACCCTGGCGCATGGTGGGATGCCGTATGCATCACCACGAAAAAATTAATCTCAAGTACTAACACCAACCCAGACCAGATAAAATCTATCGGAATAGCGTATCAGATGCACGGTCTTGTCCTCGTCGACAAAGACCAAAACCCACTGAGGCCATCTATTATTTGGTGTGATAGCCGAGCAGTAGAGATCGGTGACAAGGCTTTCCATGATCTAGGTCATGAGTACTGTCTTGGGCACTTGCTCAATTCTCCTGGCAACTTTACCGCTTCCAAATTAAAGTGGGTTCAGCATAATGAGCCCAACATCTATAATAAGATACACAAGGCTATGCTGCCCGGTGACTTTATTGCTATGAAGCTATCCGGAGAAATAAATACAACCATTACAGGTCTATCCGAAGGAATCTTTTGGGATTTCAAAAATCATACTATCGCAAATGAGCTCTTGGATCATTATAAAATAGACAGCAATCTAGTCCCTGACATTGTAGAAAACTTTGCACCACAAGGCCAAGTATCTCATACCGCATCCACCGAAACAGGTCTAAAGGAAGGAACTTTAATAACATATCGTGCAGGCGATCAACCGAATAATGCATTATCTCTTAATGTAATGAATCCCGGAGAAATTGCCGCTACTGGTGGCACCTCAGGAGTAGTATATGGAGTTTCAGATACGATCAGCTATGATTCTCAATCTAGAGTTAATAGTTTTGCACATGTAAACCACTCAAAAGACACACCACGGATCGGCCAATTACTATGTATAAATGGAGCAGGCAGCCAATATGCTTGGATTAGACAACAAATGTCAAACGCCGACATCTCCTATTCGGATATGGAATTGATGGTCGATAAAATCCCCGTAGGATCACTAGGTCTAAAAATACTGCCTTATGGAAATGGAGCGGAACGAATGTTTAACAATAAGCAACTCGGAGCACAATTCAACAATGTCCAATTCAACTTACATCAACGAGAGCACTTCTACAGAGCTGCGCTAGAAGGCATAGCATTCTCATTTGTATATGGTATAAAAATCCTTAATGAACTAGGCGTGACTCCTAAAAATATAAGGGTTGGAAATGATAATTTGTTTCAATCCCCTACTTTTTCAAATACGTTAGCAAACTTACTTGACTGCTCGATACAGATGGTAGAGACGACAGGAGCTATCGGAGCCGCGAAAGCGAGCGGTATCGGAATCGATCACTTCACATCTATATCAGAAGCGATATCTAATAATAGAATAATAAAAGAATACGTACCTACTTCAAATGAGAATTATGAAGCGGCATATGGAGACTGGAAACAATGTCTTGATAAGCTGATAGAACCGTAATAAAGATTTACAATAAAATAAATAAAAATACAAAACAACAATAAATGAGCTCATATTTTAATGATATTGATAAGATAAAATTCGAAGGTAGAGAATCTAAGAATCCACTAGCTTTCAGATGGTACGACGAGAACAAAACGATCCGAGGGAAGAAATTAAAAGATCACTTCAAATTTGCAGTTGCCTACTGGCATACCTTATGCGGTGGTGGTGGCGATCCATTTGGTGCAGCTACCCGTCCGATGCCATGGTTGGATGCTTCTGACCCAATAGAGAGGGCTAAAAACAAAATGGATGCCGCATTCGAATTCATTACCAAAATAGGAGCGCCTTACTATTGCTTTCATGACATTGACCTTATAGATGAAGGTGACTCTATCAGTACATATGAGGAGCGGATGGATATCATCACCGACTATGCAAAGCAGAAGCAGCAAGACACAGGTATTAAACTTCTATGGGGCACAGCTAATCTATTTTCCCACCCAAGATATATGAACGGTGCCAGCACCAACCCTGATTTCAATGTGGTCGCGAGAGCTGGAATACAGATCAAAAGAGCGATCGATGCGACAATCAAACTAGGTGGAGAAAACTATGTATTTTGGGGTGGTAGAGAAGGATATATGTCTATACTCAATACAGATATGAAACGTGAGGTAGATCATCTGGCACAATTCCTTCATATGGCTAAAGACTACGGCAGGAAGAACGGATTCACAGGGACTTTCTTGATCGAACCAAAACCAATGGAACCTTCAAAGCATCAATATGATTTCGATTCAGCAACCGTAATAGGATTCTTAAGAGAATATAACTTGATGGACGATTTCGCGATCAACTTAGAGGTAAATCATGCTACGCTGGCAGGGCATACGATGGAACATGAGATGACAGTAGCCGCAGCTGCAGGCATGCTCGGTAGTATGGACGCCAATAGAGGAGATTATCAAAATGGATGGGATACTGATCAGTTTCCAGTTGATATCTATGAGCTGACACAGATGATGATGGTTTTCTTGGAAGTGGACGGATTCACAACTGGTGGAATCAACTTCGATGCAAAAATCCGAAGAAACAGTACAGATTTAGACGATCTATTTATCGCGCATGTATCGGGGATGGATGCATTTGCTAGAGCTTTGATCATAGCGGATGATATCCTTACAAATTCTGATTATACTAAGCTGAAATCACAACGCTACAGCTCATTTGACAATGGGGACGGCAAGTCATATGAAGACGGGAAACTTACTCTAGAAGATCTCTGTAAGATTGCTAAAGCCAATGGTGAGCCAAAGCAAATAAGCGGAAAGCAAGAGTTATTTGAGCAAATTATAAATATGTATATTTAGATCTCAATCCATTACAAAATATTAAAAAGCACCTTAAAAACTAAACTGAAACTTCAACATGAGCAATTCATTATCAACATTAGACTGGATCGTAATAGCCGGATATTTTCTTTTATTACTAGCGATAGCTTATTGGGTGATTCGTCAAAAAAATGAAAACAGTGAGGACTATTTTTTGGCAGGTCGAAACATGGGCTGGTTTGTTGTCGGTGCTTCAATCTTCGCCTCCAATATTGGATCTGAGCACGTCGTAGGACTTGCAGGATCGGGAGCTGCTGACAAATTTCCACTATTGATCTATGAATTACACGCATGGGTTGTCATCCTCCTAGGCTGGTTGTTTCTTCCCTTCTATGTCAGGAGTGGCGTATTCACAATGCCCGAATTCTTGGAAAAAAGATTTGGAGAAAAAGCCAGATGGTTTTTATCATTGTTTAGTCTTGCAGCATATGTATTGACTAAAGTATCCGTAACACTGTACGCGGGAGGGATCGTAATCTCTACATTATTAGACATTCCATTTATGACAGGAGCATTGGCTACTGTGATTTTGACAGGGATCTACACTGTACTTGGAGGGATGCGAGCAGTTGTGTATACTGAAACGCTTCAAGCGATCATCTTAGTAGTAGGTGCCGCTACACTTACCGTGCTTGGATTATCCGCTGCGGGTGGCTGGGAGAGCGTAGTAGCCACTGTCAATACAGAAGTAAGACCTGACTATATGAATATGTGGCGATCTATGGATGACAATGACTACCCTTGGCATTGGCTAGTGCTATCATCTACCATAGTCGGTATATGGTATTGGTGTACGGATCAAGTAATCGTACAACGGGTACTTACCGCTCAGAATATAACAGAAGCAAGAAGAGGAAGTATTTTTGGCGCATTCTTAAAATTGATGCCAGTATTTCTATTTCTGATTCCAGGAATCGTGGCATTGGTATTGAATCTCAGAGGAGAGCTCGCTTATGATACTCCAGACCAAGCATTTCCAGCATTGATGATGCAGGTGCTTCCTTCAGGATTACGAGGACTAGTTGCCGCTGGTTTGATGGCAGCACTCATGTCATCCTTGGCATCGGTTTTTAATAGTTGCTCTACTTTATTCACCATGGACATCTACAAGAAAATAAAACCCCAAGCGACTGAGAAGCAAATGGTAAACATGGGACGACTCGCAACTGGTGTTGTCGTACTATTGGGTATAGCATGGGTTCCCGTGATTGAAGATTTGGCAGGAGGCGCATTGTATGGTTACCTACAAAGTGTACAGGCATATATAGCTCCACCGATCACAGCTGTATTTTTACTTGGGATATTTTTTAGTCGTATCAATAATAATGGTGCACTTGCTACTCTATTTTCGGGACTTGCGATTGCAGCCATAAGATTGACACTTGAGGTGATGAAAGATTCCCTCGATCCAAATGGAATATTATACCCAATCGCAGATATGAATTTCCTTAAGTTCTCTACTTTCTTCTTCTTGTATTGTGTAGCGACAGCTGTGGTAGTATCACTACTCACACCTAGACAATCAATGAAGTCTATAGAAGGATTAACTATGGGATCAATTACCGATAAGCAGAAAGAAGAAAACGCTTCTAGCTATACTTGGGTAGATATCGTTGCTTCTCTATTTGTAGTATTGGTTGTAGTATTCGTAATGATTTACTTCAGTTAATCAAGATATCAACATTACTAAATATAAAGACCGATCTATTGAAAAAATGGATCGGTCTTCCTATTTATTGCTAGACCTATAGTCTTATTTGATGCTTAGAAGATACTCCGTCAAAGATGAATCTGTGGGAATATCTAATCTTTTCTTAAGTCTATATCTGCGTGTCTCCACACCTCTCAGAGATATATTCAAACTCGAAGCTATCTCTTTTGAAGATAGTTTCATTTTGACTAGATAGCATAACTTAAGGTTATCAAGAGATAAAGATGGATGTTTCTCAGATACTCTTTGAATAAAATCATTATTCAGATATTTCAGATTACCACCAAGAGAATCTTCTTTATCGATATCCTTCAATAATCCATATATTTTATTCCTCAGTGTATTTACATTCAGGGAATTCTTATCAGCATTATTAAGTGTTTTATTCACTTTACTCAATTCTGATTTCAACTTATCGATGATTAGTCCTTGTGAGATTACTTTCTGTTGATTTTCGCTCAATGATTTTATCAATGACTTTTTATTTTCATTGAGTTGCTTTATTTTTTGGTTGCTTTCGAAATTAGTATTTTTTGCTTTACTCAGATTTGACAACCAATAACTGTATGCTTGACTGCATAAACCATAATCCATAGATGGTTGGAATACTTTAATGGGACTGAGGTCACTGAATGCCTCCGCAATATTAGAAAAGTGACCACTCGCCACTTGGCTAGCTCTCGCTGCACCTACTGCGCCTGTAGTATCGTAGACATCTATCTGACAACCGATCAGTGTAGCTATAGTAGACGAAAATGTAGCCGACCGAAACATATTATCATTTCCAACATTAATGTGCTCAGAGTCAATACCCATCTCTTTGAGCATATTGATACCATGTACGAAACTAAACGCAACTCCCTCTAGTGACGCCCTGTATATATGAGCGCGACTATGCCTGTTGAATTCTATATTGAGGATATGTGATGCTATATTATTATTGTTGAACATTCGCTCTGCCCCATTGCCAAATGGAAGTACACAAAGTCTCTCTGACCCGATTGGTACACTCTTAATCATACGCTCCATATCGTCATAAGACTGATTCGTTCGAGCGATTTGATGTTTTATCCACGAATACTGAATACCCGCCCCATTGATACAGAGCAGTACACCTATACTATCCAATTTTTTAGTATAATTCACATGCGTAAATGAATTAATTCTATTTTTCTGATCAGACATCAGCTTATCAGTCACTGCGTAGACTACCCCAGATGTTCCACTAGTAGCGGTCAATTCTCCAGGATTCATTACATTTAGGGACAGTGCATTATTCGGTTGATCGCCCGCCCGATAAGATACTATCGTCCCCGCTTTCAATCCAATTTCCTTTGCAGCCGCAGTTGTAATTTTCAAATCTGCTGTAAAAACATCCACTAGATTAGGAATCAACTCTCTATCAATCCCGTAATAGCTTAGTACATCTTGAGCAATATCCTTCTGTTTGAAATCCCACAGAATAGACTCTGATAGTCCTCCTATCGTAGTGGTCACCTCTCCTGATAATTTCATTGCGATATAATCACCAGGAAGTAATACTTTATAGATTTTGGAGTATAACTCTGGTTCATTATCCTTAACCCACTTCAGCTTCGAAGCGGTAAAGTTACCCGGAGAATTAAGTAAATTGTCCATACAATAATCAGAACCGAGATCAGTAAATGCCGCTTCACCGATATGTGTGGCTCTACTATCACTCCAGATGATCGAAGGCCTAAGCACCTGCATCGATCTATCTATAAGAACCAGACCATGCATTTGATAAGCAATGCCTACGCTCTTAATTTTGTGCGGAGATACTCCTGTCTGATTCAGTAACAAACTAGTAGCGTGGCACATATTATTCCACCAAGTATATGGATGCTGTTCGGACCAACCAGACTTTCTAGATATAATATCTAACTCTTGGGCAGGTGACTGAACAATCCCCACTACCGCATTCGTCTTCATATCAACGAGCGATGCTTTTATTGTAGTGCTCCCTATGTCGTATCCGATTGTATACATTAAAAATATGATTTAACAAATGACCTTTTCATCCTTACATAGTATCTAGGTGATACCTATTAAAATAAGAATATTAAGATTTCAAAATTCCTGCAAAACTAGTAATTATTATCAGGATTTCAGCAAAAAAAGACGTAGAAATGAAGTAGATAATATTTTCAATAGAGATACATTGTAGTAGTAACAATTTAAAGAACAAGAAGTATAATTGTGTTTATTTGCCACCAATATTTATTTTACAGAATATATGGTATATGCACATAATATTATCAAAGTTCGTTATTCAATAAAATAAAAAGTGGAACTGAAACATTTTGTGTAGAAATTAGATTCCATTGACTCAAACACTTTTTATACAATTTCACATCGTAGAAAATAATAATTATGAAATATCTGTTTTTGCTTCTTACACTCATCCTATCCAGCACCACCATTGATAGTCAATCGAGCAATGAAAAATTTAACGATCCGACAGTAGATATAGATAAGCGTGTAGGAGATCTCATAAGCAAAATGACACTAGAGGAGAAAGCGAGCCAGCTGATGTTTGATTCTCCAGCTGTTCCAAGGCTAGGCGTAAGAAAGTATAATTGGTGGAATGAATGCCTTCATGGAATCGCGAGAAATGGAAAAGCAACAGTATTCCCTCAAGCTATAGGACTAGCCGCTACATTCGACACAGATCTCATGCATAGGATAGGGATAGCTATCTCAGATGAAGGAAGGGCAAAATATAATGCTAATAAAAAAGTAGATTACATGGACCGCTATGCAGGTCTTACATATTGGTCACCAAATGTCAATTTGTTCCGAGATCCGAGATGGGGACGTGGTCAAGAAACTTATGGAGAAGACCCTCACTTGATTAGTCGTATGGGTGTCTCCTTCGTCAATGGATTGCAAGGGGATGGTGAAGTTTTGAAAGTAGCAGCTATGGCAAAACACTATGCTGTACACAGTGGCCCAGAAAAATTACGACATGTATTTGATGCTGTAGTATCTGATCATGATCTGTGGAATACATATTTACCAGCATTCGAGGCATTAGTAACTGAAGCCGATGTAGAGGGAGTCATGGGCGCATACAATAGAACTAATGGTCAGGTGTGTAATGCTCACTCATATTTGATGAGAGATGTGCTGAGGGAGAAATGGAAATTTGATGGTTATTTTGTGTCTGATTGTTGGGCTATCCAGGACTTCTACCAAGGCCACATGATAGCTAAGTCCAAAGAAGAAGCTGCAGCGATTGCGCTCAATATGGGATGCAATCTTAATTGTGGAAATACTTATCCAGCTATAGTAGAGTCTATCAATCAAGGGTTCACAACAGAAGAAGAAGTAGATAAAAATCTAAAGCAGGTTATGCTGACGAGATTCAAGTTAGGATTATTCGATCCTGAAGGAAGCGTCTCTTTTGATAATATAGGCACAGAAGTGGTGAGAAGCAAAGAACATATAGATCTTACTTATGAAGCTGCACGAAAGTCAATCGTCATGCTCAAGAATGATGGCGTGCTTCCACTATCACCAGATATGAGAAATGTATTCGTCACGGGACCGATGGCGGCAAACGCGCAAGCATTACTCGCTAACTATTATGGAATAAGTCCAAACCTAAGAACCATATTAGAAGGTATAGCTGATAATGTATCAGATCACACGGCGATAAGATATGTACAAGGTTCTCTCATGGACCGGCCTAATGTAAATCCAATGGACTGGTACTCTGAAGAGGCAGAAGTAGCAGACGTAACCATAGCATGTATGGGTATCACTCAGTTACTAGAAGGAGAAGAAGGAGAAGCGATCGCCTCCCCTACCTTCGGAGATAGAGAGTATATAAACCTCCCTCCTCACCAAATCGAATTTCTAAAACTGATGCGCAGTAAGGCTAAGAAACTGATCGTCGTCATCACAGGGGGAAGCGCTATATCGAGTCCCGAAGTACATGAAATGGCAGACGCTATCCTCTATGCATGGTATCCTGGAGAGCAAGGTGGTCAGGCTGTCGGAGACCTTATATATGGTAAAGCTTCTCCATCCGGAAAACTGCCCGTAACATTCGTAAAAACGATAGATGATCTACCGCCATATGAAGATTACAATATGAAAAACAGAACATACAGGTATCTGGACAAAGAGCCGCTTTACCCATTTGGATTTGGATTGAGCTATGCCGATATACACCTCACTAATCTAAAGTGTAATAAGAAGAAATTCAAAAAGAATCAAAAACTAAAACTAACATTCGATGTAAAGAACAATTCGGATATAGATGCAGAAGAAGTAGTCCAGGTATATGTCAGAAAGACAAACAAATCAGAGACGGATACAAATTTCGATCTGAGAAGTTTCAAAAGAGTTAGTGTCAAAGCAAATTCCGATCAGAAGATAGAAATCGAACTTGATCAGAAAGCATTTTCTAAGTATACAGAAAAAGGAGACTTGAAACTCGAAAAAGGCATTTATGATATATTCATAGGTACTTCATTACCTACTGAAAGATCTACAGCATTAGGAGCTACAGCGGCACTATCTACTCAAGTAACCGTAAAATAAAATTGAAAATGAATATGTAGAACTGTTCCGTTCACATATGCGAATGTCGAAATTCGTATAATAGATCACTTGCTTACAGTAGGTGATCTATTTATTTTTTAGGGAAGTTCAGAAGTAAGGAGAGCCATACAATTGTGTGGTGATATGGTAAGTGACATGCTTGAAAATAGTGCATCATTTCTACGACTAAATCATTAAAAAAAACTAATCTTCTCAGAAGCAAGGCTATCATAGTCTAATTGATAAATGGAAATTCTGTATTTCGGAGTATCCCTTTTTAAAAGCTTACATATCAAAATTTCAAAACCTAAAAAACCGCGATTAAACAAGAATAAAATTACAGATTATAAAATATTGTAATATATACGAAGATTTATTAATTTTACAGGTGATTTATAATTTTCGATTAACAACTAACGTTTGACAATGGATTATTAGATTAGGTTAATATTACATTTATAAAATGTCAATCTAAATCCAATGAGTTCAGAATTCAAAAACAAGACAAAATAGTTTTATATGTTTCCACTTAATATTTTATTATTCCAGACAGCTAAGAAAGCTGCGAAAGATGCTGAAGGAGAGTCTCAAAATCTATTCAATATTATCTCTGCTGGAGGGCCAATATCTATCGCGATATTTTCTATTCTATTGATCCTATCCGTAATGGCATTATATATATTTATCGAAAGATATTTGACGATCAAAAGAGCTGGAAACGTAGATGCTAATTTCATGAATAACATACGATCAGCGGTAGTCGCAGGGAATGTAGAAGGAGCCAAAGCGCTGTGCAAAACTACAAACACTCCAACTGCACGAATGGTAGAAAAAGGACTAAACAGAATTGGGAAACCGCTAAGAGATATCGACGCAGCGATCGAAAATGTAGGTAATCTCGAAATATTCAAACTAGAAAAAGGGCTATCTACACTTGCTAGTATATCTGGAGCGGCACCGATGATTGGTTTTTTTGGTACTGTTACGGGTATGATCCTAGCCTTCCACACGATGGCGACAGCAGATAATGTAGGTCCTGCGCAACTGGCAGGTGGTATATATCAAGCATTGACAACTACTGCATTTGGACTTTTGATCGGTATCATTTCTTTTGTTGGATATAACTTATTGGTCGCCAATGTAGATAAAGCGGTATTCAACATGGAAGCGAGTACTGTAGAATTCATGGATCTATTACAAGAGCCAAGTAACTAATTAATTGGTGAATTAGTTATCATTTGATATTGATAAGCTGAATAACATCAATTAATTATTACGCAAAAGGAAACATCTATGAAAAAGAGAAATAAAGTAAGCGCAGAGTTTAGTATGTCGTCATTGACGGATATCATATTCTTACTGCTTATCTTTTTTATGCTAACTTCTCAAGCTGTACAGATCAATGTAGATCTACCTCAATCAGACTCTAAGGTCGTAGCGCCTACAGATCTAGCGGTCCAATTATTCAAAAATGGAAACATCTTAGTAAATAGTAAAAAAACATCTAAGAAAAATCTGGAAAAAAGAATAGTAGTAGAGTTAAAACCTCAAGACAATAAAGACAACGGGACCATAAGCATCATAGCCGAAAGTGGCGTAGATTGGAAAGAAATCCATAATGTAATGAAGATAGCTAGCGGTCTGAAAATCCGAGCGATCATCGCCACTGCACCAAAAGCATAAGCGGAAGCAGTCCTAAAACAAATATATCATGGGAATTAAAAAAAGTAGTAAAGTATCAGCAGAGTTTAATATGTCATCACTTACAGATATCATATTTTTACTGCTTATCTTTTTCATGCTTACTTCTTCGTTGGTAACTCCCAATGCATTAAATCTGCAACTACCGGGAAAGAGCAAAACGGCCGATGCGCCAAAATCAAGCGGAAAAGCCCAAGTCATAAAGATAGAACGTAACGGTACTTATTATTATAATGGTACCAAACTATCGCTAAGTGCTGTAGAAAAAAAAGCAAGAGAATATAAAAAATCGAAAGGCAAGGATGCTGTAATTACAATCAGTCCTCATTCTAGAGCGAGTAATGATAAGGTAGTAGCCATCATGGATATTGCTTATAGATTTGGAATCGCTACCGTATTAACAGAGCCTCGATAAATTAGAAAATGACCAATTGGCATATAATAGTATTGGTCATCTTTCTTAACCAAGATAAGTCAAAACCAACCCAAGAGTAATAATCTAAGACATAGACTGACTCATCAGACTAAATACAATTGGTATGGAATCCACAGTATTACATAAGGAACAAGAAAATAGACAGAAAGGTATAATAGTTAGCGTAGTGATACACTTACTACTACTCCTCCTCTGTTTGATTCCTTATATGGTGATGGAAGACAAACCAAAACAACTCAGTGGCATCATTGTCGCATTCGGCAATCCTGATGCAGGGTCGTCTGAATCAAATCCTCTATCTGACAGCAATGAAATGACCCAAGAAGAAAGCAAACCTGCTGAAGAAGCCTCAGCTGATACCAAAACAAAGTCTACAGCCCCTAAAAAAGAAAATGCCGTCACAAAACCAAAAGATACCGCTGTACCCGTAAAGGAAGTAACCCCTATATCCGAGACCTCAATCGTAGCCGCAGAAGAAGCGAAAAAAGAGAAAGCGAAAAAGGAAAAAGAAGCAGCGGAAGCCGAAAGACAAAAATCACAAGCTGAAATGCGAGCTCAGTTAGAAGCTCAGAAAAAAGCTGAAGAAGCCGCAAAAAAAGCAGCACTTGATGCCAAAAAAGGACAATTCAGTGATCTCTTCGGCAGCGGAAAAGGAAATAACAACACCTCAGGAAATCAAGGTGACCCCAACGGTGACCCTAACTCTAGTGCGCTCGATCAACTCGCAACAGGATCGGGACGAATAGGTGGAGGACTAAGTAATAGAGGTGTACTATTCGAACCAGAAATCAATGACAACTCTCAAAAAACAGGTAAGGTAGTCATCAAAGTGTGCGTAGATAAAAATGGCAAAATATCTGAAGCCAAATTTACACAAAGAGGTTCTACGACCACCGATAATTATTTGGTCAATGTAGCTACCAAAGCAGCAAAAGAGTACCAATTCACCGCTTCAGACATAGAGACTCAATGCGGTAGTATCACCATAGAGTTCAAAGTGAAATAATCATTGAAACTTGCAATCAACGAAGCAATCAATTTATCAATTCTAACAAGGAGTAGGAAACTTCAGAAGTAAGGGCACTTTCTGAATTCTGGCGTTTTTAAAGTTGTTGAAATAAGTTAAATTGACCTTAGTCAGTGTAGTTCTCGGAGTTATATATTCAGCCAATAAGTCACTTTGGCCACTATGGATCTATTCCTAAGGGTGAAGTCAAATCTATCAGAAGGATCACTAGGATTGCCAGAAAAGTAATTGTCTGAATAGACCAAAAAGAAATCACTCGCTGGAGCAAATCTCCATTGGAATCGAGTATTGATATTAGTGTTTTGACTTTGGCTATTGTACTGAAAAAATGCGGTCAAAAACACTGATTTGGTAAAAGAAAGATCGAATCTAGGACCTAGTAAGAGGGTTGATTTAGTCTCACTAAGATGAGGCATATCGAACAGATTATAATTATAGTTGATCGCTATGGAACCATACGGCTCATATCTATAGGTAAATGATCCTTCGGTACCATATCGCTTGCCATTGAAGTACTGACCGATGAAAGGGCGAATATTATAAGAAAATCGCTTACTGTTATCTGATCTATAATTTGCCATAAATGCATAGAAGTTGTAATCTGTATCTTCTGACAGTGGCGTAGAGTCCGTACCTGTAGGATCGAATTCGTCGAATAAGAATATGTACCGTCGAGATATTTCAAAGTTGAACCTGGCATTATTTCGATACTCGAAGTTAAGGCCTACAGCTACGTTTTGATCTGTTTTTCCGATTCCTGGAATCCAAAATTGACGATAATCAAAGAATATATTTGACCTATTGACGATCCCTTTGGTAGGATAGAAGAAATATCTAAATTCGGGTGCTATACTATAATAATCGGTTCTTCTTATGAATCCCACTTGAGCATCATAACCATCTCCTACGTATTCGTGCTGCCATCGAGCTAGGAACTTTCGCTTATTATAGGTAAGATCGAAACCATGTGCTATAGCATCATCATTACTCTCCACAGAAATCGATCTATGTACAAAAGTCTTACCGGACCAAAGATTAGATTGAGTAGCCAAATTGTAGTCTAGACCCACCACACGATTGTATCTTTCGATAAGATCATTGGCAGAGGCATTGATACTTTGTCTGTTGACGAATATAGCTCCTATATTAGATCTTGCTCCCAACTTCCTCTGTATAGTTGCCACGGTATAGTTTAGGTCGGGCTGACCAGCCTTATTTTCTTTTTGAGTAACCATAGACAATAGACCGATTCTAAAGTTATTATTGATCTTTCCGCTTAGCCTTAGCCCACCATATATTGCATTTTGTATATTGACACCTGTTGTAGTATCATTTACGATTCCGATTCTTCGTGAGAAAAATGGATTGATATTTTCAAATCCAAATGAACTAAATAAATCTGCATTTTCTAGAAAAAATTGTCGCCGCTCTGGAAATGATATTTCGAATCTCGATAGATTAGTAACTTGTCTATCTACCTCTACTTGAGAGAAGTCAGGATTTGCCGTTAGATCAAGATTTAATCCTGAGGTAATCGATATTTTGGCGTCTCCTCCAATATTGAATTTTACGTCCGATGGAGTGCCAGCTTCTACATCCTCTTCGAAAGATGATATTGTATACGGTATCAAGGACACTTTACTTCCAGAAGAAGTAATCTCTTCTTGGAAATTCATATTACCCATAAATCCAAGATTGAAGATCCATTGATTTCTTGGAATTCCTACCCAAGTTGATCTTTCATTGGATTGCATATCGAATCGGTAACTATTAAACTTCCACTGCTTCACTCCCTTATTGAACCGAAGTGTGCTAAATGGAATCGCCATTTCAGAAACATACTTGTCGTCATATACTTTCGTCTCACATTTCCACTTATTATCCCAGCTTGTACTAAATCCTTGTATGGTAGTTCCACCCTGCGATATTAATCCTTCTCGTTGTACTCCCGCTGGATTTGTTCCAAACATAAAGGCATTCGCCCCATCGCTAAATGGATCTATCAATAGGGTGATGTTATCATTGCCACCTGCCCGATAATCCCGCCGCAGTGTAGGCACCACATAATTAGACCCTCTGGTGAAACATTCTATCGCTACATATAAATTTTTATCATCGAATGCCATACGGATTGTCGTATTGTCTTCGGCTATGAGCGAGTCTGTGGGGAAGTATTGATGAAAATCTCTCGCGTATACCGTAGCAGAAGTCCATACATCTTCATCCAAAGATCCATCGAGAATGATCGTTTCTGTGATCTTGGGAATGTCAATATCATAGGAGTTCTGCGCAACCACAGATAGCTGTCCAAAAAGGAATAATAATAGTGCAAATTCTTTCACACTATGAAATTAAAGAAAATTAACATATGTAATGCCAAAAGATGAGCAAAATGTGGTACCATCGTAATTTAAGATACCTTTTTAAGAATATCTATGGGTAATTGTAAGCGCTAAATTAGTCTATAGAAATATATGAATACGCATCTGATGGCTGACGGATAGATATATTTTTTTCAGCTTGCTAATTCATAATTCGTTTTCTGAGATAGTCATCAACGAACTAATATTTATAAATAGTCGGGATAGATTCAATAATTACTCTTAAAACAATACGATTAACTAAAATAAAACATTCGTATTCTTATATTGTATCATGATTTGGGTCTATTCGATTTGCCCTGTAAACACATCACTTATATTCAACACACTATGAGGTCAATATCCTTTATTATTTTATTTTTTCTTTCATTATCAATATTTAGTCAGAATGATGATCACCGAACTTGCGGCTATGATGAATGGCTTCAAGCATACGAAGAAGCTAATCCTGGTTACACAGAAATGATCCAACAAGGTCTAAAAGATTTCGCAACTAAAAAGATCTCCGAAAAAAGATCGTCGGCATTGGTCATCATCCCAGTGCACGTAATATTAGTCCATGCGCCTGGCCAAGCAGAAGGTTCTGGCACTAACTTCACGCTCGCTCATGTCCAATCTCAGATAGATGTACTTAATCAAGATTTCGGATTTTACAATGCAGATGCAAGTGGAGTACCTCCACAATTTCCAGCGGGTGACACAGGAATCCAATTCTGCCTCGCTACTGTAGATCCTAATGGTGCCGCAACTGATGGTATTACACGATTTGCAACCAATACCAGCATGGCTAATAATTCTGGAAGAACAGAAGTAATATCACAAACAAAATGGCCAAGAGAAGACTATATGAATATCTGGTCCGCACCGAATCTTCCATTTTTAGGCTTAGCTACAGTGCCAGGGACAGGAGGACTTCCAAACTCAAATCAAGATTTCGTTCTCGTAGCCGCTAGCACCTTCGGTGGGCCTGGATTTGGAACTGACACTCCGTATGATCTCGGTAGAACGACAACCCACGAAGTAGGTCACTGGCTAGGTCTCAGTCATATATGGGGCGGTGGATGTTCGTCAGATGATGGTATAGCAGACACACCTGACCAATCAGGTAGTAACTTTGGCTGTCCTAATCACCCAAGTCCATCATGTGGAAACTCTGGAGATATGTTTATGAATTATATGGATTACACGAATGATGCGTGTATGTTTTCATTCTCCATTGGTCAAGGTGAATATATGAATACCATCTTATCTACATCCAGAGCTAGCTTACAAGGATCGTCAGCTACTGCATGTGCATTTTCAGTTCCGTTATCAGTAGCTGTAATAAGCCAACAGGATCCAAGTTGTTTTGACTCTAGTGATGGATTTATACTCGTAGAAGCTGAAGGTGGATCACCTGACTACACATATGCAATAGATGGTAGTACGCCTACAAGTGATGGACTATTCACAGATCTAGCGGGTGGCACGCATTTTATTGAGGTATTTGATAATGATGGAATCTCGACTAGTATTACCGTATTCTTAAACACTCCCGATCTGCTCGTCGGTACAGCTGAAATCACAGCAACCAATCCGTGCTCTAATCAATCCATGGCAGCTATTACGATAGAAGTAAGTGGAGGAACCAATCCATATTTCTTCTCTCTAAATATGGGACAAAATCAACAAACGAATACTTTCGACGAATTACCAAACGGAAACTATGTCTATCTAATAACCGATAATAATGGATGTACTTCCGAAGGGATTATTGAAATCTCAGGTGAGGATGACATTGCTATATCTATCGACATAGAGCAGGATGTAACTTGTAATGGAACCGCAGATGGAACAATAGCTCTATCCGCTACAGGAGGCAACGGAGATCTGACCTATATGATAGACGGCGAAGATAATCAGGATCAAGGAGTCTTCGTAGATTTAACTTCTGGAGAATATCTAATATATGTCACTGATGAAGCTGGATGTTACGACAGCATCACTGTATCAATAGACGAACCGACAGAAGTGGTCGTAAGTGCTACGATCACAGATGTATCATGCAATGGTGATACGGATGGACAACTCACACTATCTGCACAAGGAGGCAACGGATCAGAATATACATACAGTGTCAATGGCATAATTCAGGAATCATCAGATTTCTCATCGCTGTCAGCTGGAGAATATTCTATACAAGCCATCGACGAAATGGGATGTCAGAGCACAGATTTGGTTACGATATCTGAACCAGAGCCACTCGTTGTAGAAATTCTATCTATAGAAAATATATCTTGCTTAAATCCGACAAGTGGATCTATAGAATTATCCGTGTCAGGTGGACTTGGGAGTTATATGTTCCTACTAGACAACGCACCTATCCCAAGTACATCGATCCAGGGACTTGCAGAAGGTAATTATACTTTCAATATAATTGATGATAATAATTGTAATCAAGATATAGAATTTGAGATCATAAGTGAGCCGCTTGTACAAATCGAAATAGCTGTACAAGACATCGCCTGCCAAGGACTCGCCAATGGCTCTATCCAGATTAACTCATCGAATACTACGGGTACACCTATCTATTCTATAAATGGAAGTGCACCGCAATCGGAAGATACCTTCCTGAATCTCGAACCTGGAGATTACACAGTCATGGTCACTGATGAAAATGGCTGTACCGCAGAAACGTCCGCTACCATTACAGAACCCAATGCATTACATCTTTCGGTAGATGATATCTCTGATGTATCTTGCTTCGGTGGCAATGATGGCCAGGCAACATTCAACGCTGCTGGAGGTACAGCTCCATACTTCTACCAATATGATTTAGATAATACTAATCCTGATGGCTTGATCGCAGGACTGTATAATCTGAGTGTGACAGATGATAATGGATGTGTCACGACTACTCAATTTGAAATAAACGAACCGACAGAATTACAAGTAGAATTTACCAATGATGGATCAGAGGTCAAGATTAATGGTTCTGGCGGTGTAGAGCCTTATCAATATTCATTTGATGAAGGGAGTTTTTCTGATGACAATACTACAGAATCATCCTCAGACAATATTTCAGCTTCTATCCAAGATGCTAATGGATGTATATCTACCATAGAGATCGTCATGAGCAACATATCAGAATTGGCTGCCGATTGGGAGGTCAATGCATATCCTGTGCCTATGACAGATGCTTTGATATTAGACTTCAATTTTAACAAATCACTAAATGCATCAATACAAATTTTCGATATTCAAGGAAAGTTGGTGAATAATATTCCGACTCAAAATTATCAGTCAGGAGAAAATTCTGTAAAAATTGATGTCCGCAATTTTGCTAGATCAATCTATATTGTTAAAATTGCATCAGCGGAAGGTTACCGCTATATAAAAGTAACCAAGATGTAATTGTAATTCTCTTAATCTTTTCTAGCCTCAGGACTTGTAACCCTGGGGCTTTTTATTTGTTAGATTTGATGTATTTTGAGAACTTCTTGTGCAGTACGGCCTTGACATGGATCTTCTCACCATTCATAGGGTGCTGTAATATCAACTCATCTGACATCAGGAATAATCCCCTACCGAATGTGAGTCCATCCTTATTATATAAATCATCTCCTACTATCGGACATCCTACGAGTGATAAGTGTCTACGAATCTGATGAGTCCTCCCCGTATGAAGCCGCACACGGATATAGCACGTCTTATCTTTTGTATCTAGATTCTTAGCAGATAAGATTTCAGTTTTTGCTACTTTATTGTCCAATACATTTTCTATAAACTGTAATTTATCATCCATCTCGCCTTCAGCTATCATAGAGTACTCTTTCTGAATCATATTACCTTCGACCATCTGTCCTAGTAGCCTTCTCGATTCGATGGTCCGAGCGGCGATGATCAATCCACAAGTCGCCCTGTCCAATCTGTGAATAAGCAAAGGATAAAAGAGTGCTCCAGCAGCTTCTGACATAGGGTAAGCCTCTAAGTACTTCTGAAGTGATGGTCCTGACACTCCGCTTGATAGTAGTCCCGGCGGCTTATCTAATACCAAAAGATGCTGATCTTCAAAGACTATTTTCACACACTCATGGAGGGGACCCTTTTCCTGAATCTGTGATTTGTATTCGATCTGACTTCCAGCTACTACCCAGTCTCCAGTGTAACCTACAGAATCGTCCACCCATATTTCACCTCTTTTGATTGATTTTTTTGCAGCAGAGGCAGTCTCTAAATATGGAAACCTGCCAACTATATACTTACTCAACCGTTGACCAGTTACGACATCCGAAGGCACGATATGAATAAATTGTCTTGTTTTCATTAATTATAATATATTAACAGTCCATATTGATTCTAACTGTATAAGTCTATATTTGTGATCCTATGATAAAACAAACTACCATAGAACAAATAATATCGACCGTAAAGGTAGAAGAAGTTATAGAAGACTTCGTAAATCTGAAGCGTAGAGGTGTCAACATGATTGGAAACTGTCCATTCCATGATGAAAAGACACCATCGTTTACCGTTTCTCCCGCTAAGAACATATACAAATGTTTTGGCTGTGGAAAGGCTGGTGATTCTGTAAGATTCATGATGGATCATGATGCAATGTCATATCCAGAAGCGCTTCGCTACCTCGCCAATAAATATAACATCGAAATTGAGGAAACCGTAAATACAGCAGAAGAGAAGGCTGTCAAAGAGCTTACCTCGTCCTATTATATCATTAATGATTTTGCTCAATCATACTTTCAAAACTCGCTATTCAACACCAATGAGGGAAAATCTGTCGGTCTCAGTTACTTCAAAGATCGTGGATATAATGAAAATATCATAAAGAAATTTGGTCTCGGATTTACTACGAGTGATAAAAATGATTTTACCAAAACTGCAATATCAAAAAAGTACAATGTAGAGTTCCTAAAGAAGCTTGGACTTACCTCACAATACGATAATGATTTCTTCAGAAGTAGAGTAATGTTTACCATTCATAATCTGAGTGGAAAAGTAATCGCATTTGCCGGACGTACATTATCACAAGACAAGAAAACACCAAAATATATTAATAGTCCAGAAACGGATATTTACAATAAGAGAAAAGTTCTCTATGGACTATATTTCGCCAAACAAGCGATCCGAAAAGTGGACGAATGTATCATGGTGGAAGGTTATACGGATGTCATCACACTTCACCAATACGGTATAGATAATGCTGTAGCTTCCTCAGGAACGTCACTTACTGTAGAACAGATCAATCTGGTCAAAAGATACACCCCAAACATTAAAATCATATATGACGGAGATACGGCGGGTGTAAAAGCCGCCATGAGAGGTCTAGATCTCGTGCTAGAGCAGGATATGAATGTGCGTCTAGTAATGCTACCAGACGGCGAAGATCCAGATTCGTATTTGAAGAAAGTAGGTATCGAGGAATTCCGAAAGTACCTCAAGGAAAAGGAACAGGATTTTCTATTTTTTAAGACTACCCTACTTTTATCAGAAGCTGGAGATGATCCGATCAGAAAGAGTAAAGTCCTAAAAGATATAGTACAATCTATAGCGAAGATCCCTGACAATATCAAAAAACAGCTCTACATCCAAAAGTGTAGTACGATGATGGGTATCTCAGAGGAGATATTGGTCGGAGAGACAAACAAAGTAATAAGGGCTAACCAAAAACAGCAAAAATTTAAACAAAAAAGGAATACTCCGCCGATAGATGACTCCGCATTCATCTCACAACCAAAACAACCTCGTGGAACTCAGATAGGACAGGCAAAACAAATAGTAACAGGCGACGACTATCAAGAAAAAGATGTACTTCGTGTACTAATATCTCATGGGAATCAACTACTCAACGAAGACTCAGATCTACTTGTGTGTTCATTTATCATAGATAATGTAAAAGACGAAATCCAGCATTTTGACAACGAACTCATCAAGTCTATGTTCAATATGGCTATCAAACAGTTCGAAAGTAATGGTAAGATCGATATCAATGCCTTCGTCACTTCTGAAGATGAGACAATTAGAAATATGGCGATAGACTTTCTTGCAGATCCATATGTATATGCAAGCTGGGAAGAAAAAGGTCTTCAATTCCAAACACAAAAAGATCCCGAAAATAATCAAGAAAAAGACGCCATCCAATCGATAAAACGATTCCTCTTTAGGAAACAGGGAAAAAGAATCAAACAACTGGAAGCAAAAATAAAAGAACTTAGCCTAACACCTGGATCAGAAACAGAATTGGTACGATATATAAAGGCGTACAAAATAGTACAATCGCAGCGTACAAAAATGGCAGAAGAGTTAGGCTCAGTATTTTTAAAATGATTTTTTTTTCACTTGACTCCTAAATCTTTCAGAAATGAAAATCGAACATATAGCAATCTGGGTAAAAGACATCGAAAAATCGAAAGAGTTCTACATGAAGTTCTTTCAAGCGGTGCCTGGCGCAAAATACCTAAATCCAATTAAAAAGTTTACTTCGTACTTTCTTACTTTTGAATCAGGTGCGAGACTAGAACTCATGCACAAGCCCGAAATAGCCAATGGAACAAGTAATCGTCTAAATACCGAACAATTAGGATTCATCCATATCGCAATCTCAGTGGGATCGAAAGAAAAAGTGGATAAACTCACAGCACATATACGAGAAAGTGGACATACCGTGCATGGAAATCCTAGAACTACAGGTGACGGATACTATGAAAGTGTAATATTGGACCCCGAAGGCAATAGGATTGAGATAACAATCTAAGGGGTGATCTTTTCAGAAGTAGTTTGAAAAACTGTTATGGAATTGGGGTATTCGTTATTTACGGATATCCTAAGAAGCCTCAATTGTTTGAGCGACAGGGGTTGTCATAGCTTAGTGTATAAAAGGATATTCTATAGTTCGGAATCCCACTTACTATAGCCCATAAAAAAAGCCCATCGAAATGAATCCGACGGGCTTTTATATTTTATACTGATGTATATTACTTTCTGATATTCAATGTTTCGATCAGTTCTCTATACTTAGTAATGTCTTTTTTGGCAAGATATCCGAGAAGTCTCTTTCTCTTACCTACTAATTGTAGTAGAGTTCTTCTAGACGAGTGATCTTTATGATTCGTATTCAGGTGATTAGATAATTCAGCAATTCTGAATGTAAATAATGCGATCTGTCCTTCTGTAGAACCAGTGTTTTTTGCATTTCCGCCGTATTGAGCGAATATTTCTTCAATTTTTTCTTTTGGTCGGTAAGTTGCCATTTTTATTTATTTATAGTTACCAATATACGGAACAATTAAGAGATCCGTGGTTAGCGAGCGCAAAAGTACGCTTTTTTATTATAAAAGCCAAGTCTATCCTAATGTAGTTTGTAAAACAAAAATCAATCAAATAAATTAACTGTTTTTCCCTCATCATTAGCTGTTAGTGTTACTAGTAAGTTCCTCTGCCCGATGCTATTCTCTTTATATATTTTTGTACCAACAGTCCACAGCTCACTTTTAGTTGTTCCAGGCATCATAGGGAATCCATAACTAAAACTTCTACCATCCGGCTTGGGTCCTACGACAACAAAGTGATTCCTTGTCCAGCTGTTGTTTTTAATTTTCAAATCTATATACCTAGTATCAGTCGATGCTACCATTGACTCCTTCTGTTGGCAACCATCGGTTTTTATATCTCTATTCTTATTTACAAATCGTGCATTTTCGCTGAGATTACAGTTTATCTTTTCAGTCACATTAAGCATAGCTTCTCCGTCACCAAATATCTCAACTGAAGCAACTCGCGATAACAATTCAGAAGCATCTATCTCTCCATTTTTAGCTGTGATTCTTAGATCATCAACCTGTCCAGACAATATTATACTTCCAATTTCAGCATCTACATTAAATATATCTCCCTTGACATTTAACACTTTGAGATCATCGTGAGTACCCATAAGTATTCCACATAATTTAGGGGCACCAACGACTACTTTTATTCTTTTTGAAGGTTCTATCCATTCCTTTTGTCCAATAATAAGACTACCTCTCTTCATTTCTACATCTATGAAATTTATAATATTCTCTTCTGCAGTTATAGTAATACCGGACTGTTCCGCCATATCTATGGTTATATCTGCATAGAAGTTTGATTCGAACTTATAGATATTTTCTAAATCGATGGTTTTTGTTATCATTCTGCCCTCACCAACAATCTGTGCATTCAATGAAGTGATTGTGATAGCTATCAGTAGTGTAAGAAGTTGTTTCACGTAAGACTTGTTGTATGACATAATATTAATGTTTTTTGAATAATAATTTCGAGATTCTTTTGATTTCGAATTGATAATACAAACATCGGCCTAACCAATGGGAATAACGACTTACTATAAGCTGAGTCGTCTCAAATCATAATATGAGACGCTTTAAATCAAGGTAAAATATACTATCGTAAGCAACCAACCATAATTTGTATAAAATGTAAATGGTCTGAGGAATAAAATGATAAATATGGGACTTCACAAATTTGAATCCATAGGTCGTAACTGACTTTACATATAGATACAGTAATGGCCCAACTGAAAACTCAAATGCAACCAACCAATAATTGATTTTAGTATACCGAAAAGTATCATACCAATCCATAAATCCGATGATGTATGTAGTACGGTGATAACAAAGAATGGTCAATAGCAACCCCAATAATAAATCTGAAACTTTTCTCTCCTTATAGAATCTAAGAAATAATAGCATAGCAAAGAAGACCCCTTGCAGCGTTAGAAATAGTAGCGGACTACTCCACTGATTTAGATTCGGAAATGCAAATAGCATATAAGGTATAATTCTATCACAAGATAATTAAGCTAAGCTAATCAAAGAAGAGAAAGCTATTTTATGAAAATTGAATTGTTTTTCAATACTTTCACCCCATGAATACAATGGAACAAAAGAAGGCCGCTTTCGAACGATTACTGGTCATCATGGACGAACTGAGAGAGCAATGCCCATGGGACAAAAAGCAGACGATGGAGAGCCTCCGTAATCTTACCATCGAAGAGACATACGAACTGGCTGATGCGATCTTAAATAATGATCTAGAAGAAGTAAAAGAGGAAACCGGTGACATCATGCTCCATATGGTATTCTATGCCAAAATAGCTGAAGAAAAAGGTGTGTATGATATCGCTGATGCACTCAATGCCATCTGCGAAAAACTCATAAATAGACATCCTCATATATACGGCGATGTACATGTAAAAGATGAAGAAGAAGTAAAAAGAAACTGGGAACAACTCAAAATGAAAGAAGGTAAAAAGTCGGTCTTATCTGGCGTCCCATCATCACTACCAGCCATGGTCAAAGCATACAGGATGCAAGATAAAACCGCTCAAGTAGGCTTCGAATGGGAGAACGCGGATCAAGTATGGGAAAAAGTGGAAGAAGAAATCCAAGAATTCAAAGAAGTTGCTAACGGCGGAGACCAAGAAAAAATCGAAGAGGAGTTTGGTGATATACTATTCTCGATGATCAACTATGCACGCTTCAAAGGTATAGATCCAGAGACCGCATTGGAAAAGATCAATAGAAAATTCAAATATAGGTTCGAATACATAGAATCAAATGCAAAGAAGCCACTAACTGAAATGTCACTAGAAGAGATGGATACACTATGGAACGAAGCTAAGAAGAAGTAGTTTTTTGTTATTTAAAAAATGAAAATATAGTCGTTCCATAATTTCGTTCTTCTTGATATCTCGGATGTGTTTTAAAATCGTGATCTGGATTATGCTCCATTACAAAAAGTCCATCTTCTGCAAGTAATTCATACTTGAATATCTCATCAGGAATCTCATCTAATATTGGCAGTGGATAAGGTGGCCCAGCAAATATATAGTCGTATTTTAACTGTACACCTCTGATAAATTTAAAAACATCAGATTTTACGATAGTAATATTATCTTCGATATCGAGCAACTTAGCCGTCTTCTTCACAAAGGCTACACAACCACCAAACTTGTCTACATAAGTGACATCTTCGCAGCCTCTAGATATAAATTCGTAACAGTGATTTCCAGTACCCCCAAAGAGATCCAGCATCTTTGTATCTTCGAAATAGATCCTATTCTGTAGAATATTAAACAATCCTTCTTTAGAAAAATCTGTAGTAGGTCTGGTCGGCCAATTCTTCGCTGGCGGGTTAAATCTTCTTCCCTTGAACTTCCCTCCGATTATACGCATATAGATGTTGCAAATAGGTCTAGATAATAGTGTTCTTTCGATTTGAATTTCAAATTCTTGACTTCTAACACTGACGATTTCATAAACTCGATATTGCGGATATAGTCGTGCAATAATTTAAATATCGGAGAATCTTCATCAATCTTCCCTGATAACTCAAGTACTGATGATTCTGGGTCTAATCCCATCTCCTTATAAGCCAGTGTTATGAAATATAAATAATCATTTTTATGCACACAGTCAAACTGATTATAATACAGGAACTGCTGATCTTTCGCGTACATGATATGCACCTTATTATTATCCACGAAAGCTACAAGTTTGCCTCCTGTATACGGATAATAGTAATTCGCCAATACGGTGGATAGATGAAATTGACCATCTGACTTACCTACCACCTTATCTAGAAATTTAGCATGATTCTTAGTCATGCCATAGTCCACCATCACATCCTGATCTGTAAGTATATCAGCATCTAATTCTTTATTGGCGAATGAGGGAAAGAATCTTAGTAGGTTTCCTGCATTCTCTTTATTATTATGAAGATATGGTTTCCCAGAATACGCTACTTTGATTGTAATACCTGCTGTAGAGTAAATATCAGATTTTATTCTTTCTGCCATCGCTTCATCTTCGAAAGACTCAACGTCATAGTATTTACTCTCTAGTAGTAGACCTTCATTTGTAAATAGCCCATAAAAAAAACTGTCCGCCCCAATAACGGCAGACAGTATTTCTGGTCTTAAACCAGTTCTATTTTTAAAAGATATATCTATCATTATCTGTTCCAGCTACCTGCAAGACTCGGTTTGTTCATATCACCAAACTTGATCGTTACATTTGGATCGTACTTCGAATCGTACTTTGCGTACTTAGGATCTGAATACTCCCCCATGAAATCTTTCCACTTAGTCCCTACTTCTGTGACCCATACATTGGTACTCTGATATTCTACAGTATCCGCCTCTATACTGAAGTCCTTATTCTCTGTAAATGGTACTTTACTTAGATTCGCAAGGTCTATACCCAGCGAATTCAAGGAATCGGAAGCAGCTGTGTAAGTGACCGATCTGATAAACTTCTCAGTATTTGTAGGATCGTCAGGGTCTTCTGTCAACTTCTCGAATGGTATACTATCGTTTTTCATAGCATTTATCAATACATCAAATGTAGGAGCATATTCTCCAGTCATTTTAAAGTATAATTCTTGTGTCGTTCTAATATTTTCTAGACTTTGAACTACCGCAGCTTTTCTTCTTTGTTTTTCCTCACCAAAAGCAATAGGCTCTTTTATCGAACTGTATAGCATATATGCCAACAATCCTATCAGTAGTATTAGAAAAATATTAATTACAATTCTCATGTTTTATGATTTGTATTACTTTAAAATAAGTCTCTTCAAATGTACTATTAATTGTTATCTATTTCAATAACAACTTCAAAGAAAATAAAAAGATGAAGGAAAAAAAAATTTACTTGAATTATTCTTTTACTTCATTTTACTTCCTGTGCCATAATTAGAATCTAGCACCCCAAAATCTACAGATTATATCCTATTAATTTTCCAAAAATATCCATCTGTGTATTTCGTCGTGCTTACTAATTTGAATAAGATGCCCCTCTTTCATTTTTTGGTGTGTACATTTGTAAAAAAATTTGAATATGTCTTTGATACTTGCTATTGAGTCTTCCTGTGATGATACCTCCGCTGCCGTAATACGTGACGGGGAGGTCCTTAGTAATGTGACTGCAACTCAGACAATACACGAACAATATGGTGGAGTAGTCCCAGAAGTGGCTTCGCGAAAACATCAAATAAATATCATCCCCGTAGTCAAAGCGGCCCTTGACAAAGCTCAAATCAACAAGACTCAACTTACAGCCATTGCTGTCACTAGAGGCCCGGGCTTATTAGGTAGTCTCATCGTAGGGGTTTCTTTTGCCAAGTCATTGGCACTGGCATTATCTATTCCCCTCATTGATGTGAATCATATGAAAGCCCATATATTGGCTCATTTTGCTGAAGATCCAAAACCTAGCTTTCCATTCTTATGTTTGACGGTAAGTGGCGGTCATACTCAGATCGTAAAAGTGACCGCTCCTTTAGAAATGCAAATATTGGGAAGTACCATAGATGATGCCGCAGGTGAAGCATTCGACAAAAGTGGTAAAATAATGGGTCTAAAATATCCTGCAGGTCCAGAAATGGATAAGTTAGCTCAAAATGGAAACCCTATTTTCCAATTTGCTGAACCAAAGGTAAATGGTCTCAACTTCAGCTTCAGTGGATTGAAAACCTCTATCCTTTATTTTCTAAAAAAACAATTGAAAACCAATCCGAACTTTATCGACGAAAACATTAATGACATCTGTGCGTCCGTTCAACATCAGATCGTATATATACTGATCAAGAAACTAAAGCAAGCCGCCTCAGAAACAGGTATTCGAGAAATCGCCATTGCAGGTGGTGTATCTGCGAATAGTGGCCTAAGAAAAGAACTCGCCATCGCAGGTAAAGAATGTGGGTGGAATACATATATTCCAGACTTCCAATATTGTACTGATAACGCTGGAATGATAGGCGTCGCCGCAGAATTCAGCTATCGAGAAAAAGATTTCTCTGATCTTAATATGGTACCTCAAGCAAGATTAAAAATGGAGTGATTGATTAAAAAAATCCTTAATATGTATTAATTTAATGGCGGTCGAACCAAGAATATCTATTGGGTATATCGAAGTAAGTTTCATATATATATTGATCGTAAGTACTTTTTTCTAAACTTCTAAGTCTTCTTTATTTCTGAGTGACCAATTACTATTAATTATTCACACTTGGTGACCGCTAATTACATAGGGTTATTCAGAAGTAAGGACAATATTAAATTTATATCACTTACAAGGAGCATTAATTTGTGGCAGAAATTAAATCGACCTTAGCTGGCTTAGGTATTTGGATTTCATTTTGGCGTTAAAAACTTGCAACTGTCTGAGCGTAAGCGAGTTTTGCAAGTTTAGTCAAAATGTGATCCCAATAGCGTTAAAAGTCAGGTAAAGTCTTGAGATAAGAGATGGCTTGTTTAGCAAACAC
>CALLMH010000051.1 GCA_938007965.1 uncultured Saprospiraceae bacterium | reverse complement strand
CAGACAATGACGACGAAGGAGATGCACCACAAGATGGCGTTACAGTAACACTACTCGATGAGAATGGAGAAGAAGTAGCGACAACGACAACGGATGAAGAAGGAAACTTCACATTCGAAGGAGTGGAGCCAGGAGACTACATAGTAGTAACAGAAGATCCAGCGGATAGTCAGTCAATAAGTGATAATGATACTACACCAGAGGATGCTACAGATGGTGATGATGTTGTGGATAACACAATACCAGTAACAGTAGAGCCAGGTGAAGATGATATGAATAATGACTTCGTAGATGAGGAGCTAGGAACAATCAGCGGAAGTGTAACAGTTGATAATGCAGATGATCCGAATACTCCGCTAGAAGATGTAGTGATTACACTTCTTGATGAGAATGGAGAAGAAGTAGCAACTACGACAACAGACGAAGATGGTAACTATGAATTTACAGGAGTTGAGCCAGGTGATTACACGGTAACAGAGGAGGACCCTACAGGATTCTTTGATGTTAGTGATACAGATACTACTCCAGATCCTGATGGTGACGATGGAGCAGCACCTAATGATGAGATACCTGTAACAGTTGACGCAGGAGAAGATGATGCAGATAACGACTTCGTAGAAGAATTGATCAATGCAGTTGTTGAAGTAGAGAAATCAACGAACGGTAAAGATTCTGATACTGCACCAGGTACATTTATTCCTTTCTTTGATGGAACAGAAGTAGATGTTAATTGGGAATATGTTGTTACAAACAATGGTAATGTAGATCTAATCAACGTAACTGTTTTAGATGACATGGAAGGTGAAGTGTGTATGATAGAATCATTAGCTGTGGGTGAGAGTGATACTTGTACTCTTACATCGATAGCAATGATGGGTCAATATACTAACCTTGCAACTGTAACAGGTCAGCCTATCGATCCTAACTCAGGTGAACCGGTAGGGGAAACTGTTGAAGATGAAGATCCATCGAATTACTTCGGTGTAGTATTCAACATCGACAAGACATCGGATAGAGACACTATATGTCCAGGAGAAGAAGTTAATTATGAAGTAGCAATACGAATGGTTAATGGATTGGAAGGACTTCAGTTCAGAAATATCAATTTTGTAGATAACTTACTTCCTGATACATTAACTGTAGATAGTCCAGAATATGTAGAAGGTGATGATAATGAAAACACATTCCTTGACTTCGGTGAAGAAGAGTTTTTATGGTCTTATTCTCTTACATTAGAAGAGACAACTACAAACATTGTAATGGATATGTTTGACCTCTATTTTGAGGGAGATAGCATCCAAGCAGTTATGGCTAGTGATACAGCTGTAGTAGTAGCAGATCCATCAATATGTGCAAGTCTAGGTGATTTCATATTTGTTGATGATAATGTGAATGGTATTCAAGATGAGGAAGAGGAAGGATTAGAAGGAGTAATAGTCAATCTACTCGATGGAGATGGTGAGCCAGTTCTTGATGATGAAGGAAACCCTATAGTAACGACTACTGATGAAGATGGTTTCTACATATTCGAAGGATTACTTGCAGGTGATTACCAAATAGAAGTTGAGTTCCCAGATGATTATTTAGCAACAGTTAGTAATCAAGGAGATGATGAATTGGATAGTGATTTAGATCAAGACGGACTTAGTGAAGTAGTGACTATATCTCTTGGAGATCAAAATCTGACTGTGGACGGTGGTCTAGTACTTCCAGCGAGCATAGGTAACTTTGTGTGGGAAGATTTAGATGGAGATGGTGTTCAAGATGCTGATGAGCCAGGCTTACCGAATGTACAAGTTGAACTTTCAGGTACTGATATCTATGGTGAAGAAGTATTTGAAACTATGTTTACGGATGAAGATGGATTCTACATATTTGAAGGGTTAGTACCAGGAAACTACGTATTAACAATACTTCTCGAAGAGCCATTTACATTCACTACTCAAGATTCTGCTGAAGGAGACGATGCATCAGATAGTGATGCGAATCCAACGAATGGAATACTGACAGGAGATAATGGAGAGGACCTAGTTAGTAATGAAGAGAATCTGACATTTGATGCTGGTGTTGTTTCACTTGCACAGCTTGGAAACTTCGTATGGTTTGATGCTAATAACAATGGTATTCAAGATGAAGACGAAGACGGATTAAATGGAGTAGAGGTTATACTATACGAAGATTTAGATGGAGATGGAGTGATTGATGATATACGTGACATCACAACAACTACAACTAATGACGGTAGAGACGGTTATTACCAGTTTACTGAATTGGTTCCTGGTGATTACCAAGTAGAGTTTGTGACTACAGATGATCAAGTATTGACTGTACCTGATGTAAATGGTTTTGCAACTGATGCAGATGATGAAGATATCGATAGTGATGCAAATCCTGAAACTGGACTTTCTCACGTGATCACATTAATGTCAGGAGATAGCGACCAGCGTATTGACGCAGGTATATTCGAAGAGTTGTCACTTGGAAACTTCGTTTGGAACGATGTGAACAATGATGGTTTCTTTGATGAATCTGAAGAAGGAATAGCTAATGTTCAGCTTGCACTTTGGATTGATATGAATGGAAACGGACTACCTGATATGAATACAGGAAGAACGGAGCTTACAGATGCTGACGGTTTCTACTTATTCGAAGATCTAGTTCCAGGTAACTATGTAGTACAAGTTGTACCACAAAACCTTGAGCCTGGTGGATTCTTAGAAGAATTTGAGACAAGTACTGGAAATGGACAGCCTACAGATCCGGATGACAATGTCAATAACGATGATGATGGTTATGATCCTAATTTAGGAATCGGTATCATTAGTACAGCTATTGAATTGATCTCAAGAGACGAGCCTACGGATGATGGTGATACAGATCCTAACTCTAACCTAACAGTTGACTTTGGATTCTTCAATGATGCCAAGCTTGGTAACTATGTATGGAATGATGTAAATGGAAACGGTATACAAGACGCAGATGATCTTGGAATAAATGGTGTTACTGTGAATCTATATGATGCAAATGACCCAACTACTCCAATCGCTACAACTGTAACTGGAGAAAATCCTGATAATGCGACACTACAAGGATATTACTTATTCGAAGGTTTAATACCTGGTGATTACTTCGTAGAGTTCATTACTCCTGAAGGAAATATCATTACTGAAGCAAATGCAGCAATCGGAGATGAATTAGACAGTGATGTAGATGGTTCAAATGGACCTGGTACTACAGCAACTATCGAATTGTCAGAAGGAGAAGAAGACCTTACGGTTGATGCAGGATTCTACATGTCAGCAAAAGTGGGTAACTACGTTTGGATTGATGATATGAATGCTGGAGATCAAGACTCTCAAGATGATTTTGATACTGGAATCAATGGAGTTACTGTTAATCTTTATAAGACATCAGATCTTATAACACCAGTAAGAACAATGATGACGACTGATGGACCTGATGGTAGATCTGGTTACTACTTATTCGAAGATCTTGAAATAGGAGATTATGTGATTGAAGTAGAGAAGCCAGAAGATTTCAGTTTCGTTGTACCAAATGTAGGTGATGACACAGTTGATAGTGATATAGTTGATTTCTTCCAAGGAAGAACACTTGACTTCACAGTTAATCCTGGAGATTGTATCGAAGATATTGATGCAGGATTAAGATTGCCAGTACTTCCAGTAGAATGGATGTATATCAGAGGAGAATGGTTAGAGAACAGAGATGTAAATCAGATCTCATGGGCTACAGCTAGTGAAATCAACTCTGATTACTACATAGTTGAAAGAAGTTACGAGAACGAAGGATTTGAAGATATAGGTAGAGTAGATTCGAAAGGAAATACATTATCTGTAACTGAATACAGCTTCGATGACGAAGATATTGATAGAGACGGACAATACTACTATAGACTAAGACAAGTGGACCTTGATGGTACAATTGATTACTCTGATATCGTAGTTATTACTATAGCAAGAAAAGGAGAGTTTGCATCTAATGTATATCCTAATCCAGCTTATAGATTCGTAAATATTAATATCGAAACGAGTGAGTTAACTGATGTACAAGCTTCTATACTTGACATATCTGGAAAGTTAGTGATGAATAATGTAATATCAGGTGATGTTCCTGCAGGGAAATCTGAAATAAGAGTTCCTTTAGACGAACTACCAGCTGGAACTTACATTGTAAGAATCACTTCAGGTGAGTCAGTATATAATCACAAGATTCTTGTACTGAACAGATAAGAAGGATTTTAATTGACCGTATGGAGGTATGTAAGGGTGCCAAAATATATTAAAGGTCAATTCATTCTCATTGTTAGAGAGAGCGCAATTGCGCTCTCTCTTTTTTTTTGCCCTAAATAAAAGGTGTCCATATGGGATGAAGTACACTATAAAAGTCTCAAGAATACCATGAGGATCATGGATCATTAATGAATATGCTGGTGCTAAAGCGACTCTAGATCCAAAGGAAGCCAAATAGAAAATATATTAGGGGACTTCTTTGACAATGTGATTTTATATGATAGATCGATGTGGTTACTTAGTTATCTTGTATCCGAAGTCAAATTGATATTTGTAAAAGTGTATTTTAAATGTAGGAATGATATGTTGATATCTGTAAAGAAGGGATATCCGCAAATATCGAATATCCTATTCCATAACAGTTCATCTTACTAGTTCTGTAAAGATTACCCTGTTTATTGGTGTTTTAGCTTAAAAACGATGCTACTCTTTATCAATAATATTACCGGCCGCTCTGACTAAAGTTTGCAAGCCACTCTGACTAAAGTGACGCGCATTTGCTTTGCAAGCTACCCTAAGTAGGAAGGGCGAAATGAGCTTATAGATTAATCGCTTGTAATTGTAGAGCCAAATCTTCTACTATCAGCATAGCCGATATGTTTGTTGCCGATTTGTGATATTGCATTCACGCCTCCGAAATATAGTGTCTTGCCCTTCCACAAGTTGATATTTGGAATTAGATCTGTATTTAGATCAAAGTCATTTTCGACTTCAAATTCAGGATTACTGAAGTGGATTCTAGCTTTGTCTATAGCTTGATCTATTGGTAGATCAAAGTATTCACTATTAATTATTACTTGAGCTATAGCATATGGAATTCTTCCTGCACCGCCTGATCCTAATGATAGCCTAGTTTTACTACTATCGGTAACAATCATTGTGGGACACATCATAGATTGTAGTCTTTGATTTTCGGCCCAATTGTGAAATCCGTTCGGCATAAGTGCCTCTTCTCCCAGCATATTATTCATCTGCATATCTGTGCCAGGAACGAAGTATCCTGCACCTTCACCGATTGAAGTCGTGAGGGATACAGATATTCCGTTTTTATCCACTACATTAAAGTGAGATGTTCCTCCCCATTTTTTAGCATTTGATTTTTGATCAGTATCAGGATTAATTGCAAAGTTGTGGAACAAATAATTTGCAATCTGAGCTGGATCATTTTTAAACTTTGATATGGACGAGAAAATCAAAGCCAGTTCTTGAAAATGTTCGATACTATATGCTTCAAGGTTTTTACCGACTACATTATTTTGGAAGGTATTTAGAATCGCTGTCGTAAGCATCCCACCTACAGAAGGAAATCCAGTAGTCGATACTTTGGTATTCATAAATTCAAATTGGATTGGATCTCTGACTATCGCCTCATACGACTCGAAGTCCGCTCTTGTGAGGTGTCCACCATCGGTCATGTCATCCGCTATTGATTTTGCTACCTCTCCTTTGTAGAATAGGTCTCTACCTTCATATGACAATACTTCTAGGAAGTCACTGTATGCTTCCATTCTTATCGGATCCCCTTCCGTTTTGAGTTTTCCATCAGACGAGAAGAATACATTCTTCATTTCAGGATCTTGGGTGATTATATCTTCAAGTAATGTAAGATCGGAAGCTTGAAACCTATCCAAAGCGATTCCTTCTCTCGCCCATATTTTTGCTGGTTCTATTAAATCTCTCATGGGAAGAGAACCATATAATTGATGTAATTTATAGACTCCTGCGATCGCACCCGGTGTAGCGATAGCACCTTTGCCAATATGGAAATCTTCTTTTGTATTCCCAAAATCTATCGTTACTGGGTAGAAGTTTTGTTGCGAAATTTTCTTTTTATGAATTGGAGTCTGACAGAAAAAATCTATTACTTTTATTTGATTTCCATCATTGACCATAGCGAAGCCTCCCGCGCCGATAGATGCCATACAAGGTTCTGCGATGAAACTGACTAGATAAGCTGCGATCGCTGCATCTACGGCATTTCCACCAATGTCGAGTATCGTCTGTGCAGCTTCTAGTGTTTTTTTATGTCCTCCAGAAAGAGCATAATTCATAGGTTATATTTGAGATGATTGGGTCAATAAGATCTTACCACATAAATCCTATACCGAATTCTATTCTTCGGAAGCTGTTGTTCTCTACTTTGATAAAATCACCAAAATCAAATTCGTAGGATCCATTTTGCATCCTAGTACCTAAGGTCAAGTCTACCATAACTCTATTGGTAGATAATCTGTATCCTAGAGCCGCACCAGCATTAATACCTCCTTGTGCCCTCGTTTGTGCTTTGTTTGTGTTTTTTATAGCTATTCCATATCCTGCATCAGCTTTAACAAATAAGCTACCATTGGCCTCTCTCAAAAATGACATAAACACTACGCGAGGTACAATAAAATTGTAGCCTTGTTCATCTCCGTAGTTCTCATACGCAGCACCTCCGCCATAGCCAATGAGTCTAGATCTCTGATGATGATATGAGTAAGAAACAAAACTGCCATCATTGGGTCTACCCGCTAGTGAACCAACTGCAATCCGATGATAGCCAACACCAGACGGGAAGTTATATGGCTTTGGTGGTTTTCGAGTTGTAAATTTAAATTCTGTCTTTTGAAGATCAAAAGTTAAAGTGTCTCCTTGGCAATCCATGGATACTGATTCTTGAGGTTCATAACTGATTACTTCACCATGGTATTTCCTATTGTCTTTGGTTTTTACTTTGCCAAATACTCGGAACTGAGCACTCGACACAGCGCTAAAACCAATCATGAGAATTAGAAATGCTAAGAATGATTTAATGTGATTATTGACTTTAGTATTTATCATGTGGAAACTGTGTTTATATAATAGTAGTATAGCTTTTAAACGTTTTCATTAGATAATAATTGATGCTTTCGCTAGATTTGAAAAATCACACATATATGCTTTCAATAAAATATCTTTTGTGAAAGTAATAATTACATTTGAGTATAACTAACGAACTAATTTTATTTATGAATACCTATACTTTATCTAACCCGAATAAAATAATTAGTGATTTCTATAATCTCGCTAGTGAATCCAGTTCATTAGATGGTGAGACAGACTATAATTTTAAGATATCCTCAGGGATGGAGACCTACCTCTTAAAGATATGTAAACCTGATGTGCCAGAAGAAGAGGTCCAATTTCAAGTAGCGCTGATAGATCATATTCAGAAATATAATTTATCTTTTGACGTACCATTTATTATTCCAAATAAGATGGGAAATTCCTACTTCAGCTTGTTGATAGATGGTCAGACACACTTAGCAAGATTGCATTCTTGGGTGCCTGGTATTGTAGTTGATGATATTATTCCGAAGAGTCAGTCATTGTATCATTCTTGGGGCGCCACTTGCGGGGAGTTGAGCCTTGTATTGTTAGAGTTCGATCATGAGGGGGCTCACAGATTCGATAAGTGGAATCCAGTAGAGAGTCTTTATTCGAAGCAGTATGCTGACTATATAAAAGGAGATGATAGACAAGCTGTGGCTTCATATGCTTGGAATGTTTTTGAATCTCAAGTAATCCCAGTTATTGCTGACCTTAGGTGTAATGTAAATTATAGTGATGCGCATCAACATAATCTTCTCGTGAAGCTTGATCATCGAACGATATCTGGAGTGATAGACTTCGGAGATGCGATTTACGCTCCTACCATATGTGAATTAGCGATCGCATGTGCTTATGCTGCCATGGATACTAATGAACCGATTGGAGTTATGTGTCAGGTAATCAATGGCTATCAATCAAAATTTAAATTAGAAGAAAAAGAGATTGCCATCCTCTTACCATTGATTTTTGGTCGGCTTATGATTACTGTTGCCAATGCAGCTTATAACGGGCACGTATATCCCGATAACATTTATCTCCAAGTAAGTGCTGATCCCGCTTGGCGGTTATTGGATAAACTTAGGGATATAGATCTTACGTATGCTCACTACCGCTTCAGATCAGCATGCGGATGGGAGGCAAACCCTAAGAGGGATGAATGGGATAAGTGGAGATTGATACATAAGGATGCCATTCAATCGCCAATCTTAATCGAAAATCATAATGTCATGGATATGGATCTAAGTGTGGGCAGCCTAGATCTTGGAAATAACTCGAATTTTGAAAACATAGACCGATTTTCTATAACGATCAATAGGATATTAGAAGATCATCAGGCTACACTCGGTATAGGTGGATATGGAGAAGTGAGACCATTCTATACTACAGATGCATATAAGGAAGAAGGCAATAATGGACCAAGGTGGCGGACTATGCATCTAGGTACTGACCATTGGACTACAGCGGGTACATCTGTACATGCCGCATACGATGGCGTCATCTATAGCGTAAAAAATAATGATGCTGACTGCGATTACGGACCTACAGTAATTATAAAACATAGTACCGACGCTGGGCTTGAATTTTATACACTCTACGGTCATCTTAGTCTATCATCTCTTCATAGCAATCGTATAGGGGATCAAGTATCAAAAGGGGATAAAATCGCTGAGATAGGAGAACAAAATATAAATGGATCATGGCCACCTCATCTTCACTTTCAGATCATATTAGACCTGTTTGGAAATGAGGGAGATTTTCCGGGAGTATGCTATGTAGATGAATCCGCGGTATGGATCAGTAATAGTCCGAGGTTATCGACCGACAATTTCTCTCTTGATCTCGATGGAGACAAATGGAGACTCAAAGATGAACGTCAAAAAGTACTGGGGAAGAGTCTCAGCACATCATATACTGATCATCTTCATATGGTGCGAGGGTATAAGCAGTATCTGTATGATTCTGCTGGGCGGAGATATCTAGATATGGTTAATAATGTAGCGCACGTAGGACACGAACATCCTCACGTCGTAAAAGCGGCGACGAGACAGATTAATATATTGAATACAAATACGAGATATATCAATAAAAATATCACCAAGTATGCCGAACAGCTATTAAGTAAGTGTCCTGATGGTCTAGATGTAGTATTTTTTGTGAACAGTGGCAGCGAAGCCAATGAGCTGGCTTTGAGGATGACTAAGGTGTACACCAATGAAAAGGATATGATCGCCTTAGAAATCGGATATCATGGTAATACAGGAGGCACAATCGATATCAGTAGTTATAAGTTTGATGGTAAAGGAGGACAAGGTGCCCCCGAACATACTTCGATAGTTCCGATGCCTGACATTTACAGAGGCGAGTGCAATGATCCAGAAATAGCTGGAAGACACTATGCTCAGTATATAGAGGAGGCGATATTGAATATTAAAAAGAAAGGTAGGAATGTGGCAGGGTTTATCGCAGAAAGCATATTGAGTTGCGGAGGACAGATCGTATTACCTGATCACTATTTAGAAGAAGCATATCGCTTCGTCAGAGCGGCGGGAGGACTATGTATTGCCGATGAAGTCCAAGTGGGTTTCGGTAGAGTAGGGAGTCATTATTGGGGTTTTGAGTTGCAGAATGTAGTGCCGGATATTCTCACATGCGGTAAGCCTATAGGCAATGGTCATCCACTCGCAGCTGTTGTTACCACAAGAGAGGTCGCAGACAGGTTTTCCAATGGGATGGAGTACTTTAATACATTCGGAGGGAATCCGGTATCCTGTGCGATCGGATCGGCTGTACTAGATATAATCGACAAAGAAGAATTGCGTAAAAACGCTCAGAAAATTGGAAATCACTTAATCACTGGGTTAAAAGAGCTCATGACGAAGCATGATATTATTGGAGATGTCAGAGGAGTAGGTTTATTCTGTGGAATCGAATTGGTTCGCGATCGAATTTCTAAAGAACCTGCAGATCATGAAGCTAGTTTTATAGTAGAGCGGATGAGAGAACAAGGTATATTGCTAAGCACGGATGGACCACTGTACAACGTGATAAAAATGAAACCACCGATGTGCTTCACAATCGGAAATGTAGATGAAATGATAAAAAGACTGGATGGAGTATTAAGCGAGGTGCGATCACTAAGTATTTTGAGAAAGTGGAATTGATATTGGTAAAAACTGCAACAATAAAATCGGGTACTTGTTATTCAAAAAAAATATGTCCAATAAATGAAATACAATAATCTTGGTGATACAAATATAGAAGTAAGTGAAATCTGCTTGGGTACGATGACATTTGGAGAACAAAATACTGAAACTGAAAGCCATTCTCAGATGGATTTTGCATTGGATCATGGAGTAAATTTTTTCGATACTGCGGAATTGTATGCTGTACCATCTACACCTGAAAATAACGGTGAAACTGAGGATATAATAGGAACTTGGTTCGCAAAAAGTGGAAAAAGAGATAAGGTCATCTTAGCCACAAAGGTGACGGGTCCGTCTCCGAATCTGACTTACATTTCTGATAATCTCGGCTTTTCGAGAGAGCGAATCACTGAAGCTGTGAATAGAAGCTTGAGAAGACTGCAGACAGATTATATAGACTTGTATCAACTTCATTGGCCAGAACGAAAGACAAATATGTTTGGGCAGAGAGGCTTCTCGAGCGATATACATGATAAGTGGGAAGATAACTTCTACGATGTAGCCGAGACTATGGATCTACTCGTCAAAGAGGGAAAGATTAGACATTGGGGATTGAGCAATGAGACACCATGGGGAACGATGCGGTTTCTGCAAGAGATAGAAAAACATAATTTTGCAAGACCTGTAAGTATTCAAAATCCATATAGTTTACTAAACAGAACATACGAAATCGGATTATCAGAGATTTCGATAAGAGAAAATATAGGACTGCTTGCCTATTCCCCAATGGCTTTTGGTTTGCTATCGGGCAAATATCACAGAGGGCAAGACAATGAATCAAGTAGGAGGAACAAGTTCAAACAAATGAGTAGATATGATAGTACTCAATGCTTCGATGCAACGGCCCAGTACCTAGAGTTGGCAGATACTCATGGATTTAGTTTGGCACAAATGTCACTTGCATATATCAATAGCAGAGACTTCATAACTTCCAATATCATAGGGGCAACCAATTTGAATCAATTAAAAGAGAATATTGAGTCTTCGTCAATTAGCCTTCCTAAAGAGGTCATAAAAGAGATAGACAAAATACATAATAATATACCTAATCCTGCACCGTAGAATATTCGATACTGTATCCTTATCATTATAATCTTGGGTATCTTTTTACTAAATGGTTTATGATTTGAATAGATAAACTCGCGTAGTAATCGTTTTGGGAACATTGGATAAATTCCAATAAAAGTAATGGCATAGTTTTGGATATTAATATATTCTAGAAACACCTTTTAGACTATTTTTATCATCAGGATCGGCCCTACTCGATGCTTTAATATTCTATTTTATTTATGCAGACACTCTTCAAAGTAAGCTTTACAACGATATTACTAGTTACCTCTTATTTCTGCCAATCCCAAGACCAAGTTACGGGAGTCAGTTTTTATATGGAGTATGATTACGATAATTGTCAGTATGATTGTTCTGTTATTATTGATGAGGGTAATGCTACCTTAGCACCGTATCGTACGCAGTTTAATTCTAATTATACAATCGTGGTACCTACCGGGACTACTATAAACATAGAAGAGACCTATCTACCTATCCAAAACAATCAAAACTATACGGGGACAGTACCCGCGGATTGGGTTATTGGAGCTTCCGCTATCAATGCTAATGGACTAGGGATTGATTATCACCCTATAGTACCATCTATATCTCCATCTGCCCAGTTTAATGATATTACAGAAGGGGATACACTTAAGCTATTCAGTTTTAGTGTCGATGGTAATTCAGAATGTGGTACGGGGGTACGCTTTTTTCAGAATGGAGTAGACCAAAATGCCAATGGGGCAGATTATAGTTGTGGATATACTATCGGTGGTCCATGGGAGGACTTTCTAGGTACGGCTCCAGTTGCTTATCCTAGTGTTACTGAGATACAAGAGCCTACTATAGATAATGATGGATTGGTGTCGATAGACTTGACTTTGGATATGCCAAGTTGTATGTCTTCATATTCTATTCTATGGACAGGTCCTAATGGATACGCTACTACAGAAGAAGATGTAATGATCAATCCCGCTACTCCAGCTGACTATGGCATGTATAAAGTAGTCATCGAAGATGGGCTAGGATGCAAGGACTCTCTAGAGGTAATAGTAGAAGACGCTTCTACTTCTGGGGTTGACGATTTGACCGTATCTGAAGTGATTTGGACTCCTACATTCGAGCATATGGGAGTACATTTGAACCTTACTGGGGATGACAATATGAATAGTATAATGACGATCGAGTATCGACTGACGGGTACTGATCTTTATCTGCCTGGTGCCATTACGATGAGGGCCACTCCCGAATCTATTGTAAATGGAAGCCCATTAAATATGAACTTCCACGCAGGATCTGCAATGCACCTTATGCCTAATTCTTCATATGACTTCAGAATAACGGTGACAGATCCAGATGGTGGTTCGCAAATAATAGAAGACACAAAATCAACCAAAAAATACCCAACATATGACAAGACGGGTACTACCAAATACGTAATTCCAGGAACATCGGGAGGAGATGGTAGTGTAAGCAATCCATACCAAGGATTACAGAATGCTGTAGATAATCTATCACCAGGCGATATTCTCGAAGTTGCGGATGGGACCTATGATCCATTTGTGATTACTACATCAGGAATAGTAGATCATCCTATTGTACTCAGATCTACTAATCTACATGGTGCGATCATAGATGGTATGAATACTTCGGCAGGGATCATGACGATAGGTTCCGCTTCGGAAATAATACAGCATGTTATTATTGATGGGTTCGAAATCACAAATGGAGCATGGGGAATTGATGCACAGAATACTCAATTTCTCACAGTACGAAATAATAAAATAAATGATGTCGACTATGGATTCTATAATAGAAGAGAAAATGGATGGGAACGCGATCAGTATATCAAAAACAATGAAATCGTAGGACGAACTCCTTGGCCGCAATTGAATGGAGAAATACCGGGAGAAAGAGGGATCGATATCAGAGGAAATAGAAATGTGATCAGTTATAATACCATCTCAGATTTTGCAGATGGAGTGTCTACAGATGGTCCTCAATACAAAAAATCGTATGCTATTGATATACACCACAACTTGATTACTAGAATAGTAGATGATATTATAGAAGTAGACGGGACCGTATCTAATGCTCGCGTGTATAAGAATAAGGGATTCAATGGTAGGTCAGGAGTAAGCCTTGCACCTATCTACGGTGGGCCCGCTTATGTATTTAGAAATGAATTCTATAATCTAGAAAACTCAGCTTTCAAGATGAATAATCAGTCTGCAGGGTTGGTGATTTTGAATAATAGTATTGCGAAGGCGAATCGAGGGATGACTTCTTCTGCTGGATGGCAAAATACAATATTCAAAAACAATGCACTTCTTAGTGGTCACTACGTGATGGAAGAGTTTGGTCTAGTTGCTACTAGTAATGACGATTGGGACTACAATGCGTACTACTCCCTGAGATCAGGAACAGCAGCTGGTCCATGGTTCAAATTTGATAATATCAAGTACAATAATATTGATTTGTTAATCCAGAGTGGAGTCACAGAGGCTAATACTATAGAAACAAGTTACGCCGATTTTAATAATGTGGTCATTCCTAGTAGTTATGGGGTAGAAGCTCTATTTTCAGAAGTTGATTTTGGTCTTGCTTCAGGTTCTCTATTAATCGGAGGGAGTACATACTTTGATAATATATTTTTGAATGATGTGATTGGTGATTTAGATATAGGAGCGCTAGAATACGAACAGCCGACACCAACATACGGTCACGAATTTGATATCGTGTGCGAGAGGGTAGATTTGACCGCGAGGTTATGGAATGGTGAAGTCCATAATGGCTGGTTCCACCCATCTAATTGGACACCATGTGGGGTGCCTGAGAAGATATCGGACGTGACGATACCAGGATTGTTGGACTCTTATCCAATATTGAATACTGATGCTAGCATCAATAATTTGTCTATCCACGGATCTGGTAGGCTCGATATTATCGACGAAGCGATATTGACTCTTAAAGGAAATTAAGAAAGAAAAACGGATCATTGCCGTCTGACTGTGCGCTAAATATATCATATTCATAAGCAGAATCCTATGATAAAATTTTCAGTATATCATTTTATTTGTCTTGTCAGCTTATGTTTGCTGAGTTCTTCTTGTAATATCAATACGATGCAATTAAAAGAAGCGGACAAAGGAGTATATCTCAAAAAGACATTTTCAATTGACAATGGAGTGCTTAATTATAGAATATTTTATCCTAAAGGTTTTGATTCATCCAAAGCATATCCGATGCTTCTGTTTATGCATGGCGCTGGTGAGCGTGGAGATGACAATGAAGCACAACTTACACATGGTAGCGAATTGATAGCCAAAGGTATGAATGACTACAATGCCATTGCCATATTTCCTCAGTGTCCTCAGGATGATTACTGGGTAAAGTTTAAATCAGAAAGCCAAGAAAAAGACGGTGCTAGAAGTTTTGATATTGATGTAGAAAATGGTCCTTCAGAAGCACTTGGAAAAGTGATAGGTTTGATGGATGAGATGAAGGAGAAAGATTATATTAATCAATCAAAGGTATATGTCATGGGACTTTCCATGGGCGGCATGGCTACTTTTGATCTGTTATGGAGAATGCCGAATACATTTGCAGCTGCCATGCCCATATGCGGTGCAGGCTCTCCCGAAAAAGCCAATCATATGTCTTCTGTACCTATGCGTATATTTCATGGAGAAGAAGATTCTGTAGTCCCAATTAGTAACTCTAGAGTAATGCAAGCGGCAATCGAGTCTCTAGGAGGAAGTCCAGAAACATACTATTATCCGGGTGTAAATCATGACAGTTGGACCAATGCATTTGCGGAGAAAGATTTTTTGTCGTGGATGTTTGAACAGGAGATAGTTGACAATTAAATATTTGATCTTGTGAATCTATGATCCTGATGAGTTGATTTTTTTGATAAAATTTATTAATATTTTGCAATTTGATGGAATCTTATTGGTTTTATTTGGTATTGTTTATTTTTGTCGTATATTTAGTTTAAAGATTTAAACTTTCTACCGAATTCTCTTTGAGTGACGATAGAAATTAAGCACAGCTATTTTGCCATGACTTAATCCAATACACTAATCCACTTTTAATATTAAAAGCTTGTTCTATCTAAGAAAGAACTAGTGAAGTTTATATCCTAATTTTTTATTACCCAATTTAAAATTAAAGAATATTAAGATCAATTTGTTCGTTTGTTTGTTTGTTTGTTTTTAACTCATTAATAAGTCAGAATGATGATTTTATGGGTAGATGTGCAATGCCTGACGATATTATCTCAATAATTGACCAAAACCAAAACAGTTTAAGTTGTAATAGCAGTTTTAATACATTCATAGCGAATCATCGTAATGATATGATTCCTACAGGATCATCTAGAACCTTGAAAATAAAAACGAACGTTATTTTTATGCAAGATGAAAACGGCATATGGAATAATGATGACATACGGAGATTACAGTAGAGCACTAACATACCTAAATAGTTTGCCTACAACTCGAAGTGTAGAATCTGATTTTGTAATTGCACAAAGAATAAACATTGCATACTTGCTCAATAGAGAAGGTTATACATTAACTGCCTCTGATGAGGTTTCTTTAAAAAATATAGGGGAGAAAACTGGACCATTGAATGGGTATGCTAGATCAATCTATGAGCAGTTGACAGGAGAAAGAATATACTTGCCGTTCCGAGCTGCGAATGATATCAAGCCAAGAGAAAGAAAAGATGAAGTTAAAGAGTTGGAGATTATAAATATCTACCCTAATCCTGCGCAAGATTATCTCAATATTGATTTGAATGATGGATTTGTAGGAACTATATTAATCTCTAATACCTCTGGAGAAAATATCTACAGCAAACAAATAGATAATCCATCTCTTAGAATTGATGTGTCGGATTGGATGTCTGGTATATATTTCTTAATTGTAAAAAGTGAACAAAACTATTCTAAAGTTCATAAGATTGTAATCACAAAATAATTTATTCATAGAGATAGGAGTTCGTGAAGAACTGCTATCTCTTGATTTAATACTATACATATGAAATACGCAATGTCATTTCTTTTACTGCTTTTCTTCATCAACCTATCTGCCCAAGATTACTGGGTCAATGAATATGAACTTGGAAATCGAGATCAAGAAATAGGCAGGAACGTGATAGCGCTTGATAGCTTGATCGTGGTGACCAGTGGGATTACTTGTGCATCTAATACTAAGCTATGTCATAAGTTTTCTGTATACGATATGATGGGTAATCTACTGTATGTTACTACATATGATTCACTTATTCATCTTAGAGGAGCTATACCAGATAGAGGACTTGTTATGCGAGATGATCGATTCATTACTTGTGGGAAGTCTTTTAGGTCTGACACAGAGTTTTGTATTATTGCCCAGAACATAGAAGGAGAAGTCGTACAGCGAAAGTTTATCACTAATCCATATGACAGTACCCAGCGGATAGAGCCGCAGGTATTATTAGAGCTAGGTGATTACCTCGTATTGGTAGCTGATATTTTTGAAATTACAGATGCTCCTCCATACGGGTTTATCAATCGTGTAGCTGCTTATACTATAGATCCACTTACTTTCGAGATTATAAATGAATTTACCTATGAGCCCACAGAGTATCTTGTAGATGTAAAAGATGTTAAGATAACAGCGGATAATCATGTGATACTTGGGGTGAATCAACGAATAGATGCACCTATTGGGAATGGTGATAGACATATTTTGCAATTCATAAAGTTAAACTCTTCTATGACTATGGTAGATAGTATGAGTGCTGAGATGATATCGATCAGCAATGAAGATCGGTTTGCAATTGGCCATGATAATAGGATCGTAGCGACAAGAAAAGAGAGTAGAGAAGAGTTATGGATTTATGATCTAGAAACAAAAACAGTAGAAAAGAAAAGTTACGATCCTTTTACAGATCAAAATCGAGGAAAAATACATTATGACATTAGAGGAATTAAAGCTGATCGAAATGGAGATATCTACTTATATGGTAGATTAAATTCTTTACGATTAAATTATACTTTTTCTGGATATATACAAAAGCTAGATGAAAACTATGAAGTCGTAAAAGAAAGAATATATATAACACATGCTAATGATGCCGTAGGTTTCGAAGGGAGGGATGGTTGGTCGGATTATTCTGTTGTTTATGATATGTATTTTGATGATAATGATAATGTTTATTTTACAGGATATGTAGATGATGTGTATAGGGATGCTGGGTCAACGAAACCTAATTCTAATATATTATTAGGGAAGCTGGATTTGGAATTGTGTGCAACGGATAGTTGTGAGGTGGAGCATTATGTAGGAGGACATTTACGTCCAGACCATCTAGCCCTACCCAATAAGACATGGCATATATACAATGAGACAACACAGGAAGTATACCGCTATCGCTTATCCGCTAGTAGTGTATACATGGCAGATAGGTACTATCTAGAATTATTAAGATCTGACACTTATGATGGGGATGAATTCTACAGTACTGGTCAATACCTCAGAGAACGAACCAACCAAGTGTATCTAAGAAAGGATGAAGAAGATTTCTTTCTTTATGATTTTGATATGGAGCAGGATTCCAGGATGTCATCATGGGTGTATGAGCGATTCGAGGCGAATCATCAGATGGTAGAGTTTGATAGTATACAGCTAGAGAATGGGGAGATGGCAAGAAGGACAAAGCTACGCTGCTCCATAGATGAAGATGCCGAGGACTACGGGTACTATTACTGGATAGAAGGAGTAGGAGATACTAAAGGCTTGCTTGCGATAGGGGAAGCATGCATCGAGGGGCGAGCGAGTCACTTATTATGTGCTTATGATGGAGATGGTAATATGATATGGGACAATCCTGACTTTGCTGGATGCTGGGTTACAGTGTCTACGGAGGATGAATTAAGCGACTTATCTGTTATAACTCCTAACCCCACGACAGGATTGATAAATATAAAAGGATATAGGGGATATGATAAAATTATAATTCATAGTATGATAGGGCAGGTAGTGATGGAAGAGGATTCACGGCTAGAATTAGATATTAGTAGCTTGAATTCTGGAAGCTATATAATCACATTGAAGGGGCGCACTCAATCTCATACCCAAAAAATAATAAAGCTATGAATCTCTGAGCACTCAACTTTAGAGACTAGAGGAAATGATTTTCATTATCATTTTAACTTTATTGTCTTTAAATTTCTATTTAGCTTGATTGGTAAAAAAAGCTAAGACGCCCATGGAAATGATTGTACTTAATGTCCTTGATTTTTACGAAATAAAATTTTAAACATATGATTTACAAGATTTCATTATTCGTTTTGATGCTTTCATGTTCCACAATGTCTGGGCAGGAATTCTTAACCGAACTTTATTTTGAAAATAGCAATGGAATTAAAGATACTGTATATGTAGGATACGATCCTACTGCAACCACAGAAATAGATTCGCAATTTGGAGAAATAGATATCACATCTGATTTACTATCAGGATTAGGGGTCAGATTGTCACAGACTAGTCCAAGGGATTTTGAATTAATATATAGATATTGGAATGAGGTTGATAATCCTGAAGGGATGTCTTATCAATCAAAAGTTGATATTCTATCTCGTGAATGCTCGGATGGTGTGATCGATTGGGAGCCGCCATTCAGTACTATTTTAATTCCTTTCAAAGAGCTTCCTTTAAAGATAAGTTAGGACAGTATTCAGTTTCAAAATGAATGTTTAGAAAATTCTTTTCTTACTTTATGGGATTATCCGTCTTGGTGGGGGACAACACCTTTCGAATCCGCCTTCCCGTTTCAAGAGATGGTATTTACTATGAATGATAGATCAAGTATCTTTATAGATGGGCCAAAAGGTCATACGTATGTCAATGAGTTTAATGACACACTAATAATGTTTTTTATTAATCTGAACGACGATGCTACAATATTAACCGCCACAAAGGAATCAGAAATATTAGATGTTATAATATATCCTAATTCTAGTGTTGATGTTTTACATGTGTTTGGTGATGATAATCTAGTGGAGTTTGCTATCCATAATATAGGTGGTACATTGGTTAGACGAGGTGCTTATAACTTTGACGGTGTCGATATAAGAAATCTTGATGAAGGACCTTATGTTTTAGTTGTCACAAATAAAAATGGAGATACTGGATCAGTTTTATTTGAGAAACGATGACGCGAGTAACTTCTTTCTATGTATGTAGAAAATTAATAAAATAAAGTTTATCTTTGCGCCCGATTAGAATCCTGCGGTTCGCTTTGCGGATAAAACAGGAATGGTTTAACCAAGTAAATTTTAAGTAATGGCAGTAAAAATTAGACTAGCTAGAAGAGGTCGTAAGCAAAGACCGTATTACCACATTATCATTGCGGATGCAAGAGCACCAAGAGATGGTAAATTCATCGAACAGATCGGATCATACAATCCAATGACTAAGCCAGCAACTATCGAGATCGATAGAGATAAGGCCTATGATTGGTTGACAAAAGGAGCGCAGCCTACGGACACAGTAAGAGCGATTCTTAGATTCAAAGGAGTACTATATAAGAAACACCTTCAGAGAGGAGTTTCTAAAGGAGCATTGACTCAAGAAGCGGCAGATGCAAAACTTGCAGAATGGATCGAAGCGAAAGAAGCCAAAGTAGCTGCGAGAGTAGAGGAGACTAGAAAAGAAATGGAAGCATTCAGAAAACTTGTAAGTGGAGAAGCTAAGCCAAAGCCAGCAACACCTGCTGAGGAAGCTGATGCATCTGCATTTAGAGAAGATGAGGCAGCAGATGCACCTGCTGAAGATGCAGCTACAGTGGAAGAAACTCCAGTAGCAGAAGAAGCTCCTGCGGCTGATGATGCACCTGCTACAGAAGAAACTCCAGCGGAGTAAATTAACAAACAATTCGTAGAATCTCTTATTATAGAAATTTTACATATATTCGCCTTAGATTTATTAGAAAAGTCTAGCGAATACCAATTTAAGGATATTTTTGGGACCTGATAAGCTTAATTGCCTTATCAGGTTTCGATTTTTTAAGAGGCCAAATTATAGAATAACTTGTTCCTCACATTTGTAGGTTTGATTTTGTTTAGTATTCAATTCTTACAAGAAAAATATAAACATGGAAAAATTAGATTCGAAGTTTCAAAAAGAAATTGATGTAATTGCTAAAAGTATTCAGGATTCGGAGGCGCTGAGTGCATATCTGGATACAGAAGAGTATGAGCAGTATAAAGTGCTGATCGAAGAGTTTGAGCCGGCAATCCAAGAGCTCTACTTACGAGTAGCGGGGAGTCACCCACTGCAAGTGTTGGCATTAGAGACGTCACTGTTGGCGGATGAGATGGAGGGACTATATATGCCTAAGATTACTGGATATTCTGTTTTAAGAGGAGAGGGTAATGAGAAACTGAAGTACAGAAAGCCTCAAGATCACTTTAAGAAAGTATTACTTGCAGTAGTAAATTCATCTAATTTTGAAATGGTGAAACTAAGAGTTGGTCAATCAATTCAGATGGGATTCGCATTTAGTAGTGATATCTGGATTACCAACTTGATAGAGTCAGTGAGTAATCAGAGAGTAAAGTACTTCTTGCAATCACAGAAGCTTCCGAAATATAGAAATATCGAAGAAAGAAGAATCGGTATCAAGAAATACAAAAAGCAATTCGAATCTCTGAATTATTACACGGTGGAGTTCCCTACTACGGCACTAGAGTTACAGGGGGATTACTATAGCCTAAGGACATTCTTATTAGAAAGAGGAAAGAATGATTATGATAATTCTAGTCTGAGCAGTCACCTCAATAGCTTCATCGATAATAAGGAACTGAAAGGAGAACCAGAGTATCTTAAGATATTATTGATAATAGGATTATTCTTTGATCTTAATGCTGAGGGAAAAAAAGGATTCGGTAATGCCTTCACTGATATGGTGAAGCAAAATCCAGAATTCTCAGTGAAGTACTTCGAAGTACTTGATGAAATGTTTAAATCAGATGAGATAAAAATCAACCCCGACGCAGATAAAAGATTAGCTCAATTGATTGATGGTAAAGCCGATAAAGAAGTCAATTTGTATTACTCATTGATGAATACGGTGCATGGCAAAGGTTTTATCCATGAAGATACGATAGAAGAAGTACAAGAGTACTACAGTCAGCATGAAGGTCTATCTCTTAATAATAAGTGCCTAAGAGCTGGTATATTAAATTACTTCACTCAAGTAATGGATAATCTACCTGCCGAAAGTTACCAAGACTATATGGAATTGAATAAAACATTCATCCAATACATCAATATTTTTGGAAATCAGAAGTTTAATCAGGCAGTAAAAGACATCAGTCTAAGATACGTAAAAAGACTATTGAAGTTGTTCGTAGATAAGAGGGGTAGAGATTATCAAGATATCAAGAAGTTTGTAAAAGCTACATTCTTAGATCTAGGATTTATGAAAGATAAAGAACTGGTTGAGTTATTCAAAACGAAAAGAAAAAAGAAACCTGTTGAGAAATAGAAAGTTTCAGAAAAGTGAAAGCCCAAGGATCAATTAGAAACTTGGGCTTTTTTCTTTAGAAGTATCCAGAAATAAGAGCACTTTCTGAATTCTGGCATTATATAAAGTTGCTGCAACAAGTTAAATTGGCCTTCGTCAGTGTAGTTTTCGGATACTAATTTTCGTTAAAAACAGAACTATGTTTTAGCCAGAGTGGTTTTCAAAGCAAACGCGCGTCACTTTAGCCAGAGTGACTTTCAAAGCAAACGCGTCACTTAGCTTATGAAGGATGTGAGTTTGGTGCTTTTTAGAAAATTTGTTTTCTAAAAAGGTTATATTCGTTATTTTGAGAAATCCCTTTCTTTATGTCCTTCAGTACTCAGCTGGAAGGGACTTGAGTTTTTGTCAGTGTATTATGGAGTAAGAAATTTTTCTTGTAGATTTTTCCAAAATTGCATTTTCTTCGATTTGTCTTGATTCATTATTGTGAGCGAATCTGTAAGTAGGATTGCGAGTTGTTCCATTTGGTAGAAGAAATATTTCTTCGCATTGATACTAAAACCTATTTGATCGGGAGATATTCCCACTAAAATAAGTGTACGGACTGTTTTCTCTTTTAGTTCAGTATTGATATCGATGGTCTGTTCGTCTATGGTGAGTATTTTTACATCGTTATCGATGTCTAATTTGATCGCTTTGACCAATCCTTGTAGCGTCTGGATGTTTTGATCCATATCTAACTGATTGATGACAATTATGAGTCCTTTTTCACCTTTTCCAGCAGTAGAAGTTGGATTCTTTGCTTCTTTTATTGTGTATATATTGCTTTTCATTTATGTTATAATCAAAATATTATTTGGTATATAGGTTTTTTACTTCTTGGCATGATAAATTATTTGTGTGTTCAATTGATTGGTAAAATTTTATGGGAAATTTCATTTATATTTGTATCATCAAAAGTAAAGAAGACCAAGAGTAGAATCACTACAATTCGAAACGTTTGATGAAGGTAGTAAATTCCGAAGTCTCTTTGAATATTAGGTTGGTTCATTATTATATAACTCAAAAATAACCTCTTATGAGTAATCTCAAAATAACTAAGGTAAAAGAATCAGGTGCGTCATCTATTGATTTCGATAATTTGTCGTTTGGTAAGACATTTACTGATCATATGTATGTTGCGGATTATATAGATGGTGAATGGACCAATATAGAGATTTGCCCATTGGAAAAACTTTCTGTGCATCCTGGTAATCTTGCATGGCACTATGGGCAATCTATTTTTGAAGGGATGAAAGCTACAAGAGATGCGGCAGGTACACCATTACTATTTAGACCAGAAGAACACGTGTATAGGCTGAATGCCTCGGCTCGAAGGATGTGTATGCCGGAGATTCCCAAAGAGATGTTCTTAGAGGCTGTTCATTCATTGGTGAAGTTGGAGAAGTCTTGGATACCACCTGCAGAGGGGTCAGCACTGTATATTAGACCATTTATGTTTGCCACGGATGAAGCCATAGGTGTAAGGCCTTCTGATACTTATAAGTTTATCATCTGTACATTACCTGTAGGTCCGTATTATCCGAAGCCTGTAAAGCTTAAAGCGGAAGAAACCTACATAAGAGCTGCACAAGGTGGAGTAGGTGAAGCGAAGACAGCGGGTAACTATGCTGCTAGTCTATACCCAGCAAAACTCGCCAAAGAAGAGGGGTATGATCAAATCATGTGGTTAGATGCCAAAGAGTTTAAATACGTACAAGAGGTAGGTACAATGAATATTTTCTTCGTCATCGGAGACGAGGTGATTACTCCTTCGACTACAGGTACTATACTAAAAGGTATCACGCGAAAAACAATCATCGAGATACTCAAAGAAGAAGGATACAAAGTCAGCGAAAGACAAATCACCATTGACGAGGTAGTAGAGGCAGATAAAAAAGGTCAATTGAAAGAAGTATTCGGAACTGGTACTGCAGCGGTGATCGCTGTAGTAGACGAGATTAAGTATAGAGAGCATGTTATGCACCTGAATCCAGAAGAATTCACAGTAGCTAAACTGGCCAAGAATACTATCAATGGGTTGAGAAACAAGACAATAGAAGATACTAAAGGCTGGGTTGTAGAAGCAGGATCTTTACTTACAGTATAAACATCCCTTTTTCTTAATCCCTTTTTGAACTTATGTGTTTACCTATTAGTCAATGTACTTAATATGAATAGTCAACACAAATTATCACTACTTTTAAATAGTAAATCACTTGATTCTGATTTGGTTTCTATCGCAGAGAAAGTTTCCTTAGGAAAGCGAATTACCGATGGAGATTGTCTAGCACTTTATGAGAAAGCGGATTTGCCGACATTGGGTATTCTCGCTAATTATATCAGAGAAAGTAAGCATGGAGATACTGTATACTTCAATAGGAACTTCCATATGGAGCCTACGAATGTATGTCTCTATACATGTTCGTTTTGTTCTTACTCGCGATTGATCAAAAAGCGATCTGAAGGCTGGGAATATTCATTAGAAGATATGATGGATATAGTGAAGAAGTACGATGACCAACCTGTAACAGAGGTGCATATTGTGGGCGGAGTATTGCCCCAATATGATGTTCAATTTTATACTGATTTATTCCGATTGATTAAGGAGCATAGATCTGATCTGCATATCAAGGCATTGACTCCCGTAGAGTATCATTATATATTCAAGAAGGCAAAAATCACCTATGAGGAAGGGATGAAGCTCATGGATGAAGCAGGGTTAGATTCTATGCCAGGCGGTGGTGCAGAGATATTTCATCCAGAAATCAGAGACCAGATCGCGGGAGGTAAATGCTCGGGTGAAGAATGGTTGAGAATTCATGAAATATGGCACGAACTCGGTAGAAGGTCAAATGCGACGATGCTCTATGGCCATATCGAAGAGTTCAAACATAGAGTACACCATATGAGTGAACTCAGGAAACTACAAGATAAAACAGGCGGATTCCAGACATTCATACCTCTCAAATTCAGAAATAAAGGGAATGATATGTCCCATGTGGAAGAGTCCACTGTCGTAGAGGATCTCCGTAATTATGCCATATCGAGAATCTATCTTGATAATTTTGATCATATAAAAGCTTACTGGCCGATGATTGGTCGTGATACAGCCCAATTGTCCCTTGCCTTTGGTGTAGACGATCTCGATGGGACAATCGACGATACGACTAAGATCTATTCTATGGCTGGATCCGAAGAACAGAATCCATCCCTCACTACTCAGCAGCTGGTCCAGATGATCAGAAGGGTAGGCCGTAAGCCTATAGAAAGAGATACACTGTATAATGTAGTCACCGACTTCGAAGGTCACGTATTCGAAGATGATAAGAAATATAAAGGATACTTGTCACTGCCTGTGGTGAATAATTGATTGAGGAGTTACAGTGTCTTCAGTGCCGTAGATCTTTGCGCTATTACTTCTAATATTTAGTTTTTTTCGGGGTCTCATTTCAAATGCGTAGTTGTGTTTAATCTGGATAATCATTTCAATCATGCACTTTTTTATATGTCTATATAATCAGTGTTTTGATTTAATTCGCTGTATTTCAATAATATAAATATATAAACACCTTATAATATACATGATGTATATTGCAATATGTATATTAGTATATGTATATTACTATTTGTATTATTACTTTTGTATTTTACTTTGTGTAATATTATTAGTGTATATCATAAAATATCTATATTTTTGGCTAGAATGTAAACTGTTTGAAGATATGTTGAATCCGTTTTTGACAAAAGGATACTTAGGGGCAGAATACTTCTGTGATAGAGAAGAAGAGTCAGCGAAGATTTTGTCGGCTATCAATAATGGGCGTGATCTTGTAATATATGGGAGGCGACGGATGGGGAAGTCTGCACTTATTACACATGTGTACCATAAGTTAGGGAAGAAAAGCCTCAATGTGTGGGTTGATCTATTACCCACTAATAATATGAATGATTTAGTAAGTTATACAGCTAGCGCTATATTACGATCAATCAATAATGATACTTCTATTGGTAAAAAAGTGTGGGATGGAATAAAAAGCCTACGGCCAGCAATGACATTCGACGAATTATCAGGTCAGCCAACGGTATCTTTTGATATCACAAAAGAAGAGTTGCGGATTAAGACATTTGGTGAATTAATACAAGTGCTAACGAATACAAAAAAGAAGATTGTACTGGCATTTGACGAATTTCAACAAATACAGAACTACGAAGAAAAAAATGTAGAAGCACAGTTGAGAACTATGCTTCAAACTTTGCCCAATATATCATTTATATTTTCTGGAAGTGATCAGCATATGTTGATGCAAATGTTTGAGAATAAAGATCGACCGTTCTATAGTTTTGGTCAATATATGCGACTCGACAGAATAGAACCAAACTTATACCTAGCGTTTATTCAAAGTCATTTCAAAAAAGGGAAAAAGAAAATATCGGATGAGAATATTCGTGAAATCATTGAGTGGTGCAACTATAGAACATTCAATATCCAGATGGTCATGAATAGACTATATAGTCTGGACAAAAAGAACTTGGAAATCGACGATATACGGTTAGTGAAGGAAACAATACTCCGAGAGAAAGACGAAATATATTATACAATTCGAAGACTGGTAACTCCTGGACAATGGAGGGTGATAGAGGCATTTGCAAAGGAAGGAGAGATAGAAGCTCCTTATGGAAAGTACTTTATGAAGAAATACGGATTTACTAATTCATCGATCATTCGTAGAGCGGTCCAGACCTGTCTGGAGAACAATATATTCTACAATGTGTACAACAATGAAAAGTCTTACTATGAGATTGATGATATATTCCTCAGACGATGGATAATGATGATTTGAGAATGAATAATAATATGACCAAATAACCGAATTCAAAAAATCTATATATCTTTCGAGCATTACTAAATCCTTATCCGCAATTGTTAGATTCAAATACAGAAGAAAATCCAATATTAGAAGTTGAAAATCTAAAGATCAGTTTTACTTCAGATGGGGCTAGACATATAGCCGTCAATGGTCTGAGTTATAAATTGGCCAAAGGAGAAACATTGGGCATAGTAGGGGAGTCGGGTTCTGGTAAGTCTGTCAGTTCTATGGCTTTACTCAAGTTAGTACCGACACCTCCAGGTATATACGAATCAGGGCAGGTGAAATTTGATGGTCAGAATCAGAATCTACTTGACCTCAACGAATCAGAGATAAGAAAATATAGAGGGAAGGAAATCGCCATGATATTCCAGGAGCCGATGACCTCGCTCAATCCATCCCATAAGTGTGGCAGGCAAGTAGCAGAAATGCTAGAGCTTCATACAGATTGGGATAGGCACAAGATCAAGTTAGAGGTGCTTAATTTGTTCGAAAAAGTACAGCTTCCTGATCCTAATAGAATATATAAATCGTATCCTCACCAACTATCAGGAGGTCAATTACAAAGGGTGATGATCGCTATGGCTATAAGTTGCAAGCCAAAGATATTGATCGCAGACGAACCGACTACCGCCTTAGATGTAACAGTGCAGAAAGTGATCATAGATCTACTGATCGACCTCAATAGAGAAAACGGAAATTCTACAATATTCATTACCCATGATCTAGGCGTAATCAATCAAATAGCCGATATGGTGCTGGTCATGCAGAAAGGAGAGGTCATGGAGTACGGTCCTATTGATGAAGTATTTAATAATCCTAAACATCCGTATACGAAGGGATTGTTGGCCTGTAGACCACCATTGGATAGGCGATATTCTCGTTTGCCGATTGTTGGTGATTTTGTGAGTATGGATGAATCCAAACATGAAGCTTATGTCACATCTCTCATCCAATCTGATGATACATATCAGTCTCACCTGCAGGATTTAGATCAGAACCCCATTATTTTAGAAGCTAAGAATATCAAAAAATACTATCCATCAAAGACGAACTTTTTTGGAAAGCCAACTGAGTTTGTCAAGGCCGTGGATGATGTTTCATTTGCCTTACGAAAGGGAGAAAGTATAGGTCTAGTTGGCGAATCAGGATGTGGTAAGTCTACATTAGGACGTGTACTACTCTGTCTTGATCAAGCAACTTCTGGATCAGCTATATTTGAAGGGAAGGATCTATTCTCAATGGGAAAGAAGAAATTAAGAGATCTAAGGAAGGATTTTCAGATTATTTTTCAAGATCCATATTCGTCTCTTAATCCTAGGATGACAGTAGGAGAGGCGATTATGGAACCTCTCACGGTGCATAATCTGTATAGAAATAGAGCCGAACGAAAAGAAAAAGTGATAGACCTACTAGAGAAGGTGGGTATGGAGCCTGACCATTTCAAGCGATATCCACACCAATTCTCAGGTGGGCAGCGCCAGCGTATCTGTATAGCTAGATCGCTCGGACTCAACCCTAAGTTTATATTATGCGATGAATCTGTATCTGCTCTTGATGTATCTGTACAGGCACAAGTGCTCAATCTGCTTCAGGATTTAAAAGATGAGTTTGATCTTAGTTACATCTTTATCAGTCATGATTTATCTGTGATCAAGTTTATAGCTGATCGTGTGATGGTGATGCAGAATGGTAAAATAGTGGAACGAGGAGATGTCGAATCCGTGATTAATAATCCTACACAAGCATACACTCAGATGTTGATCGATTCTATCCCAAGGTGATACAATAAGCTACTATTTCGTGATTAGAGAGCTTGATTAATATCTGCCCAGATATCTTCGATACTTTCTATACCTACAGATACTCTGATAAGTCCATCACTGATACCATTTGCTTCTCTTACTTCTTTGTCCACATTAAGATGCGAACTACTCGCAGGGTGCAGTACCAGTGTATCTACATCACCGAGGGTAGGTGCCAGCGAACAAAACTTTAGCCTATTCATAAGATTACGAGCGCCTTCCATACCTGACTTAACTTCAAAACTAAGCATTCCACCGAATCCTTTCATTTGTGATTTAGCGAGTTCGTGATCAGGGTGAGAAGTTAGGCCATTATAATTGACAGTACCTACCTTATTATGAGACTCTAAGTGTTCGGCTAGAGTTTGTGCGTTGCTAGAGTGTCTTTCCATCCTCAGTGCCAGTGTTTTTACACCGTTATTGATCAACCAAGCATCCCAGGGATTACAAGTCGACCCTACGAGTTTGAGTGTATTCCATATCTTCTTATGATAATCGGCTTTATGACCAATGATGATGCCCGCTATAGAATTACCGTGTCCATTGATATATTTGGTCGTACTATGGACTACGAAATCGATACCTAGAGCGAGTGGTTGTTGGATGATGGGTGTACAGAATGTATTGTCTATAGCTGTCAGTACATTTTTGGACTTGGCATATTCTGCAAGCCATTTTATATCTATACATGCCATGGTTGGGTTGGCAGGCGTTTCTATATAGACCATTTTTATTGTCGTATCAGTATCAATATGCTTTTGGATGGTATCTTTATCCTGCATATTGATGAATACTGGCTCTATGCCCAATTGGACCAATACATCGTTGAATAAGTTGGTCGTGCCTCCATAAAGATTACTTTGAGTCAGTACTTTATCCCCTTTTTGTAGAGTACTTAATATCAATGTACTTATCGCACTCATTCCAGAACTGGTCAAAAATCCGTAAGGGGTTAATTGGGTGCCGAAGGCTTCCATTTCAGCAAGTTTGGTCGCCACGGTATCGACAGTTGGATTTCCGTACCTGCTATATGAGTGTCCTTTTTCTTCTCCTGTGAATATATCTATACCTTGATCTAGAGAATCAAACTCAAATGATGATGTGGCATATATAGGGAGCTGATGCGGCTTTGTGCTTACGTTTCTTTTGTATTCTTTCACACACAGCGAATCGAATGATATATGATCTTTCATACTGTTATTGTTTTATAATCGTGAAAGTAAGAGATACGATAGACTAATAAGAGTATCAATAAAGAAAAACCTCTATAAAATGAAATTGCCGACAACATCTTGTCGGCAATATTCAAAAAAGCATGAAAAAACTATCTACTATCTTTACTATCTCTTGTAAATCAGGATCACTTTGAATCAAGAATTGCTCCGTCATATTTACACTATATAGATGATAGAAATTAGTGATTTGGTATGTATCAATTGTTAATAAATTTGTAAAATATCTTAAGAGACTCTAAAAGTGCTGAGTTTTCAAATATGCAGTATTTATCAACCTCTTCTTCTCTGTGTTTTTTTATTGAATTCTGCGGTCTTTATGTTTTCATCTCGCTTAAGAGTGTTGAGAAATTCGTCCGATGATATCAGCTTAGAATCGTAAGTGATTAGATATAGGTTGAGTGTCGGTGCGATTTTCTTCTTTAGACGTACTCCATATTTATCCATAGATTCTAACCACTTAGCGATCTGTGTGCCTGGGATTGGTTCTATGATCACTTCATCGAATATCTCCACCACTTCAGGCTTTTTAGATTGATTTACTTCTTTTGGGCTTTGTAGTATTTTCCAGCCTCCACTATCTACTATTTTTTCTAGTAAAAACTGAAGCTGCATTAATTCTTCAGGTCTATCTTCTTTACCTGTCACAATTTTATATGCAGTTCCATTATGATATCCTATGGCATTAGAAGGTAGATCTGGTATTTGACTTTTATATTCGAGGGGGAAAGTCTCAAAATTTGACTTCATAAATTCATCTTCAAGTATCTCGAATTGCTCCTTTGATAGTTGTTTTCCATGTACCCCAAGTTTGTTGATGTTGGCGAACCCTTCCAAGGTAGCATAGCCTCCTTGATTGATCGTTAATCTATAAGTAGGGCAGTTACCAAAACATACACCCTTCTCTAAACTGAATCTCACCTCATCTTGGTCCAGATTTGTGATACGTTTTGTGCTATTACATGAAAAAGCTAGTAATGAAATACTTATAACTAAAAGTGAAATGTATGTTTTCATATTATTGATTATTTTTAGACTGTTAGATCAGGAATTTATTTACAATTGTTTACTCCTTTGACGTGTTTTATGTTTTTACTCTTGACCTTGGAGAATTTTTCCGAGCGTTTTATCAGTATACTGACGAATGAAATACAAAAATGATACAAATTTATATACTATTGATATATTATAGTCGTCAATCTTATCTCCTAAGTAGAAAACTGTTTGATAGAGGGTGATAAGTGAAAACTATATGCAGATATATTATTAGTTAATTTAGAAATGTTACCTTTGGATCAAATTCATATTATGAAATTACATCATGTATATATAGTTGTATTTGTGACATTTATTTTATTTTCTTGTGGTGGGGAGAAGGTAGATTCTTCAGATGGTGTTTCAGAAGATGGGGTGTTTTTGACAAAAATAATCCACTCGGCAGGAGATAGCTGGGGATCGTCTTTTGGTTTTCTGCCTTCGCCAGTCAATATATCAGAGATCAATGATAAAAAAATATTGGTAATCTCAGATAGAATTGAGGTCGGGAGTAATGTGTCCGTATTGCCTCTCGGTGCTGTACGATTAATAGAAAATGATTCGCTTAAGACTTACGTATTAGGTGTCCCAACCGATGAACAACACACTACAATAAATGCAAAGGGGTTTGATGAGTTCTCTACTGTGCACAGCAGTGCGAAGTGGATCATAGAACAATATCTAATCAATAGAAAAGGTGACAATAGAGTAGCGCTCAAATCATGGGAAAATGAAAAGTCAGCTATTAATTATTTACAAAATTAATCGAACGTATATTTCTTTAGATCATGGTAGCTATCTTCGTGCCTAATTGTCCAACATTTTAATAGTATATTGTAAATTGAGTAAACTAGGTACATCAAATAATTTTTCATTGAAATCTATTGGGTTTTCAGTTTCATTCTATAATACTATTAGTGAGATTTCTGAAGAATGGAATCTACATTCGGGAGAGAATTTGTTTTTAAAATCTTCATTCTTATCGGCTTTGGAGGAGGCTCCGCCTTCAGGGACTCAGTATAGGTACGCAATAGTAAAAAAAGACAATCAAGTCGTAGGTGTCGTATATTACCAATTAAAAAAAATCAATCTCTATCTGAGCCTTAGACTTGATACTTATATCACAAGTGGGTTCAAAAATAATTTGTGGCACAGCATCAAAAGTTTTCTAGCTAAGGGAGTCAATAAATATGTTCTTGTAAATGGAAACATGACTCTCACTGGGAATAATGGATTTCAGTTTGATTCAGAGCTAGATATTGATGATTTATTCTCGTTAGTAGATGAGGTAAGTGATGAATTAGTAACAGCACTAAAAAATGAAAAATTAAAAGTATCTGCTGTATTATTAAAAGATTATACCGTCGATGAAAAACCAACTAATCTAGATTGGGATTTCTCTGAGTTTCAAGTGCAGCCTAACATGGTGTTAGATATCTCTGACGCATGGGCTACATTCGATGATTATCTGATGAGTATGAAATCTAAGTATCGAGTAAGGGTCCGAAGGGCTAGGAAAAAGGCTGAGACACTAGAGAAACGCCAACTTTCATTAAAAGAAATAAAAGAGTATACGGACGACATCTCTGGATTGTATCAAAACGTTGCCAATCAAGCTGGATTTAATCTTTTCATATTACCGAAAAACTACTTCTATAGCTTACAGAGGCATCTTGGGGATCGTATGAAATTGATTGCATACTTCCAAAATGGGAAGATGGTTGGTTATTATACTAATATCTTAAGTCATGGAGATTTGGATGCGCACTTCCTGGGATACGATCCTGTATGTAATAAAGAATGCCAATTATATCTTAATATGTTGTACGATCTAGTCGAAGATGCGATCGCTTCAAAAGCAAATAAGCTTATTCTCTCTCGAACAGCAATGGAAATCAAAAGTTCTATTGGAGCTGAAGCTCATGAAATGTATCTCTATATGCGAGTCATAAACCCAATATTTAATAAAGGCGTATCTCGGGCATTAGATTATTTTAAACCGGATGCCAATTGGACGCCTAGAAGTCCATTCAAATGATGATGATTTAATTACAGTCTTTTTGGTTTCTATCCCTTTGAGTTCGAAATTATTTCTGTGATAGTGAGCAGATATGAAGGGATATTCAGTAGATCTGAATATCCTTATTTATATAGCCCTTCGCACCGTTTACTGCTAAATGAATACGCCGTTTACGCTTGATTTTACGTAAATATGAGGTAATAAATTTCAACCTAAACTTCCACTCGCCGTTCGGGCTTTCATTTTTGGCTTGACCCAAAAACGAAACAAAAAACGAGTGTTTGCTAAACAAGCCATCTCTTATCTCAAGACTTTAC
>CALLMH010000050.1 GCA_938007965.1 uncultured Saprospiraceae bacterium | reverse complement strand
ACACCACATAGATAGCAAGCAACGTTACATTTGGTGTATGCCCCATGCGGGGCGAAGGCATACACCAAATGCAACTTACTTTAGCACACATTGAAATAAAAAATATTATAAACTCAGACACAGTTAAATGAACTATCCCTTCGAAGCAGCGATAAGAATTTGCAAAGCAAAAGTAAATTTATAATGTACTATAGAATCACCCACCCAACACCTCATCCTGCTTCCCTTTCCACCGCTTAATCAATATCCCAGTAATAATACTCAGGATACAATATGTAGTGAAAAACAATGCACCAGGAGATAGTTTACTGTAATTAAGCGTCTCTACCGCATACCCAGTCTGATTTCTGCCGATATCGCCGAGCTGAGCAGTAATGATCCCATAGAATCCTATATATGCCATAAACATAGCTACTACAAATACATCTGCCATACTCCATTTCCCGAGGTGGTAGATGATGCCTTTGGCCAGTTTGCTATTTCTGATCTTGTTGTTATATAAGAATGCGGACGATAATACGAGCTTGATAAATGGTACGACGATACTAAAGAGTAGAATCATGATACCTACTATTTTCAGATCTATGCCACGACCCTCGATCAGTGTCCAAGTGACATCCAAGATGGACTTAGATTGATAGTAGAGGTACTGCTCATCAAAGGATAGGTCAGTGCCTATGATATTCATGGTGAAGTTGTTGAGTCGAGCGTCGATATCTATCATCGGCATAGATACTCCCAATAATAATAGAATGATAGAAGCAAATGATATGAGACTAATAGCGGATACTCCTCCAATGACACCATATAATAAAAGACATAAAACGACAAGTCCTAAAACTATCGAATAGACTAGCTTTATCTTAGAATTGATACTTGTATCTAATGATGTAACTTTTTCTTTCAAGTCCAGATTTGTGGCCTCTAGTGAATCGTGCCCATATTTTTCATATATCGGGATTCTAGCATCTCTGATTACACTTTCTGTCGCATCAAATAGCATCCCTTTAAGCGCTTCTTGTAGATAACCAACAAGCATAGATTCATTTTTCTTAATCTCAGCGGTGAGCACTTTAGAGTAGGTTGGGATCTGCTGATTCAACTTCAGTCCTTTCACGATGTCTCCGATACTTTTTGCTATCATTTTTCCCATGATTGGGGGAATTTTGCCTTGTTTTGCACCTTCGTCTAGTAGCATATTTGCTAGTGCTCCCGACGATATCCACTCTACGTAAAGCTTACCGAGGTACACATTCAGTTCTCGGTCTATCTCCTTATATACTTGAGGATTGAGATTAAATTCATCTATCCTATTCATGAATACAGACATGGCTTTGTCTTTCCATAGTTCCATATTGAATAAGCCGTAATTGATACGATTCATTTCAGCCAACGCTTCTTTATATTCTGTCTGTTCTTTTGTGAGTTTCCGTAATTGGTAGCCTTCGTATGCACCATAGCAAAGACCTAGAGAAATAAGAATTATCAGAATATATCGCATGAAGTGGATTTATTGAGTATATACGTAGTGCATGAGTACAATGTTACAAAGAAATTAAGAAATGATAAAATGATAGATATTCTGGAGGAGTCACAAAAAATAATAAATTAAACCAATCAAACTACACTACGTTTTTACCTCACTTTCAGATCCAAGATGTTTCCCATTTCATAACAGACTCTACACCGAGGTTCATACTTATCTTTTTCGCCCAATACGACCGTCTCCGTCTCCGCTGATAATCTGTAGCTATGCGTTGCAAGATTACCACAGTGAGGACAGATGGCATGTACCTTGGTGATGTATTCAGCTACTGCCAACAGATTAGGAATAGGACCAAAAGGTACACCTCTGAAGTCCATATCCAACCCAGCTATTATGACTCTCGATCCTCTGATAGCTAGCTTCTGACATACAGCGGGTAGATCACCGTCAAAAAATTGAGCTTCATCAATGCCGATCACATTGGCATCTCCTACATGATCCAATATCTCTCGACTCGCCTCTACTGGTATCGAATCGAACTTATTATCATCGTGAGATACGACCACGTCAGTACCATATCTTATATCTTTTTTTGGTTTGAAGATTAGAACCTTTTGATTGGCGATCCTAGCACGCTTCACTCTTCTTATGAGCTCTTCTGTCTTACCAGAAAACATAGATCCACAGACTACTTCTATCCATCCACTTCGCTGCCCTCTAAAACTTGGTTCTAAAAACATATATTATCCTTTATAGCTCAAAGATAACAAGGTCATTTTCATATTAGAATATTTACATATGTTTCTTTGATTAATCGAAGTGCAATAGTTTCGTATATCATAATAATGCCAAGAAAAAGAAATTCAACAAACCATCAATTCAGAAAAATAACTCAGGCGTACGATTATTGTCCTTTGGGCGATCTTTGCGTCCGATTTCTGAAATTAGTCGAGCGAAATAGTCCTAGCGGACACATCTAATAGACTTGCTTTCTATGATATATTATCCAAAATTGTATATTGCGTTACATTTTTTGACAACTCAATCAATACTTAAACATATGAAAAGAATACTCCACACATTAATTTTTACGTTCATGCTCGCTAGTTCGTCAGTGCTGATGGCGCAGACACAAACTAATCTCGATAAGGGGTTGAGATTTGTAGAGCAAAACGCTCAGAAATGGGGCCTTGTAGAAGCTGACTATGCGGACATCATGGTAAGTGATATGTATACCAACAATAAGACAGGTGTTACTTACATTTATCTGATCCAATCCTATAAAGGAATACCGATCAATAATGCCATCACACCAGTAATCATATCTCCAGAAGGTAAGATCTCTGTAGTAAGACATGGATTTATTGATAATATAGAATCAAAAGTGAATGGAACGAAAGCTTCACTGACTCCGACTGCGGCTATTAAGTCTACAGTAGCGAATCTTGGATTGAAGACTTCTGGCATGCCTTCATTATTAAGATCAGATAGTGAAAAGAACATCTACGATTTTGGTCCTGCTGATTTTGCTGATAATGAGATCAGTGTAAAACTTACCTACATAGAAGATGGGGGTCAATTGAAATTAGCTTGGAATCTAGCAATCGACGAGAAACAAGATTCTGACTACTATAATTCATTCGTAGATGCTGCAAATGGTCAGATAATAGCAAAGTACAACTATACCAAATCGTGTACTTTCCACAAAGATCAGTACAGTAAGCATAAAGGATGTAACCATGCACATAATAACAAAGAGGCGAATGCTACTATAGCTGAGGTGAATACTTCACTGGCATCTGCACCATCGTCTTATAATGTATATGCATTGCCTATAGAATCACCGCTTCATGGTGCTACCGCTCCGATATCTGCACCTTTCTTTGAGGATGCATCACCATTTGGGTGGCATGATACAAACTTCATGGAAGGACCAGAATATACGACTACTAGAGGAAACAACGTACACGCATTTTTAGATAAGGACGATAATAATGTATCTGATAATGACGAGCCCGATGGTGGGACGGAACTTAATTTCACGAGTTTCGTGCATGATCCGGCTGAGCAAGCTGATGTAAATGAAGATGCTGCAACTGTGAACCTATTCTACATGAATAACATGATGCATGACATTACAAAGAGATTAGGCTTCGATGAGCAAGCGGGTAACTTCCAACAAAATAACAACGGCGTCGGAGGAAGCGGTGGAGATTATGTATTGGCGAAAGCTTCAGCAGGTTTTGAAGCGGCTACGCCATTATTGAACAATGCAGATTTTGGTACACCACCAGATGGATCAAATGGTAGAATGAGAATGTTCTTATGGACGAATCCTAGTGGTAGATTATCTGTCGATTCTCCAGTTGAGTTGGCTGGATTCGTAAATGACGTAGGTGATGCTTCTGGAGATACTGGATTTGGAGGAGCTATTCCTGGAGAGGGAGATACTCCTATAACAGGTAAAATAGTACTAGCCACTGATGGTAATCCTGCAGGAGGTACTACGACTTGTGGAGAAGTAGCTAATGCGGATGAAGTCAATGGCAATATAGCCATGATAGACAGAGGACTTTGTGATTTTAGTTTGAAAGCATTTAATGCTCAAGAAGCGGGCGCAATCGCCGTTATCATATGTAATGTAGTTGGTGGAGGTGGTACTGATGGAAGTAGTTCTTTTGGTATGGCTGGTGGCCAGAATGCAGATGATGTGACCATAGTACCTTTATCATTAGGTAAGCCTGATTGTGATAGAATCAAAGCATCATTATTATCTGATATCGATGTAGAAATAACAATCCAACAACGACCTCCAGCTGGACCAGCATACCTAGATGGATCATTAGACAATGGAATTATTGCTCACGAATACGGACATGGTATCTCAAATAGATTGATCGGTGGACCTGGGAATGCGAGTTGCCTGACCAGAGCCGAACAGGCTGGAGAAGGAATCAGTGATTTCTTCTCTCTAGTTACTACAGTCGAAGAAGGAGACCAAGGGACAGACTCAAGAGGAATCGGAAATTATGCAGATGCTCAGAATGTAAATAGCGGAGGTATTAGAATTTTCCCATATTCAACAGATATGAATATCAATCCAAGAACATTCGATGATATCAAAGGGGCAACAAATGCGGATGGATCCGTAGCCTTATATACTGTAGGTGAAGTATGGACTGCCATGCTATGGGAGATGTACTGGGGATTTGTAGATAGAGATGGATTAGATACGAGCTGGGAAGATGAAAATGCTGGAAATTACAAAGCCGTAAGATTAGCTATAGAGGGTATGAAAATGGGACCTTGTAATCCTAGTTTTATAGATTCTCGAGATGCAATCCTACAAGCGGATAGTACATTCTACAATGGTGAGAACGCAGAGATTATATGGACGGCTTTTGCAAAGAGAGGATTAGGATACCTTGCAGATGCAGGAACTGGATCAGACGATCATACAGATGGAACAGAGAACTTCGATCCGTATCCGCAAGCAATACAAACTATGAAAATTCAGCAAGTAAATGTTGATAGTGCAGAGCCAGGTGATGAGATTGAAGTATTACTAACAGCTCAAAATCATATTCCTGAGACGCAGACTGATGTGGTCATTACGAGTGTGATTCCAGAAGGTCTTACATATGTAGATGGATCTGCTAGTATGCCAGCCACTATGGAGAATGGTGTATTGACAATCTCTGTAGGTGATATGGTGTTCGATCAGAATATTTCTATTACGTACAATGTTACGGCAGATGCTGGTGTAGCCTCGGAGACACTATTTATTGATGACTTAGAGGATGAAGATGATGAAGGTTATATTACTGACGTTATTGAGGGAGGATCAGTTTGGAATTTTGCGTACCCAATAGCGAACTCTGGAGAGATATCATGGTGGGCATCACAGCCTGATGTTACAGAAGAGATTGATTACTGGTTGAATATTCCAGCGATGGAAGTAGTGGGTGACAAGCCTGCGCTTAGATTCTATCACAGGTACGAAACAGAGTTTATTTTTGATGCTGGATTTTTGCAGATATCAACGGATGGAGGTACTGTTTTTCAAGACGTGAAAGATAAGTGGATTAGAAACGGATATAACTCAAGTGTAGATTACTCTACTTTTGCAATTCCATTATTAGAAGGATTCTCAGGAAGTACGAACGAGCAGTTTGTTGATGCTTATCTTGATCTATCGGATTATAAAGGACAAGAAATCATTGTAAGATTTAGATTTGGTACTAATGCTGCAGAAGGGCCTGAGTCAGAGTTAAGAGGATGGTACTTAGATGATTTCGAAATGATGGATCTAGTAACTTATGAAGCTTCAGCATGTATATCATCAAGTAATTCATCAGATGATCAGTGTGCCGTGCCAGTTCAGATTATTGTAGATTCTGATGGTATCGTTGGAGTAAATGATGATGAACTAGAAGGATTCAATATCTCAGTGTCTCCTAATCCGGCTGCAGAATATGTGACTGTAGGATTGACAGCGGAGAACGCTACTCCAGTACAAATATTACTGACCAATATAGATGGTAGAGTGATAAAAGCACAAAATGCAATTGCTAAAACTTCAACAATTGCAAGAACATTCGATACATCTAATCTTCAAGCTGGAATGTATCTGATACAGATTAAATCTGAAACAGGTATAACGACCAAAAAATTGATTATTCAATAATCAGAACATCAGATTTATTTAAGAATACAGCCCTGCAAGCGCAAAGCATGCAGGGCTTTTTGTTTTCAACCCACCGAAATGGAATGGCGACTACACAATTAAATCTAAATTTGACCTAGGAATTATCCGATGATTTATATCTTTGTGCTATATTACACGTTATATTTTTTCGTTATAAATAAATTGTTGTTTATCAATGAATTATATAAGTAAATTATTGGAACTCAAAAATTAACATTTGAATACTCTTTTAGATAGAATCATAAAGATCAATATCTATGCACGATTGAGATCAAACAATCTAGGTGCGAGTAGACTAGAAGACCTAAGTGTTCAAGTGTCTAATGGCATATTGCGGTCTGTGCTGTTAGTCCTTCTGGGATTCGTTCCTTGGATAGGCTATACTCAGTGTCTTGAACCTGTGCTGGACTCGGGCTTGTATTGTAATACTGATCACCCAGAAAGTCCCGCCCCAATTATCTGTTCTTTGGATTGCTTAGATGGATTTACAGGGAGTATGCCAGATATGATATTACCAGATCAGCCAGAAACATTATGTGGATTCCTCGGGACACCTAACAACCTCTCATGGTTCGCTTTTATAGCTGGAGATACATTAGTTGATCTTACGATTACTCCATTTAACTGTGTTGAAGGGGATAATAATCTGTTAGGTATACAAGCGGGTATTTATAGTTCGTGCAGTTTCGAAGCAGAAGATGTAGTTGTTTGTTTTCATGATTGTATAGATCATGCTGATGCTCCAGTTAATCTCACAAGTGATGAATTTATACCTGGAGAAATCTACTATCTTTTTGTAGATGGGTGCGGAGGTTCGGTATGTGACTACACTGTTACAGTAAATTCTGCTATGCAGCCTTTTGAAGTGCCTGAAATCACCACGATTTCTAATACGTATAATTACAATCTAGCTGAGGATACAATCTGCCAAGGTGCTACAGTTGCATTCAGATTAGATGATTTAGATCTTGATATTAATTACAGTTGGACGATTTATCCATCAACTTCAGCTTATCCTACAGGTGTACATCCTCTAACAGATACGAATACGGTCAGCTTTGTATTTTCTGATGAAGGGGTATTTGATATTGTCGTATATGCATACAATGAATGTGATGCCAACGAACCAGATACTTTTCAAGTGACAGTGGCGCCACTTGGAGATGAAATATTCTCCGATGTATCTGTTTGTGAAGAGTGTCTAGAGGATGGGATAGTTCTGGTGTCTCCTGATGCAGGATGTATCATCGGAGAAAGTATACCAATAATACTCACCGAGGATCCTAATGATGATGGTGTGCCAGGATGGCAGGGGCTTTCTGAGATCAGTAGTTCTGGATTACAGATGAATATGGTGCAGAACGTGTTAGGTTGCGGATATACCCAAACCGTCAATATTATCGAAATACCTCGTCCCCCTAGAGAGGAGATAGATTTATACTTCTGTTTTTATGATTTCCCGTTGACTTATGACGGCGTTACTTTCAATAATCCTGGAGATCAGAAAAATATTATCATAGAAAAAGGTGCAGTATCAGGATGCGATAGCCTGATATCGATTACCGCTCACGCAATTGATTTGGTGGGTAATGCATCAGTTGGGTCATGTACGGACGGGCTTATTACGATTGCATTCAATCTTATATCTGTAGAACCGCTAGATTACGACAGTATCACATATATATGGTATGATGAGTTGGGAAATATAATTACTGATGCCGACGGGGTCGATAATGAGTTTGTAGTATCTACACCAGGGTCATACACTGTAGAGGTGTCTGTGCATAAGGGAGAAACCACTTGTCCGCAGTTATTTGGATCTTATGATGTAGATGCCAGTAGCCTCGTACCTGCTGTGCCGATGATAGGATTTGCGCCAAATGAGATATGTATCAATGAATCGGAATCTCAGATTTATATTAATAATCAAGGAATAGGAGAGGAGTACACATGGACGATTCAGCCAGATCTTCCATTCACAATAAGTGATAATACGGATACTGTTTTCGTCTCTATATCTTCTGGTCAAAGCTTCGAATATTGTGTAACTGCGTCTAATGGATGTGGAGTAAGTGATCAATTTTGTGATGTAGTAATCGTATCCGAAATACCGAATTCAGAATTCATAGTCGCACCTGAGGTTTGTATCGATAGTACGGTCACTGTAGAATACATAGGGGGCGATGGAAATACGTCAGGAACAGAGTTTTATTGGAGTTTCGATGACGGAGTTATAGTCAACATTGCCAATGTACTCAGTGCAGGGCCTTTCGAATTACAATTCCCAACTGTCGGAGAACAAGTACTCACCATGTATCTACTAGAGGGCGGATGTGAATCGGATATATATACCCAGATGGTTACTGTTGTGGAGCCATTTGATATTCCGCAGGTGGATTGTCATAGTTTTGCAAATGCGGTCGCCTTTAGTTTTGACGATAGCATGATAGACGGGATAGAAGTAAGTGTACTCACTGGGCAGAGCTTTGAGATTGCGAGTGCTGATAGTATCATAGTATCGGGATTAGGATCCGAAGATTTCGTGGAGATAGAGATCTTGTTCAACGATGATTTTGTTTGCGGGGGTCAGCTTGCTACTAGTAGCTGTAGTTCCTTACCATGTCCATCCGTAGCGCTCAGTATAGCATTGAGCAGTCAAGACCAATGCATAGATGAGAACGATGATAATATCGAACTTGATGTAGTGATATCAGGAGATGATACTGGCAGTGGAGCATGGCAGACACCTTTCTTAATCAACGGTGATCAATTTGATGTCAATAGTGCAGGATCAGGAAGTTTTCCTATAGTATATCAATACACAGTGGAGGATTGTACATATAGTATAGACACCGTGATTAATATCTTTTCTTCACCATCATTGGATATGGAGATAGAAAGAATATACTGTGATGATGATGTCATAGCAGAGCTCACACTAGAGCCAAACGATCACATATTGATGATAAATGGTGTAGAGACTGATGACAATGATACTCATATAATTACAAGTGAGGGCAGTTACTTGGTCACATTGATAAATGAGGATGGATGTCGAACCGAAGAGACCGTTGAAGTTTCAAGATTAGATATAGACGAGTCTATAATCATAGGAAATGCAGAAATATTGAAAGGGAATAAAGAAAGCTTCGAAACCAATAGCCTTGGTGATTTGCCTGGCATCAGTTATGTATGGTCGATAGATGGAGAAGTAGTATGCATGGATTGTCTCAGTATAGATATTATGCCTGAAGTGGATTCAGAATTGTGCATGACGGCTAGTTATGCAGATGGATGCAGCCAAGAAGTATGTCTTGATCTGACAGTTGCTATCAAGACAGAACTTTATGTACCAAACATATTCTCACCCAATGGTGATGGTATGAATGACTTCTTCAAGTTTCAATCTAATAGTGATAACCTGATGATAGAATCTGTCACCATATTCGATAGATGGGGAGAGGTGATGTTTGAAGCTTCAGGGGCTATCACCAATGAGGAAACAATTATGTGGGATGGGACATTTAACGGATCACCTTGTAATAATGGTGTATATATCTATGTTATCAAATATTTAGATACAGAAGGTGAGATGGTCAATAAAGTAGGTGATGTTACCTTAATGAATTGATTTTCATGATGATATGATTCGTTTTTGAGCTGGAGTTAATCATATCTATGTTTAATATTCTAATAATATAATTCTCAAGACCTTTTCTAGAAGTTTACAAATGTATATTTACATTTCAATATCGTACATCCCTTTTACAATCCAAGTGTAGAAATGAATAGAATACTCATAATAATTCTTTGTTTTGTTTGTCAATTTGTAAATGCGCAGTTTGCACATGAGTCTGTGTTTCCTAACATAAATGGGAATACACTACGTGATGCATTGGTTGATAATTACAAGACGTCTACAGTATTGACATATGGAGAGGCGAGGGATACATTTATGAGGAATATAGATGCTGTGGATAATGTACTAGAATGTGTCTATACGGGTTTCAAAATAACTTTAGATCCTAGTTTGGATCCTACGACAGATGCATTCAGCAAGGGAATCAATACGGAACATACATATCCAAGATCTAAAGGCGCATTTGAAAATACGAATGCTTACAGTGATATGCATCATCTATTTCCTACGAGAGAAAGAGCTAACTCAGATAGAGGAAGTCTTATCTTAGCTGAAGTGCCTGATAACCAAGCGGACAAGTGGTATTTGGACGATGATATTATCACAAACGTACCGAGTTCGAATATAGACCTGTACAGCGAGCTACTAACGAACAATAGTTTCGAACCGAGAGAGCAGCATAAAGGTGATGTCGCAAGAGCATATTTCTACTTCTACACCATGTATAAATCTCAGGCTGATGTAGCGGCACCTAATTTTTTTGAGTTACAAAGAGAGGAAATGTGCAACTGGCACTTCTTGGATCCTGTAGATGAAAAAGAGTGGAATAGAAATAATAAAATAGCCCAATACCAAGACGGTAAAAAGAATCCATTTATATTGGATTGTAGATTAGCAAGATTGTATTGTGGCGAGATATCAGAGGGTTGTACATCAGTGAAAGCTAAAGATATAGTGATAGAATCTTTACTCTCTATACCGAATCCTGCATATGATCGATTATACTTTAGCGATGTAGAGCATACTTTAATGACATACAGTATTATGAATACATCTGGGCAGATAGTCGAACAAGGATATACGACAGATGACCAATCTGGTGTGTCAATCAATATAAATCAGCTAAGTCGAGGTTTTTATCTCATCCAACTCAAAGACGATAGCGGACTGATCAAAGCCACTTCTAAATTTATAAAAATATAAATATCTCATTGGAGCGCAAGATCATTCATATAGATATGGACGCTTTCTTTGCCTCTGTAGAACAAAGAGATAATCCTGACCTCAGAGGAAAGCCCGTGGCTGTAGGTGGTTCTAGAGAAAGAGGCGTCGTTGCTGCTGCCAGTTATGAAGCGAGGAAGTTTGGTGTACGATCAGCAATGTCTAGTCGATTGGCCTATCAGAAGTGTCCACAGATTGTATTTGTCCGTCACAGATTTGATGTATACAAGCAAGTGTCTTCAGAAATCAGAGCCATCTTCCGTGAATATACTGACTTAGTAGAACCTCTCTCTCTTGATGAAGCATTCCTTGATGTAACCGAGAATAAATTCAACGAGCCATCGGCCATCAAGATCGCAAGCGAGATCAAACAAAAGATCAAAAAAACCACTAATCTCACTGCATCTGCTGGAGTAAGTATCAATAAGTTCTTAGCAAAAGTAGCGTCAGATCTAAGAAAGCCAGACGGACTAGCTGTAATATTACCAGAACAAGCAGTTCCATTTCTCGAAGAACTGGACATCAATAAATTCTTTGGAGTAGGCAAAGCTACTGGAGAAAAGATGAAAAACATGGGCATTACTAAAGGAAGTGATCTCAAGAAATATACTCGATTAGAACTGGCACAGCGATTTGGTAAGTTTGGTTCTTATCTATACGACGTAGTACGTGGCATTGATAATCGTAAGGTCAAACCCAATAGAATCCGAAAATCCATATCTAGTGAAACCACTTACAGTAAAGATCTAGAAAATATCGACGAGGTCAGAAGTGCTCTCGGTGATCTAATTCTTAAGCTGGTAGGAAGTTGTAAGAAATACAACATCAAGGGGAAAACTGTTAATCTGAAATACCGTTTCAGTGATTTTACTACATTTACCCGAAGTCGGACTCTGGGCGGCTATTTCAATGAAGAAGAAATAATCCTAGACCTTGCTTACGATATCCTGACTGAGTTAGAAAGTAATATGAAGCCGATAAGACTGCTAGGTATAGGACTCAGTTCACTTAATACAGATCGAAAAGACAATCAGTTAGAGTTTGATTTTAAACCTTGATCATTTACCCTTGCCTTGGATCAAAACCAAACAAGTATAGAATAATATTTTCACATCAAGAGAAAGAGACATATTTTCGATATACAAAATATCAAATTTTAGTCGTTGCACCATCTCGTCTATATTACTAGCGTATCCATATTTTACTTGACCCCAGCTTGTTATCCCTGGTCTTACCTTTAGTAGGTGCTTATAGTGGGGGGCTTTTTGCACGATCTGATCTATATAGAATTGTCTCTCAGGTCGTGGACCTACCAATGACATTTCGCCTTTGATTACATTCCAGAACTGAGGTATTTCATCGAATCTATATTTTCTCATGATTGCTCCCCAGGGTGTCATTCTGTTGTCACTGTCTGAACTTAGCTGTGGTCCAGAGGCTTCGGCATCTACCCGCATAGATCGAAATTTGATAATCAAGAATGGTATACCATTTAGGCCAATTCGTTCTTGTTTATAGAATATCGGACCTTTGGAAGATAGTTTCACCTTGATCATAATAAATATCAATAGCGGAATCAAAATGATCAGCGCTACTATAGAGGCAGAAATATCTATGATTCTTTTTACTACTTTTTGCCAGTTAGGCATGAGTTGTTGCTCTATCTGTATGAGGACAGCACCGAAGAGATGATTCATTTTTACAGAGCCTAGCATGATATCATACATATCTGGAATCACCTTGATGTCTACAGTGTCGCTGAAGTCATAGAGGATGTCAAATATACCCTTCAGTCTATCATGCTCTGATGTTTCCACAGCGACGATAACTTCCTCAATATTTTTATTTTTTATGATTCTAGGAAGATCATTTACTTTACCGAGGTTAGGGAGAGTGCCAGATAATAAATTCTTACTTGAACCATTGGAATCTATGAATCCGACGAAGTTAAATCCTAGGCTGTATGGTCTGTTGGTGATTTCTTCATGCAGTTCTGCGGCATTCTTATCGCCTCCGATGATAAGTGTATTGTATTTGACCTTACCTTTTTTGACTTGTTTTTTTGCGCGGTTTAGAATGATCATTCTCACGATAGCCGTGATGGAGAATTGTAATAAAAACAGCGTGAAGAAATTGCTGAAATAGGTGGTATATCTAAGTACTGTATCATCTAATAATAAGGTGAAAAATAATACCAAACTACCCATGAAAGATATAATCAATGTACGCTTGAGTGTAGCCAGTCGCGAAAACTTATAAATGTCAGAATACTTACCAAAAACAGCATAGAACAAAATCCATATCACAGGCACGAATAGCAGTCCGTGATATAAGTTCCTATCAGAAAAAACATCATCCATGGTAAATGGCCATGCCTCCAATCTCTTCCTATAAGTGAAGAACAGAAACCAAGCAAGGATAGCCGATAAGTAATCAGCTAAAATGTAAAAGTAAAGAGAGGATTTTCTATTGGATTGCATATGGAAGTCTACTGATGTACGAACTTCAGGTTGTCGAGATATATCGTTCCGCTCGATAAATCAAGAGACTCAAGATCAGTCGTAATATATACCGAATAGTTATCTATCGCAGGACTAGAGAGGATAGACGTGTAGTCGATATATATTTTATTCCATTCGCCATCAGTGGGGTTCAATAATATGAGGGGGTTTATTACTTCTTCTCCCTCTTGTTGGTAAATGACCCCGACAAAAAATGGGATATCATTCTTATAGTCCATCTCGAAGTAGGAATCTAATCCTGCATTATCTATCCGATTAAAGTCAAATATATTGCCCACTGAAATAAAAGGATTTTCTGCGGTCAAGGTTATTTTTCCTGATTGAGCACCGGATTTTTTGTCTTCTGTAGTTTGTATGATTCTAGTGCTTAGATCATCGTCAAGTTCCCTAGTGAATATGTGTGATCCACCTTCGAAGCCCTCCACAAAATCAAAAATAACGTCTTCTTTATATGTGAATGTTAAAGACTTTTGGATGATATCACCTGGAGCTATGTTTTCAGTAAATCTAATTTGATTCATCACATTATAGGTGAATGATCTTGACTTGTCACCATTGTTTCTAAAGCCTGGAAAAATCAAAAAATCTGTTGTCTCATTATTGATAAGAATTGGAATTTTACATGGTATTTCAAATACACCTAGCAGTTGATTGTCCGCATATGCCCACACATCAGTGATCTTATGAGAGGGAGCCCCTTGGGATGGGGTCGTCGATATATCCACTCCTGTGATTTCTAGATACGCGGGTATAGGTTGATCATTATCCGTCAATGTACAATTGGTCAACAAAACGACGACAACCAGTAGATATATGTATTTCATCATGTTTAGTTCTTTCATTAATCTCAATATCGTATAATAGAGAAGATATTTAATAACGTTTTAAAAATATGTATTGGGGCGTAAAAATGCAAAAAAGATATACAAGACCCTATTTTTATGAATATGATGTCTTTTTGAACATATAATATCAATTTGTATTAAGTATAGGTTATCGTTGCTTATTAAGGTCAAAAAATAATAAAATGAAAGCTGTCTTGAAAATTGTAAAGTGGTTGTTAATTCTTATCGTAGCACTGGTGGTCATGGGTTTTATTGCCATGAAAGTACTAAGTGAGGATCGACCCAATGCTATCCCGAATACGAATGCAGATCAAGTAGCAAATGAAATGCTTACAGCGCTCAATAAGCCAGCGTGGGATTCTCTAAGATATCTGAAGTGGGAATTTATGGCAGGACACAAGTATCTGTGGGATAAACAAAATAATAATGCTGTCGTCTCATGGGGAGATAATAAAGTAGTCATGAACTTGGATGAAATCAGCGGTAAAGCCTACGATAACGGAGTCCTCTTACCCGATAATGAAGCTGGTGGACTGATCGAGAATGCATGGAGCTTTTGGTGCAATGATTCATTCTGGATGTTTGCTCCATTCAAGGTATTTGATCCTGGTACTTCGAGGTCGATCGTCGAGACTGGAGATGAGCATACAGGGTTGATGGTAACATACGAATCAGGAGGTGTGACACCTGGTGATTCTTATTTATGGTTATTGGATGAGCAGAATATACCTACAGGATATAAAATGTGGACTTTCATTCCGCTACAAGGAATGTACATGTCTTGGGAAAACTGGAAGACACTAGATGGAGGTGCTAAAGTAGCTATTTCACACAAAAGTTCTATAATGTCTTTTGATATGAAAGATGTGCAAGCCGGGAATACTCCTTCTGATCTCGGCTATGACAATGATGTGTTTGCAGGAATCTAGAGCCAGCTTATCTAATTTCTATTTTTTTCTTGAATTTTCGAATTCCCGTTGCTTATCCTAAGACTATACTTGGGGAGGGATATTATTGGATTCTCAACTCTATTCGATCACTGAGTTGTTATTGATTTGTCATTTCGATTCTTGTATTCAATTATTTTTTTTTGTAAAGAGCAGCAATTTTGAAAGATTGCTACTCTTTCTATTGTAGGTGTGCTTGGCATATTCACAGAATCTAGAAGTAATTATAATTGGCAACCTCAAAAACGCAATTCAGCTATTCGTGCGATTTAGTAATTTAACTTAAGCGTATCTATATAAGTCTGAAGCCTTTTTATCTTTTGGATAAGTGCATTCTGTCATTTACACCACATTTACTACAGTGTATTGAGTATTGATTTTATTTGTTAGATTTATTACTTCATTACATTATTGATATAATTATTACTTAGGACTTCAGTAAGGATGGTTTCTGAGTAAGTATGTAAGGTACACAATGAGAATAAAATATTATTATTTACTAGTAATCACCATGATCATTTCATCTTGTCATAAGGATGTCAATGATGCTAGTGTCAGCTCGGAAGAAAAGACTCAAATTACCACGCCATACATTTTTCAAGAGATAGAGGGTTCTATCTTCGGGTATGTATATGGAGATGATGATCAGCCCATTGCTGATGCTGTAGTTTCTACCTATAGTGGTATAAGTAAGACAAACGAATACGGAGTGTTCCATTTGAAAGATGTAAAGATGGATGGACAAGGCACATTGGTCAAAGTGTCTAAAGAAGGATTTTTTGATTCGTCCGATTTCGTATTTCCAAATGACAATGGATCTGCTACCGGTCGCATACAACTCAGTAAAGCGGATGCTTTTGATAGATTCGAGAGTGGTGTTGGAGCTAGCATAGTATTTTCAGGAGAAGGATTGGTGACATTTATATCGAATTCAATAGCAAATCAAAACGGATCTACCTATACAGGATTGGTGGATGCCTACATCCGAGGCCATTATCCCGAAGATCCCAATTTTAATGATATCGTTAGTGGAAGCCTGATGGGCTTGGATGCCGAAGGGCGCAATAGATCATTAGCTGTATACGGTTCTATGCATATTAGAGCACTGTCTCCCTCTGGAGAATTATTGCAAATGAAATCTCAAGATATATTCACGATAAAGTTCCCAATTCCGCATGAGCAATGGGCTACCGCTCCATCTACTATTATCATCTGGAAGCATGATGAATCGACAGGATTTTGGGTAGAGTCAGGTCGTGCTATCAAAGAAGAAAACTTCTATATCTCCGATGTAACTTCTTTTGGTAAATATATGGTAGCCGAAGATTACGCCCTCGTTCACTTCTGCGCTAGATTGATAGATAATACGGATCTTCCAGCTAAAAACTATAACTACAATATCTATATAAATGATAAACTGACAGGTGTGGGCATCTCAGACGACGATGGTTTCATATGCGCTAAGTTGCCATTTGGTGAAGAGTTACAAATCCAGATTCAGCACCCGATATGTAGTGATGTATTGTTGACTAAGTCCATAGGCCCATATTTAGAACCATCAAATGAAGGAGATATCTTAATAGATGTAGGTCAAGAACTAAGATCAGGATCCGTATATTGTAATGAAGTACCAGTATCAGAAGCACTGATTATAATTAAAAGTGAAAATAATACGATCCTACAAAGCACTGATGCGGAAGGATTGTTCAATATCAATCTTGGAGGTATTATATGTAATGAAGATCAAGGATTTGAATTGTTCGCTATCGAAGGAGATGAGATGTCTTCTGTCCTAGAAATAAATAGTGCTAGCTCTTCCGAAATCATGTTTGAGATATGTAAGTCAGATTGTGAATACGAAGTTTCATTTGATTTTGAGAAAGAAGATTATTGTACCTCTGGTCAATATAACTCTGTCACTGCACTTGTAGAAGGCGGCTCTGGAGATTTTAGTTTCAGTTGGAGTGATGGAGGGTCATCAGCAACTAACAATTCCCTTTCTTCAGGATTAGAATCTTGTGTGACGGTCACTGACTTAGCCAGCGGGTGTATAGTGGAGTTCTGCGAATTGGTGAGTTCTTACACTAGATTGGACTTATTAGATTCTTATTCTACTAATGTATCATGTACCCAAGATGGTGGTGTGATGACGGTAGAAGCTGTAGGCGGAAGAAAACCATACGAATACTTATGGACGGGAGACAATGGCTATACTTCTGAGGCGCCGATTGCCGAAAGCGTACCCCCTGGTATGTATCAAGTGATAATCAGAGATTCTAATCAATGTGAAGTTGACGCAGAAGTTCTCGTGTACGATGTCACCAAACCACTAGAGTCAGAGATCAGTAACTTATGTGATTTTTCGACTATCGCTATTGTCAATGTAGAGGGATATGGTCCTTTCGATTATTCATGGAGTTGGGCAAATGGTACTTCAGGAAATACCTCGATATCTATCTTCGAACCTGGCGAATATAGTGTAACTGTAAGTGATGCTAATGGATGCATTCGTACAAAATCAATTGAAATAGTAAGTGTTGGATCTGATTTTGAATTTAATGCCAACTACTTCTGTGAAGAAGGGACAGTTTACTTTACTGACCTGGATGCGGATTATGAATATTATTATCAAAATCCTACTACTTCAGAGCTTTTGGATCTTACTCATGATGGTGGGGAGATCGCCTTGTCGATTTTAGAAACTGGATACAATTATAATATAGGAGCACAAGATTTGTCAAGTGGCTGTGAAGAGATAGAGACGATCACATTACCCCACTTTGGGGGCTTACAAATCGAAAATGTCGAGGATGTCAGTTGTGATACATGTATGGATGGGCATATAACTGTCTCGCTGGATGCCGATCAAGACTGTACGGGTGGATGTGTGATTGGCGAGGTCATAATAATAGATAAATTAACAAGTGATGATGTGACCGATGCTAACGAACAATCAGAGCTAGGAGCTGGAACATACATAGCCATAGTGATAGATGAGAATACGAGCTGTTATATAGCCCATGAAGAAGTAATAGTAGAATAAAAAATATTAACCATAAAACCATAATGCCGTTGGATCTAGAAAAGATCATAGAAGGTTGTAAAAATGGCGAAAAGAAATGCCAAGAAGGTCTGGTGCGCAGGTATGCTCCTGGACTATTGGCTATTTGTAGAAGGTACACCAGAGATACCGAATCGGCTAATGATGCACTCCAAGAGTCATTTATCAATATATTTAAATATATAGATAGCTACAGTGGTATTGGATCATTTGAAGGGTGGATGAAAAGGATTGCAGTGAATTGCTCTATTTCATTTCAAAAGAAGAATTTTAAGATTCATTTTGAGCCAGAAGTTCTTCACGATAGTTGTAATCACTGCGAAATACCTGAAGTGTACAGTACACTTGGAAAAGAAGATATAATGGGACTACTCTCAGAACTGCCGAAAGCATTATACTTAGTATTTAATATGCATGTGGTAGAAGGGTATTCACATCGAGAAATAAGTGAAATATTATCCATATCTGAAGGGACATCTCGGGCTTCACTCAGCAGAGCAAGAGGTAGATTGATAACGATAATAGAGGAACGAAGAAATAATGAAAATAAACGCGTGTCTAAGTTGCACATGATATAAATCAAGAAATAATGAAATATTCTGATTTTGAAAAACATATAGAAAAGAAGTTAGCCCATGCTGAGGAGTCAGTGGATATGGATTTACTTCTTGATCAGCTCAATATCATCGATCGTCAAAAGCGAAAATCGAAACCATTTTTTATCTGGCTGTTGATACCGATATTAGCCGTAGGATCTGTCCTTGCTTTTATGGCTATGAACGACAATCAAAGTACGACGGACGATCAATCTACAGATGGATACTCATCTACTACATATAAGGTAGACAAAAAAAGAGCCATAGAAACCAAACCTGTGGCGGAAGTTTATACGAGTGAGTCAGATGAATATATAAGAATGTCGAGCCATTCAACGTCAATCTCCTCAGATAGTAAATTAATGGATGTAGAATCGGAATCTCCTCAGATAGATCCATCTAAAGACGCTATCGCGTCGAATGTAGCTGAACCAAACAAGATTGCAACTTCTATGAATATAGTAAACCCCCAAACCTCAAATATTAATGACCAATATACGCTCAGAGATGGCAGTAGCAAAATCATCAAATTCCAAGATGATATCAATATTGATATAGAAAACAGATCGAATACCGCTAACATTGAGCCGTTTGCGATCAATGAGAATACTAGCTTGAAGAACAAGCCTAACCTAAAAAATACTGGTGATACCAATAATGAAATCTCGAAAAGATCGACGATAGAATGGCCAATTGAACTAAGCAATAGATCAATTAGTATAGACGGATTATCTGAAAATGAGGAAAAATTATTCACTAGAATGAAAATAAACTGTCCATCATTTAATCAAGCGTATTGGAGATTGGCACTTATTCCAGAGGTTGGAGTCTTCGCCCCTTTCAAGACTTTAGAGAATAAACTGACTGAAGATACTCCAGAATTCGTGGCTAGAAATACACAAGAGACTACACTAGAAGGATTGAATATTGGTCTCTATACGATGCTGGTAAGAGATCGACTGCCAGTATACCTGAAAGCGGGAATCTCATATTCTCGTATTACTGAACGGATGAATCTAGAGTACAATTACACGGTTCTAGATACTACAGTAGGTGTAATATCAGAAACAGTATCTGCCAACGGAGATACAATCACACAAATCTATGGAGATGTAATCACTGAAATCAATCGAACCGGTAAGAATAGACAACATAGTTACATCCATCTTTTTGATGTACCGATATCCGTTGGGTATAATACTTACGTCGGAGGATTTGACGTCGGTATAGAAGGGGGCGTCAGAGTAAACTTGATGACTAGAGCTACTGGAACATTGCTTATTTCAGAAACCGAATTTACGAGCTTGTCTCTTGATCGAAGATTTCAACCGCGTATAGGTTTAAGTTATTTCGGCGGATTACTTATCGGTCGAAATTTCGGTAGGTTTGGAGATTTTTATCTGGCGCCGCGGTTCACTTATTTTCCTGATGACTTTAGCAATGAAGTCAATAATATTAGCCAGAAATATGTAAGTGCTGGGATTAATTTTGGGGTTGTGTTTAATATAAAGTGATGTTCTCGTGACCATAGAAAAAGACTCTGTTAAAAGCGTATCAAAATATAGATGTATTAATCTATGGCGTAATGGCAGTCGGTTGTTTTGTCTCAACACAATTTGGATTTTATATTTTTGGAGCGTCCTATCTATGTTTATCTCATCTATTTATTATCTTCCTGCATTAATTCGAAAATAAACTAACCTATATGATTATTGAGACTAGTTGTAAGCGATTGCTGTGGATGGTTATAGCAATATTTGGATGTTTCCAATTCGCTGTAAGTCAGAATAGTAACGATGCAAAAGAAGTTACAACAACCTATTATGTAAAAAATGCCTTCGTGGTCCAAAAACCTGGCACCACCCTATCTAATACGTCAATATTGATCAAAGACGGGATGATAAAGTCCGTGGGACCTAATATCTCGATTCCTTTTGATGCAGAAGTAATAGACGCGGATTCTATGTATGTATATGCAGGATTCATCGATGCATGTTCTCATGCTGGTATTGCCAAAAAGGAAAATAAAGAAAGACCTAGAGTCGACAATCCAGGCAGCCCTCCTAAAGATCTAGCGGGGATTACCCCTCAATACACAGTGAGGGAGGCTATAGGTGAAAAGTTAGACAAGTCGATGAAGGACATACGAGAGCTAGGTTTTGGATTTGTACATGTAGTTCCTAGAGGGAGGATGCTTCCTGGACAAGGTAGTGTGCTCTCCACAGGAAACCTAAAGCCGGCGCAATCTATTTTAAAAGAAAATGTGTCTGAATTTGCTCAGTTCAAACCAGCAAGAGGAATGTTTCCTGCGACTACGATCGGTGTGATGTCTCAGTTTAGAGATCTTATTAAAAATGCAAAATACAGCAATGACTACAAAAAATCATATGCACTAAACCCTAAAGGATTAGACCGACCTAGCCAGTCAGAAGAATTAGCGGCTTTATATCCAGTGGTAGAGAACAAGATGCCAGTCTTCTTCTATGCGCCGAAAGTGAAAGACGTGAATCGTGCATTGATCCTACAAAAAGAATTAGGATATGACATGGTACTGACAGGAGTTCGTCAGGGATGGCCGCTGATGACTTCAATGGCAGCAACCCGCAATCCTATAGTCCTCTCTCTTAATCTGCCAGAAGAGATTAAAGAGAAAGATGGCAAAGAGGAAGAATCGAAAAGTGATCCAAAAGACGAAAAGAAAAAGAAGCCCAAAAAGAAGAAGCCAGAAAAGGAGGAAGATCCTGAAACAAAAATGCTAAAAGAGAAAAAAAAGAAGTCTCATGATCAATATGTATCCCAAGCGGCTATGTTTGAGAAAGAAAATTTCAAATTTAGCTTCTCAACGCTAGATACCAAGCTGAAAGATGTAAAGAACAATATATTACGAATGATAAAAGGCGGTCTTTCTGAAGATGCGGCTTTGTCAGCACTTACTACTAATCCTGCATCCTTACTAGGGATTTCAAGTATGGCTGGCACAATAGAGCAAGGAAAAATTGCCAATATATTTATCACAGATAAGCCATACTTTGATGAAAAGTCTAAAATCAAATACCTAATCATCGATGGTGCGGTAAAACAAAATAATGAAGAGAAAAAAAAGAAATCAGGTGATGGAGAAGCAACAGAATTAGCTGGGGTATGGTCATATGAGGTTGAAATACCAGGTCAGTCTCAATCTGGATCCATAAATATCGAAGGTTCAGGAGATGATCTGACCATCTCGCTAGATTCATCAGAAGAGCCGGGCGAATTTATGGAAGCTACTAACGTCAGCTTGGATGGCGATTCTCTTAGTTTTGATGTGACAGATGACGGCATCACATATTCTATAAGTGTGGTTATTGACGGTACATCTATGGATGGTAATGTTAGTGTGGGTGAATTCGGTTCGTTTCCGATGACAGGATCCAAAAAGCCAGAATAGAATACACTCCTAATTATTCTCAATTAATAAAAAAGAACAATGAAAAAATATATAATAAGTCTATGCACGATGATGGTAGCTGTGATGGCGATTGGGCAAGAGACAGGAAGCATACTGATCAAAAACGGAACAGTACTCACCATTACGAATGGAGTCAAAGAGAATACTGATGTATTGATCAAAAATGGGAAAATTGAAAAAATAGGCAAAGATCTAAGTGCTGATCGAAGTACTCAAGTCATCGATGCAAAAGGACAATACGTGATGCCTGGAATCGTGGACGCACACTCACATATAGCACTAGAGACCGTCAATGAAGCTACCAATCCTGTAACATCTGAAGTGTTTGTTGGAGATGGTATTGATCCACAAGACGTAGGTATCTATAGAGCGCTCGCTGGTGGAGTTACGATATCACATGCCATGCACGGATCGGCGAATGCTATCGGTGGAGAATGTGAAACCATCAAGCATAGATATGGTGCATGGGATCCTGATGATCTTAGAATGGCGAATGCACCAAGAACTATAAAATTTGCACTTGGAGAAAATCCAATCAGGGTACATGGAGAAGGTCGAAACATCACTCCAAATACAAGAATGGGAGTAGAGCAAGTATTCAGGTCTGCATTCTCAGAAGCTCAATTGTACAAAAAAGCTTGGGCAGATTTCAATAGTAAAAAAACAAAAACACCTCCAACATACAGTCGTAGAATGGAGACACTCGTAGATATCTTGGATGGAGAGATCATCATCCATTGTCATTCATATCGAGCGGATGAGCTACTGATGCTGATGAATGTTCTCGAAGATTATGGAGTGAGTCGATTGTGTTTCCAACACGTAAATGAGGGATTCAAAGTAGCGCCAGAGTTGGCAGAATTCGGGGCAGGAGCTTCCGTGTTTTCTGATTGGTGGGCGTATAAGTTTGAAGTATATTATAGCACAGCATACAATGCGGCGATCTTAGTGAAAAATGGGGTAGTGACTTCTATCAATTCGGATTCTGGAGAATTGATAAGGCACTTATATCATGAAGCGGCTAAGACACAGAGATACGGTAACCTGACAGATAATGAAGCTCTAAGATTGATCACAATCAATCCAGCGATCCAATTGGGAATAGGGGACAGAGTAGGATCTATCGAAAAAGGAAAAGATGGAGATATCGCTATATTTAGCGGACATCCACTATCTGTTTACACCATTCCTCAGATGACAATCGTAGATGGAATCGTCAGATTCGATATTAATAATGACGCGCAAGATATGAGGATCGATATAGATCCCGAAGAAAAGTTCGATGATACATTTATCAACTTGCATGCGGAAGATGAAGAACGATGTATGCAAGATGTATACAGTGAATTGTTTTTAGGAGAATCCGCTCATTCTCATTCGCATCATTGAATTTAGTGTCTGACTCGTGTAGCAAATCGTAGAATTATGCGCAAACAGGTACCGAAGCAAATTTTATTTAGTCTTAGGAATAAAGATCATAAAACGACAAAAATGAAAATAATAAATATAATAATAACGACACTCTTTATGACTTGTGTTCTTCAAGCGCAGATGGTCTCAAAGTCTCAGTCTGGAACATTTCTTTTGAAAAATGCGACGCTGCATACAGTATCGAATGGTACCACGGTGGGCGATATACTGATCAAGGATGGAAAGATTGCTGATATGGGCACGATCACACAAGCCGAAGCGGGATCTACTACCATAGAATTGACAGGGATGCACGTATACCCTGGTATGATTGATGGCGGTACGAAGCTTGGATTGTCAGAAGTTGGATCAGTATCTCTGACCCAAGATTATAGAGAGCTTGGAGACTTTACGCCTCATATGCAAGCGCTGACTGCCGTGAATCCTAATTCTGTATCTATACCAGTCACCAGAACCAATGGAGTAACAACCGTAATAGCAAAAACTGAAGGCGGTCTATTTCCTGGAACTGCGGCCTTGATCAATCTCCATGGATATACACCTCAGCAGATGTATGCAGGATTCAAAGGAGTGCAGATGAATTTTCCAGCGACTGGAAGGCGAGGAAGATGGGATAGGAGAAAAGATGAAGACATCAAAAAGGATAGCGAGAAAGCCCTTAAAAAGCTTAATGATATCTGGAAAAAAGCAGTGCAATATGCGAAAATAGATAGTGCAGCAACCGCAAGCGGAAAGAAAAGAGACGATTACAATCCTCAGATGGATGCATTACTACCTATTGTAAATGGAACAGCGCCACTAATGATAGAAGTAAACAAAGATAAGGATATCAAAGCTGCAATCAAATGGGTAGAAAAAAATAAAATAAAAGCAATATTCACTGGCGTATCAGAGGGATATAGAGTTACAGAGGAATTAGCCGCAGCGGGGGTTTCTGTCATAACGGGACCCGTACTATCTATACCTGGTAGATCTTCGGCGTCTTATGATATTGCGTATAAGAATGCAGGTATAATGCAGAAAGCGGGCATCAAAGTAGCGATCAGAACGAATGAAACTGAGAACGTAAGAAATCTGCCATTCAATGCTGGATTTGCAGTGGCGTATGGTATGGGAGTGGAAGAGGCACTCAAAGCCGTAACGATCATCCCTGCTGAGATATTCGGAGTTGATGATCAATTGGGAAGCCTAGATAAAGGTAAAGTAGCTAATCTATTTGTCTGTGACGGTGATCCATTTGAGACTAAGACGCAGATAGAGTATCTCTTTATCGCTGGATATAAAGTGCCTATCGAAAGTCGACACACATTACTGTATGATGAATTCTTGAAAAGAGATCCTGGCGTAGATAGATAGGAACTTATATCATGTTATTAAATAGAATATACAATGGTCTTCGAGGATTACGACTTCGAAGACCTTTTTTATATTAAAAAGAAATTTTTTTTAATAGAACTACCGGGCATCAAAAGTATGGCAGTAGGCGCAAAATTTGTTTGCTGTTTTCATTAGGGAAATTTGAAATAAAAATACACTTTGTCAGCAAATCAATTATTTTTGCCATCTTTACTATTTGAAGTAAAAAAGGCAATAGAATAAGTTATATATTATTGCGTATCAAAATAAATATTGAGCTATGAAATTTGAAGTGTCATCCTCTGAGTTATTAAGTCAATTGCAAATTGCAAGTGGAGCAATTAACCCAAATCCAGTATTGCCGATTTTGGAGGACTTTCTATTTGATCTGAATGAAAATAATCTCACGATTACTTCTACGAATCTAGAAACGACGATCGTATCCCAGCTAGAAGTTTTAGGAAGTGATGGAGGTAGGATAGCTGTACCAGCGAAGATATTATTAGAGACGCTCAAGGCACTTCCAGAACAGCCAATCACATTCGTATTAGATACAGAGACCAATGGGATTACACTGAAGTCATCATATGGAGAATATAAACTTGCTGGAGATACGCCGGATGAGTTTCCAGAACTGCCTGAAGAAGATAATGTAGACACCATAAAGCTTAGTGCAAACATTATGTCAGAAGCAATCGCTAAGACCATATTCGCTACAAGCAGTGACGAGTTGAGACAGGCAATGACTGGTGTTTTTGTACAGGTAGATTTTAATAAGATCATCTTTGTAGCGACTGATGCACACAAACTGGTAAAGTACACATTTGGAGGCATTTCGAGTGAGAATACAGCTTCATTTATCATACCTAAGAAAGCACTAAATTTACTCAAAAATGCACTGAGTAATGATGGAGAGGTTAATCTTAGTTTCAATAATAAGAATGCATTCTTCACCTTCGATGAGACTAGAGTGATCTGTAGACTAGTAGATGCTAAGTATCCTGATTACAACGCAGTTATCCCAGTAGAAAACCCAAATGTGCTTTCTCTTGGAAGAAGAGATTTTCAAAATTCTCTCAGAAGGATCGCCATTTATGCTAATAAGACAACCAATCAAGTCATCCTCAATATCAATGAGAACAGCCTGACCATATCTGCACAAGATTTAGACTTCTCTAATGAAGCGACAGAACAACTGTCTTGCAGCTATACAGGCGAACCAATGACCATCGGATTCAATGCCAAGTTTTTGGGGGAGATGTTAGGCATATTGGAATCACCTGATGTGACACTGAATCTGTCCACACCAAATCGAGCGGGTATACTACTTCCTGCAGATCAAAAAGACAATGAGGAGTTATTGATGTTAGTGATGCCCGTAATGATGAGTAACTAATTCAGTTCAATAAACATTTGTCCATTTAAGTAGATTTATACAATCTCACTACTATGCCCAAGTCAAAGAAAATCGGTCTTTTCTTCGGATCATTCAATCCTGTACATGTAGGTCATATGATTATTGCCAACTTTATGGTCGAGCATAGTGATATGGATATGATATGGATGGTTGTTTCTCCGCATAATCCACATAAGGAGAAGAAGTCTCTCGCCAAAGATCACGATAGATTACACCTCGTAGATATAGCGATTGGTGACAACCCAGGCATAAAAGCCTCAAATATCGAATTTAATCTTCCGAAGCCTTCTTATACGATTGACACATTGACCTATCTTAAGGAAAAACACCCCCAGTATGAGTTTTGCCTGATCATGGGAGGAGATAATCTAGGGACTTTCCATAAGTGGAAGAACTATGAAAAAATTCTTGAAAACCATCAGATATTCGTCTATGATAGACCTGGATATGACTTAGGAGAACTGCAAGATCATGAAGCGGTTACTGTTTTAGAGGCACCATTATTAGCCATATCTGCAAGCTATATCCGACATCAAATCAAAGAAGGTAAGAGTATTCAATATCTTGTGACGGATAAAGTCTGGAGATATCTAGAGGATAGTACTATGTATCGGTAAGTTTGATGACATTCTTAAGGTCATTAAGTCTGAGATTAAATGCTGTCGGCTATGGAGTTTTTATCCGTGCGATTTATTCTCGGTGTTACTTTATAAAACGATCAATTAATTTACCTAAATGAAGATATTCTCAATTTGCAAGTAGAAATAAAAAAATCAAGAACTAAATGCTATAAATGTATGCGACCATCAGGTTCATGTATTTGTAAGCATATTAATTCTTTCGAAACGAAGACGCGATTTATCATCCTGATGCATCCCAAAGAGTACAAGAAAGAAAAAAATGGAACTGGACACATGACTAAGCTTCAGTTAGAGAATTCTGAAATAATAGTAGGCATTGATTTCACCGAAGATAAACGTGTAAATAAAATATTAACCGAAAATAGGGACTCGTCTTTTTTGCTATATCCAGGGAAAGAAAACTTCAACTTATCGATTAGAAATAGTGAAGAGATAATTTCATTTCTTGGAGCTAGTCCAACTATCTTTATTCTTGATGGGACATGGCCTTGTGCGCGCAAAATGCTCAAACTGAGCAAGAACTTGCAGAAACTAAAAAGAGTCAGCTTCGACAACAAAATAAAATCAAAATTTATAATTAAGCAGCAGCCTGATTCACTTTGTCTCAGTACGATTGAGTCTGTCTATACGGTCTTAAATTTACTCAATGTAGGTAAATTAGAAGATTGTAAAACCGAAGATTTCTTAATTCCTTTTGAAAAGATGATCGAGGGGCAACTAGAGTATTTGTTTAATCCAGTTAGTGGCGGCTATGACGGTAGTGGAATCAATGAACTCAAACCTAAAGATAAGTACAAAGTAAATCCACAGAGAAGTATTATTTACGAATGATACCTTACAGATGCACAACCGACCAGATACTTTCACTGGCCAGATATATAAGCTGTATTTCAATATATCTAGATAGCATTATTTCTAAAATCTTGAGAAATGGCATCTTGATGCACACTAATATTATACGCTCTTACCGCATCCACTTAAAATAGATTACTTTTACAGTTCAATACCGCTCTATCGCTACTTGCAGAAGTAGAGGAAAGTCCGGACAGCGTAGAGCACCACACCATCTAACGGATGGAATCCGATCTTCGGATCGGAGATAGAAAGTGTCGCAGAAAATAACTACCAGAAATCGCATATGTGATATCTGGAAAAGGTGAAAATGTGAGGTAAGAGCTCACGGTTCTCAGTAGCGATATTGGGAGGGGATAAACCTTGTGGGCTGCAATGTCACGTATATTTTGACCCTTCTTAGGAGGGAGAGTGTCGTTCGCACTTATGCTTAGCATGTCAAAAGGGGTAGGCAGAATAGATAAATGATAGAGGTTCATCTCTGATGAATACAGGATCCGGCTTACAGGTATTGTTTTATTTTAAAACTGAGCAATTGACTTCAAGAGACTTTTGCTCAGTTTTTTTAGTTCTGAAATACATATTTATAGATTGATTTATGGCTTCAAGTTACATCAGACTAAGTAACAAGATAGAAGACATTTTAAATATGCAGATATTTTGAGTTATAGAGCGTTACATTATTATGTTTTACTGACTGTCAATATCATACAAATGATAATAATATAAATGTGAATAGTAGATGTTATATATTCTACATTTTGCGTATGTAACTATTGGTATAATGGACTAAAAACCATATCTTTGCACTCCGAATATTAGAAGAAGAGTAATTCAAAATGGTTTATTGCGCTTCAGAACGTAATAAAGAACTGAAAATAAAGTAGTTATGCAAAAGGATATCCACCCAAAAGAATATAGAAAGGTAATCTTCAAAGATATATCAAATGATATTTCATTTATGTCTAGCTCATGCGCAGCGTCAAAAGAAACTGTAACTTGGGAAGATGGTAATGAATACCCACTTATTAAGTTAGAAATTTCATCTTCATCTCACCCGTTCTTTACTGGTAAAATGAAGTTCGTAGATACCGCGGGTAGAATTGATAAGTTCAATAAGAAATTTGCTAAATTTGATAATCTAACGTCAAAACCTGAACCTGAAGAAGGTGAGTAAGAAAAAATAACAATGTCAAAAAGCCCTCAAATGAGGGCTTTTTTTATATCTATAGGTATAGTAAGACTGACTATTATAAACGATTGAAATGAAAACTAATATTATACTATTCGATGATGATAATTGGGAGGCATTACTTCCTCTTACATTTACGAGACCAATCTGCGAATTGAGAGTTGGCATCCTTACCATCAAGGAGAAATGGGAGCACCATCTAGAAGCTAGCGGTAGTTATATTACCCAAGATTTTTTATCTGAGAAATTTCCAATTCATATCGAAGAAGATAATCTGATTATCAATAGTACAGTACTACCCACACCTAAGTTGTTGAAACTGATAAAACAACTTGGCGCAAATGAGGCAATCTTAGAAGGGGATGAATTATTAGCCGCTCGACTCACAAGAGACCAATTCGATAGTCTTATCGATGATAAAGGAGTCACCGAATTGGAAGGCATCGATGTGTCTAAAGATACCAACTTGATCAGAAGGGTAATCAGACCGTATGATATATTTACCCACAATGACGTAGAGATAAAAAATGACTTCGCTATCCTCACTAGAGGTCGTCAATCACAGCCATTAAGTGATACGAATACGGTAATCAATCCTCTAGATGTTTTTCTCGAGGAAGGAGCCTCTGTAGAGTGTGCTATTCTGAATGCCACTACAGGTCCAATTTATGTCGGCAAGAATGCTACCATAATGGAAGGAGGTGTCGTGAGAGGAGCACTAGCAATGTGCGAAGGTTCTGTACTTAAGATGGGGTCAAAGATATATGGCGCTACCACACTCGGTCCATATAGTAAAGTGGGAGGAGAGGTAAATAATAGCGTACTTACTGGCTATTCTAATAAAGGGCATGAGGGATTTTTAGGTAATTCAGTATTGGGAGAATGGTGCAATCTTGGCGCTGACACCAATACTTCAAACCTAAAGAATAATTATGATGAGGTGAAATTGTGGTCTTATGAAGAACAACGATTTGATAAGACGGGCTTGCAGTTCTGTGGTCTGATTATGGGTGATCATTCTAAGACAGGTATCAATACGATGTTCAATACGGGGAGTGTAGTAGGGGTCAATGCCAATATTTTTGGGAGTGGATATCCTAGGAACTATATACCGTCATATGCTTGGGGTGGTGCATCAGGGTTCAAGACATATTTATTGAAGAAGTCTCTAGAAACTGCCGAGAAAGTGATGGCTAGAAGAAATATTCCATTGACTGAGTTAGATAGGAGCATTCTCGAACATATATTTTTGAATACATCAAAGTATAGGATTTGGGAGAACGCCGTTTAATTCAAAATTGGTAATTTTATGCAATTATTAGTTAATAATGAAGCAGCCACTTTGGAAACGAATTAAGTCCTATTTTGTAGATGTGCATATTGAGAGCTCTTCTTCTGTGTTCAATGAGGAGCTTGATGTACTATTGGTCAAAGGGGAGTATCAACTAGTTACTCCTGAGGCAATATATTCCTATGGAAATAGATATGATAATTTTTTTCAAGCATTCAAACATATAGATATTGCTAGTTTCGATATTGAGAATGTGCTCATATTGGGTCTAGGATTGGGGAGTATCCCGTATATGCTTGAGCGTTATTTCAAAAGAGATTACAGTTATACAGCGGTCGAAATAGATGAAGATATCATCTACTTAGCGAGTAAATACGTGATCAATGATTTGGAGTCCGAGATATCGACTGTCTGCACTGATGCATTGCATTTTGTAAATGTGGACGTAGGAAAGTATGATTTTGTAGCGATGGATGTTTTCGTCAGTGATTATATCCCTGAAGAATTCGAAACAGAAGCATTTCTTCGTTCTCTTTCATTCAGAATTTCAGATGATGGCTTGCTACTTTTCAATAGGTTGTATCTATTTGAGAGGGATAAAAAAAAGACAAAAGCATACTTCGAGAATGTATTTTTGAAAGTATTCCCCCATGGGCGGTATATAGAAATAAATGGAAACTGGATATTGTTGAATAAGTAGCGTATCTTGATCAAAATAACAAAATCATTACTCAGATATTATGAACCAATAGAATGTTAGATTGTGTTGAATGGAGTACTATTTATGTTATCTTTCGATTTGTCAATTATATCTCGATAAAATAGTAAAACTAGACTTAGATAAATAAAAAGAATAAAACATGGCGTCAAAAAGACAGGAACAAGTAGCGGAATTAATAAGGAGAAACTTTGGTGTTGTGCTTCAGAGTGAGGGTTCTTATATATACGGTGATGCATTTGTGACTGTTACCTCTGTATTGGTTACGCCCGACTTGTCGTTGGCAAAATTATATGTAAGTATATTCAATACCGAGGACAAAGAAGTTGTGCTCAATAGACTCAATAGAGAGATTAGAAAGTTGAAAAATTCACTCGCTTACAGAATAAGAAATCACGTAAGGCGGATTCCTGATATCGCAATATATATGGATGAGACACTAGACGAGATGTACAAATTGAACCAGATATTTGATACACTAGAAGAGACGAGTAGGAATAATAGAGGAGAAGAAGAGTAGTAATGAGCCTTAGAGACCTCAATGATACAATGATTTAATTTTATTCGATCCGTCTATTTTTTTGAAACAATTACTTGACCAGCCAGATCTGGCTCCATCTCTATAGTTTTTTGCCCCTGCGTAAGTACTACTTTTTTGCTAGTGATCTTTGTGATAGTCACATACGTATTTGGTAATAAGCCAAGCTCCCACAATTCACTTTCTACAGATTCATTTACTTGCTCTTTTAGTATTCTTAGGCGTACATTCATACGCTGAGATATGAGAGACTTGTTCAGTCTTTTAGATTTCTTTGGGATTGGAGAGCCATGGGGATCTGTTTCCGGGTAACCAAGTTTCCTGTCTACTTCATCGAGTAGTTCGTCGGTAAGATGATGTTCTAGTCTATCTGCCTCATCGTGTATCTGACCTTCACTGAGACCCATCGTCTGTACTTGGTATGATTCCCATAATCGGTGTGCACGCACTAGAGACTGAGCCTGCCCCACGCCTTTTGCAGTAAGAGATATTTCATTGCCATTTATGATGACTCCATTCTCTGATAAGTGCTTGAGATGTTTTTTTATTGTCTGTAGGTTTATGCCTAATCTATCAGTCAGTTTAGCGATAGTAAGCGGATTCTGTGCGTCATGCTTTATCGCTTGTCTCAAGATATCTTCTCTTTCTATTTTTTGCCTTTGTCTGTAAGACCGGATTGTGCGCAATACGAGACCTTTTTCTGGAGAAAAAAGTGCTGCGATAAAATAAAAAGATGCCGCTACGATGACCATAGCTGGGCCAGGAGGAGTATTGTATATGATGCTTAGTATGAGCCCTAGTACTGATGAGAGTAATCCGATCAAGGCGGATATCATTATCACATTCTTTAGCTTATTTGATAGTAATAGTGCAGTAGAAGAAGGAGTAATCAATAAGGCCACCACTAGGATTACTCCTACTATCTTTAGTCCAGCGACTATAGCAAATGATAGCATCAGCATTAAGAAGTAGTGCACCATCTTAGTGGATATACCCATAGTGCTGGCTATGACGGGCTGGAATGTTGTGATAAATAAATATCTGTAAAATAGAACTACGCTACCCACGGTGTAGGCTGTGATTAGAAGAGTAAGGACTATATCTTCATTAGATATACCCATGATGCTGCCAATCAAGAAGTCCTTTAAGTCGAGGTGTACACCGCCTTCATTGTTGAGCCAGCTTATTCCTATTACTCCAATAGAAAACATAAGTGTGAATACGATACCAATGGCCGCATCGTTTTTGGTTTTAATATTTTGTTGGATCCAAGTGATAAGCAGAGCTGTCAGTAAGCCCGCTACTACAGAGCCCATGAAAAACCCAATGGTGCTATAACCAAATAAAATAAATGCGAAAAATACTCCTGGCAATATGGAGTGCGAAAGCGCATCTCCGATCAGCGACATATTACGCAACACGATAAAACAACCTAACACACCATACATGACCCCTATCAAGGAACAGGTAATCAAAGCTCGTATAGCCCACGGTTCTGTTAGAATTAAAATTAGATCGTTCATAAGAATATTACAGTTTGTAACTGTAAAGATAAAGGAATGTTTAATATAGGTGTAATATATTTTTAGGTTAGTCTAAAAATAATAAGTTCAAATACTATTTATCTCTCTCTTGACAATATTGATCTACATTACCAGGTTACTTCCCTTTCTTTCTAGTCACTTTTTTCGTGCTTTTCGTTTTCGTAGATGAAGAGCTAGAGCTGGATTTTTTATTGGACGATGATGCTTTAGGTGATGGAGTGAGTGCGGCTTTGTAGCCTTTTGCATTTTTGACTTTTGAGGCTACACTTAGGAATTGCCAACATGTCTCCATATGCTTAAGGTCAGTAGGAACACAGTAGAGACTAGCGCCTTCATTATATGCTTTGAGAACCTCTTTTTCGCCATCAGAGACTGAGCATTCTGATATGCGATCATATTTGTTTTTATACTTTGCTTCCCCGATTTTTTCTTTTCTTTCTACGGATTCACCACCCATTTCCTGAGTGTATACTTTCACGATATCAAATTTTAATCCGTTTCGAAATGGAGAACTATATCCGCCGTCGATTAAGATTGTTTTAGCCTTATCTTTTTTCGTTTTTGATATTGTAAGTACTCTTGTATTGACTAATAGAGTAGACATCACCATGTACTGTATCACATTACTCATACATTGTCCTGATTCTGTAAGTGCTTTTGACATGAGGGCAACGTGATTGGGACTTTTTCGCTCGAGTGATTCATATCCGAGACCATCTGATGACATACGATATTGAGAAGCTACTTCACCTGTCTCTATATCTACCAATTCGAAATCTATCGTATATTCTACAGTGTTCCAATACACATATCTATTTTCTCTGGTAGAGGTTTTTTTGCCTTTGATTAATTTGGAAACCACTTTTTTCCCTTCGTCGAATTTTACTTCTGATACCTTTGATTCTAGAAGGTAGTTAGCACCTATCATAGCTGCCGCTGCGATATTAGGATTGTCATCTTTTTTTAGTCTTTTTCTTCTTATATTTATCTGGTCGAGGTAGTCCCGTTCTACCAGCGTTACATAATCGGAAATCTGTACTATCGATTTTTCAATTTCACTTTTGATGATAGTTCTCAAGTTTTCTTTATTATCTACAGCTTTTACCTTCGGCGAAGCTACGGCTATATTGATCGATTGATCTTGACCTATGGCAGACATAGTAGAGGATACGAAAGCGAGGTATATGAATACTTTGTATATAGTTTTCATCATTATATTTTTTTGATTTTGTAATCGGATGATTTTATATTTTTGGGCCCATCTGTGTAGTGGTCACATAGATGTCTAGTCCTTCATTGAATGCCGTTAGGATCTCTTTCTTGCCATCTCCTACTTTGAATACTATATCAGAAGGCTTTGGTCCTTTTCCAGGTGTGTGTAGTTCTGCTACGAGTTTGAAGGTATATATAGTCTCGTCATCAAATGTTATTTCCTGATCAACGATGTGCGCATAGGCTCGTTTTGGATTCGTCTGTAAGCCGTGAAGGCCTCTGTCTACGATTATACTTTTGACTTTGTCACCTTTTATTTCTCCGAGTTCTTTGATATAGTTTACGGATGGGAATACTTTTCTTATTTGAGCATTTGTTGTTTCTCTAATTTTTTTAGCTAGGCTTTTACTCATTTCGCTTGATGCATATATGATTTCGTTTACTGATTTGAGTTTGCCTGTTTGCTTTATGTTAGTTTGTATGATATTGGTTCCTGTGATGATGTCAAAGCATTTTATATCTGCATCAAATTTATACATACCTGTCCGATCTGATTTATTTTCAATAATCTCATAGTTCAGTATTTTCAATATGAATAGATAGTGCATAGGTTTTCGTATAAAACTGCTTATAGATCCACCTGTATCAAATTCACTAGATTGTATTTTGCTTTTGAATAAATCTGTAAACCTGTGGGTATTTTTAATTCCGTATTCAAAACCAACGAACAGATCCTTCATTACTCCTTCTGGAATAGTGAATTTATTATTGTCGATAAGATATTCGGCTGGAGATTTATCAGCATATACTTTGTTTTCTATGTAATTGGTGACGAGCTCTTTTTCTTGCGCGGAGGTGCTCGTAGAGGCAATTATAACTAGGAATAATAAAAGTAAATTTTTCATTTCAGTGAGTTTATTGAAGATCGAGAATTGGTATTCTGAAGTTAATGTCGTGATCAGTGAGAGTTGATTATGTGAAATATGACTAGTTTTCATTTGTGCAGATTAGGATTTGTTTATCCATTAGACTTGCATATATTTCTTTTTTACCGTCTTTTACTTTTGCTATGAATACTTTGTCACTTTCTACGTGTTTCACCTCGACATCTCCTATGCGGACTTTCTTTTTATAGTATGACTTCCCCTTGGTTGCGACTTCTTGATATACTTGAAGATTCATCTTTCGTTTCAGATTACAGCCATCTTTGCAGAACAGGACTACCTCTACAGCTTTATCGCCTTTGGTCTCACCTAATTCTATTATTTTGATATCTACTTTACTGCCGAGGTCTAGTTGTTGCATGATTTTTGCCACATTCTCTTCGATATATCTGCCGAAGTATCTAGGTCGCTCTACGCTAAGATCATCTAGTAAGAATCTCTTTATTTTATAACTGTCAGCAAAAAACATTTCGTTCGTCTCTACATCCAAGATTTGGAGCGTAAGTTCCTTTTCTTCATCATCAAATACGATTTCGAATATCCAATCTGCACCGATAGCCTTATCTTGATCCACGTACTTTCCATCCATGAAAGATTCACTTTTTTGGATTCTTCTTTCTCGCTCAGTAAGATAGGTCATGTCACGATCTACGACCGTAATGAAGTCATGCTCCAGCAGCGATTGTTCCATATGCTCTTTGATAAGTAATCCCGTAGATTGGAATTTTGAGTTGCCGACCTTTACATCAGATACCATGATGGCTGTAGCTTGACTAGACCCTATTTTTGTTATTCCGATTATGATTACGAATAATAATATTCTAATTGGCATTGATGATGTTTTTTACGAGTAACATATCTATTATTCTTCTTCTTTCTTTGGCTTCCAATGTCTCTAACTCAAGACTTGCCATATACATTCTAAAGGACTGATCATAGTCACTTTGGTAATCGTTTTTGATGATTTCGATTATCTTTTTTACCTCTTCATTACACCTTGATGTAGGAGATACATTCTGGATTTCTAAGATCGCTTTTGCGTAATCCTTGGTACTAAGATATGACCGTACCTTTATGATGTGTCTATCACAATATTGCTCTTGATAGCTATCGTATACTTGTTGTCTTTGACTCCATAGTATTTCTTTGCAAGCATCCACTTGAGATGAAGTCACCGCATATGCTTTGTTGAATTGTTCGAGTCTCAGATATCTATCTACTGCCTGAGATATTGTATTGCATTCAGTTACTTGTGCTTCTTTCATTGCTTCCGCTAAGAATGTATTTATTTTTCTTTTTGATCGCGATATTGCTCTTACTACGCTCTTCCTAGCTCGCTCTACTGATCTTCCCGAGCCTGACACTTTGAAAGTCTTGTACCCGATCTTAGAATCATCGATGAGGCTGTAGACTCTTATGGTAAGGTCAGCAATTATTGCAGTTTTATTGTCTAGACCTGCCATTTTAGTTTCGCCTACTTCCTCTAGAGATAGATTCACATACAGAAGGCCATAGTCATCTTGCATAGCTGTTTGGAATCGATCGAGGATATCATTGGATGATACGTCAGGAATATCATTTTTTAGTTCATTGACCAATATGTCTTGACTATATACATTGATTCCGATACAGAGGAATGCGGTTATTGTTAGTAATTTTATCATAATATCGTACTATTGGATTGTTATAAATATTCTACCACCTTGAAGATCTCGACTCGAATCAATATCTAGGGTTCTTAGAAATTTTCTAAATTTTTGAATGAATTTCGAAACTCGAAAATTTTGTCCATTTTCAGTTTTGAGAGGAACCCTCATCTCGTCGATTATCATTTTAGTGGCTGTCACACCTTGGATATGATAGTAAGCGCCTTTACTATTGCTTTCTAGCCAATCTTCGATTTTGTCAGATAACATATCTAAGTCTTCAAACTCATAGTCCATGTCATACTCGCTATCTTCAGAGAAAGATATATTCATCGCCAGCATTCGACCATTTTCATTAATATCGTCGAATCTCATCTGTAGTGTATTCATAAAGTCATCAGTCATCTCTCCTACAGCTTTGTCTACCAGTTTTTCGAAGCTTTCGGTATAGAATCTTGGTGATACAGCTGATTTGTTGGCTAACGATATACCTGTGTAAGCATCATAAGCGGATAATATTATAGTTACACTATTTCCACCAGATGATCGGTTGATCGTAGTTTCGGTTTCTATATACATATCTGCACCACTGAGTTCTATGAGTTCTTGTTTTATTGATACCTGATTTTCTAGTTCCATCACTCTATCGTTCTGGAGCAGTTTCAGCTTTGCAGCAAGGTCTACTGTTGGGAAGTTTCTTTTATCAAATGCTTCTTTCACATTCGAGATGGCTAGTCTAGCTAGATCATTATTTTTCAATTCGTCGGCTATACTTTTATCCACAGAAGTGTATGGGATCACCATGATTTTTGGTTGTATTTTTGCCACTGTTTCTTCTTGAGCGGTCATGTGAGTTGATAACATGATCACGCAGATGTATAAGATTATATTTTTCATATTGTATTTTTTTAGTCTACTAGTTCACTTCGCAGTTCGACATTTATACTATAGACTATTTTTGTTTTCCTTTCATTGATTTGTTCTATTCGTATTTCACATTTTTATTAAAATGTTTTTTAAGCCTCGAATCTTCCTATGTACCTACAGTTGAAGGTTTGATCTTCTTTTTGGAATACGACTGGACTTACTCATCGGATTGTGATGCGTTTTTCGTTTAAAATCCAAATTCTCTAATGACCCCATTTTGCTCAAGATGAGACCGAAGTGCAGCAAGATTAATCAGAAGTTGTACTTCTGAAGATGGAGTATTTATTTTGAAAAACTCGAACTTACTATTTTTTTGTTCCAGAACGAAAGCATCTGTTTCATTTTCGATTAAGTTGTCTAAGAATCTTTTATTTGCTTTGTAGGTGCTTTCGGCATTTTGACCAAGAAGGGGTGTGCTTTGGTTGGATCTTGGGATGCCATTTAAGAGTATATTCCTGAACGCATTCTGAATTCCATTTTTTACAGAAACGAATTTTAGATCGCCATACCCACTAGCAATTACAGAGAGTGTTCCGGCTTCTGTAGCTTTGTGCATTACGGTCTGTCCGGTAAATCTTGGGGTGTTGCAGCTAGAAAATCCGATGGTCAATAAAATGGAAATTATGAGGGGGAGGGCAGTGTTGATTTTCATTGTACTTTTGGTTTGGTTGATATTTTATGAAAGCAAATATAAAACTATATATTTACCCACTGAAAATCAACAACTATAATCAATGAGCAATTTATCTTCGAAGACCACTTTACATATCAATAGGTTTCTACTGTGTGATACAGAATATTTAAGATATCGTTGTTTTTTGACCAAACTTGGATTCTCTTGTATTTTGTCATTGATGTCTGTATCTATTGTCTGTTCTCAGAGTATAGACTGGGTAATAGAACCTATAATTACAGATGCCGAAAAAATTGATCTTAATTTAGCCATGCAGGATGAGATCAATCTTGTCAGTGTTAGATCTGCAGGGAAGTGGGGAATGAAGAATGCTCGAAATGAAGTGCTGGCACCGACAGAGTTTGATGCCGCTCAGGTTTGGAAGAGTGGTAAGTACTTTGATATGAGATTAGGTCGTGTTCAGCGTTTCTTTGATGCTGAAGGATATGAAGTCGACTTCGCCGAAGTAGATGCTTATCAGAAAACTGTAAACGAAAGGGACAAAAAGCTTAAACTAGAAAAATCAATACTAACACTCAGTGAAAAGCACGATTGGTTGGAATTTCGTGAAATGCCGACCAAATATGGTCCGAAGATAATAGCTATAAACAAAGAGTCAAGGGATACAGTCTGTGATAGGGTGTCTATGAAATCATTGTTCATTACTAGCGAAAAATTTTCTCTTCAGCAACATAAGGATAGAATGGTATTAAAAGATAAGGACGGGAAAGTGGTCAAAACTTATGAGAAAGGAATGAGCGTAAGTAAATTTCGTGCGGATAGATTTATAGTCAGAAAAGACAACCTGAATGGAATACTCGGCGAAAAGGGGCAGGTAATATTACCTATAGAGTATAAACGCATTAATTTCTTATCGGATGATTATTTATACATAAAGAAAGCAGATAAGGAATATGAAATCATAGATAGAGATGGGAATACGATACCTGGAGCCAAAGGTGAGAATATATTCCCTATCGACATAGAGAATATGGTCGCTATTGAGAAGTCAAAATATGAAATGTCTTTATTTAATATGGTGACGAAGGAGATGAAAAGTTACCCTTACAACACACGGTGGAAAAAATATGGTAACGGAATCTATCAAGTTCAGAATGAAAGTAAATTCAAAGGGTTGTATGATTTTCAAAATGATAAAGAGATTGTACCATGTAAATATAGATCAGCATCAAAATCTGGAGCCTATTTAGTGGCGAGCATGGAGGAAACTCCAAAAAGGAAACGAGGGGTGAAGAGAAAACCTATGTACAAGTATATCATCGACATGAGTGGTGCAGTATTATTAGAAGATAGTATATTCAATGTGACGAACATCCAAAATAAGATATTGATTGTTTCAAATAAGAAGGGATCTTATAAGATCTATGATCCTGAGGGTAATATGATCCAAGAGCTACCGGATAATGTCTTGATATCACAAAGTAAAAATCCTAATTACTTTGCGATAGCCAAAAAAGGAGAAAAGTACAATTACTTGACCGTAGAAGATTATCTAGCGGGCAACACAAAAAATGGGTACGATTCTGTTGGTAGTTTCAAAAATAATTCCAGTAAGCAATTGTTTTGTGCTGTAGTTGGTAAAAACGGGAAGAAAGGTGTGATTAACAATAGAGGAGAAATCATTATACCTATCGAATTGGATGAATTTGACTTGACTGGCGGATATTCCAGAATACTACCAGCAAAAGTTGATGGGAAGTGGGGTGCGATAAAGAACCCTCTATACGAAGAGAAATAATTACTCTCTATTATAATACCAGCTTATACCTAGTGTATATACCAATCCGTTGGACGTGAAAATATTTTCAGTTGGTGTGACTCCGTCTACAGTGAAGTTGTGAAATTCGCTGTCAAAATCTACTGCAGTAGCATCAAAATCCATAGCAGTATAGCTAAAATCTTGTTCTCCAATATTTATGGCATAATCATAAGATACAGATCCTGAAATCCCAATTTTCTGCTCAAAGAGAAAAGTCATTTCGAATTTTGGAGAGACATAGCATGTAGAATGTCCGATGTTAATATTGACCTCTCTATCTATATAGTCAGTATCGTCGATTATAATACCTATGGTGTCTATCTGCATGGATCCTACATTATAATTTGCACTCATCCCAGAGAATCCTACAGAAGGTCTCAATAAAAGATCGAATATACCTATTTCGATAGGGTAGTTGTATCCTACTGATAGCCCAGCTTTACTTTTTCCTTCTCCTGTCAATACGAAGTTTAAGTATGCGGAATAAGAAAGTCCTTTGTATTTTCCCCATTTGAATGCTACTTCCAAAGCAGTATAGCTCTGGGTGGCTGGTAATTTTTGTTCAAAAATATATTCCAACTCTCTTATCGAATTCTCTGTAAAATTTAGGTTGAAATCAGATCCTTCGAATTCTAAATTACTTCTGACCAATCCCAGATCGAATGATGTATACTTTTCAGTCAATCCCTGAGAGTAGGAGTAGCATGTAATAAATAGGAATGAAATAGCTAGAATTAGTTTATGTTTCATTGTTGGTTTTATTTTGAAACCGAAATATATAAATTGTTATCGTATTGATCGATTTTTTCTTTAGAGGATTTATAAATACTTATGTATTGAGCTAACTTATATATTATCAAAGAATTAGCTGATTTTGGATTCTTAGAAAAAAAGTATTTGAAATAAAATCCATGCTTAAACTTGTGATAAGTATAGATTCTATTATATTTGCATCGCTTTAGAAAAAGCAAGTTCTTTAATACACACGCGAAAGTAGCTCAGCTGGTAGAGCACGACCTTGCCAAGGTCGGGGTCGCGGGTTCGAATCCCGTCTTTCGCTCTATTTTAAAGCCGGTCTAATCATAGATTCGGCTTTATTTTTTGTGATGTATCACAGATGCACAAGATTCTAGCCCGGGTGGTGGAATTGGTAGACACGCAGGACTTAAAATCCTGTGGCTTTGCGGCCGTGCGGGTTCGATTCCCGCTCCGGGTACTAATCGAAATAAAGCGTAATTGACGACATGTTGGTTACGCTTTTTTTATTTAAAGAATAAGACTAGAAGATAAAAAAACCACTGCCTTTTTTTTTCTTCCTAATCTACTTATTTGTGTAGCGTATAAATCATCTAAATCCTATATAGAACACTGATTATCGGAGGAACTTGGTAATGAAGGTTGCGAAAGTAAAAATTAGGTAGTTTCCCTAATCGAAGGATCGCCACTTGGATAATGAAGGAAGGTAAGCAAGAAAAGCACTTTTTTTTACAGCTATTTCAAGCGTTAATAGCTTTTTTTAATGCCTAGTCCGAGTTTATACCTCACTATACCAAGATTATACGCATTCAGTTATTTTATGATTTATAATTTTGAGCAATTATTTTAACTATATAAAGAGGAGTTTGTAAATATATATTTAACCTATAATCTGGAGGTTGTGAGTGGATTAACGTGTGTTTTTAAGTTTTTTGAATCTGGCTATTTTTAGATATATTGATTTTATTACATGTTTGGCATACCATTTGCACTTAGAGTAATATGAGTTTTGGTTATTAAATTGAGTAATGCCCGTGATTTTCGTCTTTCACGGGCTTTTTTTATGCCCAATAGTAAAGCTTTTGATTTTTTGATTTTTTAGAAATAGCTTAACTTGAATCCCTTTTAATTATACCGCCTCACCCTTTAGTCATGTAAGTAACTAATTGAATTACGTATGATTTATAGCGAAATAAATTATCTAGATTAAATCAGACTACTACTTATATTATTTTCGTTCTTATGTTTTATTTAAAATGACGGATGAGAAACTTACAGATATTTTTACTTTTGGCAAGTATGTTTATATACGCATCGTGCAAATCAGATTCTGAACCAAAATCTGAAAAACCAACACAAGAAGTTACTAATATAAAGAAAACCGCCTCGAAAGAATCTAAAGTTCGGATTCAAAAGAAACGAAAAAATGAGCCAGAGCTAGAGATTGAAAATGCAAGTTTATCTGCAATCATAACATTGGGAAATATAGACTATAGTCTCATCAATGCTCGACTATTCCAAAAGATAAATGAGGAGCGCAGGAGATTGAATTTGCCATCTTTCAAAAATAATAATAATCTAAAAAGGGCGGCTAAATTGCACAACGACTACATGGTACGTGCTGACATCTTAGACCATAATCAATCAGGCACATCTACACCTCAATTAAGAGACAGGATAGATAGAGCGGGTGGTAACTTCCGGACTGCAGGTGAAAATATTCAATACGAGGGATTCACTATTCGTACTACAAACGGCGTAGAGTCCATCTTAGCACCGACCTACGAAGCACTAGCCGAACAACTATGGCAAAACTGGAAAGTATCACCTCCTCATTATAAGAATCTGACGAACCCAGAGTTTTTATATCTAGGTACTTCTCTAAAGTGGAGTAGTAAGAAGACTGCCATATTTGCGACGCAGGTGTATGGGGGATAATTATGTGTTTTTTCTTCTGGCTTTTATGGCTTCTACCATGCTCACTTTATTGATCTTGCTGTCTAGCCATGAGATTATGTCTAGATATAAAAAAGGGCGTTTTTCGAAGCGTTCAGTTTCAATAACGGCTAATTTTTCTCTTAATTTTTTGAATTCCTCGATGATCGTATTTCTATTCATTTTTGGGGTCCTTCTTACGAACCTAAATATCTCTAATTGTACTTTTTCTAGTTCTCCCATTTTTAGTAAAAATCTAAATACTGATTTGATCTTGTAGCTAACTAATATATCATTTCCAAGGTCGAAGTGTGCTATAAGATTTAGTACTCTGGCAAAACATTGAATATCTACCTTCAGTCTTGCTTGATATGTATTTTCGACACGATTGAGGAAGGTTATGGTTTTGTTTAGATCTCCGTTGCCGAAGTAGACACAAGCAATTTTATAATTAAACACCATGATCCGACTTGGGTCCCATGGGTGTTCCATCTCTTCTATCGATACTTCTAGATCCCTAACGAAGTCAGCCCCGTAGGCATAGTTTGCACTTAGAAATATGCTGTTTATTCCATGGGTATATTTGAAAAGTTGCAATTGTCCTTTTTCATTTTCCGATAATCTTAGGTTTCCATCTTTATTAAACTGGAGCAGCTTTTCAATATTTTCTCGAAATTGTTTTGGTTTGCCAGCCATAAAAAGTGCATTGAGCACATTGTGCATACCTTTGATATAGAGTACAGTGCCAGGTCCTCTCATTGCTGGATATTCATCGAATAAGTTTACCCATTTTTGAGCGTAGCGATAGTAGTTTAAGAAATCTTGAGCCATATGATAGAACCATACATGCGATTGGTATAAATTTAACTTCTGGTAGAAATCGAGATTTTCTATTTCGATCACAGGGAGAAGACTGTGAAAGTACTTATGCAATTCCTCATAATCTTGACTATTCTTCACATATCCATTTTCTAGGTATCTAGCATAGAGAAGTAAGGATAGATTTGACAGTTCGTTAGTAAGGTCTAGTTGTTTGATCAGATTGTTTGATTCGGTCGCCAATTGATATGCTTTAGAAGACATACTTTTTGTGACATGTTGTGATTCTATTTGTTTTTCGAAGCTTATTGCCAGGTATAATAGCGGCTGCAGATGTATCTCTATTGCAGTCCGCTTTACTGTTTGAATCATGTTGAGGCTTTCTCTATATTGGCCTTTTGCATATAGTACCTTTGCAAAGTCAAACCGTTCTCTCGCTTTTATTTCTGGATAGACTTCTTTATTTATATCTCTCAATGATCTCAATAGCGCTTTGCTTAATGTTGCTCTTAGGTTGGACAGCTGCGCTTTTTTTATTTCTGGGATTCTTTTGATGATGTGCTTATCGTCAAATTGACCATATTTCGCAAGATGATCAAAAAGGCGAACGTATAGTTTTTCGCCTTCTCCAGATTTTTTTGTGCTCAGTTTGAAGTTACGTTTTTCACTCTTTGACATAGAGTTTATGAGACGAAGTAGCGAAGCTGATTTTAACATTGGAAATAGGTGTGATTATTATTAAAGATTATGAATATAAACGGATTTATCGACATTTATAACCAGTTAGAAAACGGGACGCAAGTCTTGATGACCACAGTAAGTACATTAACTTTAATTTTCGATATGATGATTGACTTATGTAGCCGATAAATAATATCGAACATAATATGAATTTCAAAATTGCCTGAAAAGGACAATAAATGGGTAAGAATATCAATGTGTTAGACTTTATGTTATTTGTTATTGGTAGCTTAGGAAATGTATTTAAATATGGTTTAAATAATTGATAAATAGGGGTTAATGGTACGATGATATGTTTTAGGAAGCGTAATGTAATAATTATTTTTGTCAGTTTATGGTATCTTGATCAGTTACATTTGTGGAGAAACATAAATGAAGTATATTATGGCTACAGATAAAATTCAAATATTCGACACTACATTAAGAGACGGGGAACAGGTGCCAGGGTGCAAATTAAATCAAGATCAAAAGATCATCATAGCGAAGCAACTTGATCAATTGGGAGTGGATGTGATAGAAGCTGGATTTCCTATATCTAGTCCTGGAGATTTTGCCGCTGTGGAAGCTATCTCAAAAGTAGTCAATGATGCCATCGTTTGTGGATTATCTAGATCAGTAGAGAAAGATATCAAATGCGCAGCAGAGGCACTTCAATATGCAAAAAGACCAAGGATACATACTGGTATCGGCACATCTGAGATGCATATTAAATACAAATTCAATACTACTCCAGATAAGATCATCGAAAGAGCGGTAGCGGCTGTAAAGTACGCTAAAAGTTTCGTGGAGGATGTTGAGTTCTATGCCGAAGACGCAGGTAGAACTGAAAATGAGTATTTGGCTAGAGTTTGTTCTGCTGCCATCGCTGCGGGAGCAACTGTGCTCAATATTCCTGATACCACAGGATATTGTATGCCATTCGAATATAAAGAAAAGATAGCGTATCTAAGAGAAAATGTAGTCGGTATACACAAGGCGGTACTTTCTACACATTGTCATAATGACCTTGGACTAGCCACAGCTAATGCCATCGCAGGAGTAGAAGGGGGCGCAAGACAGATAGAATGTACTATCAATGGTATAGGAGAGCGAGCGGGCAATACAGCTTTGGAAGAAGTGGTGATGATATTGAATCATAGGATGAGCAGTATCTTTCATACCAATATAGATACTACACAGTTGAATAAAATGAGCCGCTCAGTAAGTGATATGATGAGTATGCCTGTACAGCCTAATAAGGCAATAGTTGGGGACAATGCATTCGCTCATAGCTCAGGAATCCATCAAGATGGAGTTATTAAGAACAGAGAAAATTATGAAATCATAGATCCTAGGGTAGTTGGGATCGATCAATCCTCTATAGTCCTTACAGCTAGGAGCGGAAGAGCCGCTTTAGCTTACAGAGCCAAAGAGGTTGGGTACAACTTATTCAAAGATGAGCTAGATGTGGCTTATGTTCGATTTATAGAGCTGGCAGATCAGAAGAAGGAAGTCAGTGAAGCTGATTTGTCAGTAATGTTATCGGGGCTTTTTAAGGCTACTGCGTAGCGCTTTTTGATCTGCGGATTTGTTAGATGAGAATATTTGGGTTGATTCTTATAAATAATCAACCAAATCAAGCACTTCCATCCGAAAGAATATACGCCTTAAAATAAATCAATCAATTTCAACAAATCAGTCAAATTCAACAGCATTGAATACACTATTCGATAAAATATGGGACCAGCATGTAGTTACTGAAATAAAAGGTGGCCGCCAAGTCATATATATTGATCAGCACTACATACATGAGGTGACGAGTCCACAGGCATTTGCGGGGCTAGAAAAGAGAGATATTACATTACGTAGAAAGGACAAGATCATAGCGACAGCGGATCATAACGTCCCGACTAAGAATCAGCATCTGCCGATCTCAGAGCCTCTTTCAAAAAAACAGGTAAGCACCTTGATGCGAAACTGTGAGAAATTTGATGTCACGTGTTATGGGTTAGGGCATGAAAAACAAGGTATAGTTCATGTGATCGGTCCGGAATTAGGGATTACGAAACCAGGCATGACCATCGTATGTGGAGATAGTCATACGAGTACACATGGAGCATTTGGGTGTATAGCTTTTGGTATAGGAACTTCGCAAGTAGAGCAGGTAATGGCGAGCCAGTGTCTTATCTTGAATAAGCCGAAGACGATGAGAATCACCGTCAATGGTAAACTCCAGCGAGGAGTGAGTTCTAAGGATATAGTGCTTTACATAATATCGAAGCTTACAGCTGCTGGAGGAACAGGACATTTTATAGAGTTTGCCGGCGATGCGATTACCGACTTATCTATGGAGGCTCGGATGACGGTCTGCAATATGAGTATCGAGATGGGAGCCCGTGGAGGGATGATAGCGCCAGATCAGAAAACATGGGACTATATAAAAGGTAGAGAACATGCTCCGAAAGCTGACAAATGGAATGAAGCTCTAGCGTATTGGAAGACATTGTATACGGATGCTGAGGCCGTATTTGATACAGAGCATACATTTGAAGCAAGTGATATAAGCCCGATGCTTACTTATGGTACAAATCCGGGGATGGGTATTAAAATAGATACTCATATCCCCGAAACAGAAAATCAGAAGGCACTTGATTATATGGGGCTTTCGACTGGAGAGTCGCTAATAGGTAAGAAAGTGGAACATGTGTTCATAGGGAGTTGTACGAATAGTAGAATCGAAGATCTTCGTTTGGTAGCCGAATTTGTAAAAGGGAAACAAAAAGCGGATCATATATCTGCCATGATTGTACCTGGCAGCAAGGCGGTAGAAGCTCAAGCAATCGAAGAAGGATTGGATAAGATATTCGAAGCTGCAGGATTCGAATTGAGGGAACCAGGATGCTCAGCGTGTTTAGGTATGAATGAAGACAAAGTACCAGCGGGAGAATACTGTGTAAGCACAAGCAACAGGAACTTCGAAGGAAGGCAAGGGCCAGGCGCACGGACTATATTAGCGAGTCCATTGACGGCAGCGGCGACCGCGGTAGCTGGTGTTATAGTCGATGTTAGAAAGGAACTAAATTGATCGCCGGATCATAAAATCGCTTTATTATTTGGATAAGTTTCAAAATCGATTCTGCGATATCAGCAGTATTGTGATGAAGTAAAAGAAAAAAAATGGACCCATTAGTAAGAATAAATAGTACAGCTGTACCATTGCCGATAGAAGATATAGATACTGATCAAATCATACCTGCAAGATTTCTCAAAGCGATAACCAGAGATGGTTTCGGAGAAAATCTATTTCGTGATTGGCGATATGGTAAATCTGATCAACCTAAGGCAGATTTCGTATTGAACAGTGATATATACTCTGGTCAAATATTGGTAGCGGGCAGAAACTTCGGTTGTGGCTCTAGCCGAGAGCATGCGGCTTGGGCGCTTCATGATTATGGATTTAGGATAGTTATCTCGAGCTTCTTTGCTGATATCTTTAAAGGGAATGCACTCAATAATGGATTGCTACCGATTACAGTCACAGATGCGCAGCTAGACTATATCTTCCAAGAAATAGAAAAGAATCCTGAGCATGTATTTGACGTAGATGTGGAGGCTCAGACACTTACTGTTACCAAGGATCTAGAGGTCAAGTTTGAGATCGATGAGTACAAGAAAGAGTGTCTGCTCAAAGGGTACGATGATATTGATTATTTGTTGAGTATTGATGAAGAGATCAGTAGGTTTGAAGAGAAGCAGGTGATCTACTAGTACTGTGAAGAGGTTTTTCCTAATCTCAATCTAATATCTACAAGTACTTACCCTCTAATAAACATCCCTTTTCCTAATATTTGACCATCGTTGCCTATGAGATTCAAGTAATAGATACCTTCTGCATATTGAGATACATCTATGCTTTCGTTCTTATGTATATCAGAGGAGAAAATTATATTTCCTCTCACATCCACTATTTTGATCGTATAATTCGATTGGGTGGATTCATTTTCTAAATTGATAATATCTGTTGTGGGGTTAGGAAATATTGAGATCAGATTCGAGACAATGTCTTTTGTTGATACGCGTTTCGAAAATGCCAAGGTATTATATACTTGACGCCCTTTCTGAGGATGTAGTGCGATGAAATAGAATGTTCCATCATTTTCTTCGGTTGATACCGATTCAGTATCTCCGTATACACCCTCGATCTCTACGAATTCTAATTGATCATTCATCAGGAAGATTTTATTGCCAATGTACAGAAGACCTTCATCTCCGAAATCTGTGAATTTAGCTCCTAGTCCCCTTCCGAATGTTTCGAATGTCAATACTTCTTCTGCTGTGGTAAACGACTCATTTGTTTTGAATACTTTCACTTCATAGTCAGGAAAAAACCTAGTACTCGATATTACATACAATTCCCCCTGATAGTCGAATGTCGATATGATGTTAAGCGTATTGAATTCTTCTGGTAAGTCATATAACTCATTGTTCTTTAGATCAAATATCCGGTTTATGATCTGATTCGTACCTGTGCTTTCTCTCACCAATAAGAGATGTTCACCTAATTGACCACGGATGGCACCATTCGCAAGATTTATTTCTATCCATTCATCATCCACCAATGCATATAGAGCATTTTCGGCTTCCAAGAAAAGGATATCACCCAAGGACGAAAAAAAATTGAATTGACTTTCTTCTTCAAATGCTAATTGTAATGATGCATCTCCGTTTTTTATGGCATAGATACCTTTATAATTTGCGTTGTATATTACGCCATTGTGCAGTACATTTGATCCGAAGCCGACAAGAGGAGCTTCGATATCGAGATTGACTTTGTTGCCGAATTCATCAATTCTATGGATCCAACCAGCAATATTATAATAGTAATACCCGTCATTGTAAAATGATGTTTGCAAGATATTTCCAGATGTAGTTTCTAGTGGTATGATGGTATTGTCCTCTTTACGCAGTAAGAATGATGTACTCTCGAAGCCTAATCTTCCATTTATATAGATGGACTCTTCTCCCTCATTGAAGTCTCTGATTTGAAGTGAATACAAATCTATTTGAGGATTGTCTATTATTATCCCTATTGTATTCTTTTGTCCATCTCGATAATTATAAAATGAGATGATTGTGTCTGATTTTTCTGCCCAATATATACCATGTGCATTGGATTGATAAGATTGGTGATTATTTTTTAATATCGTATGCTCATCTAATTGTACGAATGATTCATCTTGGATGACATACAAGTGTTCTTGATTTAGTATGAATATATCATTCTTTATTTTTTTCATGTGCGAATCATCCGCTAAGCCCCTTCTCGTCACTGATATTATATCACTTACTGAAGAGATCCCATTTGTTATGTTTATTTCATACAGGTCGTCGATGAATTCTATGTCGGTTCCGACGTCTAGATAATATTTACTGCCTTCAGAAATATATGTGGGTTCCAGGCGGTAGGAAAATGGCAAGTCCGTTCCAGTTTCATGCAGAGTGTCATTTACCATGTCATAGACTACATTCATAATTCTAAAAGGCTCACCCAAAGCCGCAAAAATTAAATATTTGCCGTCCAAAACAATAATATCATCTACGCTCCCGATGAATGGCAGAGTCTTAGAACTGTCCGTATCGAAGTAGTATATTACAAGACTATCATAAGACTCATGTTCATAGATTAGGATATTATCAGCGCTATTGAGGTCACTGTAGCTAATATATTGATCGTTGAAAATCTTTACCTTTTGATCAGATAGATTGATGGCGATTGCTTGATGTTTATTTTCTTCATTATTTCGCGCAGTTACTACTTGTTGTTTCAATAGATAGCTCATTGATACCTGAGTAGGCTCAAAGTCAAAAGTATGAAGCGATACGGTGGTGTCCTCTAATAAATCGTGACGAATAACACTATTTGATTCGTCTTCATAATAGTAAATATAGTTGTCAATACGTCGCTGAATTACAGCGTTTTGTATTGTGAAAGAACTTATAATTTCATTATTTTCTTTATCTCTTTTTTGGTATTCATTGGTTTCGTTTTCATACATTCTGTAGTAGAGATAGTCTTCATCGCTTGCATAGATTCGTCCGTATTCTATATTTTCTTGATGATCAAATTCTTCGTCAATTAGAAATGCTCTTCTCTCAGCATTAGAGTCGTCATACTGCGATAGGACTAAAACATCTTCATTTATTATACGCCAGCTTGACCGCTCATATGGTTCTTCGTACTTGATTACTTCTGAAAAATTTTCTACAAAATTATAAGCAGTAGAACCTTCAATATCTTTGGCTAGAATCCATTTGTTCCACATTGTTAAATTATAATCTGTGTACGCGCCCAAGATATGAGTCTTACCTCTCAACTCGGCTGTACCATTCTCAATCACATATACGAATACAGAGTCTAATAAGTCGATTTTTATTAGGTAGTTCTGATTATCTATCTTCTTTAGTAAATGTCGTTGACTATTACCACTAGACCATACATCAGATATTACATCTTGAGCGCAAATAGTTGAAGAGAAAAGTGATAATATGATAAGAAAGTATAACGGTTTGATATTCATGGTGTAAGGTTTATTTGTTTTCATTGAACTAAAAATATAATAATTAATTCAAAATTTCAAATCTGAGGAATCCAAAATAAGTATGAATCAAAAACCAGTCTGTTTTCTTCTACAGTTGTTACTTCTATAAGAACCCTAACTACAGTCTAATATTACTGAATATGCTATGAGGAATAATCCGGCATTAAATATTTATTACTGATATTTTTGCTGATAAATAAAGGTGGAAAACGTATGAAAAGTGTAGTTAAAAAATTGATTTGCAATTAATTATGTTTATTTATTTGTCTTGTAGAGCGTAATTGTAATTTTATTTATACGATTACTTATTTCCTAATGAATTACATTTGATAAGAAATAGCTATATAGTCTTTTGACTGTATTGTTTTACATGAGATGTAGTATATATGAAACAATTGAATAACATAACAATCCTAAAGGGAGATGGAATCGGTCCAGAAATCGTAGATCAAGCGATTAAAGTACTGAATGCAATAGCTGAGAAATATGATCATGATTTCAAATATGATGAGCAGCTTATGGGTGCTTGTGCGATCGATGCTACTGGTAACCCTCTTCCCGAGGAGACGATTGAGTCTTGTGTCAATGCTGATGCTATACTACTCGGCGCTATAGGTGATCCGAAATATGATAATGATCCCAATGCCACTGTCAGACCCGAACAAGGACTTTTGAAAATTCGAAAAACACTAGAACTTTTTGCAAATATCCGCCCAGTGAGAATTTTTGATAGTTTGAAACACCTATCTGTACTGAAACCTGAAGTTCTACAAGATGTCGATATGGTCATCTATAGAGAATTGACCGGTGGAATCTACTTCGGGGCGAAAAATAAATCCGAAAATGAAGCTTCAGATCTTTGTCATTATCATAGATTTGAGATCGAACGCATATGTAAGTTAGCATTCGAAGAAGCGCAAAGGAGACCGAGAAAAACACTTTGCCTAATAGATAAAGCCAATGTTTTAGATTCCTCAAGACTATGGAGAGATGTTGTGCAAGGCATGAAGGATGACTATCCTTCAGTAAATGTCAATTATCTATTTATTGATAATGCAGCGATGCAGATGATACTGAATCCAAGTCAGTTTGATGTGATTGTCACTTCGAATATGTTCGGAGATATCATATCAGACGAAGCATCTGTACTAGGAGGATCCATAGGATTACTACCTTCATCGTCTGCGGGAGAGAAAGCCAGGCTGTACGAGCCTGTGCATGGTTCGTATCCTCAGGCTGCGGGTAAAAACATAGCAAATCCAATAGCAACAATCCTTTCAGTTGAGATGATGCTGAGAGACTTTGGTATGGGAGACGAAGCCGATGAAATCGTAGAGGCGGTAACGTACTGTATCGATAATAACCTACTCACAAGCGATTTATTGAAAGAAAATGCTTTATTTTGCTCTGAACTGGGCGACCAGATAGCTAGACATATTTCATCTAAGACTAAAAAAGACTATGGCGTACTTATCTAAAATAAATTATATGGTGACTAGAGTCAGTGTAGCTGTTTATGTGCCTGTCTCAGTCATTATTATTAACGTGATTATAATTATTCAGACTTGATGAAGAGTATGATCCTTTAGAATATATGGAAAATATAAAAAAGGTCATTCTCTCATGAGGATGGCTTTTTTTTTGCAATAACGCGAAGGCGTATAAAATCAAATTGAACTAGAAGAAAAGCAATTATGCGATACAGCTTTTTGCCCTAAGTAAAATACTATGGAATTAAATAAATATAGCAAACACGTAACATCTGATCCATCACAACCTGCAGCACAAGCTATGCTCCACGCCATTGGATTGACATCAGAAGACTTAAAGAAGCCCCAAATTGGAATCGCTTCGACGGGCTGGGAGGGAAATCCTTGTAATATGCATCTCAATGATCTCGCAAAAGATATCAAAGGAGGTGTATCCAAAGAAGATCTGATTGGCTTGATTTTTCATACGATCGGCGTGAGTGATGGTATCTCTATGGGTACCGCTGGTATGCGATATTCATTGCCATCCAGAGATGTGATAGCAGATAGTATCGAGACGGTAGCGTCTGCTCAATGGTACGATGCTTTGGTGACTGTAGTAGGTTGTGATAAGAATATGCCAGGTGCTATGATGGCACTCGGTAGGTTGAATAGACCAGGGATTGTCTTCTTTGGAGGCACGATAGGTCCAGGGTGTCATGCGGGCAATGATCTAACGATCATATCTACATTCGAAGCACTCGGAGAGAGAATCGCAGGAAATATAGATCAGGAAGAACTAGATCAAATCATAAAAAAAGCATGTCCAGGACCCGGAGCGTGTGGAGGCATGTACACGGCTAATACGATGGCATCGGCGATCGAGGCTATGGGTATGGCACTGCCTTACAACTCATCTAATCCAGCAGTAAGTTCTAATAAACAAGAAGAAGCGGCAAAAGTAGGAGCGGCAATCAATAATCTATTGCGAAAAGATATCAAGCCTAGAGATATAGTCACCAAAGCAGCATTAGAAAATGCGATGAAATTGGTCACAGTACTCGGAGGATCAACGAATGCAGTACTTCACTTCTTAGCGATAGCAAGGTCATTTGATTTAGATTTAGAATTAGAAGACTTTCAAAGAATAACTGATTCTACTCCTTTTCTTGCAGATCTAAAACCGAGTGGTAAGTACGTGATGGAAGATCTACATAATGCTGGTGGAGTTCCTGCAGTCATGAAATTGATGCTGGAAGAAGGTATGATAGATGGTACATGTATGACTGTGACTGGGAAGACAATAGCGGAGAATTTGGCAGACCTGCCAGGACTCAAAGAAGGTCAGAAAGTGATCTATCCTATTGCAGAAGCGATCAAAGAAACGGGGCATTTGCAGATGCTCTTTGGCAATCTAGCATCAGAAGGATCAGTAGCTAAGATTACAGGAAAGGAAGGATTGAGATTCTCAGGACCTGCACAAGTATTTGAATCAGAAGACGAGACGAATGCAGCCATCCAAGCTAGAAAGATAGAGTCGGGGTCGGTAATTGTGATTCGCCAATCTGGTCCTAAGGGAGCACCAGGTATGCCGGAAATGCTCAAACCTACAGGCCTACTTATGGGAGCTGGATTAGGTAAAGAAGTGGCACTCATCACGGACGGTAGGTTCTCAGGTGGAACTCATGGGTTCGTAGTAGGACACATTACTCCTGAAGCGTACAATGGAGGGATGATCGGCCTTATAAAAGATGGAGACATCATCACAATCGATGCTGAAAATAATAGCATTGATGTAAATCTATCTGATGCTGAAATCTCAGAAAGAAGGAAGAACTGGAAACGACCTAATAAAAAATTGACGGGTTTTCTCAAAAAATATAGACACACCGTAAGTTCCGCAAGTAAAGGCTGCGTAACTGATGAAGATTATGAATAGCAATATGCTGAAATGCGTAACTGCCGTTCGGTAGAAATGAAAAATTGCGGTATGATGTCTACAAGATATGTGAAGCACAAGAGAAAGTGACAAATAAGTTGGACAATTGGACCGGTGAAGCAAATGAAAAAAAGCCGATTTAGGAAAAGAAAATAAATAACATGAAGACAGAAACAATCAAAAGATCAAAAGCTCAAAAAATTAAGAAAGAGCATATTTCTGGTTCAGAAGCGGTGCTAAAGTGTATTATTCAGCACGGTGTAGATACGATATTCGGCTATCCTGGAGGAGCTATTATGCCTATTTATGACGCATTGTACTCTTATCAAGACAGGATTACACATATACTTACGAGGCATGAGCAAGGGGCGATCCATGCCGCTCAGGGATATGCCAGAGTAAGAAGAAGCACAGGAGTCGCATTTGCCACATCAGGACCTGGTGCTACCAATTTATTTACAGGCTTGCTCGATGCATTGATGGATAGCACGCCATTGGTATGTGTGACAGGCCAGATTTTCAGTAAGTTATTGGGTTCGGATGCTTTTCAAGAGGCAGATGTGATTGGGTGTACGACTTCGATCACGAAGTGGAATTATCAGATCACGAAAGCGAGCGAGATTCCAGAGGTATTTGCAAAGGCATTTTACGTAGCCAATACTGGTAAGCCAGGGCCAGTTGTGATAGATATTACAAAAGATGCCCAGATGGAGATGTTTGATTTTGCTCCAGCAGCCCAGCCAACGCTAAGAAGTTATGTCCCAAGACCAAAAGTGGATGCAACAAGCATAGCAGAGGCAGCGGCACTGATCAATAGCGCAAAGAAACCATTCATCTTAGCGGGACACGGAATCCATATTGCAAAAGCACAGGATCAATTTGTATCATTCGTAGAGAAGACTGGGATTCCTGTTGGTAGTACTATACATGGTCTATCTGCTATAGCTAACGAACATCCATTGCATATGGGTATGCTTGGAATGCATGGCAATTACGGCCCTAATATGAAGACTAATCAATGTGATGTCCTCATAGCCATAGGAATGCGATTTGATGATCGTGTGACTGGTAATCTCGAAAAATATGCGAAGCAAGCTAAAGTAATACATATAGAGATAGACCCTTCTGAAATAGATAAAAATGTAAAAACAGAAGTAGCCGTATTGGCAGATGCGAAAGATGCCTTGGAGGCTTTGATATCAAAAGTAGATAAGAAAACTTACCCTGAGTGGATTGCAGAGTTTCATGAATGCGATAGAATGGAGCATGAGAAGGTAATCTCTAAAGACTGTGAAGAAAGGAGCTCTGGACCAATAACGATGGGGCGAACTATGAAGGAAGTATCCAAACAAACGAAAGGACAAGCAATCGTAGCGACAGATGTAGGACAGCATCAGATGATAGCAGCTAGGTATTATGACTATAATGGATACGATCAGTGGCTGTCATCGGGCGGAGCAGGGACGATGGGTTTCGGGCTGCCGTCGGCCATCGGTGCGCAGCTAGGAAGAAAAGATGCAACGGTGATATGCGTAGTTGGCGATGGAGGTTTTCAGATGACTATCCAAGAACTGGGAGTGCTCAGCCAATGGAATATTCCTGTCAAAATCTTATTGTTGGATAATAACTATCTAGGAATGGTGAGACAATGGCAACAACTGTTTTTTGAAAAACGATATAGTTTTGTAGAATTAGAAAATCCTGATTTTATAAAGATTGCAGATGGATTTGGAGTGAAGGGAAAGAAGATTACCGATAGCTCAGAAGTAGAATCGGGCATCAAAGAAATGCTAGCGTATGAAGGACCTTTTCTTCTGCACGTAGAAGTAGAAAAAGAAGAAAATATCTTTCCGATGATTTCTACAGGTAAAGCGGTGGATGAGACTGTGCTAGAGTGATCAAAAGAAGAGCTCTTAGCGATTTGTCAATCTTACTAAAATTAGATAAAATGAAAGAACAAGAAAGTAAAATATACACCCTCGTTATATTCTCAGAGAATAAAATGGGGATACTGGCGAGGATCGTAACCAATATCACACGAAGGCATATCAATATCGAAAGTATGAATACGTCTCCATCAAGTATAGATGGAATCCACAGATACACGATCGTAGTCAAACTGACAGAAGAGCGCATCAGAAAGCTGAGTGCGCAGATAGATAAGCAAGTAGATGTATTGAAGACATTTTATTATACGAATGAAGAAGTCGTATATCAAGAAATAGCACTGTACAAAATCCCGTCAAAAGCTTTTTACGAAGGTGAATCTTCAGAGGCATTAGTAAGAAAACACAATGCTAGAATCCTGACGATAGAATCAGAATATATCGTCATCGTGAAAACGGGATATCATGACGAGACAGAAGCACTGCTCAATGACCTCAGGCAATTTGGGATCTATGAATTTGTGAGATCGGGGAGGGTAGTAGTAGTAAAGCCAATGGAAAGATTGAATAGCTACTTGGCAAGTCTGGAAATGGAAAATGAAAAAGTATAAAATCAAGTGTAATAGTCGTCAGATTCCACCCAATTGAAATCGAAACGATAGCTTGATAGATTGAAAAAAATAGAAAGAATTACAATTATAACATAGTTAGGGAAAAGCAAAAAGAACTAACAAATCAACAAATTAAACAATAAGAAAATGGCAGTATTCAATTTTGGAGGAACAGAAGAAAACGTGGTTACCAGAGAAGAGTTTCCATATGAAAAAGCAAGAGAAGTACTCAAAGATGAGACGATTGCAATTATTGGATATGGGGTACAAGGACCTGGTCAGGCATTAAACCTCAGAGACAATGGATTCGAAGTAATCATCGGGCAGAGAAGTCCTTCTAAATCGTATGATAAGGCTATTGCCGATGGGTTTGTTCCTGGAGAGACGTTATTCTCTATTGAAGAGGCTTGTAAGAAAGCGACCGTTATTCAATATCTTCTTTCGGATGCGGCACAGATTCAACTATGGCCGACTATCAAGCCTTATCTGACGGCAGGTAAGACGCTCTATTTCTCACATGGTTTTGGAGTTACATACAAGGAAAGGACTGGTATCGTACCACCATCTGATATTGATGTCGTATTAGCAGCACCAAAAGGTTCTGGAACCTCATTGAGAAGATTGTTTGTCGAAGGCAAAGGGTTAAATTCTTCATTTGCTGTATTCCAAGATGCGACAGGTAATGCTAGAGATAAAGTGATCGCAATGGGAATCGGTATTGGGTCGGGTTATTTATTCGAGACGACATTCAAGAAAGAAGTGTACTCTGATCTTACTGGAGAGAGAGGGTCACTCATGGGTGGTATCCAAGGATTATTCGCAGCTCAATATGATTTATTGAGATCAAAAGGTCACTCTCCATCAGAAGCATTCAACGAAACAGTAGAAGAGGCGACGGAATCTCTTTACCCACTAGTAGCTGAAAATGGAATGGACTGGATGTATGCGAATTGCTCTACAACAGCACAAAGAGGTGCACTGGATTGGTGGAAGAAATTCAGAGATGCCGTCAAGCCAGTATTCGAAGAACTATACGAAAGCGTAGAGACTGGGAATGAAGCTCAATTGTCAATCGATAGTAATAGTAAGGAAGATTACAGGGTAAAGCTAGAGGCCGAATTGGACGAATTGAAAAATTCTGAAATGTGGCAAGCCGGCCGAGCAGTAAGAAGTTTGAGACCAAAAAGCTAAAATTATATTGGTATTCTATGCCTACAGATATTAATTCTGTAGGCATAGATCCAATTTCTAGTAACATAGAATTACTACTCATTTCGGCAACTACGTATTTAATAATCTTTTGTGCATTAGCTTGACTAAACTATCTAATTAGTACGCGATCTTTATGGTTTCGACTTGTAAAGGAGTGCTTCTTTATTAGAAATAATTATGACCCTTAGATGAGCGATCACTTTATCTGTTTTAAATTACCACTGTAGTATACGCTTTTGTTTTTTGATTAATCGAAACAGTAAATTCTTAGCATTTAGCAATTTTATTCTTTCTAATTATTATATATGATATCTACCCAAGCAATAACCGATGCTTATCATCGAATAAAAAATGTAGTTCTAGAGACACCATTTCTACTGAACCACAATCTATCCGAGCAATACGATTGCAATATATTTTTAAAGAGAGAGGACATGCAATCTGTCCGTTCATTTAAGATACGTGGGGCATATAATAAGATTAAAGGCCTTACTGAAGGCCAAACCGAAAACGGTGTTGTTTGTGCCAGTGCAGGAAATCATGCACAAGGTGTGGCGATGTCTTGTGCTAAGTTGAAGATTAAAGGTACTATCTATATGCCTAACCCTACCCCCAATCAGAAGATCACAAAAGTCAAGCAATTTGGCGGGGAATGGGTAGAGGTGATTTTAACAGGCGATACATTTGATGATGCATATGAAAGCGCATTGATTGCTTCACAAGAACGTATGATGACCTTCGTACATCCTTTTAATGATGAGGAAGTCATAGCGGGACAGGGAACGATTGCCAAGGAGATGCTAGAGCAGATTGATGCTCCGCTTGACTTTCTATTGGTCGCTGTAGGAGGGGGAGGATTACTCTCGGGAGTAGGTAGTTACTTCAAACAAGTCAGTCCGAGTACTAAAATCATAGCGGTCGAAGCCGAAGGAGCTGCCGCATTAAATGCCTCACTCAAAAATGGTGAACTCACTCGTCTCGATATGATCGATAGTTTTGCGGATGGTATCGCTGTGAAAGAAATCGGGAATATCACTTACAGAATCATCAAGGAAGTAATAAATGATAATATGACCGTGCCAGAGGGAGCAATCTGTTCCTCGATCCTAAAGTTGTACAATGAAGAAGCGATAGTGGTAGAGCCGGCAGGCGCGGTGTCAATAGCAGCATTAGACCAATTGCAAGATAAGATCAAAGGAAAGAATGTAGGTATCATAGTTTGCGGAGGTAATAATGACGTAAATAGAACTCAGGAGATTACGGAGCGTGCAATGCTGCATGAAGGAAAGAAACACTACTTCATTATCCGATTTCCACAACGAGCGGGAGCACTTAGGGACTTTCTCAACGTCCTAGGGCCTAATGATGACATCGCGCATTTCGAATACACGAAAAAAACAAACCGTACGAATGGACCTGCATTAGTAGGCTTGGAGGTGCAGAGTAAGATTGACTTCGAATCATTAGTAGCGAGAATGAGAGATCAGGGAATTAATTTCGAGCATATCAATGATAATCCGATGTTGTTTGAGATGTTGGTGTAGAAGCCGTTTTTCAGGGGTGAAACACTAAGTTTTCTCTGCCAATACGTATGACGAAATGCATTTTTCTATAATGCAAAGACTTCATATTTGTATACAAGCTTTTGTTAATATTAATGATATAGATTATTCGATTCTTCACAGATCTATATTTATCTCTATTTTGCTGTCAAATACTTACACTATGACAAGATATATAAATTTTATTGCCTTGCTTTTCAGCTGTTATGTGGGCATAGGGCAAAGCATAATAGCTTCAGATTTGATCGAGAAAAGTATTAACTATCACGATCCTGATTCTGAGTTATTTACAAATGATGTCAATATGGTTCTCATTGGATCTACTCCCGATAGAGAGGATCGTATAACCAACATTTCGTTTAATATTGAGAAGGAAGAGTTTCAAATGTCAAATCAAATAGACGGTAAGTCTATTGTAAGCGACGTAAAGAGAGACGTCACAACGATACTCTTAGATGGGACTTCTGATTACTCTAAGGAGGAGGCAGGTAAGTATAGACTCTCCGTCGATAGAGTAACAATGATGAAGAATTATTATCAATACCTCTGGCTCATGCCTATGAAGTTAAATGATCCAGGGACGATAATAGACCCAGAAGTGAAATTGGAAAACTTCTTCGGTAAGGAATCACTTGCCATAAAAGTTACATACAGTGAAGAAGTAGGGAAAGATACTTGGTATTTTTATTTTAGTCCTAGTTCTTATGCAATGCTGGGATATCGATTCTATCACGATGAATCAAAGAATGATGGCGAGTACATCATTTTAGAAGATGAAGCGATATATAAAAATGTAAGATTACCAAAGAAGCGAACCTGGTATACCCACGCTGAAGACAAAATATTGGGTACGGATATATTAGATTCGTTGAAGTTTTGATCGAAGTTATAATTATTTAATATACAGGTAGTTGAGGTATAAATAGTTCATTTTTCAAGGTAGATAGTGTTCATTTTTCAAGGTGTTTTGTGTTCAATATTCAAGGTAGGTAGTGTTCAATATTCAAGGTGTATAGTGTTCATTTTTCAAGGTATGTAGTGTTCATTTTTCAAGGTAGCGTTATTCAGCTAAATATAGATTTAGTAATTCGTCTTTGAGAAATGAAGCAAGGCTCATAATAGTTGTCCCATTTTTCTTTTGATATGTTTCGGATTCTGGTGTGATGACAAATGATCTTACAGGTTTGATGTCCTCAATACTGGTATAAAATCCCTTAGATATAGAGGGCGCGTTGCTATACTTGATCTCTATACACCATAATTCTCCACGTTCGTTTTCGAGAATGAGATCACATTCAGACCCAGCGTGTGTCCTGTAGTAGTACGTACTCCAATCTTCAGGTAGTATAGCTATGACCTGATTTATGATATAACCTTCCCAGCAGCTTCCGATGAGTTCAGAGCCGTATAAAGCTTCCAACGATCTGATGCCTGCGAGGTGATGATGAAGCCCAGAATCGGTGAAGTATATCTTAGGTGATTTGACTAAGCGTTTACCATTGTTGACGAAATATGGTTCAAGCAATCTGATTAGGTAGGATCCTTCTAGGATACTTATATATCTAGCAATGGTTGTATGAGCTACATCCATTTTTTTTGCAATCCGATTGTAGTTTATCGGACTGCCATTAAGATACGCTAGCATTCGCAAGAGAACCATTGTGCGCGGAGTGGATATAGATATTCCTCGATCGGTAAGATCTCTATCTGATATATTTTTTATGTAATTAGCAAGCCATCTATTCTTCATCTTTTTGTTATCTGATGTAATTACACTAGGATAGCCGCCGCTCATCCAGTGTTCTCTCATAGATACATTATCTGAGATTTCTAATAAATTGATTGGCGACAGGATAGTATACGCGATCCTACCTGCTAGAGACTCAGAACTGTCCCTCATCAAGTCAGGCGACGAAGAACCCAATAGTACAAACCTTCGTGGTCGTCTATCTTGATCAACTAGTGCTCGAATCAGTGGGAATAAAGAAGGCATTCGCTGTACCTCGTCTATTACGATACATTTATGTTGATGTAATCTGAGATATGTTTCTGCATCGTCAAGTTTTCTCAAATCTGAATTTAACTCAAGGTCAATATACAAGATTTCCTCGAAACCGATTAATGATTTTGCGAGAGTGGTCTTGCCTACCTGACGTGCACCGAGTATTCCTACTACTGGGAAAAATGAGAGATTTTCATGGACATTATTTTCTTCAAGTCTAGTGATCATCATATGAGCTGTTTATATGACAAATATACTAAAATAGTTCACTTTTCAAGGTAGGTAGTGTTCAATATTCAAGGTATATAGTGTTCACTTTTCAAGGTATATAGTGTTCATTTTTCAAGGTATTTGGTGTTCAATTTTCAAGGTAGGTAGTGTTCAATATTCAAGGTTGATTAAATCTAATGTTTAAAGCATAAAATTGGAAATAGTCAACTCTGGCAGCGCATACGTATGTATTAAGCCAGAGTAGCTTGCAAAGCAAACTCGCGTCACTTTAGCTAGTCGGTACGATGAGCGTTCGAACTTTCGAAGTCTTTTATATATCTTGTCCATTGGTTCCTTTTGATAGGAATAAGGATGCACTAAGTATATTAGGTATAAGTCACTTTCTTTTAGTCAGTGTTACATATTTTAACCATATTTGGATTATAAAATTTTATAAATACGGATGAACAAACAAATTATAAATACACAAAACGCTCCTTCGCCAGTCGGACCTTATAACCAATCTGTGAAATCTGGTGGTACACTGTATCTTTCTGGACAAATAGCGATTGATCAAAGTACTGGTCAGTTGATTATGGAAGATATAGAATCCGAAACACATCAAGTGATGAAGAATATCGGTCATGTATTAACAGAAGCGGGGATGACATACGAAAACATTGTAAAATGCTCTGTTTTCGTAGCGGATATGAATATGTATGCTCGTATCAATGCAGTATATGCAGAATACTTTAATGAGGAAACCGCTCCAGCTCGGGAGTTAGTAGAAGTAGCAAATCTACCAAAATTTGTAAATGTTGAAATCAGCTGTATAGCCGTAGATTGAGAATAACCAGCGTCTATATCGTAAGTTTATTGATGATATTTAGTCTCAATATTGGGCAGGCACAAGAACTGGTGCAAGAGACCGGCGATGTGATCCAGATAGCTTTACCGTTGACTGGTCTTGGCTTTAGTCTTGTGACAAAAGATAAAGAGGGGACTAGTCAGATATTGAAGTCATTTGTTGTGCAGACATTGTCAACGCATCTCTTAAAGAGGACAGTAAAACGAAGAAGACCCAATGGTGGAAAGTATAGTTTTCCGTCTGGGCATACATCATTGTCATTTATGGGGTCTACTTTTTTATGGAAGCGATATGGATGGAAATATGGAGTGCCTGCTACACTATTGGCAAGTTTTGTAGGGTATAGCCGAGCTGGGATTAATGGTCCAGTCCATCATCCATCCGATGTATTTGCGGGAGCCGCAGTCGGTATATTAAGTAGTCTCCTGTTTACTAGAGCAAAGAATTCGGATTATAAGGTTGATGTTATTGGTGATACTGGGTTTATTGGAATTAAGTTAAATTTGAAGCTCGATACACTCCAGTAGAGTTGTGTATTTCAGTTTTTTGATCTCGAATACGGTATTTTTTTTTGTCAATCCCATAAAATGATTTAGTAAATCAAAAAATTGAATTGATTTTCCCTAAATCTAGATGGGTAGCGGAATTTCTGCAAATCATCGAAGCATAGATCGTGTAATGCAGCTTATTGATGATTATTAGCCCCAAAGTATTAATTTGTAATTATTGAACTTAGTCTTAATGTTTAAAATAAGAATATTAGTTGGTTATATCTCATTACTACTGATAGGAAGTAGTACTCTGTGTGCGCAATATGTAACACAAGCTTCTGCGGGGTCTATCGTGATCAATGGAGATATAGAACCCGTACGAGATGCCCTAAATTATTTTAGTTTCGGAGTAAGCCGAGAGTATAGAAATAATGTTTTTTTAGAAGTTAAGGCTGGTTTTGGTATAGCATATGGATTAAATCCGGAATTGGCACGAACCAGTGCGGAAGGAGGATATCTAGTAGAGGAACCATATGGTATATTGGGAGCTAGGGCTTGGTATCCAGCATATAGAAATAGTCACTTGATGCTAGATTTTGGAGTGAATTACAGGCCAGATATAGGTATTGAGTGGATAAGGTTAATAGGCGGAGTTGGCTTAGGGCTAGCAAAGTCATCAAGAAGTTTAAATCTATTCGGCCCGGATAATAATTTTTATAATAGAGACTTTAGTAACATCAATACTGCTGAGAGAATCAGTAGCATCAAGGATTATTACGATATAAGTTATGAGACTGAATTCAATGAAGGATCGGATATAACCCCTCATGTATCTTTGCAGCTAGGGATTCAGATTAGATTAAACGAGAATCTATTTCTTCATTTTGAGGCGAGACATCATGCGACTGCATCAGATTATTTGGATGTAGTAAAATTCAGAGATGCAACTCAAGAAACGGGTGATTATGATTCCGTGACTATGATATCGGCTGGTTTTTCAGGATACATAAGTCAAAACGATAAAAATCGATCAGCTGATCATTGAAGCGGCTATCTTTTAGTTTGTCGATTGTCGAATTTAAATATTCTGTTTGTTCACCATACCTAAACGATTTAGCGAACCATCCATTTCAAGAGATTCGTCAAATTTAGAATGATAGCATAAATACTGAAAATCGAAAGAAGACGACGTCGTAAACTAAACCTGGTGAATGGGATAAATACAATAAAAAAGCCCTTCGATTATCGAAAAGCTTTTTGTTATTCTTGAGAATTTCAATACATCTAATTGAGTACTGCATTGTATCCTTTTCTTATGTAGCTTCTTATATTAAGCCAGAATGCTACAAAAAGATAAATGACAATCGGTGACCCCAATGCCCCGAAACTTAGATATATAAAATATAATCTCACCCGGGATATTTGTATTCCCATTTTATTTCCAAGGTAGTGACAAACGCCGAAACCCTGCTTTTCTATTATGCTCTTTATATTTATCATCATTGCTAAAGTATGACATTTTTTTCAAAAACATCAAACATTTTTATGATTGTTTAATATTTATTTGAAACAAGTTAAACAAAGCTAACCGATGATAAACTGATTACTTGATTTTCAACTCTTTAGTAGCCACTACAGTAATAAGACCTCTATTGATGGTTTTGAGTTCGAGTTTATACTTACCTGGACTATCGAATTTATATGGAAATTCATTAGAAGTTATGATTACTCTCTCTCCATTTCCCATGTCTAGTACAAATCTAGATTCGTTTCTATCTTCTTTAAATATGAAATTTAGCATTTCTCCTGCTTTCTTCTTTCCATCAATTTTGAAGAAGTCTTTGAATTTTGTCGCTTTTGCATCTAATGTAGAATAGTCTGACACTGAAGCTGCGGCTATTGCGAGATTCTGGTAATTTGGATTATTATTATTGTTTGAACTAGAAGTAAAGACATATAACGATCCCATAAACCCTAAAAATGCAATTAAGAAAAGTAGTATTTTCTCAATAAATTTCTGATTGAAACTTTGTTGATTAGGTATTAAATTAGGCGTAGCAAGCTTGATACTTGAGTAATCATTGATTCTCATAATTAAATCGGATTTGAGTTTTAATAAATTTATGTAGATCGTATCTTGGGAATACGATTACATCACAAAAATAGGTGAAAACTTAATTATAAGAAAGGAAATGAATGAAAAATGTAAATAAATTTGAATGTGTAATCGTCTGTATCTCTTTGATAAACAAATATTTATATGGAACTAATTGATAATATGACAGATATATAATTGATTATTACATATAGTAGAAAAAAAAATACGTTAGTAGTATCTTGCAATCATAATTTATAGGCATAAATCACGGATAGAATGGAAGAATTAGATAAGATAAATGAATATTTTAGATCGAACAAAGCGCTTTGGAATGATAAAACAGACGTGCATATCGCATCTGATTTTTATGACAATCCTTCGTTTCTCGAAGGACGCAATTCGCTCAATGAGATCGAATTAGAATATCTCGATGACATTAAGGATAAAAAGATTCTTCATATACAATGTCATTTTGGTCAGGATAGTATATCCTTAGCGCGGATGGGAGCTAAAGTCGTCGCCACCGATATATCTGATCGTGCAATATCCGAAGCAAGAAGATTCAATAAGATATGTGGTACCGATGTTACTTTCATAGAGACAGATACATATAGGATAAATCAAAATGTGACTGAGCAATTTGATATTGTTTTCATGAGTTATGGTGTCACTTGTTGGTTGCCAGATATTGATAAGCTCGCAGAGCAGGTGTATGAGCGGTTGTTACCCGGCGGCAGAGTGATCTGCGTAGAATTTCATCCTATGTTGTTCACATTTGATTTTGATACAGATAAGATCAGTTATGGATATTATAATGCTCATGTGTATGAAGAGGATGTAGAAGGCACCTACGCTCAAAATGAGAATCAATCTGTGCGGGGAAAAGAGTACTTCTGGCAGCATAGTCTAGAGGAGTTATCTATGCCATATATCAATAGAGGTATGAGAATGTCCGCATTCAGAGAGTTTTATTACTCTCCATACAATATATTTAACTCGTTGAGAGAAGTTGAAAAAGGTAAGTATGTATATGGTGATTTTCCTTACCCCATTCCTCACATTTATTTATTCGAGTTCGTTAAATAGCGAGAAAAGCAATTAGATTTATGAGATCATTAATGTTACTTATTTTTGTGGTTTTTCTAGGTTCTGTTCATGCTCAGGTTAGAAGTTTGGAATTTACAGTCTTGGATAAGGAAACAAGTCTACCTATATCTGGTGCACACATTTTTGTAGGAAATTCCACCTTTGGCACATCCAGTGATAAAGACGGTAATTGCGCATTTGATATTCCTATGGACGTAACCATGGAGCTCTTCGCCTCACATGTTGCTTATGACGATTTGTTAATTTCGCACAATACCTACAGCACTTTTGGTCCGGGAGATACTATATATCTAGAGCCGAATTATATAGATCTTAGTTCTCTAGGAATCGACGGCAAGCGGGCAAAACAATGGAAACAAAACTATAGGAAATTCTCTAAGGCATTTATTGGCACTGGTAAAAGAGCCGTATTGTGTGAAATTATAAATCCGCAGGTTTTGAGATTTTCAAATGAAGAGGGCATATTTACGGCAACAGCGATAGACGTGCTGAAAATAAAAAACCATTATTTAGGGTACGATATTAGTTTTTTGATGAAAGAGCTGACGATTGATAAGGACGGTTCGATGAGATATACTAGTTATTCTAAATTTACTGATCGAAGTCTTACATCTAATCGAGCCGAGATTGATAAAAACAGAAAAGAATCGTACGAAAAAAGTACAAACCATTTTGTTCTTAGCATGATCGCTGATGATCTTGACCAATCAAACTATAAAATAGGAACTAAACAGCATAAAGATGATGCACTCAATGAATTAGAATCCACCAGATCAAGGAGGTTGGTTTCATTAGATTCTGTGAGTGGATTTTATCACATTGCATTTGAGGATTATTTAGAAGTCGTTCATTTAGATATAAATCAGATCAAAGATAAGCGTAAAATTTCTGCGGGTTTAGGTAGAGATAGCCGTCTATTTGGTGCTAATAATGAAGAGGATGTTGTGTTAGGACATCCAGTTTCGATGATATATAAGAGTGATCCTTACTTGGTAGTGGACAAGTACGGTATAATACGAAATCAGGAAAGCGTACAGAAATATGGATACTGGACAGAGCACTCGATAGCGGATTTATTACCATTCGACTATGGTTTTGTGGTAGAGTCGGCAAAGACAGCAATAAATGAGTCAAAAACTGAACGAAATCCTGTCGCAGAATTGGACACAACGTCCTTATCTATAACGCATGCATTGCTGTATGGGGATAAGAATACACGGACAGAGACACTAAGTTATATAGAGCGTACATGGAAGGATTCATACATTCCGATGTTATTAGATATAAATAAGATGATCACATCTGAAGAACTGAATCCTAGGATTATAGAATTATTGGTTACCAAAGCTGAGATATTCAATTATTTTGATGGGTTACAGTGGATGTGGTCAGACGAACCTGTATACGATAATTACTACCTAGATAACAAAGCTGAGATTTATCAGCATATTGATCCTGTATTTAGAAGTTACTTTATTGGTCAACAAAGTACAGCAAGGATAAGTCTAGATGAGATAGTATGGGGAGGTGTAAAGTCTAATAGTATTCCCCAACTCAAACTACCAAAAATGATAAATGCCGATGCGGCTGACTATCTTAATAATAATGACATCGTATTCGGAATCGTAATAAATGGTGAGGCAAAAGCATATCCAAAGCGGATTTTGGCATGGCATGAGTTTTTTATAGATAAAATAGGAGAGGAAAATGTTGCAGGGGTATATTGCACATTATGTGGTACTATGATAGCCTATGATATGAATCATAGAAAAGATATCCATGAGCTCAGTACCAGCGGGTTTCTTTATCGATCCAATAAATTGATGGTAGACAAAAAAACAAAATCTCTCTGGTCTACTATAGATGGAGAGCCCGTACTCGGACCTCTATCCAATAAAGGGATAAAGCTTAAAAGTTTTCCAGTTGTTACAACCAAATGGAAGAATTGGGTAAAAGACCATCCCGAAACGAAAGTTCTATCTCTAGATACTGGGTTTGATAGAAACTATGCTGAAGGGGCAGCATACAAATCATATTTTTCTAATGATGAACTGATGTTTCCTGTACCAATTCAGGTAGAGCGTTTAGACAATAAGGATGAGGTGCTCATCATCAGGTCTCCAAGATTCAAGACAGATCCGCTTGCAATTTCTATCAAGTATCTCAAAAAGGAAAGAATTCACCAAAATACAATTGCTGATAAAAATGTATTAGTCATTACTGAAAAAGACGGGGCATCGAGGGTTTTTTATTCCAAGAATGTGAAATTCAAGACCTATAAAAAAGGAGTACTTACTGATGTAAAGGGCGATATTTGGGATGTGAATGAAGAATACCTTATTTCTAAAAATGGAAGGAAACTACTTAGAGCACCGTCCCATAATGCATTTTGGTTTGCATGGTACAATCTATATCCAAAAACAAGATTGGTAAAATGAAAAGCTTAAATTATCTGCACAACATATAATTGCAGTTTTAAGAAAGATTATAATAAAGTCACAATAGTATTTCAGTTGAATTGAGAATCTAGCTAGATGTTAGTCTAGATTCTGGCAATATGATTTGCTCATATAAATAATTTGATGAAGGGATTGAAGTTTACTTTTTTTGTTTTAGGTATGGTTTTAATAATCAGCTGTAGCACTAGCAGATTAGCGATACCGAATGATGTCCAACGACCTAAGACCATTGACATTTTGATAAAGCATGGGCTGAATGGGATAAAAGTCAATTATGATATGTCTGTATTAGAATCAATTGAAACAGATGATTTGTACTCCTATGCGGATGCACTTGATCTTGCGATCGAAAGTTACTTGACGGATAATAGTAATCCGGGTTCCCCACTAGCGGTCGTGCCTCACTCGATAAATGCTTATAGAGGTAATGCTTCCAAACCTCAGCAACACCTTGAGAAACTAAGAGAGCTAATTAATGACGGAGGTAGTATCTGTATGCCGGATATAGAAGGAGCTTCAGATCAGTGTTTTCATGCTGAAGAAGGAGAAGATGTATCAAAGAATTGGATCTTCTTATTACAAGTACCTGAGTTGTCAAACCATAAGTTTTGGGCGATCATATCTAAAGACGGCAAAGAGCCCGTTTATAATTATGGATTCAAATGACGATTGTACTACAATATGATCATCTATGAGAGGTTTTTTTGATTCATTTAATACTTCGACTTCCTCCGTTAAAATCATATTCTTATAGTATATTGAGCCTGCAAATCAAAATCTGTAAAGTGCTAAAAGTAACCTCTTTAAAATATAAATACCAGAATGGGGAATCATTCGAATTTCCTGATTTTCAGTGCAAGGCAAAAGAGCAATTATTAGTTCTAGGATCTTCTGGAGTGGGTAAGAGTACATTACTGCATCTATTAGGTGGTCTATTGTCTACGAATAAAGGGTCTATCGAATTGTGCAATACGGATATGACCAAGTTGACTAACAAAGCATTGGACCAGTTTCGAGGGACGAACATCGGTATCATCTTTCAAAAAAATCATTTTATCTCCTCTCTCAGTGTACTTGATAACTTACTAATGTCTCAATTTTTTTCGGGAGGTAAGGAAGACGAAGAGAAGTGTAAATCTCTACTTGATCGACTCAATATCAAAGATAAAGCGAATAAACCTATCAATACTCTAAGTGAAGGGCAAAAACAAAGGGTTGCTATCGCACGAGTATTGGCTAATAGTCCGAAGTTAATACTTGCAGATGAGCCAACGTCCGCTCTGGATGATGATAATTGTAAAGAGGTGATCTCTCTATTAGAAGAACAAGCCGAACTTGCGGAAGCGGCACTCGTAATCGTAACACATGACGCTAGGCTTAAAGATATCATTCCAAATCAGATCACATTAACGCACCAATCAACCTTAGCGAAATGAAAGTACTAAAGTTAGCTTGGAAGAACATTATACACAATCCACTTAACTTACTATTGAGTATTATACTCTTTGGGTTAGGTATAGGCTTGATCAATTTCTTGATTCTCTTCAATACTCAATTGAAAAACAAGTTTGATAGTAATCTGGCAGGAATAGACCTGGTAATTGGAGCAAAAGGATCGCCTTTGCAGATGATATTATCAAGTATGTACCATGTAGACGCTCCTACTGGGAATGTGAAAGTAAGCGAAGTGAAAGCTTTCCTGAATCCCAAACATCCTCTCATAAAGGCAGCTGTGCCTCTATCTCTAGGTGATAATTATAAATCGTATCGGATTGTAGGTACTACTGATAGTTTGATGTCATTTTACAATGCTACTATAAGTCAAGGTAGATTCTATGATAGCGACCTTGAGGTGGTAATCGGAAAGGCAGTCGCCGATGATACAGGATTAGAGGTAGGAGATAAATTCAAAAGTTCTCATGGATTTAATGATGATGAGGATCTCGCTCATGACCACGCAGCTTTTATAGTAACTGGAATAATGAATGGGACAGGAAGTGTTATAGATCAATTGATATTGACTAATCCATCCACAGTATGGAACGTACATGACCACTCAGATGATAGCCCGATGACAACAGATCAAGAAGTAGATCACGCAGATCATAATCACTCAGATCATGATCACTCGGGACATAGCCATGAAGGACATAGTCATGACGACCATGAGCATGACCAAGACGGAGATGGAAAACCCGATCATAAACCAGAAGAACATCACGACCATGACCATGATGGAGATGGTCATCCTGATCATGCAGCAGAAGATCATACAGAACACGATCATACTAATCATGCACACGGACCTCTTGCTCGGACGAACGCTGAATTGCTAAAATTTCCTGACAAAGAGATTACCACTTTGCTCATCAAATTCAGAAACAGGACAAACTTCCAAGCACTAAGTATGCCTAGGTCAATAAATGAGAATACAGATATGCAAGCAGCATCTCCTGCCATCGAGATCAATAGACTCTACTCGATGATAGGATCAGGCAGACAGATGCTTCAGTGGTTGGCTATCTTGATAGGGATCATATCGGCGATCAGCATATTTATCGTATTACTGAAATCCATGAGAGAACGAAAATACGAGCTCGCATTGATAAGAGTGATGGGAGGAAGTCGATCTAGTTTATATGCATTGATTACTGTCGAGGGCATGATTATGACTGCCATCGGATTTTTTGTGGGGTTCATATTTAGCCATGTAGGAATGGAGATATTGGCTACATCCTTGAAGAGTTCTTATAAATATTCTTTTTCAGGCTGGCATTTTATGAAAGAAGAATGGATCCTACTTGTCATTTCTTTATTGATAGGAGTAGCGGCGTCAATGATACCAGCGATAAGTGCTGCAAATATGGATATACATGAAACTCTAAATGAGAAATAGTAAAACCGAATATATCAGAAATTGCGTATATTTATACGTGAAAACTAGGGCTACATTCTAATCGCCGAAACCTATACAATCTACTAAAAATGAAAAGAGCTTTTGAAACCGTGATGATTATCTTTTTTTCTGTAGTTGGTCTCATTGGCCAATCGGATCATGCTGAAGCTGGTTTTGTTCGCGAACAATTATCCAAGTCGAATATATTAGTCAAAGGACTCTACATCACAGACCATTATACATCAGGAGGAATTACCCACACTTACTTCAAGGAGTCTATTGGAGGGATTCCGATATTTAATTCGAGAGGAGCAATACACTATAAAGATCGGTCGAGTGTGATCAATAATATAAACTTCAAGAAAGCAAATAAAGACTCTAGTACATCAGTAAAGGCCAAGATTACAGTCTTTGAGGCTATAGATAAGGTGGTGTCCGTGAAAGGGCTAAAACAAGATGCTCAATTTATCCAATTAGAAAATAAAGAGGGGAGAGAAAATAGACAATTAATATCCGCACCTGAAATATCAATCGCACCTATTCCTGCAAAACTCCAGTACTATATATTAGACACGGGAGAACTCAGGCTAGCATGGGAATTAGCCATAGAAGATGTGCGGTCAGCTTGGTACACAGACTACTTAGTAGACGCAGAGTCTGGTGATATTCTAGAAGAGATAAGCTGGACAGTAGAGTGCAATCATGGATCAGATGTGTCAAAAGAATGCAACCATACTCACGATCATGAATACCATACATACGATAAATCAGACAAGAGTGATCTCATTGCCGAATCCATCTTAGTTCCGAATACTTATGAAGTCTTTGATCTGCCCGTAGAAAGTCCAAATTTTGGATCTAGATCTATAAATACAGCGCCTTGGAATGATAATTTAGTCGCTTCTCCAAATGGATGGCATACCATAGGAGGTATAGATTATACTACCACAAGAGGGAATAATACAGATACTTATCTTGATGATGATAATACCAATGCTCCTACTGGTGACGATACTTCTCGGGCTGAAGGTGGTGCAAATCTTGAGTTTGTTTTTCCTCTAGATGTAGCTGGTGATCCAGCGGATTATACAGATGCAGCTATTACCAATACTTTCTTCTGGACCAATCTAATGCACGACGTATGGTATAATTATGGATTTGATGAACAGTCTGGAAATTTCCAAGAAGAAAACTATTCGCTGGCTGGGCTGGGGAGTGATTACGTACAGAGTGAAGTGCAAGATGGATTGGGTGCGTGTAATGCTAATTTCGGAACACCTCCAGATGGTAGTAATCCTAGAATGCAGATGTATTTGTGCAATGGACGAGATGGAGATTATGATAATGGTGTAATTGCTCACGAATATGGCCATGGAATATCTAATAGGCTGACAGGTGGACCCTCCGCAGCTGGTTGTCTGGCTGGACAAGAACAAATGGGTGAAGGGTGGTCTGATTATCTTGGTATGGTGATGACTATCGAGGTAGGAGATGCTGAGGCTGATGCCCGAACAGTAGGAACATGGTTATTTGGTCAAGAAGCTGATGGGCTAGGGATACGACCTTTTCCATATAGTACTGATTTCGGCGTAAACCCTAGCACATATGACGATATCAAAACTTTTTCTATTCCTCACGGAGTAGGATCTGTATGGTGTACTATGCTGTGGGATATGACATGGGCTTTTATCGATCAGTACGGTTTTGATTCTGATATGTATAATGGCACGGGAGGTAATAATATGGCAATGGCATTGGTCATGGAAGGAATGAAATTACAACCATGTAGACCTGGTTTTATAGACGGAAGAGATGCAATATTAGAAGCAGATCGCTTGTTGTACGATGGAGCACACGAGCTACTTATCTGGAAAGCATTCGCAGATAGAGGACTAGGATTTAGTGCTGATCAAGGAAGTTTTACCAGTCGATCAGATGGTACGGAATCATTTGATATGCCACCAAATTTATCAGTGACTATAGAGAAATTTACATCTACAGTATCCAGCGAAGAGTTGGAACAGATTACCTACGAAATTTCAGTAACCAACAATCAGACCGGAGTGGACGAAGTTGATTTTATGTTGACTGATTCCATACCTGATGGATTATCTTTTGTCTCCGCGACGGATGGGGGAACTGAATCGGGGGGTATCATTACGTTTCCATTATTTGATCTTGCGGCTCTGAGTTCTAAGACTGTTGAGGTCGTATTAGAGGTAGACAGTGGTCAGAAAAAAACACCATCTGATTTTTATGATGGATTAGAATCAGGGACTGGGAACTGGAATACTAGTCAATCAGGCAATACAAACTGGAACCTGCAATCATCCCAAGTCAATGATGGGACATTCGCATGGTTTGCACCAAATAATGATTCTGAAGGAGAAGCTAATCTAGATCTAGCTCTAAGCGTAGGAATTGGCGATGAGAGTTTACTATCATTTCATCATAAATATGATACAGAACCAGGATTTGATGGTGGGTCTGTTCTCATATCCATTGATGATGGACAGAGTTGGTCTGATTTAGGACATCGGATGATTCATAATGGATATAATAGTACACTTGGATCCAAATCAGGATTTAGTGGAGATAGCGGATTATTTATAAATACGATTATAGATCTAAGTATTTACGAAGGACAAGATATTAAAATCCGATTTCAAATGATATGCGATGAAACTGTCGGCGGTAATGGTTGGTGGATAGATGATATAGTTATCAAAAACTTACAATTGAATATAGTCAACACAGCTGCTTTTGAAAATGGCACATCGGAAGGTGTCGCCCTCTCTAATTCAGTAGCTATAGTCCCGAGTGCTGGAGATTTCGTAATTGATATAGTTGAGAGTGAATTATTATGTTATGGAGATACGGACGGGACAATAAGCGTACTAGCCAGTGGAGGGAGCGGCGTATATTCTTATTCATGGGCTGATGGGTCTACCAGTGATATGAGGACCGATTTAGGTGCAGGATTATACAGGGTTACCGTTTCTGATGGTACAGAAGCTATTTCTAAAATAGCAATAGTTTCTACACCGCTAGAACTATTCGCTAGGGTGAATAGTACATTCCTAACCAATCAAAGTGAAAATAATGGTACGGCATCAGTATTACCGGAAGGTGGCCGAGCTCCGTATTCATTTAGCTGGAGCAATGGCGAGGTAACTCAATCAATAGATAGCCTTGTCGAGGGTACTTATTCGGTGACAGTTACAGACAGAAATATGTGCACATATATAGATCAAGTAGATATTAGAAAAATAGATTGTGGAGACAGTATTTATGATTCTGGAGGTGAAGAAGGCGAATACTCGAACAATGAAGATGTAACTACATTGATCTGCTCACCCAACCTTGATGAAGCAATCCAGATAACATTCAATTCGCTTAATATAGAGTCTAATTGGGATGCCCTATATATATATAATGGTAATAGTATCGATGCTTCTCAGTTTGATAGTGGAAATGGGCCTACCCAAGCTGGCTTTCCAGCGGGAGGATTTTATGGAACTGATAATCCAGGTACTTTTACTTCTACAGATGAATCTGGATGTATTCTATTAAGATTTAGAAGTGATCAATTTGTAACAGGATCAGGTTTTGATATTGATGTGTCGTGCACTACCTTATGTTCAGATGAAGTTTCTTACACTGTAGATGACGGATGGGGATCCTTGCGTCGAACAATCGAATGCGCTGACGATGGGGATATTGTACCTATAGATGTTTCGCTCAATATGGATACGATATCATTGATCAGTAAAATAGTCATAGATAAAGAGATTCAATTAGATATACTAGATGATAATGAATACCTAATTAAGGCGATGGGTGCAAGCACAATATTCGAAATTACTACCGAAGGAAGTCTGAGTTTAGATAAGGTAAATCTACTATCTGGAACCTCGAATGAAGGTGGTGCTATTATTAATTATGGGACTATATTATTGAATAATGTAAATGTAATCTCTAATGAAAACACTCCAAACCCATCCTCTCTGATTCTAAATCACAACGATATGAAGGTGACAGGAGTTTTGAATATTAAGGGCTTTTAGTAATCTTTAGAATTGGCTTATATTTGTACTCAATCTTACCTCAATAAACATGGGATTAATAGACCTCTTTGATGATATTGGTGATGCTATCTTTGGAAATAAACGGTTCAATGAGTTGAGGCACTTTGCCAGAAGTAAGAATTTTCAGATAAGAAGAAAAGTAGTCGCTGAGCAGTTACATGTGGATGTAAAAACGATGCAATTCTATGATGAGACTAAAGCAAAGAGGATAAAAGGCTATCTCTATAAAAAGGACATCAAGTTTGATGCGTTGACGCAAATTTTTGATTTGTACTATGCGACAAATACCAATATTACGACTACTATATTTCTGTACGATACCACACTTTTAGATTTGCCTAGGTTTATAATAAAGCCAAAAAGTGGTCTTAGCAAGCTGGGCAACATATTTTCATCGACCGAGTGGTCATCACTAAGTAGGGACTTTGATAAAGACTTCGTTGTAGAATCCAACGATATGAATTATATGCGAATGATGATTACATCTCATTTTGCAGAGGTCATGCTGCGATTAGGTGAGTATACACTTGAAGGAAATGGAGATTATTTGGTAATCTATAAGAAGAGTAGAAAAGTAGATATAGTTGATATGGATAATATCTACGACGATGGTTTGGAATTACTCGATATCATACTCAATGATCATAGTAATGAATTGGTATAATTCTATGCTCAAATACCAAAAATTATGAAAGCTCGAAATAAATCTCAACTTATAGAACAACTTTCTACAGAAGTAAAGCGCCATTCAAATATAGTTACTGATCAGTTCCAATCCCTGACAAGTAATCAATTATTAACAACTACAGACAGCGGAGGATGGAGCATAATTCAGAATCTAGAACATCTGAATATGTACTACAAATATTATAATCCAGCTATAGCGGAATCACTAAAGCATGCCCAAAAAGATCCTTCAATTTCGACTTTTACTAGTGGATGGTTGGGTAAATACTTCACCAATGCCATGGATTATAGAGGGAAAAATAAGGTGAAAGCATTTAAAGATTACATCCCAATAGATGATCTCGATGCTAGTAGCGTCATGGATACATTTTTGAAAAATCAAAATGAACTACTACGACTTCTCGACTTAGCCAACGAATATGACCTGACAAAAATAAAAACTGCAATAAGTCTTACCAAATGGATCAAAATGAGATTGGGAGATGTATTCCAATTTGTAATCATGCACAACGAAAGGCATATCGTGCAGGCACAATCAAGAGTTTGATCATGTCTATTTTTCTTCTTGGATAATATAATAAGCGCAAGTAGATAGAAAATTTCTCAGAACAGGTATAGCACTGATTATGCCTGATTGCTTTCTAGCCGAAACTCCAAATTTATACTTATATATAGGATTGAAAAGATACAATTGTCTTTTCAAGATTCTGTATTTTTCTTTTTTTAGTATGCACTCGAATCGTTCGATAGATATACCGGTATCTTTTATTTCAAGCATATTTTCTACCTTTTGTGGGGTTTCGCCGAATGCTTTAAGAATCACCTTATAGATCGGTCGTGGTAGCATATGATAGTATGGAATTGCAGATAGAATTTTACTTTTTGCTACTTGCTGATGCCCTCCAAATGGCATCTGCCAAGGTGGGAATCCAAAAAAAATCTTTCCATCGGGCTTTAGAAATTTGTGCAAAAATGACATAAACTTTGCTTGGTCGTGGATGTGCTCAATTACATCTTTTAGGATAATGAGATCAAATTTCGTTTTTAAGTCTTTTTCTATATCTATATCATAGATATTCTTAGACATGAACTCAATTTTTCCAGCGGCCATCTCTTCGGCCATAAAACTCTTGGCTATTTCTGTTCGCTTGGGGTCTAGCTCTATACCTACACATTGGTGCCCTTTATCTGTGAATGCTTTCAAAACCCCAGCTTCTGCACACCCTATCTCTAAGATGTCTAGTTTCTTATCATGATTGACGTATTTCTCTATGAAGGGAAGGATATACTCCTTGGAGTTAGTATACTGCATATTAAAGTATCTCGCTTTATCCTTATGAAAATCGAACATTAATATCGTCTAGTTATGAATTATTAGAAGAAAAACAAAGATATATAAATATAGAAAATATTACATGTATTGTTTATATGACATACTTACACAGATGAATGTAGACGACCCTTGGGCTCAGATGAACTACTTCAATAAAGAGTATTATGCTGGCTAAAAGCAAATGTAATTGCCACAGCACATTCATACAGTATTACTATTTTCTTATCATCAGCCTATTGGCGATTGTTTTTTTGCCATCATTCACATTTATATTATAAATTCCAGCGCTTAGCTGTTGTGACAGATCCATAGTATGAACACCATTAGATAAAGTGGATGTATGTATTAATTTTCCAGTATTATTAGTAACTTCTACAGATACTTCGGATTCAAGAAAAGAACTAAGATCTATATCAAAAACGCCATTACTCGGATTAGGAGATAAGGTAAATTGTGTTTGTAATGACTGTCCATCGATTTCTTCTGTAGATGTAACGGGTAATTCACCATCAATGACAAACAGTCCTTCCTGCATGTCGGATACCAATATATTGCCCGATGGAAGCAATGGATATACGCCCCAAGCTCCTCTGTAGAGCCCATTTGTCGGAGGGAATTTACTGGTAGGGTAGTACATTTCTCTAATCGGATTTATTGGATCAGTAATATCAAATACTTGCAATCCATCGAAATAGTAGGAAACGTATAGTTTATCTCCTTTTACGATTTGATTATGGGGGATAGTTACATCTGTCGATTCCGCATTGAATACTGTCGGGATTTCTATGTCAGGCAAGTTAGTCAGATCCAATACTTTCATGTCGCTGCCAAATGTTTCATCAGCCATATAATAGTAATCACCATCCTCACTTAACCACCCGGAGTGATTATATCCAGATTGCGGATATTCTGCGGGGCTAAGTATGCTGATCACATTAGGTGTATCTACATTTTCAAAATCAACAATAGCAAACCCCCTAGGGCCTAGATTAAGATATGCAGTATCATTCTGCACGTACGCATCATGCACTTGCGAGAAAGTGTACTGATTAAAACTATTATAAGTACCAAGTAACACAGGATCTATAGGATTGGTAATATCGAATATCCGCATCGGGGCAAAACTAAGATCATCACCGTTTGAAATCAAGGAGTATAATCTATCTCTTGATTCATCGATGAATATATTGTGACTTCTACTGAATAGAGACGAGTTATCATAAGCGATTTCTATAGCATCGGGGAGCTGCGTTATATCTATAATCTGTAAGCCTGTATTAGATCCTTCGTCCGCTATAGAGTATAAGTATCCTTTATAATCATGAAAATCTCTATGTATTATTGCGCCTCCTGTAGTACCTCCTTCGATAGCGAAGATTTCTTCAGGATTGGTAGGGTCAGTCACATCAATGATGTGCGTGCCGAAAGTAGTCCCAATCACTGCAAACTCATGATCATTTACTGCAAGTCCCCAGACTTCATTATATACATTGTCGTGTGCATTGGATGCAGGTAAGTCTGGATTGGTCCAAGTACCTAATAATGTGCCTTCTACAGCCTGTCCTACGATAGATTGTGAGATAAGAATGAAAAATATAAATACTGAAAATCTCATGATGTTCTTTTTTATTTTGAAAATAATAGATCTCAAATTATGACAATGGCGATAGTACATAAAAATGTTCTATTTACCTTTTCTAATGTTCGTTTTTGGTCTTACGAGTTCCATTTCTGCTATCAAATGTCCTGCATCACCCAACTTATCTATGATAAAAAGAACATATCGAGCATCTACCATTATATTTCTACAGATAGATGCGTCGTAGTTGATATCACTCATAGTGCCTTCCCATACTCTATCAAAGTTCAGTCCGATCAGGTTCCCATATCCATCTATGGCAGGGCTGCCACTGTTTCCACCGGTGGTATGATTGGTTCCAAGAAAACACACGGGGACACTCCCTGACTTATCGGCATATTGGCCATAGTCTTTATTCTCTATTAGACTGATAAGCTTCTCAGGTACATCGAATTCATAATCTCCAGGGACGTACTTCTCCATGATACCCTCTACATAGGAGAACGGCATGTATCTTACTGCATCTCTAGGACTATAACCATTTACTTTTCCATATGTGATCCTCATCGTACTATTGGCATCTGGCCAGAATCTTTTCTTTTTGAATGTTTTCATCTGTCCTTTCATATATAGTCTTTGGAGGCTATCTATCTGACTCTTAAGAGTATTGTAAGGCATAGATATTTTATCAGTATATATACTGTTCCAATCTGAGTAGAATTGATACATCGGATCAGCTTTCATCGCTTCTACTGCAGCCTCTGGGGCCATGTCGAAGATTCGCATCATTGCTTCCTCGTTCGGGAAGTTGCTATTTGAGTATAGATCTTCTGCAAGTTGATTGTAGTCCATGTTATTCTTTCTCATGTACTCAGCTGATAATGATGTCGGGACGAATTTTCTATCAAGAGATTCTACATAATACTCTGTCAGTGATCCAAATACTTCTCGGTCGATCGACGGTTCGTAATCTTTATAGAATCTTTCGAAATACGACTTGTATCTCGGTACCAACTTATTGTATGCTTCAACACCATTCTCCTCATAAGTAATTACTAGTCTTTTGAAGTTACCCATCTGACGAAGGATCTCTATATTTCTAGAAGCGGTCTCTGAGTAGAAGTCTCTCGCTAGGGAATAAGGCTCTATATCAGAATATACTTGTTTGAATTCTTTAACAATGTTTTTGTAATCTTTAGGGGCCTTTTTTTCATATTCATCTTCTAGTTCATATTTTTTTTGAAGTGCACCAGTTGACTTGAGGCCTGTACTTTCTCCTATCCATTTTTTCCAATAATTGGCCACTCCGGCAAATTTTGATGCATATTTTAATCTTACCTCAGGATCTGCCCTCATATGTTTGTCCAATATTTTTAGTGCTTTATCTCTGATCTCTATTTTGGCAGGATTTAGCGTATTTATGGTTTGCTCTACAGCGGGCGATGGGAGATATTGATTCGTTCTGCCAGGAAAGCCAAATACCATAGTGAAGTCACCTTCTTCTACACCATCCAAAGAGATAGGAAGAGAGTGTTTCGGTGTGAAGGGTTTATTTTCTTTGGCAAAATTTGCTGGCTCATTATTAGGTCCTGCATAGATTCTAAAAAGTGAAAAATCTCCAGTATGCCTTGGGAACATCCAATTGTCAGTATCTGCCCCGAATTTACCGATCGACTCTGGAGGTGTGCCTACTAATCTTACATCATTGTATGTTAATGTGTGAAATAAGAAGTATTGATTACCATTGTAAAACGGACGGATGACGATATCTTGGAACTCCGTAAGTCTGTATCCACCTTTGATTGCCGCTATGTTTTTATCCACGATTGATTGTCTTTCTTTCATAGACATTCGATCATTTGTACCTTTCAATACAGTCTCACTGACGTCCTCTATACTCTCTATGAATGTTACAAATAATCCAGGATTAGCAAGTTCTTCGGAGTGGGACTTTGCCCAGAATCCATCTTTGAGTAGGTTGTTTTCTACAGAAGAGTGCGATTGTATATTGCCGTATCCACAGTGATGATTGGTAAGTACTAGACCCTGATCAGAGATAACCTCACCAGTACAGAATCCTCCGAAATGGACGATTGCATCTTTCATCGAGCTCTTATTTGTGCTATAGATATCCTCTGCAGATATTTTCATACCCATGTCCTGCATCTCGGCTTCGTTGAGGGATTTGAGGAATATAGGTAACCACATACCATTTCCTGCATATGAGACATTAGCAATAGCCAAAATGATAAATATCGTAAGTGTTTTTAGAAAATTGTCCATTTATAATTCTTTAGTTATTAAAATGTTGGATATCGAAACTGACATCAAGTATTTGGTCGGTTCGCGAACAATAATACGAAATTAAAAATTTATAGTAATTTAACTGTCGATTAATGAGGTAAAGGTGCATAAGATAACTTCAGATTACAGATTTTGAAATATGTGCATTATTTACTGAGGAAGATTTGATTATTTTTATAGCAAATAATAGGTTAATGAATTATAGGGTACTTGGAAAGACAGGATTAGAAATTTCAGAATTGAGCCTAGGGACTTGGCAAGTAGGTGGTAAATGGGGAAGTGGTTTTGATGGTAATAATGCAGAACGAATCCTAAATGAGGCGGTTGATGCTGGGGTGAATTTCATAGATACGGCAGACGTTTATGAAAATGGAAAAAGTGAACGTGCAGTGGGAGATTTAATCCGATTACGCAAGGAAAAAATATATATCGCGACAAAATGTGGAAGATTTATAAATCCGCATGTAAGCGAGGGATATCAACCCAAAATCCTTAGAAAGTACGTGGAACAAAGCTTAAGAAACACTGGATTAGATTGTCTAGATTTGGTCCAGTTGCATTGTCCTCCCACGGAAGTATATTATAGGCAAGAAATATTTGAAGAATTCGAAAAACTCAAAGAAGAAGGTAAGATATTAAACTTAGGAGTAAGTGTCGAGAAAATTGAAGAAGCACTGAAAGCTATAGAATATCCAAACGTACATACTGTGCAAATCATTTTTAATATGTTCAGGCACCGTCCATCGGAATTATTTTTTAAGGAGGCAAAAAAACGAAATATCGGTATTATAGCAAGGGTGCCTTTAGCGAGTGGACTACTTACGGGTAAGTTCAATCCGGAGTCTAGCTTCTCGAAAGAAGATCATCGTCAGTTTAACCGTAAGGGGGAAGCTTTTGATCAAGGAGAGACTTTTGCAGGAGTAGATTTCAATCTGGGACTCGAGGCTGTAGAAAAATTGAAATCTATACTTCCAGATCAATTCGAACTAGTTCAATCTGCACTAAAATGGATCTTGATGTGGCAAGAAGTAAGTTGTGTCATACCGGGAGTATCCAAAGTAGAGCAATTGCATTCCAACCTGCGCGCATTAGATATTCGAGATTTTTCAAAAAATGAAATGGATGCAATAAAAGATATCTATACATCCATGATTCGGCCCTCCGTACATCATCGTTGGTAGAGGTCGGTAGAAAAGTAGGCAGATGAACGTCTAAGTTTTTGAACCGAGAATATTTAGTCTTTTTTAATGAATAAAAGGAATCTATCCTAGAAAAGTGCGTGTAAATTGTTTGTTTCCTGTCGATCATTTCTCTCATTGTATCGAATAAGGCACGAAAAATTGTACATTTGCACCGACTTTTGAGGCTCTGATATTAATGCCTCATTTCGAAAGCAAAAACATACAATGGAAAAGAATCATATTATTGGATTTATACTTTTATTTGCGACCTTATTCGTTTGGTCATATCTGAATAAACCAAGTGAAGCTGAACTGGCTAATCATAAGAGGATGCAGGATTCTATCGCTAATGTCCAGATCGCTGCGGATAGTCTTGATAGGGTTGCCGCTGATAATTTTATCGCAAAGACTTCAGAAGTTCAGATTCCAGACTCAGTACGAATGGCACAGAATGCAGGGATCTACGGTCCCCTCGCATCGGCTTCAGTAGGTACAGCGAGAGATTACACATTGGAAAATGATAAGGTAGTCGTTACATTATCGAGTAAGGGAGGTAAAGTTACATCTGTAAAACTGAAAAACTATACAAAACGAAAGTATATCAGAGGTGAAGATATGACAGAAGAGCTTGTCGAGCTTCTAAGTGATGAGCGGAATAAGTTTGAGTATTTACTTCCTATTGCATCAGCTCCTAGTGGATATGTATCAACTGAGGATTTGTATTTCACAGGAAGTCAATCGGGCAATAAGATAACCTTTACAGCGCAGGCTAGTACAGGTGGTTCTTTTCAGCAGATCTACACGTTGGATGATGGATATAATCTAGATTATAAAATTGATTATGCTGGTCTCGATAAAGTATTCAATGCCAAAGCGAATACGATAGGCTTCAATTGGGAAAACTACCTTCACGATTATGAGCGTAATGCACAGTTCGAGCAACAATATTCTGCGGTATATTATAAGGAACACGATGATAGTGATCCTAGTGACTGTGGCTGTATGCAAGATGATAAGGAAGTGCTTGACGAGGAGAAGCTAGATTGGATATCGCACTCTAATCAATACTTTAACTCTACATTGATGGCAATAAACACACCATTTGAATCAGGAATAGTAGAAAGTATAAAGAATGAAATCGAAGAGGATAAACCAATCTCTCACATTGAGAAACTCACTACGCAGCTAGAGATTCCAATCGGTGGCAGTAGCTTCGATATGGCTATGTACATCGGACCAAATGAGTACAATAATTTGAAAGCATATGACCTGTCGTTAGAATATATCATTCCTTTTGGTAATAGTATTTTTGGTACGATCAATCGGTGGGTGATCAGACCAGTGTTTGACTTTTTCTCGAAGTATATAGGTAGTCTTGGAGTGGTGATTATCTTAGTAATATTCATTATAAAGATGTTACTCTATCCGCTTATGTACAAGATGCTTCATTCTCAAGCGCTCATGGGGGCACTGAAGCCTCAGTTGGCACACTTGACAGATAAGTACAAAGATGAGCCGCAAAAGAAGCAAATGGAGACGATGAAAATCTACAAAGAGTATGGCGTGAGTCCGCTCGGTGGATGTCTGCCTATGATCATCCAGATGCCGATTTGGTATGCATTATTCAGGTTCTTCCCAGCTTCTATATCTTTTAGACAGGAGTCATTTTTATGGGCACAGGATCTATCTTCTTACGATGATTTCTTCCATCTGCCATTCAATATTCCATTTGTTGGAGATCATTTGAGTTTGTTTACCATTCTATATTCTGTGAGTATGCTGATCTATACATACTATAATACTAAGCATATGGACATGTCAGCAAATCCTGCGATGAAATATATGCAGTATCTGATGCCAGTAATGTTTTTCGGCTTTTTTAATACATATGCATCGGGACTTACTTGCTATATGTTCTTTAGTAACTTGATCAACATAGGGCAGACGGTAATCACTAAGTCATTTGTGTTCAATGATGAAAAATTACAAGCGGAATTAAAGGCCAAAAAAGCGGCACCTAAGAAAGTGAATAAGTTTCAACAAAGAATGGAAGAAGCGATGAAGCAACAACAAGCGGCGCAAGCAAAAAATAAAAAGAAGTAAGATCGCGAATTAATAGGAAGACAATTAGCGCATTAATTTAGTGTTAAATCATGAAATCCATCGCCTATTCGAACTTCAATATCGTTTCTAAGCTTAGAATTGAAAGAGTATAATGTCAATCTGTATTAATTATGAGGATAGTATTGTTATTGGTGGTTATGGTTTTAGGAAGTCTCAGTGTAAGTGCTCAGAAGAAAACCGTTCAAGATAGTGTAATACAGTTTTCTGGACTCGTTGTTACCGAAGGTGACGATGGTGACGTGATCGTACTTCCATATACGAATATAGGTATAGTGGGAAGCAGTCGAGGTACGAACTCTGATCGTGATGGTTTCTTCTCTATTGTAGCTAGAAAGGGTGAGACTGTACGATTTACCAGTATTGGATTCAGAGATGCAGAATATACCATACCAGATACGCTATCAAGGCAGATGTACTCCTACGTACAGATCATGAGTGAGGACAGTCTATTACTTCCAGAGGCGGTAATATATCCATGGCCAGATAGAGAGTATTTCAAATATGAGTTTTTAGCTATAGATATAAGTGACGATCTTAGAGAAAAAGCCGATGAAAACCTAGCCAAAGAAGTGCTCGATGAGTTAAGATATTCGATTCCAGCTGACGGACGAGAAACAGTAGGATTAGAATTGAGACAAAATGCCAGTAACTTCCGTTATGTAGGACAGACCAAGCCGCAGAACATCTTTAATCCTCTCGCTTGGAAGAAATTCATAGATGCCTGGCGAAACGGAGATTTTAAGAGTAAGGAAGAGAGGAAAAAGAAGAAAAAATAGCAGCGTAATTTTCTTCGTTAATGGCTAGATGAAACCTCGGTTTTTTTCGTTTCTGTGGTAAGCCAGAAATGAAAGCTAGCGGTGAGCGCAAGGGGAGAGGCTTAAAAAAATTGTGCATTATTTTTACGATTAAATCAATAACACGGAGGTAATCTTTTCGGAAGTAGTTAGAAAAACGGTAATGAAATAAGGATATTCTGTATTTCAGAATATCCTTATTTATTGGTTATTTTGTTTTTTCTATGAAAAATAATCTCTCATTCTATCGAAGAATCCCTTTTCGTTTTTACCGGGATTAGGAGCGAAATTCGGCATAGTTCTTAGTTGCTCCAAAAGTTTCTTCTCTTCATCATTGACTTGTTTAGGCGTCCATATATTGACATTGATCAGTTGATCTCCCGTACCATAGCTCTGTACGCTTGGTAGACCTTTTTCTCTTAATCTGAATATTTTACCTCCTTGAGTACCGGGTGGAACTTTTATTTTTACTTTACTAGTTAGAGTAGGCACTTCGATTGATGTACCCAATGCTGCATCTGCAAAGTTTATAAATAGATCATAGATTACATTTTTACCATCTCTGCTGAAGTGCTCGTGAGGTTTTTCTACGATATTGATCAAGAGGTCACCTTTTGGACCTCCGTTTTTACCAGCATTTCCAGTGCCTCTCATGCTCAGTTGCATTCCATCTTCTACTCCAGCGGGGATGTCTATTGAGATAGTTTCTTCTCCTAGTTGTCGACCTTCACCTTTGCAGGTTGAGCATTTAGCGGTTACTTGGGTACCCGCACCGCCGCAGGTAGGACATGTAGCTGTTGTCTGCATCTGACCTAAGAAGGTAGATTTGATCTGACGTACATATCCAGATCCGCCACATGTTCCACAAGTCTTTACAGAAGACTTATCTTTGGCACCAGACCCGTCACAAGGCTCACAAGTTTTTTGCTTTTTTACCTTGATTTTCTTTGTTATTCCTGTAGCTATTTCTTCAAGGGATAATGAGACTTTGATTCTAAGGTTGCTGCCTTTTTGGCCTGTTCTTGCTCCTCCTCTTGATCTTTGACCACCGCCGAAGAAACTGTCAAACGGGCTACCGCCCCCACCACCGAATACATCACCAAACTGCTCAAAGATATCTTCCATGGTCATGCCACCACGACCGCCTCGGAATCCACCACCTTGATTAGGGTCTACACCTGCATGACCATATCTATCATATCTAGCTTTCTTATCAGAGTCGCTAAGTACCTCGTATGCTTCAGCTGCTTCTTTGAATTTTTCCTCTGCCTCCTTATTGTCTGGATTACGATCAGGGTGAAATTTCATCGCAGTCTTACGATATGCTTTTTTGATTGTAGAAGCATCTGCATTCTTATCCACACCCAATATCTCGTAAAAATCTCTTTTTGCCATTCTGTTTTATTTTCTTGTCGATGTCACTTTGATATGATGTGACTTCAAATCTTTTTCGGGAATATTTTTATTCTCCGACGACCACCTTAGCGTGTCTGATGATCTTGTCATTTAAGTAGAAGCCCGCTTCGATAGTGTCGATCACCTTCCCTTTCATCTCCTCTGATGGAGCCGGTATCTTAGTGATGGCTTCGTGGAGTTCTGGATCGAATGTCTCACCATTGCTTACCATTTTTTTCAACCCTTTACTTTCTAGGACGCTGTACAGTTTGTTGTACACCATCAATACCCCTTCGCTCAGTGTTTCTTCTGTGTTCTCGTCTTCGGCACTTGCTTTTGCTCTATCGAAGTCATCTACTATTGGAAGCATTGATGATAATGTATCTCTTCCAGCATTATTGATCAGATCCATTCGCTCTCTGATATTTCTCTTTTTGAAATTATCGAACTCAGCGAAGAGTCTCAAGTGCTTATCTTTCGATTCAGCTAATTGAATATTCAACTCTTCTATCTCTGAAAGTAGATCAGCTACTTTAGGTTTTTTAGATTTTGATGCTTTTTTTACTTCATCTTTCTCTTCAGATGCTTTTGCATCGGTAGATTTATCTTTGCTCATTATATCTTTTAATTTTTGTAACACTATTTATTTATATCAATAGTTGCGCCATTGTGGCCAGTGGGTCATTATGTCACAGAGATAGGTGTAAAGATGTCAATTGGGGGTAGGGAATTTGATGTGGACGGGCATTTTGTCAGTAGATGATGCTTCTTTATTATTTCTCTCGAAATGTCTTATACTCTAGACAATACTCCTCCAAAGTCTTCTCTAACCCACGATACTCTCCCCATCCCAGTTCTTGTGATTTCTGATTGTCATAAAATGACATGTGTGATGAACTCCTCACGGTCTCTCGCGTAATAATTGGCTCCTTACCAGTTAGTAAATTGCGCACTTTTTCTATTCTCCAGAATAGGGACATCATCCACTTGGGAGCTGGTTTTTGAGGGGCTTTTCTGCCCATGAATGTAGCCATTTTTTGGAATAGATTTTTGTAGCTTATGTTTCCTGCTGAAGCGATATACCGTTCACCATTTATGTCAGATTGGAGGAGGAAGAGCGCCATTTTAGCGACGTCTGTAGCATCTACTATACCTGTACTTCCAGTGGTGTAGTAGGGGAGACCATTATACACTTTATGGAATATTTGCAGAGAGCTTTGATCCCATAATTTGCCACCGAAAATCAATGAAGGATTGATGATCGCTAGATTGAGCCCTTCATGATGTGCCCGCCATACTTCTTGTTCTGCTAGGTATTTAGTGATTCCGTAGTAAGAGTTGTACTTACTATTTGACCAGACTGTTTTTTCTGATATTGGATGACTTTTTTCATTACGTCCTATTGCAGCTATCGAGCTGATATGTATTAATTTTTTTACATTACTTTCTAGTGCTATATTGACCACATTCGCCGTGCCCGCAACATTTACACTGTGCATTAGGTCAAAATTTTTAGGATTGAATGATACGGTCGCTGCAGCGTGGATGATGTAGTCTGATCTATCTACGACTTCGGTGAGTGGGTGTAGTTCTTGTATATCTCCTTTGGTGAATGTTACATATGGATTATTAGCAAACGATAGTCGATCGTTGCTTCCACTCCGGCTGAATATCTCTATATCAGTAAATCCATCTTCCAGTAGTGCTTCGACTATATACATACCTAGGACACCTGTACCACCAGTAACTAATATGTGTTCGTCTTTCAATATTTCGATGGATTAATGTTAGTTAGAGACAATTGGAAAGTCTATCTGAATGAAATCTAATTTACGCTACTGTTTGTATCACTTTTCTGACTGCCTTTTCTAGTAATCTATAGTTGATGTCAGACATATTATGCAGCGGCAATCTGACATCATTAGTTCCAAAGCCTAATATTTTCATAGCTGATTTTATACCTACAGGATTTCCTTCTATGTATAACCATTTATGGAGGTCATATGTTTGGAGATTTAGTCTTCTTGCTTCAGGATAGTCATTATTAAGAGCTGCATTTATCATTCCCGAGAATTCTTTTGGGAATGCGTTTCCTATCACTGATATTACACCTTCACCGCCGCATGCTATCATAGGAAGTGCTACCTCATCATCACCCGATGTGACAAAGAAGTTATCCGGCCTGTTTTTGATTATTCGAGTAGCTTGGATAAGATCTCCAGTTGCTTCTTTGATACCGATAAATTTCTTACTTGCTTCCGCCAGTCTAATGGTCGTAGTCCACTCCATATTACTTTTGGTACGTCCTGGGACATTGTAAAGTATAATTGGTATTGGACTTACTTTCGCTATCTCCATGTAGTGATGGTAGATTCCTTCTTGTGAAGGCTTCACATAAGCTGGGCTGGATGACAGAATCGCATCTATGCCTTTGAAGTCGTATCCTTTTATTTTTTTACAGAGCTCTAGTGTATTATTACCGCCAAAATTTCCAGCTACTATAGGTATTCGTTTGTCCACAGTTGCTATGACGGTATCTAAGACTTTACGAGATTCTTCTTCATTGAGAGTAGCTGTCTCTCCGGTACTTCCTAGAGCGACGATATAGTCTATTCCGCCATCTATTAAGTGCTCAATTATTCTTTCTATTGTCGGATAATCTACCTTATTATTTATGAATGGAGTAATCATGGCAACTCCAGTTCCTGTAAATTTTGATTGTTGTACCATAGTAATCGAGGTTTAATTGCTGAGCAATCTTAGTTGTTTGTCAATACTCTGTATTAAGGATTCAGTATCAGAAAAGTCTGATAGATCCAATATGAGGTCAAAAATATGATTTTGTCCTTCGAATTTTGGACCAATCTTAAATTTTGCATTACATAGTATGGTTAGATATCTCATATGATCTTCCATCTTAGGATTGAGAAATATAAATAGATCATACTCTTTGCTTAGTATATTATCGATGATTTCATTTTGCGGGATACCTGGCCATTTTATTGATTGTCTAGAATACCCAATGTCTGTTTCTTGTTTGTCATCTATGAAATAAAGGATATCTACTTTCTTTCCGTGCGATTCGAGTTTAGTTTTGTATTTCTCTGTAGCGGATTTGCTAGAAGGGTTACTTCCATTTGAGACTATACATATAGATTGACACAGGTTTACACCACTTCTATTTTTACTTTTATTGAAGTTCTGGTGTTCTTTCATTGACTTGTTGAACATCCATGTGCGTATAGTAGAAATCATTATTTAGATTCCTTTTTTTGCTTTTCTTCTGTTTTGGCTGTTTCTGTAATTCTGGTGAATTCTCCCATGTTACTATACTTGACCAATCTATTTTCGATTCTTTGATCAGGTGTTAGCTCCATAAGTGCACCAAGCTCATTTTTGATATGTAGTCTTAGTGTTTTTGCCATTTTTTCTGGATCATTATGTGCTCCACCGAGAGGTTCTTTGATGATTTCATCTATAAGACCAAATCCAAGCATATCATCTGCAGTCAATTTTAGTGCTTCGGCAGCTTTCTCTTTGTGGTCCCAACTTCTCCAAAGGATAGATGAACAAGATTCAGGGCTAATCACGGAGTACCACGTATTCTCGAACATGAATACTTTATCTCCTACTCCTATTCCAAGGGCTCCACCAGATGCTCCTTCTCCGATTACATAACAAAGGATTGGTACTTTTAATTGAGCCATTTCGAACAGATTCTTGGCGATTGCTTCCGCTTGTCCTCTTTCTTCTGCTTCTAACCCAGGGTATGCTCCAGGGGTGTCAATCAAGCAGACTACAGGATAGTTGAATCTTTCTGCCAACTTCATAAGTCTTAGTGCCTTACGATACCCTTCAGGATTTGCCATCCCAAAATTTCTGTACTGTCTTAGTTTTGTGTTTACTCCTTTCTGATGGCCCAATATGACTACAGACTGCCCATTGATCTTACCTATGCCTCCTACTATGGCTTTATCATCTTTGAAGTATCTATCTCCGTGTAATTCTACAAATTTTTTACATATAGATTCTATATAGTATAAAGTGTATGGACGCTCTGGATGCCGAGAGAGTTGGACTTTCTGCCATCCATTAAGATTGGAGTAGATTTCTTTGGTTTCGGACTTTATCTTATTTTCTAATTCTTTTATTTTGTCAGAAACATCAATATCTCCTTCTTCACCTACTTGCTTTATTTTATCTAACTGTTCGTAGAGTTTTTCAAGCGGCTTTTCGAATTCTAAAAATACCATAGTTTAGGTTTTTTGAATTTTGTATTACAATTACAAATTCATATTGCAATATAAAGGTAGCAAAAATGATGAATCATAATTGAGTTGAAATGTCATTTTTCATGATCAAGAAATCAAAAGGTAATTTTTGAAATGTATTTACAGGTAAGATAAGGCGTGAACAGCTTTTTTATTTTTTGACATATTGAGTAAGAATGACTACCGTCTGACCTTCGACCTTGCCTTCAATATGATTTGGATTGTCTCTGACGAGTCTAATTCTGCGGACGGCTGTGCCTCTTTTGGCAATAAGGCTAGCCCCTTTCACTTTTAGATCTTTGATCAGCGTTACTGTGTCGCCAGGTTCCAGTATGGTGCCATTACTGTCTTTATGAATTATGATATCGGACTCATCTATGATGCTTTCTTCAGCCCATGATTTTGTGTCATCATCGAGGTACATCATGTCCATAAGTTCTCCTGCCCATTCTGTTGTTGGTTTTAGGTGGTGTAGCATTCTGTATGCGACCACTTGGACGGCTGGTACTTGTCTCCACATACTATCATTAAGACATCTCCAGTGATTTGGGTCAATATTGTCTTTATTGTCCAATTGATCAGCGCATACTCCACAAGTAGATATTTGATGCTCTAATTTGTCTCCTGATTTTGGAGACACTATGAAAGTTGATAGGTGCTCAGTCTTGCTGCATAGCTCACATTTTGATTGACTTCGCTTATCTAGTTCTCTTGAGATGCTCATAGTTTAAGTTATTTTGAAAAATACTAAAGTGATTTAAAAATACTATCTCCATCCACAGAGTACACTTTGATATCGGATGAATAATAGAATTCTTAAATCACTTTATTTGATATTGACTGAATCGGATTTTTTATTTTTCTAATGGCCACATAAATTTGCCTTTCAGTTTAGATGACGCTTCTGTAGATTTATAGCCGCCTCTTTTCTTATTGTTTTTCTTTCGGTTGTTATTTTTTGATCCTTGACCGTTTGAGTTTTTATTATCAGACGCCTTCGAATTACTGTTTTGGTTATCTCCTTCGCGTTTGTTTTTTGACACTGATTTTTCGCCACGGGTTTCATTACGATCTGACCTGTTTTTATTATTATCGTTATTGCTTCTTCTTTGTTTCTTTTCGCCTCTAGGTTTGTCAGATTTTCCTTTATTGCCTCCCTTTTGACCGTTCTTTTTGGCCTTTCTGTTTGCGAAGAATTCTTGTTTCCGTTTTTGCTTTTCTTTTTCCCATTCTTTTTTCTCAGCGGGGGTCATAGGTTTATCGGTCTGAGGATAGTTAGCACTTTCGGCAACTTCTATTTTGATACCGATCAGCTTTTCTATGTCTCGTACAAACTGATTTTCTTCAGGTTCAGCTATTCCTATTGCTATCCCTTCTTCGCCAGCTCGGCCTGATCTACCTATTCTATGTACGTACGTTTCAGGAAGGTTAGGTATTTCATAATTGATTACATACTTCAATTTATCTATATCTATTCCTCTTGCTGCTATATCAGTCGCTACTAGCACCTGTATACTTCCTTCTTTGAATAGTTTTAGAGACTTCTGTCTTTGATTTTGAGCTTTGTCACCGTGTATGGAGTAAGACTTTATTCCTTTTTTTGTTAGGTTCCTTGCTACTCGGTCTGCTCCATGCTTGGTTCTAGTAAATACGAGTGCTTGATCTATATTTCTTTCTTTTAAAATTTCAATAAGAAGAGCACCTTTATCAGTTCTGTTGGTATAATAAATTACTTGCTTGATGGTCTCAGCAGTCGAACTGGCTGGTGTTACTTCTACTTTTATCGGCTTATCAAGTATCTTGTTTGATAGGTCGATGATATTCTGTGGCATTGTAGCTGAGAAGAATAGTGACTGTCTTTTTTCTGGGATTATTTTGAGTAGTTTTCGGATATCATTAATGAAGCCCATGTCTAGCATTCTATCAGCCTCATCTAATACGAATAATTTTATCTGATCTATACTGAGAAGCCTCTGATTGATCAAATCGAGAAGTCTACCTGGTGTAGCCGTCAATATATCTATACCTTGATTGAGTTTCTTTACTTGGCTATGCTGTTTTACACCTCCAAAGATCACTGTATGAGTCAGATTTGTATTCTTACTATATTCTTTTATGTTTTCATCGATTTGGATAGCGAGTTCTCGTGTAGGAGTGACGATAAGTGCTTTTATTAATTTCTTACCTTGCTCCGATTCTTTATTTTTTTCAATTAGTTGAATAATTGGAATGGCAAATGCAGCTGTCTTACCTGTACCTGTCTGTGCAACACCGAGTAAGTCCTTTTCTTCTAAGACTAGAGGGATTGCTTTTTCTTGGATAGGTGTAGGTTCTACATAGCCTTTATCAGTTAGAGCTTTTAGTATTGGCTCTATTATATTTAGATCTTTAAATGTCATTATGATTGATTTGATTTATCTCCCATAACGTCAATATAGAGTTCTGGAGATTTTAATTAAGTGCGAAGATAATAATATTAGAGATATGTTTAATATGTGTTCGCATATATGATGATTTTCATCTTGTATTGAGGCAGCATTTTTGTTAGTCCTTGTTAGAATGTTACAATCTTGACCCAGCTATGTCATAAAGTGAATTAGGGATTCAAGCGGATTGACTAGTTCTGGAGGCTTCCTTGATTCTGTTAGCCTAATATGCTCATCACATAACTTTTCTTTCTGACCGAGACAGGCACCATACTGCCGTCCTTCATAGAAATATATCCGCCTTCAGATTTTACATAAGCTTTTACATGTGCCATGTTGATAAGGTGAGACTGGTGTACTCGCTCGAATCCGGAGTCACTAAGCATCTTATCGAATTCTTTTAATGTACGAGTGATCAATAGTTTACTCCCATCGGCGAAATAGAAGTATGTATAGTTCGTCATAGATTCTAGTCTGACGATATTCTTGATCTCCGCAACTTCGATTTTTTCTGAGGTGTGGAGGGCTATTTTCTCCAGTTTAGAATCTGGCGCTATACTGCCACGAAGCAAATCTAATTGTAATTTTGCTGACTGTTTCTTTTGGGTAAGTTTTTCGACTGCCTTTATGAGTAGCTCAGGATTGACTGGTTTCAATAAATAGTCTAGAGCGGAATATTGGAAAGCTTTCAGAGCAAAATCCTGTCTTGCAGTCACAAAGATAACGGAGTCCAGACTATTAGGGACTATGTCCAGTAAGTCGAAACCATTACCATCTTCCATTTCAATATCTAGAAACAGAATGTCGGGGATGGTTTGTTTGAGTAATTTAGCTCCAGAAAGAACACCTTCTGCTTCACCTATCACTTCTACGTGACTACAGTAGTCAGATAGATCAGCTTTCAGTGAAGTTCTAGCTAACTCCATGTCATCGATAATTATAGCAGTAAGTTTTTGCATGGATCTTATGATTTATTCTCGTATAGTTTTTTGTTTTCTACGTATCCTGCCGCGGTCGCCTCTATAAAGAAATCATGCTTTCCTTTTTCTAAAGGTTTTATTTTCTTAGCGGGTATACCAGCATATAGATATCCTGATTCTAAATTCGAGCCTACAGTGACTACTGCTCCTGCTCCCACAATGACATTGGATTCGACTACGGCTCCATCTAGTATTATGGCACCCATTCCTATTAATACATCGCTATGTATAGTGCATCCATGGATGATAGCTCTATGTCCAACCGATACATCATTTCCGATAACGGTATCTTGTTTGCCGTTAGATCCATGGACTATTGCCGCATCTTGGATATTGACTCTATTTCCTATCCTTATTTTATTTACGTCGCCTCTTATTACAGACTGAAACCATATACTGGACTCAGATCCTATCTCGACGTCCCCAGTGATGGTAGCATTATCTGCAATCCAGCAGGTATTGTCTATTTTTGGAGTTTTACCGTTTATCGAGATTATTGACATTTGGCTAGCGTATAAGATGGTATATGAAAATTTGTTTTTCTACTTAGTATGTGAAATTGGAGTAAGTGTATATCCTTCTTTTTTCAGTAGATTTATCACACCATTTTTGCCAGCTAAGTGTCCAGCACCTACAGCAAAAAATGTAGGCATCTCTGACACCATAGTTTTTATTCCTGCGATCCAAGCTTTATTTCTTTTACTTAAGAGTACATCCTCGTATTCTGATAGTTGTTCGTCCTCATCGGTGATCATTGATATCATAGCATTGATATTTTGATCTTTATACATTTGTACCATTTCTTTCATTTGATCGCTACCTGTATTCCCTGATTTGATTGTTTCTATGAGCATGTCAGCCTGAGCTTGATAAGGAATAGAGTCAAATACGCTCATTTGGAATTCTATGGTTTCTAATCCAGCTATAGGCTTTTTTGAGCTTTTTGCTATTTCCAAAAATTCCATTTCATAGGATTTCAAACTTCCACTTTGGAGTCCTGATGGATCCATGTCTCCCGAAGCGAATACAGTGAGGAACATTGGCTTCATTCTCTCTAGCATCATTAATGGCATTCCTATTTTGGCAAAGTGAGCATCGACCATTTCATAATCTTCAGGACTTAGGAGATCCTTCAATGTCTTTCCGTCATTCATGAATGCTTTATTCATGATACTCATCATATTTCCCATATCACTCATTTCATTCATATCTATTTCGAAGACCATTTTCTTAGTGTTTTCCATAGCAGTTAATGTGCCGCTTGGTAAGAAGTAAGCTTCAGCGTCGATGAGGTGTATAGTACCGTATAAGTATGATGGTTCGGTAATGCCATTTCCATCAATCTTCCATAAGAGAGCATTTTCGAGCGGCTTATAGGTTTGATTTTCTATTCCTTGGGATATGCCATCTTTGGTCGTCTTACATGATGTAAGTGAAAATGTGACTGCTATTAATATTAATGCAATCAGTTTGATATATTGTTTCATATGTATATTTTATAATAACTATTTAATTGTAAGAGTATGCACGGTTACATACATTATCCTCACTTACTTTCGCTTTGCGATTAATAGACATTCTCTTAGATATGACTTCGGTCCTTAACAGTAAAATATCTTACCCTTGAAAATTAGGTGCCATAGTTAAATGCTTTCTACTTGATGTAAAGTTAACCAACTACAAGCATTCCAAGTTCAGTTTTACGATAGAATACCTGTTTTATAGGCCGTTTGTATGTTTAAGCAAAGAAAAAGGGAAGAATCATGACTGATCCTTCCCTTTTTCATATGTCAATTACCAATTACTTGGCGTATCTTACTTTTACTTTTTCACCAATCCAACATCCTACTGTTTCGGTCGCACCTTCTTTTATTCCTCTTTGGAATCCATCTTCTTTTGATGGCATAGATGCTCTATATTTAGCAAGTCTAGAATCAGCATCATCAGCTACTGATGGATCTACGGACTTAGCGTATCTGTACTTATCCATTGCTGCCAATATCGCTAATCTCTGATTCCAAGAATCCCCGCAAGATCTAGCGCCTGATCCGTACATATCACCTATGAGCATATATGGACGTCCCCATCCTGGTCTATTTTTAGCGGCTTCTAAGGCAGTTGCTCTTGCTGCACCATAACTCTTAAGTTTTCTATATTGGATAGAAGCTTTACTGAATTGGTATCCCGCTTTCTTACTTGAGTCTGTTTCAGCATTGATCGCTTCTTCGTACTTAGCAACAGCGCCAGCATAGTCTTCACTATCGTATAATTTCTTAGCAAGAATTCCTGGATTGTTTGCCTCGAACTCAGCTTGTGCGGCTGCATTTTGTGTCTTAGCCCATACTTTATACTTACCTTCTACTTCTGCCAAGAAAGGATGATCTAGTGCACAACCCTGTCCTTTTAGTTTTGCTACTATCCTTTTCCATGTCTGTGGATCGTCCTTATTATCTTCGTATTCAGGCTTAAGTTGCTCTACGAAAAATTCACAATCAAAAATATCATTTGCAATTACAGCAAACTTCGCATTCATAGATTCTTTAGCTTGTTGGAAGTAAGCTGACAGGTTATCATTCTTACTGATACTGTAATCTGCTGCATCATTAAGTTCTTCGTATATAGCTCTAGCTTCTGCTTTATCCATTTTTCCTTTCTGGAATTGATATACAGCTATGGATGCATATGGATCATATACTATATATTCTACGTCTTTACCACTGTTTTCTAGTGCCATTTTTAGGGCCTCAGTAGTCTGAGAGTATGGTGTATTAAATGTGTAATACATATCGAATGCCTTCCTCCCAGCTAAATATCCAATTCGTGCATTGATACAAGAACCATCAGGACACTTGCTACTTACGATAGCACCATCTTTGTAACAGGCTATTGCTTGATCGATTAATGAAAGGTAGGTAGTCTTGTATTCTTCTTTTTTTGCAGCATCTGTTTCATTCTTAAATTTCTCTAAGTATAGCTGAGCGCCATCAGTGAAGTGGTAATCTCTTTTGCCATCAGCGGCAGGAGCTATTCCAAACGCCTTTTCCCAGTTTTCGAAGGCGATTGCATAATCTTTATCTTTCAGTGCTTGTCTGTAGATGGAGTGAGCATTTTCAGCATCCTCTTGTTGAGGTGATCCTACCCATGATTCACATTGTGCATTCCCCAATGCTACTACTGCAAATACCAATACATTGGCAAATAATAAATTTTTAAGTCGAGTCATAATAAATTGCTTTTTAATTCTTGTTAATCTATAACTTCGCATTATATCTAGTAAGTATAAGATGAAGTTTTTATCTAATTAGTTGTGATGATTAGTTATACTTTCTTTTGATAAACCATTCATCATCATTAAATGTAAATCCTAAGGTTACTTTAAAGAATGATTCTCTAATAACACTATTACTTCCATTTTTTCCAAATTCAAATCCAAGATTTGCATGAGAAATCTTTCTCTGGTATATAAATGGAAGTCCCATTCCAAATGTGACACCATAAGCGTCTAATTGCTCACCCGCTATTACCCTTGGATCAGTTCTATGATACAAACCATATCGATAATATACCCTTTTGAAATATCTGTTATATGATCTGTAGTTAGGACGGAAATATCCACCTAAAGAAACATTCATTGTGTTTTTTAACGGATTATTAGCAATTGTAGGGTCAGCATCATTTTCGTAAGTAGACCAATTAGCCGCACCGATGTCGAATCCTATCATGTATTTATTTCCATGGTAATAACTCGCTCCAAATCCAACTTCTAAAGGCAATTTACCATTTCCAGGTTCATCGATTGAAATAGAAAGGGTATCTATGAATTGAGAGGTACTCGTTGGAGTTTGGACGCCAAGCTTCGATTCTGTTAATGAAGTATTAAACGAAGTAGCTGATTTTAATTTGAATCCAATGGATAGGATATTGGCTGTCTGAGAAGACTTATCGTTGATTTGTTTTTGGTTGAGTACTTTATTATACATTCCTCCAATGCCCCAAATAAATCCATTAAGATTGTATTTAGAAGAAAACAAATTTTGATACCCAACTGGCAGTTCCTGGAAGGTGACGGTCTGTTCGTAGCGTATATTACCAAACAAGTAACCCATATTAACACCAAAAGAAAAATTCTTATACTTGATCGCGTTGCCCCATATAAACTTATAGCTTCCACCGTCACCTCTGAAAGTTCGATCAGTATTACCGAATCCAGCTATAGAGTCTTGCGAAGTGATATTATAACCTACAGTGCTATTCGGCATAAGTGTAAATGCCATGCCGAGGTCATAGGGCCTTTTCTTTTGATTTAGTATTGCGTTGAGCGGATTGGATAGTGGGAATGCAAGTGAAATATACTGAAGATTACCATTCCATTCGGTGTTTGATGATTCAGACGTGCTGAGCGTAGATCTTTTTGCTGATAGTCCTAAATCAAAAGCCGTTGTTGTAAGAGAAGCATAACTAGCGGGATTAGTAATGTTGATATGGTATCCGTCCACGTAAGAGGTTCCTATAGAGCCCATTGATCTGAGATGAAGAAAATTTTCATCTGTTAGATCACCTATACCAAACCTTGAATATGGTGAGTTTCCATTTGTTTGCGCAGAGATCTGGGCAATTACTAAAAATGAAAATAAGAATGCTATTATTCTATATTGCATAGTTTAATGTTGTATTCAGCCCTTCTAAGACTAAATATGAGTGGACAAATATCTTAGTTTTTAAGAGATCTGCAAAAAATGGAGCGTCTCCTCCGGTTATTATTACGTTAATTTCTCCGATATCTTGCTTTATCTTAGTTATTAACGATTCTATTTCTAATAGTGTACCGTATACAATACCATTTTGCATTGCAGTTTCCGTACTCTTTCCTATGTAATCTATATTATATACGGGCTCTACCAAGGGGAGGGTAGAGGTCAATGTATCCATTGCTTCTGCTCTCATTCTTATTCCAGGAGATATATTACCTCCTAGATATTCCTTGTTTTTTGTAATGATGTCATAAGTTATACAAGTACCAGCGTCAATAACTAGGCAGTTGGTATTTGGATATACTTTTGTACATCCGATGACTACTGCTAGCCTATCTTTGCCTAGTGTTTTTGGTGTATGATATAAATTTTTGATAGGAATCGGTGTCTTATGACTCAGACGTAGCAAATCTACATGAGATTTAACTCTTTTTTCAAATGCACTTACACTTTTGCGAGTACTGCTAGATATGGCTTTAGATATTTTATATTTACTTATGAGATTCTTCACATTTATCGCATCCATAGTTAGGAATGCATCATTGTGTATCATTTTTCCTGCATCGTTAAAAATCCCAATTTTAATTCTAGTATTTCCTATATCTATACAAAGATTCATTGTGTACTTTGTTAAGTTACTTCTAGTGTTTAAAATGTCTTACTCCAGTAAATACCATAGCAATGTCATTATCATTGCAGTAGTCGATGCTCAATTGGTCTTTAATAGAGCCCCCTGGTTGCACCACAGCTTTTATTCCAGCTTTATCGGCTATTTCAACACAATCGGGGAATGGGAAAAACGCATCTGAAGCCATGGCACATCCTTCGAGATTGAATCCGAAGGCCTTTGCTTTTGCTATGGCTTGATTACAGGCATCCACTCTACTCGTCTGACCACATCCCATGCCAAGCAGCTGATTTCCTTTTGCCAAAACGATGGTATTAGATTTTAAGTGTTTTACGCACTTATTTGCGAATATGAGGTCCTCTAATTCTTGATCAGTTGGTTTTCTATTAGTTGCTGGAGTCAATTCAGTCTGGGATTCAGTTTTTTTGTCGGTATCCTGTTGAATTACACCATTAAGTAAGCTTTTGAAGCTTTTATCATTTACATGAAAATGTTTGATCTTAAGTAAGATTCTTTTCTTTTTCTTGGTGAGTAAATCCATAGCATCTTGATCAAAATTTGGAGCTATAAGAACTTCATAGAACAGTTTGTTGATTTCTTCGGCTGTTGCTAGATCTACTTTTGTATTAGTTATCAATATACCTCCAAATGCAGATACTGGATCTCCTGCCAAGGCTGCGTGCCAAGCCTCAAGAACTGTGGGTCTCGTCGATATGCCACATGGGTTGGTATGCTTAAGCACAGCAAATGTGGGTGCATCATCTTCAAATTCAGCCATTAGATTTACAGCGGCATCAACATCCACTAGGTTGTTATATGATAATTCTTTTCCACCGATTTTTTCAAACATGGCTTCCATCTCTCCAAAGAAGATTCCTTGCTGGTGAGGGTTCTCTCCATATCTGAGAGATTTGCCCATGTGGATAGATTGTTTGAATGCTGGTTCTGTATCTTCCTCTAGGCCATCAAAGTAGTTATGAATGGCTGTGTCATAGTTGGAAGAAACTTTAAATGCTTTCCTAGCGAGTCGCTGTCTCTCATCAAGAGTAGTTAGTCCATCTTGTTTGATTAGAATTCTCTCCAAATCTGAATATTCACTTTGAGATGGAATTACGACCACATCACCAAAATTTTTCGCAGCTCCGCGGATAAGTGCTATACCTCCAATATCAATTTTTTCTATAATTGTAGCTTGATCGCTTGTCGCTTTTACGGTCTGTTCGAATGGATATAAATCTACAACCACTAAATCTATTTGTGGGATATCATATTGTTCTAATTGGCTTAAATGATTTTCTTCCCTCACAGCTAGTATGCCACCAAATACTTTAGGGTGCAAAGTTTTTACTCTTCCATCTAATATAGAAGGATAGCTAGTAAGGTCTTCGACTTTTTCCACTTTTCCTCCTAAGGACTCGATAAATTTTTGGGTGCCACCAGTACTATAGATGGTTACGTTCTGATCTATAAGTGTCTTGACAATGTCCTCTAATCCGTCTTTATGAAAAACAGATATTAGAGCCGATTTTATCTTCTTTTCAGCCATTTTATAAGATAGGTTGGTTTTTTTAATCTGGAATAGATTCCATTTCTTTCTTTAAAAGCTGCAAATGTAATGAATTGAGTCGTAAAAGATGAATGATTAAAACGGTGTATCCAACTTCTTTGGTAATATGATTAAATATTTTGTATTATCAACGAATTGAGCGTATTATACCTTATATCGATTGTCTTAATTTCTTTTTCAGAATTTGTAGGTTTGAGACATGTTTAATTATTTAAAATCTTAGTGTTGAGTTTATTTTTATCTATAGCTGCATCTTTTATTCTAGGTATGTCGAAATCTGGACTAAAGGGAATGGGAATAGTCATTGTTACATTGATGGCATTGGTACACGGAGCGAAAGCATCTACGGGTATTTTGTTGCCATTATTAATTTTTGCTGACATTCTGGCTGTTAGTTATTATAATAGGCACGCGCAATGGAAGTATCTCTTGAAATTTCTTCCTTGGATGATTACTGGAGTCGTACTAGGCGCTCTTGTAGGTAAGGCGCTTCCTGAGGCTATATTTAAACGCGGGATGTCTATAATTATATTGGTCAGTGTGATTATTATGATTGCTTGGGAACGATACGATACTAATCGGATTCCAGACAAATTATGGTTTTTGAGTTCCATGGGACTCTCCGCTGGGTTTACAACGATGATAGGGAACTTGGCGGGGGCATTTTCTAATATCTTTTTTCTTGCTACGCGAATACCGAAGAATGAATTTATAGGAACGGCTGCATGGTTGTATTTTATTGTAAACTTATTTAAACTTCCTTTCCATATCATTAGCTGGAAGACGGTGAATATGAATTCGTTAATAATTGATCTCAAACTTATACCAGCTATAATGGTGGGGTTTTTAGTAGGTGTAAAAATTGTGAAAAAATTTGAAAATAATCAATATCGGAAATTCATATTAATAATGACAGCAATTGGTGCCATCGTAATGTTGATTAGATAGGGTGTGTCTTTAAGTAAAAGTGGATTCAAGTCAACTTAGGGTAGTTCAGCATTAAGGAGAGCAATACAATTGAGTGGTGATGATATGGTTTTATGTCGATAGTCTTTGATGGCTTAGCTGACTTAGGTGTTTGGATTGGATTTTGATGTTAAGAATCTTCATCTGTTTGAACGAGTTTTTCTGCATCCAATGAGCGATGTCGAGAGGTATGCACAGCATATTCAGTATATTGAATGAGCCTAATGTAAACTACCCTAAATAAAAAATGGATGACTCGTTTCCAAATCATCCATTTCTATATAAACGTTATAGTATTTATTCTTCCTCAGCTGAGGCTTTATTACCTTTTACAGGCGCTTGATAGTTTAAGTCAGGGATTACATTCACGAATGTTCTACCCATTCTTTTTTTCTTAAACTCAATTACACCAGGTACTAATGCGTGCAATGTGTGATCTCTTCCGATCCCAACGTTGTTGCCAGGATGAAATTTAGTTCCTCTTTGTCTTACGATGATATTTCCTGCTTTAGCATACTGACCACCGAATAACTTTACACCTAAAAACTTAGGATTACTATCTCTTCCATTGTCCGTACTACCTACTCCTTTTTTGTGAGCCATGATTAATATTTTTTATTGTTATGAAATATATATCCGCAATACTTATGCAGAGATAGTGTTTATTTTGATTTTAGTAAAGCACTGTCTGTGACCATTCTTTACCTTATAACCTTTTCTTCTTTTCTTTTTGAATACGATTACTTTATCACCTTTTTGATGACCAAGTACAGTGGCTCCGACTGAAGCTCCACTTAAAACCGGCGTGCCTAGAGTAGTAGAACCAGCATTTTCAACCAAAAGAACTTGGTCGAAATTAACTTTATCACCCTCTGAAGCTTCTAACTGGTGGACAAAGATCTCTTGACCTTCTGACACTTTCATTTGCTGACCAGCTATAGTTACGATTGCAAACATATTATTTAATTTTAATTACTATTTTTCCAAATGGAGTGCAAAGATAGTCATTTTCTGATATTATGCAAATAGTCACGTAGTGTAAGTTTAGTGGTTTTTGATCGTTGTGCTAAAGTTATTGTATTGGTCTACCAAAATATGGTTTGTTATTCCTATAATATATCTTTCTATCATACCCAAACAAGCCGCAGGTGAATATTAAACTCATTTCTTGTTCTTTTTTGAATCGTTCAACTGTTTGGTAAAGGCTTTTTTCTGATCGGTATCTTAAATTCTTTTTCTGCTATGTCAATCATCATGTCAAATATGATAACCTTCTAATCTGCATAATCCGCCCGCTTTCCGAGTAGAGCTTTTTGTTTTTCTAATAGTTTAACCTTTTGCTCAAGCTCCGACGTTGTATTCCATATTTCCTCTTCACTCCAGTTACAGAAAGCTCTCCACTTTCTACTTCTCTAACTATTTCTAATTTTAAAGTCAATGTGTAATCACGCTGTGTTCGCTTTACATAGTTGACAATCTGTTTGTTATCCATAATATTTCTTTTTTGTGTGACACTATGTTAGGACAGGACAGAATATGATAAAAAAAAGGGATGTAACATTGTTACATCCCTTTAATTATTTCCTAAGATATTAATAATTAATATCCTGAGTTTTTATTTCCACTGTAAGTAGAACCACTAGCTGATCTAGTTGATCTATCTCCAGTTCCAGCGCTAGGTCCTTCTGGTCTTCCCATTTCATAGTCGCTATCTCCACATACTCTGAATTCAACTCTTCTGTTCATGTAATGTTGAGTTTCAGTTTTTGCATTTGCTCCACCCATAATAGGTGCATCTTCACCACCATACATTAGTTTGAATCTACTTCTATCAACTCCATAGTTTGTTACTAAATAGTCAATAGATGCTTGAGCTCTGTTGTAAGATAATACTCTATTATAATCGTTGCTATTTCTAGCATCAGTGTGACCCACTACAGATACACATACGCTAGGACACATCTTCATTACGTTAGCTACGTGATGTAATTGACCATAGAATTCTGGCTTGATGTTGTATCTGTCAAGATCGAAGTGAATCATAGGCAAGAACCATTTTCCACAGTCAGATCTATTTACATTTGAAGCCATACTGTTTACAGTACTCATTACAGCTGCTGTCTTATTATCAACAATAGTATTAATGTCATCTTCAGTAATAGTTGGTACTGAAGCCACACCTTTATTATCTACATCGAAACCAGGAGGAGAATAAGGCTCTTCGTCTTTACAATCTGCAAATCCGTCACCGTCACTATCAAGTGTAACACCTCTTGTATCTACAGGACATCCAGCTGGAGTATCTAATTCTTGATCTAACATGTCAATGATACCATCTCCATCTTCATCAGTAAGATCAAGAAGTGGTCTTTGCTTTAATTCCGCAATATCGTTGAATGTTGCATCTAAAGGATTTAACCAGTATAATGGCTCAGTAACTTTATCTAGATTACCTAAGTTAATACCTAATCTTAAGTTAGTGTAGTGAACTAGATCAACATTGTTGGTTTGGTCAAGTGAAGTTCTGAATTTAATACCATCAAGATAATCATTATCTGTAACCATTAATTGGTGCTCAAGGCCTAGATTAATTCTCTTACTGATCTTTCTAGATATACCCATAGATCCTGTCCATACAACATGAATATTTGTGTCATCACCAATTCTGAAAATACCTTGTTTTTTGAAACCATCAGTCTCATATACACCATCGTATGTGTTGTTGAGTATGTTCTTGATTTCCTGTCTACCAGATTGTGTATCAAATGGATTTGTAGAATTGAATCCTGTCACAGTTACTAGATTTTGGTAAGCATTACCGTCACCATCTAATAAATCTAATTTAGTATTATGGTTGCTTAAACCTACACCAACTGCTGTGTACCAGTTCCACTTGTTTCTATCTTTATGGAATAATAGGTTTCCTATGTTAACAACACCTTGTAAAGCACCATACACATATCTAGTTTTGTGTGATGGGAACCATCCTTGTGTATTGTCGTATTTTCTGTAATCTTGAACAAAATCAGGATCATTAGCAGCTCCGCCAGATTCAACAAGACCACCACCATTGGCAGCTGTTACCCAAGGTTGAGGATCTAAACCTGTCATTTGACCGTAGAATAAATCAGCTCTGATAGAAAAAACATAATGAACCGCTTTTCTTAAGTGCAATCCTAACCCGTAACCACCAGGTATGGTTCTATCAACATCACCATCAATAAATGAGTGTCCTAAGTGAACTCCTAGTTCCCAGGCACTTTTTGGTTTAGCAGAATAGTTGGTTTCACCCATTCTCCACATTTTGTTTTGTTCGGGGTTTTTCGTCATCTCATCTGAAATACCAGTCTTTATGAATGCATCATCTTGCGCATTTACGCTTAAAAAGCAAAAAGCTAGTAAAAAGCTGAGTAAATAAATCCTTTTAGTCATAGTGCAATAAATTTAATCTTTTTTTTTCGAATGTTATTGTAGTGTAAAAATACCTAAATATTATAAGTCACCAAATATTAAAGCATTAATTAACTATGCAAAAATAGTATTTAATACATTATATAGGGCTCTTTCGCTTAATTTAACTTTACTTTTGTCAGAAATAATCATTTTTCTAATAAAATTTCTAATTGTCAGACTGACATCTTCAAATATGGCTTGGTCGGTAAGTTCAGCTTTCTCTTGCATTAGGTAAGCAAATACTCTTGCCATTCCACAATTTGCTAGAAAATCTGGTATAATACTTAATTTATCATCCAAATACCTTGCCGTTTCCCCAAAGAAAATCTTATCATCTATAAATGGCACATTAGCACCGCAAGAAATAAGTTCCAATCCATTAGACAGTAATTTTTCAATTTGGTCACGTTTTACGATCTTCGATGCTGCTCCAGGGATAAAAACATCAGCTTCAATATTCCATATTTTTTCATTCAGTTCATCAAATGGAATAAGATCGGCATTAATTTCATTGCCGTTTTTTCCTACGAATAGATCTTCGACTTCTTGCTTAGATAGTCCTTTTTGATTTATTATTCCACCTTTACGATCTATAATCCCTACAATTTTGGCACCAGATTTAGATAAATAATACGCTGTTGCCGAAGCAACATTGCCCCATCCTTGAATAATAACTTTTTTATCTTTTACAGTCGTGTCTGAGAGTAGATCGTAAAAATGAACTACCGATTCCGCAACTCCATATCCAGTTATCATATCTGCTACAGCGTAACGTCCTCTTGTAACGGGTGCGAATGTAGGGTCTTCTATCGTCTTTGCGCAGCCATACCTAAGCTGACCTATGATGTTGATGATTTCTCCTTTGTTAGATTGTAGATGACCATTCACAATTCCTTCTTGAGGATGCCACAGCCCTAGTTCTTCAGTGATAGGGACAACATCTTTCAACTCATCTACATTAAGATCTCCTCCTGTACCATAGTAGTTTTTTAGAATCGGATAGACTGCCGCATACCATCTTTCCAAAACTTCAGTCCGTCTTGGGTCTCTTGGGTCGAAATCAATTCCTGATTTTGCACCACCTATTGGTGGACCACAAACACCGAATTTAATTTCCATAACTTTGGCTAGAGATACTACTTCTTCTTTATTTAACCCTTTTCGCATTCGAGTACCACCACCTGCAGCGCCACCTTTTAGGGAGTTTATGACTACCCAACCTTTAGCTTCGGTCAATTGATCTTGCCATTCGAAAACGATTTCAGGACTCTTATTTTTGTATTTTTCTAGTAATATATCTAAGCTTTCTTTCATGAAATGATTTTGTATTATTTATAAGTAACTATAAAACAATATTTTTTATATTTGCTAAAAATATAATATGAACTATGTTAGCTAACTGGTTATCTCCAATCCTTTCGGACCAAAGCAATAATTATTTTAATGACAGATTTAGTTGTCAAGGCAACTTTCCTGACTTAAAGAATGCAAAAATAGTAGTTTTTTTCAAAGAGCATAAGTTTTCTTTCGCTGTGAGGGCATCTTTAAGTAAATTGTATAATCATTTTGAGTGTGAAATAGTTGATATTGGGAATCTTACTGCTACCAATGCATCTGCAAACTATCAAGTTATTTCTGAGCTGCAAGATGGATATATACTTCCTGTATTATTGGGTGTCGATATTGATAGTTTTCACGAATTTTGTCAAGCAATGTCCCTAGAAGGAAAATTGAATAACTGTACATTCATTTCAAATTCCGTCTCTTTAGCTGGTAATTCATATAATGTTGAAAATATTGGATTTCAAAGACATTATATACCTAAGTATCAGTTCCAAGAAATATTGGAGTCGAATACTCCAGGATTAAGTTTAGGGGCTTTGCGTTCTGGTCAAAAGATCCTAGAGCCTATTCTTCGAGAATGTAATTATTTACATTTTGATTTGGGAGCCATTAGAAGATCTGATTGTCCGAAGTCTGTACGATCTATGCCGACAGGACTGCATGCCGAAGAAGCTTGTCAGATTATGCGATATGCTGGTGAAGGATTAAGATTGAAGTTGGTAACAATAGATACTGATGGATTAGATGAGGATTCACATACAGAAGGAGATCTGGTTTCAGAATTGATTTGGTACCTACATGAAGGAGTAGAGCATAGACCAAAAGATCACCCTTCATATTCAAAAGAATTTAAAGAATACATTATTGAATTGAATGAAGTAGATCATTCTTTGATCTTTGCACAAAGTATCAATAGTGGGAAGTGGTGGCTGAAAGTAGACAATGAATCTAACAAATATATTTCTTGTGCTTATGAAGAGTATCAGCAGACTATAAATAATGATATTCCGGATAGATTATTGAAACTTCTTTAGTCCTAGAGATAAGGAATTATTAATTCTAGAGCTACGCCTCTTGATCCTTTTAGTAGGATAGTACTATCTCTAATTTCTGTTTTCTTTATATCTTCAATCAAATTGTCAGTGGTTGGGCTATAAAAAAAGTGTTTTGGCTTTTCGATATTATTGAATTCTGTACCAACTAGATATACCTTTGAGAAATTCATAGTCCTAATTAAGTTTATTAATTCAGTATGTTCTGAAGTTGAGGTTTCGCCCAATTCTAACATGTGTCCTATGATAAGTACTTTATTTTTGGCATCCGCTTTATGTAAGTTTTCTATACTTGCTTTCATACTTGTGGGATTAGCATTGTAAGCATCTAGAATTAATGTATTTTTTTCAGTCTTCTTTATTTCTGATCTATTATTGTCAGGAGAATATTTATCTAACCCCTTTACAATTGATTGATCAGATAATTGAAAGTGCCTTCCGATAGTTATAGCCGCAAGCATGTTTGTGGCATTATAACCTCCACTTAATTTGGTGGTGTATTTTATTCCTTCATATTCAATAGATACAGTCGGGAATGTAGAAAGTATGTTAATATTATCTATGTTGTATTCAATTATTTTATCATCTCTTAATATAGAAGATTGAAGATAAGTATCATTAGAATTGAAGAATATGGTACCTTTTACCTTACGGATATACTCAAATAGTTCCGTTTTTGCTTTTCGTACACCCTCGATACTGCCAAATCCTTCTAGGTGTGCTTTGCCAATATTAGTAATTAAGCCATAGTCTGGCATGCAAATTTCAGATAAGAATTCAATTTCTTTGGCATGGTTTGCCCCCATCTCAATGATAGCTAATTCATGATGCTCCTTTATAGACAATACACTCAACGGGACACCAAGATGATTATTCAGATTTCCCTTAGTGGCATAGACTCGGTATTTTTCGGATAAGATACTTGATATCAACTCTTTGGTAGTGGTCTTTCCATTAGAACCAGTAAGTCCTATGAAGGGTATAGTAAGATGTGATCTATAGAATTTTGCTAAGCCTTGTAAAGTGGCTTCTACATCATTTACTAGTATAGTATTGGGTAATACACTGTACTCATTATTATCTATAACTGCATATTTCGCCCCTGAGTCGTATGCTTTTTCTATATAAGCATGACCATCGAAGTTCGGACCACTTAATGCAAAGAACATTTCTCCAGCTCTAATTGTACGTGAGTCTATAGATACGCCTTTGCACTTTTTGTATAGGTTGAATATTTCAGCAATTTTCATTTGTATAGATTGGTAAGTACTTAGCAAAGAAAAAGCCTCTGCATCAACTAAGATACAAAGGCTATTATATTTTTATAAAAAGAGATTAGTATCTTCTTTTAACTTTCTTCTTTCCTTCTTTGAAAGTGTTTCCCCCAGTATCTTCATTTCCAGATTCTCCACCGACTCTTGTCATAGCACATCTAAAACCTAAAGATTTATCTGACTTGTCTCTTTGCTTAAATCTTCTAGCTCCTGGTGATAACCAAAATAATCTGTCAGCCCAAGATCCACCTTTGATAACCATAGACTCGTCATTGATTAACGTAGTCCTACCGTATCCATAAGTAATAGACTCGTCGTCATCATCTTGATAATCTCTTGCGTCTCCAACTCTGTAATTTTCTCTTGAAGCAACTTCCTCATCCGTAACGTCACGGTATTTCAAGTTTCCAAGACTATCTTTTTCAGTCACATTTCCAGATTCGTCTAATACTATTTGTTGGAATACGTTACCTCTGTATGGATTCAAATCTTGTTGCTCTGTATCCTTCAAAGAAGATCCTGTAAGAGGTCTGTAGACATCTGCAGTCCACTCACTCACATTTCCAGCCATATTATATAGTCCGAAATCATTAGGTAAGAAAGCTCTAACTGGACCAGGAGTTGATGCATTATCATTTAGAGCGCCAGCCATACCCATATAATCACCTCTACCTCTTTTGAAATTGGCCAAGATCTTACCTTGTGTACCATTTCTAGTCTTATATCTTGCTGTGTTTCCGTCCCACGGGAAGAATCTTCTATCTGTGATTAATTCATCTTTTGAAGAAGCTTGGTTTCCTTGGAGTGCAAGAGCTGCATACTCCCACTGAGCTTCTGTAGGGATTATATAGTCAGGAAGAAGAATTCCATCTTCGAACTTCACCTGTCTTTCGCCTCCAGTTACTAAGTCAGGCATGTTTTCTTTTACATTACCTTGATATTGGCCGTCTAAGTATGCTTCTGTATCGAATACGTCAGAATCCTTTTGCTCAGGACTCGGATTTAATATTCCTCTCTGTATAAGTAACATTTCATTTACTCTATCAGATCTCCATGCTGCGTAATCGTTTGCTTGGTCCCAGTTTACACCGACAACTGGATAGTCGTCGTATGATGGGTGACGGAAGTATGTTTTTACTAGTGGCTCATTATAAGCGAGCTCTTCTCTCCATACTAAGGTGTCAGGAAGCGCTTGTCTATATACATCAGGATATGATACATAGTGAGTCTTAGTCCAGTGTAAATATTCTTTGTAAAAAGAATTACTTACTTCAGTTTCATCCATATAGAATGAAGACACTGTGACTCTTCTAGGCATATTGTTCCATTCGAATGTCACATCTTCTTGAGTAAGACCCATAGAGAATGTTCCCCCTTCGATAAGTGCCAAGTTAGGACCAGTTACCTGACCTTCGTAGTCTAATTTTTCGAATCCTCCCCATTCAGGATCATTGTACTTCCAGCCTGTGGCGTCAGAAGTTTCTCCACCTTTACTACAAGACCCCAATATTAAACTTGTGGTAAAAGCAATAGTCATAAATTTTAATAAACTCTTCATTTTGTTAACTTGTTTTAACCGTTAAGTCGGCAAATATAATTAAATTTTAGTACTAGTCTTATCATTCAAAATATTTAGAGATAGATAATATCAAATTAAAGAATTTATATCCCTGATATTTTAAAAGCACAAATTATACCATTCTATCGAAATAACATAAGACAATCGTTGTACTTACTTTCTTTTGGCAGCAATTTGTCAAAATTCATGACTACAGACACTTCATGACTCCCTCCACTATTGATTGATAGTCCAGAGACAGTATAGTCGAAACTGTAAGTGATTTTAAATATTCCAGATTTACCCCCAACTGATGCTATTACTGAATCACTGTTGCTGCCCGCGTGTCTATACCAGACTCCGCCGAATGCTTGGTTGACATTGACTAGCGCACCGACATTCGCTTGCCAAAAATCACTTTGTCTTACAAATAAGACATTTGGTGTAATAAACGTACCATATTCTCCTTTATTGCCTTTGTCTAAATTGATCTGACTTCCACCATGTATAGACCAGCGTAGGGGAAGATTGCCTCTATCTCCGGTAATGTCGTCTATAAAGTCGATATTGGGTGTATTCATATGCTTGAATGATATACCCGCATAATATCTAGGTGTGTATAATAAGAACCCCGAAGAAACATCTAAGTAGCTCTTTGATGGAGACGGACTTAATACTTCCGCTGTAGGTAATGATATACCTCCAGGAGTAGTAAGACCAAATTGTGGGTCTAAATTGTCTAGAAAAACAAGTTTTGATTGATCAATTCTCGTTTGTCCGTACGCTAGATCTATACCACCTTTAATATACATATCATTATTAATACGTATTCTATAAGAATATATGCCTCCTAATTTAGTCGTTTTCAATGCACCATTTCCCGAATCATCAGCGGTTACGTAAAGACCCACTCCTGATGACTCATTCCATCTTTGATCATAAGTGACAGAGTATGTAGTGTAGGCATTATCTATTGAAGGCCATTGATTTCTATAGATTGCAGATACGAGTGCACCCCTTGTATTGCCTGCGAATGCTGGATTTATAAGAATGGGAGAATTATAATACTGAGAATATACAGGGTCTTGTCCAAACACCGAATTGGTAAATAGAAAAGTAATAAAAAATATATATCCCAGTATTTTTAAATTCATCGTTTTATTAAAATGTGTGTTGTTGAGTAACTCAAAAACAAAGCTATCAATTAATTTTATCATGTAGAGGATTAACAGCTGAAATTCCTTCAAATCTTAACCTATTGTCATAAAATGACTGAACAATCAACGTTTCTGGTAGTTCAAATATTTTGATACAAACCAAAATACAAAACAGTTCTTCCCATCACGACATTTTTTATCATTAATAGCAATACAGTCGCCCATATTCCGTTTTTAATCTGTTGTCAAATATATATAGTGCATCTGATTTTAAATTACACTATATTTGATTATAGAATAATTCTCAATATCTCAACTGAACATTAGAAAGTATGAATCAACTATTGACCTTCTTATTTATCATTTTTTCTATCTCAGCAAATTTATCGGCGCAGGAATCATACTCTGCACAAGTGGATTTGGCGTGGGGTGACTACACTTTTGAGAATATCCACAAGGATTATGATAATATAGCATATAAAGGATTTGAAGGCGAGGAGTTCGATGTCAACTATCCAGGAAAGGTACGATATGTGCATAATATTCCATTGCCATCTACGGGTGACATAGACATCAAAATAACACCCATAAAAACGTCTTCGATTTCAATAGAAAACAAAAACACGCTGGCAAATATAGATGCAAAATGGGAAATCAGTTCTGTAGTTTATCAAATTAAAGATGATTATTTCGCTAGTATATCGCTGGTTCCAATAAGGAAAAGTAACTCAGGGTTGGAAAAGCTTGAATCTTTTAAAATAGCGGTTGACTTCACCCCGAATCTAGAATCGACATATGTGTCTACAACGAGAGATCTTGGGATGACTGGGAATTCAATATTGTCAACAGGAACGATCTACAAAATCGCAATTCCAAAAGAGGGAGTTTATAAAGTAGACGGAAATTTTATGTCTAATGAATTGGGGATTGATCTAAGTTCAGTAAATACATCAAACATACAACTATTTGGAAATGTAGGTGGGAGGTTGCCTCAGAATACAAGCGCTGATCAGCCTGATGACTTAACAGAGATTCCACTGAAAATGGAAGTAGGCAGTGATGGAAAAATATCGCCAGATGAGTTTTTTCTGTTCTATGCAGATGGAGCGGATAAATGGTTTTACGAAAGTGAGAATGCAGGCTATGCACATCAGAGGAATGTGTATGATGTCAATAATTATGTTTTTCTAAAAATAGATGGCATTACAGGTAAAAGAGTTAGTAGTATAAACTCAAGTGGAACCGCTGATTATGAAAGTGATCAGTTCGATTGCCTCCAGATATATGAGGATGATAGGACTAATCTTCTAGGTGCATTCTCCAGTACAGAGGGAACGGGTAAAGACTGGTTTGGAGAATATTTTGGACTCGAAACATCACAGAATTTTGGAAATAAGTTTTTAGTGACTGATCTAGTGTCAGGAGAGGAAGCTCGTTTATCGATGGATTTTGCAGCTAGAGGGGAGACCACTACAAGGGTGAAATTAAATGTAAATGGTGAAGAATTTAGCAAAACAGCTAGTGGAACAAACCTATCTAATATAGAATCTAAGTATGCTTCCAAGATTAGCTTTGTAGAGAATGTTAATCTGACAAATGGAACTAATAATATCGAAATAGAATATGTAAAGTCATCATCTCCTGATGAAGGATGGCTTGATTTCATTCAATTAGAATATCGTAGAAGAATAAATAATATCAGCTCGCAGCTGAGAATAAGTGACCGAAAATCATTGGCTTATGAAAAATCATCACTATCTGTACCTACTTCGGGGTTAACAGTATGGGATGTCACAGATGTAAATGATGCATCAATAGTCACTCCAACGAATAATAAGATAGTATACAATAGCGAAGGACAATTAAGATCGTTTTATTATGTAAATGGTGACAGTTATTTCACACCAATTGCAGCGGGTCAAGTGACAAACCAAAATTTGCATGCTATCGATAGAGCAGATTTGGTAATCGTTTACTTTTCTGAATTCAAAGATGCAGCTGAGAAATTGGCAAGTCACAGACGAGATCATAATGGATATGTAGTTGAGACTGTAGATGTAAATGAAATCTTCAATGAGTTTTCTTCAGGTAGATTAGATCCTACGGCAATCAGAGATTTTGCAAGAATGGTACATGTAAGAGATGATGAATTCAGATATATGCTATTGCTCGGGGATGGAAGTTACGACTACAGAGGTATTACTCCGAATCTATTGGATCATAACTTCATACCTGTATACGAAACTAACGAATCACTACACCCGATAGAAGGCTTTCCGTCGGACGATTACTACTCTCTATTGAGCGATGATGAAGGAGAAAACAAGCTAAATGGCGGTCTAGATATCGCAGTAGGTAGATTGCCGGTAACAAATTTAGAGATGGCAAATGCAGTTGTAGATAAGATTATTAATTATGATACAAATCCAAAGTCTTATGGAGATTGGAGGCTTAGAATAGCCTTCGCAGCTGATGATGAAGATAGTAATCTACATATAAATCAAGCGGATGAGTTAGCTGAAGATATGGAGATTGCGCACCCGATTTATAATCAGTCCAAAATATACCTCGATTCATACGTGCAAGAATCTACGCCCGGAGGTGATCGGTACCCCGCAGCTTCAGATGCGATCAATACTTCAATCCAGAAAGGATCGCTTCTTCTAAATTATATGGGACACGGTGGACCGAAAGGATGGTCTCAAGAAAGAGTACTTAAGAAATCGGATATAGATACATGGAATAATCCCGATGAATTACCGATTTTAATTACGGCTACTTGTTCTTTTACTGGATATGATGATCCTTCATTAATAACTGCAGGAGAAGCAGCAATACAAAAAGCAAATGGTGGGGTAGTGGCACTGTTCACCACAGTGCGAGCGGTATATGCAAGTGCTAATAAAAGGTTAGCAAAAGCCGTATTTGATGAAATATTTGAAAAGGTAGACGGCAAACCACAGACCATCGGAGATATCATGATTACTGCCAAAAATAAGACTACGAGTTCGTCAAATATCACAAATGATAGAAAATTCGCTTTGATCGGTGATCCTTCGCAGAGAATCGCGATACCTACCTACAATATCAATACGACTGAGATAAATGGAGAAACTACAGCGGAAATTGATACGATAAGTGCATTAGAGAAAGTAACAATAAGAGGAAATGTAACAGATGAGAATGGAAATGTCATATCAGATTTCAATGGTATTATAAATCCAACTGTTTATGACAAGGAATCTACCTTGGAGACTTTGGCCAATGACTCTAAGAGTAGTGTGCGGGAGTTCGGAGTGTATAGAAGTATATTATTCAAAGGAGCGGCTACAGTTACTAATGGTGAATTTGAATTTACCTTTATTATGCCAAAAGATATAAATTACGAATACGGTAAAGGTAGAATTTCTTACTACGCATATGATGGAGGCACTAGAGATGCAGCGGGTAACTTTAGTGAAATCATAGTAGGTGGAACAGATCCTGATGGGATCGCCGATGATCAAGGGCCAGATATCGAATTGTTTATGAATGATGAGAAATTCGTATTTGGAGGGACCACAGATGAAAATCCTATATTGCTTGTAAATCTTAATGATGATCTAGGTATTAATGTAAGTGGTACTAGTATAGGGCATGACATCACTGCAATATTGGATGATGATAAATCAAAAACTTTTATTCTCAATGAATTCTATGAGGCGAATATAGATGACTACACAAGCGGTAAGGTAAGATTTCCTCTCAAAGACATCGAGGTAGGAAGACACTCCATAAATGTAAAAGCTTGGGATGTGTCAAATAATAGCGCTGAAAGTAGGATAGAATTTACCGTTGTAGAACAAGAAGGTCAAGAGTTAAGAAATGTATATAATTATCCTAATCCATTTACAAGTAGCACTACATTCATGTTTGAACATGATTTGGTTGGTTCTGATTTGGAGGTATTCGTAGATATATATACCGTCTCTGGTAGGCTGGTAAAGACTATAGAACAAAATGTTTTTTCCAGTGGCTATAGAGTAGATGACGTGAAGTGGGATGCTAAAGATGATTATGGATCTGGTCTCGCCAGGGGGCTATATTTGTATAAAATTAAGGTGGTATCGAGAGAGCTTAACCAGTACAGGGAGAGTGATTTTGAGAAATTAGTTATTATTTAGATCTTAGTTATAATTTTTTGGAAGCCTTAGCGTTTTATTTTGGAACGTACCAATTTAGAATCCCTTATAAAGTGGTCTATTAATTGCATATCTTAAGAATGGGATAGATTACCTAAAATATTTTACATTTGCACCTTCAAGATTTTATAAAGATTTATCCATTTTTTTGAAAAAAAAAATAAATTTCGAAAACTATCTAGTGACGTAATAAATAATAAATATGTCTCGTTACGTAAATTGTCAATCCAAATAAACAATGAAAAAACTTATTCAAGCTACCACGATTTTTGCTATAATTTTACTTGCATCAACATCTAGTAAAGCACAGTTCGATCCCACATTAGGATGTGTAATTGGGCCTAATGGTGAGTGTATACCTAATACGCTCTTGACCGCGATGCCTTTCTTGAGAATCGCTCCAGATGCTAGAGGTGGTGCGATGGGAGATGTAGGGATTACGGTTGTGCCAGATGCTAATTCGATACATTATAATGCATCGAATCTTGCTTTTGCGGAAAAATCTACATCGCTAGCACTGACTTATACACCTTGGTTGAGAGAGCTGAACCTCAATGATGTATTTTTATTACATTTTTCTGGATATAAAAGACTTGATAAGCTACAGACAATAGCATTTGGTCTCAGATACTTCTCGCTAGGAGAAATCAATTTTACAGATGCACAAGGAATCAATATCGGTCTTGGTCAGCCAAGAGAATTAGAATTTAACGTAGCATATGCTAGGAAGTTAGGAGATAATCTATCTGCATCATTAAGTGCAAAGTATGTATACTCTAACCTTGCATCAGGACAACAAGTAAATGGTATAAATATCAATAGTGCGAATGCATTTGCAGCGGATATCGGAATCACTTATAAAAGTAAAACAAATATAGGCGGTTACGATAGTCAATGGACATACGGTGCTGCGATTACAAATCTAGGAAATAAAGTATCGTATACTGATCAAGCAGATGTTCAAGATTTTCTTCCTGCAAACTTAGGACTTGGGGCAGGTCTTTTGATGAATTTCGATCAGTATAATACGATGTCTTTTCACTTCGAAGTAAACAAGCTTCTCGTGCCGACTCCAATAGCTAAGACAATAAGAAATGAAGATGGTAGCATATCGCCCAATCCACAATTTACAATGGACGGTGACGAATTTGCAGATTATAGACAGAAATCATTGTTTGCAGGAGTATTTGGATCATTTACTGATGCTCAGGGTGGTTTCGGAGAAGAGATGAAAGAATTAGCTTTTTCCCTCGGTACAGAATACTGGTATGATAAGCAGTTTGCAGTGAGAGCAGGGTACTACTATGAGCACCAAGATAAAGGTGATAGACAGTATCTTACAGTAGGTCTAGGTATTCAGTACAATATATTTGGAATTAATCTTTCTTACTTAGTACCAACTAACAATAGAAGAAACCCACTCGACAATACATTGAGATTTAGTTTGATATTCGACTTCGAAGGATACCAAGCGAAATATGCTGATGAATAATAAGAAATCGATTTTCTATTCTAGAAAAATAATCAAGCGTTACGGTTCATTCTGTAGCGCTTTTTTTTGTCGTTTATACTCTGTGAAATTCTAGTTCGTCTGACTATTTGTCAATTTAATAGTACATAGAATAGACATAATTACAGATAATGGTCCATATTCAGCAATGGAATAATAGTTGACTATAATATTACATAAATATAAAAATAGCTACTAGATTCTCAATAAAGCGAATCACTTTAGGTAGAAAAATAAAGATATATGTTCGACGAGTTAAAAAGATTGGCAATTAGGCAGAATGACGATATGGTACCTCTATTCTCTGTTTCAGATTCTGATGATGAGAATATCGAAGGAGAAGTGTATCCTGATCAACTTCCATTACTAGCTTTGAAGAATACTGTATTGTTCCCAGGTCAAGTTATTCCTATAACGATAGGCAGAGATAAATCACTTAAGGCACTTAAAGCGGCGGACAAAGGAGGGAAATTATTAGCCGTGATCGCCCAAAAAGAAACAACTATAGAAGAACCTACGCTTAATGATTTATTTGAAATCGGCACTGTAGCAAGGATCATCAAAGTGATCAAAATGCCAGACGGTAATACCACTGCAATATTACAAGGCAGAAAAAGATTTCACCTTGATGAAATCGTGTCATCAGATCCCTACTATCTAGCGGCAATCTCTACGCTTACGACTGGAGAAATCACAAAAAATGAAGAGTTTAAGGCAACCATCTCTTCAATCAGAGACCTGGCCAAGAGTATTATAGAATTATCGCCACAGATCCCTACAGAAGCTGTAATGATGCTCCAGAATATAAAGAATGATAACTTTCTTCTATCCTTCATATCCTCCAATCTCAATATAAAAATACATGAAAAACAAAATATCTTAGAAATCAATGATCTAGGGAAGAAAGCAAAAGTGATATTATCTCAAATGGATAAAGAACTCCAACTTCTAGAATTGAAAGATAAGATAGAATCGAAAGTACGAGGTGGGATAGATAAGCAGCAAAAAGAATACTTCCTAAATCAACAATTGAAAACGATACAGGAGGAGCTAGGTCAGAATCCGCAAGCCGAAGAGCTCAAACAACTCGAAGAAAGAGCGGCTAAGAAAAAATGGCCACAAAAAGCCAAAGAAGCATTCCAAAAAGATCTAGCAAAGGCAAAAAGGATAAATCCGCAGATGGCTGAGTTCTCTGTCACATTGTCTTACTTAGAAACATTACTAGATCTTCCTTGGGATGATGTATCCGAAGATAATTTTGATCTCAAGAAAGTAAAAAAGATACTGGATAGCGATCATCATGGATTGGATAAGATAAAGGAGAGAATACTAGAACACCTTGCTGTATTGAAGCTGAAAGGCGATATGAAAGCACCTATCATATGTCTCGTAGGTCCTCCGGGAGTCGGTAAGACGAGTCTAGGAAAGTCTATCGCAAATGCACTCAATCGAAAATTTGTAAGGATGTCGCTTGGTGGATTGCACGACGAAAGTGAGATACGGGGACACAGAAAGACATACATAGGAGCTATGCCAGGACGTGTAATAAAATCACTACAAAAAGTGAAGACTTCGAATCCTGTTTTTATTCTTGATGAGATTGATAAAATAGGCAAAGACTTCAGAGGAGATCCATCTTCAGCTTTACTAGAGGTGCTAGATCCAGAGCAGAATGAGACTTTCTATGACAACTACTTAGAACTAGAATACGATTTGAGCAAGGTGCTTTTCATAGCTACTGCGAATTCATTGAATACTATACAGCCGGCCTTACGGGATAGGATGGAGATCATCCAGCTGAGCGGATATTCTACAGAAGAGAAAATAGAAATCTCAAAAAAACACTTGATAGCAAAACAGCGTAAAAATCATGGATTAAAATCAAGCGACCTGACACTACCAGTGAAAACTATCGAGAAGATCATACAGTCTTACACAAGAGAAGCCGGAGTAAGATCTCTAGATCGAACGATCGGTTCTGTGATGAGAAATATTGCTAAGAAGGTAGCGATGGAAACGGAGTACGAAAAGAAGATTACTCCTGAAATGATCGAAGATATATTAGGCCCGACTAAGGTCGATCTAGACAAGTACAAAAAAGTAGATGTACCTGGAGTAGCTGTAGGCTTGGCTTGGACAAGTGTGGGAGGTGACATCCTATTTATAGAAGCGAGTAAGAGTAAAGGTAAAGGCAAACTAAACCTTACTGGAAATCTCGGCGATGTGATGAAGGAATCAGCGACTACAGCACTGAGTTTTATCAAGGCACATAGTGAAGAGTTAGGCATCCCGATAGACGTTTTCGATACTACGGATATACACATACACGTGCCTGAGGGCGCAGTGCCAAAGGATGGTCCATCTGCTGGGATTACGATGATGACTGCTATTACCTCCGCATTGACAGAGAAGAAGGTGAAAGCTCACCTAGCCATGACTGGAGAAATAACATTAAGGGGAAAAGTGCTTCCAGTCGGCGGTATAAAAGAGAAAATATTAGCGGCCAAAAGAGCGGGTCTCAACAAAATCGTATTATGTGCAGACAATGAGAAGCATGTAAAAGAGATCGGAGAACAGTACTTAAAAGGGCTAGATTTCATATTCGTAGATAAGATGATGGATGTAATCAATGAGGCAATTTCAAAATAATTATATGGCATCAGTTTTCGGACATGCAGCATTGGCTGGAGCTATGGGTGCAGCACTGCCCAGTAGGTTAAGACGTAGAGGCGTTATCGCTACAGGAATGTTGTGTTCTATGATGCCAGATTTGGATGTTATCTCGTTCAATCTCGGTATTCCATATCATGGATTTTGGGGACACAGAGGGATGACTCACTCTATATTATTCGGGGCTGGATTTGGACTGATGATGATGCTTATTTTCCACTTTAGAGAGGAAATCAAAGATAAAGCGATACTTGGATTTTATTATATAGTCTGTACCGTAAGTCATGGCGTATTAGATGGTATGACCACGGGTGGTATGGGGATTGCATATTTTTCTCCATTTGATGACGGTCGTTACTTCCTACCGTATAGAATGATACAGGTTTCTCCATTGGGGATTTCTAGATTCTTCAATAAGTGGGGTCTCGAAGTGCTGAAAAGTGAGTTTGTGTGGATTGGGATTCCATCATTGATTTTTATCGGTTTGGCTATAGGAGTACGGAAACTGAGATAATATGCAGAGATCTGTATCTCACTATCAAAACGATAAGATTAAGGTATTGGCAGAAGTCAATCATGGTCATGAATTTCAAAAATTTATTACTCAACAGTTTAAGTCTAGATCTTTTATTACCCTTGTATATATTACATTTTTAGCCCTATTGGTTTTGATGTTGTTTTCAATCCTCTTTTACCAGTTTATGGAGGGTGATGTACTTGTCGATTTTTTCTTTCAATTCGGTCTTGGGATTTTCAGTGGTTTATTATTGGTCCCTTTGCATGAATTACTACATGGGATTTATTTGAAGATCTTGGGATGTGATTCTATTAGATTTGAATACGATATTGTAAGATTACGATTCGGATGTTATACAGATAAGTTTGTATTAACTAGGAAGGAATATTGTAGTTTTTTGCTTGCACCATTCATATCCATAACCCTCCTTTCGCTGATTTTCTTAGGCTTATTTAGCCACTTATTGGTCTGTTTTTTAGCGGTGATTCTTATGCATAGTTCTGTATGCGCTGGTGACTTTGCATTGGCTGATTTTTGTTTTTCGTTGAAACAAAAGCGGTTGTTCGTATACTACGATCATTCAAATAAAGCAACTTCTTTTCTCACTTACTAATGATGAAGTTTAGTGCTACTAGTTGCGGAAGTGGATTTTCGTGATTTGACATTGTCATTATAGAAAAATAGCACCTTATTATCGGAGGTGTAGAGCGTACAGTTATTGTAAGAATATATATGGTGCTAGTTCTCGTGTTATTTCTGCATAGGACTATTGCAGTAATAAGCATTTTCTAAAGAAGGAGGATTTTAAAATTGATGACTTCAAAAAAGAAAAAACACTTATATGTTCATTACTTTTGGACTATGAATACACTAAACTGTAATGGAGTGCTTATCGATTTGTCTGTTCCATTAGTTATGGGCATTCTTAATGTCACACCAGATTCTTTTTACGATGGGGGAAAGCATAATTCGTTAGTCGCTTCATTTGCTAAAGCCGAGCAAATGATTGTAGATGGAGCTACGATCATAGATGTCGGAGGAATGTCTTCGCGACCAGGTGCTGAGATTATAGACGTAGCGGAAGAGATAGATCGGGTCATCCCTGTGATAAAAAGAATAAAGAAAGAATATCCAGATCAAATTATCTCAATAGATACGGTACATGGAGCGGTGGCAGAGGCCTCATTATCTGAGGGTGCCAGTATGATAAATGATATCTCAGCGGGAAGTATTGATCCGTCTATCATGGAAGTAGCGATGAAATCACAAGTACCATACATACTCATGCATATGCAAGGTAAGCCCTCTGATATGCAGAAAGATCCAACTTACAATAATGTGGTTATGGATATCCTCAGCTACATGAAAACTAAAGTCTTCGAATTGCGCAATTTAGGTCTCAATGACATAATCATAGATCCGGGATTTGGATTTGGAAAAACAATAACGCAAAATTACTCATTGCTTGATAAGTTATCTGTTTTTAAGATATTAGAATGTCCTGTGATGATTGGTATAAGTCGTAAATCTATGATATATAAGCCACTTGATATCAGTGCGGCCGATGCGCTGAATGGTACGACAGCTGCACATATGATCGGATTACGAAATGGGGCAAAGTTGCTCAGAGTCCATGATGTGAAAGAGGCTGTGCAAGCAATAAATATACACAATCTCATTGAGCGACAATAATACAGGTATATAATAACCGAATGTTAGCGAATAGTCTACTGTGTTTGTGTATTTTTGAGCTTTGAACTGGTAGGAAATCCCGTAAGGATTAAGTTCTTGTTAAACTGAATGATTTTTTGATAAATTTTGCCAAAATATTGGTTGAAATATTTGATGACTGAAAATGAAAATAAGGATATCGTAAAACGAACTTCTCCATGGAGGAGACGATTACTATGGACTTTGTTTATTTTGTTTCTTTTACCTTTTCTTTTGTTTTTTCTTATTCAGTGGTCACCTGTACAGAACAAGGTAATAGACTATATCGCAACTCGAATCAGTAACTCCATAGATGGAGAAGTTGCTATAGATAAGGTGGATCTTAGTATTAGTGAGGGTGTACAGTTATCTGGATTTAGACTTATCGGGGTGCAATCAGATACTATCTTGTCAGCCGCTTCATTAGAAGTAAGTCTAGCACAAAGCCTATATAGCCTTTATAATAATTCTGTAGCAATAGATGAGATCAACTTAGATTCTCCGAATATAAAAATCACAACGATAGCGGGCGAGGATCAGAATAATCTACAAAAGATTTTATCTGTTGTAAATGGTCCTAAAAAAGATGGAAAACAAGGCGATTCTTTCAACATTGATATAAAACGGATCAATTTAAAAAACGTCGGCCTAGTCTTAGAGAATGAAAATACTAAGAAAGTTCAATCCGTAAGAGTTGGCAGTGGTTCGCTAGAGATCAATTCATTCCTGGACGATGGAGGTATTGATATAGAACGTCTCATGCTAGATAAGCCTATTATTAGGATTGTAAAAGAAGGGGAAAGTATAGCCATACAAAACGATAGCAAACAAATCGCACAAGTCTCTGATACTATATCTCACAATAAGAATGAGGCTACTATATTATTGAAGCGATTAAGTATCAATGGAGGAATCTTTTCTCTTGAAGATATGACGAAGACCCCATTGAAGTATTCAGATGTGCTAGATTATAATCACTTCGAGATTTCGGATATTGATCTAGATGTATCCGATATTGCAGTGGAGGGAAGTGAGAGCTATAAGTTTGATCTTGATCGATTCGATTTTATAGATGATAAGGGATTCGAAGTAAGGTCACTTACGAGTGAGGGTACTGTGATAAACGCCAAAAATATAAGTATCCCTAATTTTGCTTTTGTCACAGATAGAACCAACCTCAAGAAGTCAATAAAGTTAGAATTTGATTCGTTCGATGATTTCAATAATTTCGAGGATAGAGTCGAGATGTCTGCAAATTTTGTGACAAGTAAAGTTTATTTTGGTGATATCATGCACTTCGTAGAGAAGTTGAACAGGAGCTCCTTCTTTATCCAAAATAAGAATAAAACAGTAAGCCTTGCTGGACAAGTCAGTGGCCCTATTGATAATCTCAAAGGGCAGAATATGGATATACGAGTCGGAGATGAGCTCGTCTTGGATGCAAGTTTCTCGACTAGGAAAATAACAATCAAGGACCGAGAGTTTCTGGATATCAGAATGAAAAACTTGACCACGAATATTGGTTTTTTGAAGTCGTTTATACCAGGATTTACACCGCCGGAAAATTTTGACAAACTTGGAAATATTTCCTTTAGTGGAAGTTATTATGGATACTTGAAAGACTTCGTAATATTCGGAGCTCTCAAATCTGATATGGGTGATGCACTCATGGATATGCGATTAGATATCAAGGATGGAAGTAGCTTGGCGCAGTACAGTGGGGAGCTGAGTGTAGAGCAGTTCCAACTAGGAGACTGGACAGATAATGAAGAGTTTGGGATGGTTGATTTTTCCGCTTCGATTGATGATGGCAAGGGATTGACTCTGAATTCGGTGTATTCTGATTTATATGCGACTGTCGAGTCATTGACATTCAAAGGGTATGAATATCGGGATTTCGTGATGGACGCCCAAGTAGACAGGAATAAGTTCAACGGAGAGTTTAGTATTTCTGATGAGAATATTGACTTTGTATTTGATGGAAATATTGAGATCAAAGACAGTGTTCCATACCTAGATTTCAAAGCAAATATCGAACAGATCGACTTCGAAAAATTAAATCTTGTGGAGAAGCCATTTGCGATTCAGGGAAATATTGATATCAATGGCTATGGCCGGAATATAAATGATGTAGTCGGAACTATGATCGCAAGTGATTTTCGAGTGGCGGCCAATGATACATTGTATTTGATGGATACAATATCTGTACGAGCATACGAGGCTGGATTTAATAATAGAGAAATCAAACTCTTCTCAGATATCGCTAGTGTGGAACTAGAGGGTGAATATGATCTAAATTACTTGGTTCCAGCTACCAAGCGATTGCTTAAGTCTAAGTATCCGCACTTTACTCAGAATTGGACGGTTGATAATACTATACTACCATCAGAGCAAGACTTGAGATTTGATATTAGTATTTTTGATAGTAGGAATTACTTCGATTTGGTCGGCGTCAAAGAATTAAAAACAAAAGACTTCATAGCCAAAGGATCATTAGACACTAGAAAAGGAGATCTATCATTCGCTTCTTCGATACCGTATCTAGGAATTCAAAATAATAAATTCTGGGATTCTCAATTGCTAATCAGTAGTGATAATAACAGAGGAGATATTCTTATCAACATAGACTCCACTATAATAGGGAACAATTCTTTCAATCCTATCGATCTACAAAGCAGAATGAGAGGAGACACTGTCGAATTTCTAGTCAGTACGACCGAATTGGTAGATTCATTAGAGAGTATCGACATACAAGGAAGAATGGTTCCTCATCCAAAAGGGTACAAAGTTACGATAACAGACAATACGATAGAGGCAATAGGCGGCATATGGTCTTTCGAACCGAACAATGAGATCGTAGTAGGGTCCAGTTACCACAGTATTGATAATCTGAGAATGACGGACGGAAATCGGTCGATCACTATTGATGACGTGGATAATAAAGGATTAGCTGCATATCTTTCGGATTTCAACTTCACTACGGTCAATGGATTAATAAATTACGAGCAAATGAATTTTGCTGGAGAAGGGGACTTGAGTGTATTTATAGATGATGTCTACGAAAATCAAAATCTGGAGGCCAATATGTACATTGAAGACTTCACGATCAATAACGATAGCTATGGCACACTGGAGCTAGATGTCACTAAAGATATAGATAAGCCAGTAAATATGTTGTTTTCATTAGGTGATGAGGTGCAAGAGTTGATTGTAAATGCATCCATAGATCTTGAGAATAATAATGAAGTAGATGCAACTGTAGAAACTAAGAAGTTCCCTCTGGCCATATTCGAATATCTACTAGGAGACGGGATTAGGAATACCTATGGAGGAGTAGGTTTAAAAGCAAAGATAAAAGGACCTATATCTGACTTACAAATAGATGGGAAGGGCGATCTCGATGGTGGCGTCACGATCATATATACGGGAGTAGATTACAAATTTGAAAATCAGGAGGTAAGGGTGACGGAGGACTTTATAGACCTGACTGGTGCTGAGATTATAGATCCAGAGGGGGGAATCGGTTATATGACGGGCGGTTTATATCATAATACGTTTAGGAATTTTGTTTTGGATGCAAAAATTGTCGGTCAAGATGTGGTAGCTCTGAATACCACTAAATTTGAAAATCCGCTATACTATGGATATGGCAAGGGGGATATGTTTGTACACTTCACGGGTCCATTCCACTTGGTAAATATGAAAATCAATGCGGATGCCAAAGAAGGATCCATCTTAAATATACCGATATCAGAAGGAGAAACGAGTACGGATAAGAACTTCATCAAATTTATAAAGAAAGAAGATCTGCTCACCAAAAAGACAAAAAGTGAGAAAGAATTCCGCTTTGAAGGATTAGATATCGAAATAGATATGACGATGACGCCCGAAGCAAGAGTCAATATTATATTCGATGAAAGTAGAGGTGATGTAATCCAAGGCAATGGCAGAGGAAATATGAAGATGAATATTACACGGTATGGAGATTTCGATATGTATGGAACATACGAAATCGTAAGTGGTGAATATTTGTTTACAGCATTGGGAGCGGTGGCAAAGCCATTCAAAGTACGACGAGGAGGCCAGATCAGATGGACGGGTGATCCGATCAATGCAACCTTAGATATCGTCGCTGATTATGACCTAAGGGCTGGATTGGATGTATTCTTATCTGAATTTATCGGTGATAATAATCCAAGACTACAAACCGCTTCAAAAAGTAAAACAAAAGTAGAATTGATTCTTAATCTGGGTGGAACATTGTTCGAACCACAGGTCAATTTCGATTTAGATTTTCCTGACTTGCAGGGCGAGCTACAGACCGTCATGGTAAGTAAAATGAGAACACTCCAAGTGAATCAAACGGAGCTCAATAGTCAAGTGTTAGGATTGATCGTATTCAATTCCTTCTTACCGAGTAACAGTAGTGATATAGCTGTCGGTAGTGCTGATATTGGGTCCGCCGGTATAGGTACACTTAGTGAGTTTATCTCGAGTCAGGCGTCTCTTCTGTTTACTGGCTTGTTAAACGAGGTTTTCGCGGACAATGGATTGATATCTGGATTTGATTTTGATATTGGTCTCCGTAAAAATTCATTCAATGGAGTAGAAAATACAGCAAACGGACTCGCACCTGATGAAATAGAAGTCAACTTAAAAAACAGATTCAAATTTCTGAACGAGCGGTTGTCATTGGACTTAGGAGGTAACTATGTATGGGATAATGTACTCAACAACGGTACCGCCATCGGAAATTACTTTATCGGTAACTTTGTAGTAGAATATTTTTTGACCGATGATAGAAAGCTCAAACTAAGAATGTACGGCCGCTACGACTTCGATGAGATCGAAGCGGTAAGAAGACAAAGATATGGACTTGGTGTCGGGTATAGAACCGAGTTTGGAACCTTGTCAGACTTCAAAGAAACAATGTCGAAAAACTTCAAAGTGGTAGAAGTGGATAACGAAAGTCTAGATAATGACTAGTCTGGGTATGGAGATTCCGAAATAAAGAATATCCTTTTATTCACCATGCTATGACAATCTTACTTCTGAAAAGATCACCCTTTTTTGATGACTTAACCGTAAAAATGATGCAATATTTTCAAGCCTATCATTTCGCTGGAGCTAGGCATTCATTACTGTCTTGACACAGAAAACGAAACAAAGTAGTCAAGTCTATACTTACTTAGGGATATTCAGTTGATCTGAATTTCCTTATTTATATAGCCCTTCACTCCGCTTACTGCTGAATGAATACCCCGTTTACGCTTGATTTTACGTAAATAAGAGGTAATAAATTTCAACCTAAACTTCCACTCGCCGTTCGGGCTTTCATTTTTGGC